>NZ_JAMXRX010000002.1:0-664105 GCF_024124605.1 Halomonas sp. CnH100-B | reverse complement strand
TCCAGCAAGCTGGATCTGTTACCGCTCGACTTGCATGTGTTAGGCCTGCCGCCAGCGTTCAATCTGAGCCATGATCAAACTCTTCAGTTTAAGATCAATGCGGTTCTTGCCTGTGACCGAGGCCACAGAAGCGAACCAAACTTGGCTCAAGGGTCAAACGAATTCATTCATTAGGCCGAAGCCTATTTGACGAGTCGCTTGCCTTGATAATAGGTGATGATTCACCCTCATCGGCAAGCGCCCACATGAATTACCTGATCAAATTGTTAAAGAGCTGTTTCGCTGTGCCGGCTCGATGACCTGAACCGTGTTGCCTCAGCGAGGAAGGCGTATTCTACGCATTCCGTGGTGTTTGTCAACCGCTGTTTTCAGCGAGTGAAGCGAGCGATCCAATCAATAACGAGACGGTGCTAACTTCCTGACAAACCAGAGGTTTTTAACCTCATTCACCGCTGGTAACGCTTGGCGTCCCCGGCAGCGGATGCGTACTTTACGGATTCGAAGCCGGGTTGGCAAGAGGGTTTTGTAAAAAAAGCGGCAGACGATGCCAAAAGCAAGTCTGCCGCAAACCACCGATCAGTACCCTGACCAGAGAGTGCCTGGTAAACGCCTAGGCTTAAATCTCGAAGCCCAGGCCAAAATCGTCGCTTGAGATGGCCATCAAGCTGCCCGCCCCTGCTTGAATCATGGCAGCGTGCGCTTTAGTGCGCGGTAACAAGCGCTGGTAATAGAACCGCGCGGTATTCAGCTTTGCCTGATAGAAAGCAGCATCATCGCCGTCTTGGGAGGCGGCGGCCTGCTTGGCCGCACGTGCGAACAGGTAAGCAACCGTCACGTAGCCTGAGTACATCAAGTAATCGACGCTGGCAGCTCCTACCTCTTCACGGTCCTGCATCGCTTTCATACCGATACCCATGGTGAGCTCGCCCCACTCGGCGTTCAGCTTAGCCAGCGGCTCAATAAACTCTTTCAATGCGGAGTTATCCGCTTCTGCTTTGCAGAACTTGTGAATCTCTTTGGTGAATACTTTCAGCGACTCACCTTGACTCATTAGAACCTTACGGCCCAATAAGTCGAGCGCCTGGATACCGGTCGTACCTTCATAAAGGCGTGTAATACGCGCGTCGCGAACGAGCTGTTCCATCCCCCACTCTTTGATGAAGCCGTGCCCACCAAATATCTGCACCCCCTCATTAGTACACTCGAAGCCCACTTCTGTCAGAAACGCTTTCACGATGGGCGTCAGTAGGCCGAGGAGAGTCTCGGCACGCTCTTTCTCTGCCCCCGGCGCACAGTGCTCCACGATATCGAGCATTTGAGCGGTATACAGCACCAGCATGCGGCCGCCTTCGGCAAAGGCTTTTTGAGTGAGCAACATACGGCGTACATCAGGGTGCACAATAATAGGGTCAGCGACTTTATCCGGTGCTTGGACACCCGACAGCCCGCGCATCTGTAAGCGGTCACGGGCATAACTTAGCGAGTTTTGGAAGCTAGCCTCCATCAACCCTAAGCCTTGGATACCCACGCCTAGGCGAGCAGCGTTCATCATGGTGAACATGCAGGCCAGGCCTTTGTTGGGCGCGCCCACTAGGTAACCCGTTGCGCCGTCAAAGTTCATAACGCAGGTGGCATTACCATGGATACCCATTTTGTGCTCAAGCGAACCACAGCTGACGCCATTGCGCTCGCCTGGATTACCCGCAGCGTCCGGCAGAAACTTGGGCACCACGAATAGCGAAATACCTTTAGAGCCTTCAGGGGCATCCGGCAGCTTGGCCAGCACGAGATGCACAATGTTCTCAGCAAGATTGTGCTCACCGGCCGAGATGAAAATCTTGGTGCCCGTAATTTGGTAAGCATCACCTTCAGCGGGCACCGCACGAGTCTTAATTAAACCAAGGTCAGTACCGCAGTGTGGCTCCGTCAAGCACATCGTGCCCGTCCAAACACCCTCTACCAGCTTGGTGAGGTATGTCGCCTTCTGCTCGTCGGTACCGTGATGACGCAGCGCATCCGCCGCGCCGTGTGAAAGGCCCGGGTACATTCCCCACGCTAGGTTAGTGGCGCAGATCATTTCGGAAAGCATCATCGCCAGCGAATGAGGAAGGCCCTGACCACCCTGTTCAGGATCTGCCGCCAAACTCGGCCAGCCGCCCTCGACATACTGCTGATAGGCCTCTTTGAAGCCTTTGGGCGCTTTGACCTCTCCGCCCTCCAGCAAACACCCCTCTTCATCCCCACTCTGATTGAGTGGCAGCAACACTTCGCGAGCAAAGCGCGCGCCCTCTTCCAAAATCGCCCCTACGACATCAGGAGACGCTTCATCACCATGGGGAAGCGCCGCGTAGTGGCTTGGGTAATCAAACATTTCGTCCATCACGAAACGCATGTCGCGCAGAGGGGCTTGATAGCTGGGCATGTCACTTCTCCTAAGCAGGGGGCTGAAAGAGCCGGGCTTAACCAACGCCTTTCAAACACATGTTTGAAAATTAGCGCGCACGCTCGACACAGTCAAGCAGTCGTTTGAATTAAACCTCCAAAGGCGCTACTACTTTGGTAGCCACTCATATAAACCCTTGTTCTTAAATACAAAAAAGCCTGCTCAAAACCTCGAGCAGGCTAACCAGAAAGACTTACTTGAAAGCTGTTATTGCATTCGGATACCGCCGTCCAAACGAATTACCTCTCCATTAAGCATGGGGTTGGTAATGATCTGCTCTGCTAGCCGTGCAAACTCCTCAGGCTTACCCAAACGCTTGGGGAAAGGCACGGCAGCAGCTAACGCCTGTGCAGCCTCGTCAGGGATTTCACTCATCATCGGCGTTTCAAATACCCCAGGCGCAATGGCCATGACGCGAATGGCATGTCGGGACAGTTCTCTCGCCGCTGGCAGGCTCATTCCCACGACCCCCGCCTTAGAGGCGCTGTAGGCACACTGCCCCACCTGCCCATCGAACGCCGCAATAGACGCTGTGTTGATAATCACACCACGCTCACCGCTATCACCCGGCGGGTTTTTAGCCATCGCAGCGGCCGCGAGCCGCATCACATTGAAAGTGCCGACCAAATTGATATGGACCGTGCGCGCATAGCTATCAAGATCGGCAGGGTTGCCTTCTCGATCCACTAGCTTGGCGACGCTCACCACACCCGCACAGTGAACCACGCCAGAAAGCCCGCTTTCGCCACCCAACGCCACCGCCGTATCTATCGCCTGCTGCATATCGGTGGCAGAGGTAATATCAGCGACACAGGCTTTGGCCTGAGCACCCAGCTGTACTGCTAGATTCGACACGCGATCACTCATATCGCACAGCAGCACATTGGCGCCAGCGCTTACCAGCCGTTCTGCCGTGGCCGCACCAAGACCCGAGGCAGCGCCAGTAATCAAAAACGTACGATCCTTTACCTGCATGGCACATGTCCTATGAATTATGAGTGATGACGTACTTGC
This sequence comes from Halomonas sp. CnH100-B, assembly GCF_024124605.1. NCBI lineage: Bacteria > Pseudomonadati > Pseudomonadota > Gammaproteobacteria > Oceanospirillales > Halomonadaceae > Halomonas > Halomonas sp. CnH100-B. Next base: position 660,648 of record NZ_JAMXRX010000002.1, on the reverse strand, counting down.
TCTGCCGCTTGAGCACGTAACTTGAAGCGCTGAATCTTGCCGCTGGGTGTTTTAGGTAGCTCATCGACAAACTCAATCACCCTAGGGAAAGCGTGAGTAGAGAGCCGTTCGCGCACCTGCTGGCGAATTTCTTCGGCCAGGGCATCACTCGGCTCGTAACCATTGCGCAGTACGATATAGGATTTGATCACTTCGCCACGAATCTCGTCTGGCTGCCCCACCGCCGCAGATTCCGCCACCGCTGGATGTGTCATCACGCTATTTTCAACGTCTGTCGGGCCTACCCGATACCCTGCAGTCGTGATGATGTCATCGTCACGGCCTGCAAACTGGAACGAACCATCCTCATTGCGAATCACCACATCGCCGGTCAGGTAGTAGCCATTAACGAAGGGGTCTTTCTCCTGCCAGGTATAGCCTTGGAAAAAGTGAGCGGGTGAGTTCTTGATATCCACCGCCAGCACACCGGGCTCACCGGGTGGCAGCTCATTGTATTCCGCATCGAGAATGGCCAGACGGTAGCCCGGCATAGGAACGCCCATGGCCCCCACATGCTTAGGGTGCTCGAGAGAGTGGTGGTTATTACAGGTCATTCCGGTTTCCGTTTGGCCATAATGATCCATGACCGGGCAACCCAAGGATTTTTCGACCCAGGTGACGACCTCGGTGTTGAGCGGCTCCCCTGCAGAGCTGGCTGCTCGCAGCGTCAACGTTTGATGAGCGTCGTCAAACAGGCCTGACGCTTTCATCAATCGGTAAGCCGTAGGTGCCGCCGCGAAGTTGGTAATGCGATGACGTGTCATAAAGGCCAACGCGCCCTCAGCACTAAAACCAGCCTCGCAAAAGTGCGTGGTAACGCCCAAGAGCAGTGGCCCTGCAATAGCGTAATAGAGACCGTAGGCCCAGCCTGGATCTGCCATGTTCCAGAACCGGTCATCCTCACGCAGATCGACCGCCAACTCCATATAGAGCGCAAATGCGGTCATACCCGACAGCGGCACGGCGACACCTTTGGGCTTTCCCACCGTGCCCGAAGTAAACATCTGTAGAAACGGCTTATCCGGCGACAATCTAGGCGGCCTGTCACTCATTGACGTATACGTCAACGCAGCCTGCCAGTCGTGATCGTTAGGGTGCTCTCGGGTTGCGCCGCCCACCGCCAATACCGGTGGACACTGGCTCAAACCGTCGAATTTATAGCGGTTTACGCGATCGGTAATCACCAGCTTGGTGTCTGCTCGGCTAAGCCGATAATCCACGGCGTCCGGCCCAAACGCAGTGAACAGCGGCTGGTAGACGGCCCCAATGCGCCAGGTTGCCAGCACGGTAATCAGCAAATTGACCGAACGGGGCAACATGCAGGCAATTCGATCGCCCTCACCCAGCCCTTGGTGTTGGAACCAGCCCGCTAATTGACCGCTCTGCTGATCCAGCTCTGCGTAGGTCAGCGAATGGATGACGCCCTGGGTATCTTCATGTACCAGTGCGACGACATCGCCCCGCCCTTGGCGGATATGTCGGCCACAGCAGGCCTCAAAGGCATTCAAATACCCATCCTGATGATCGTCTAGCTTGGCGACGACGCTATCCACCGAAAAGCTTTCTAGAAAAGTCGAATACGGGGGGAGTGACGTGGGGGTGACTGTCATGACGGCTCTCTTGTGTTGTTGGTCGTGAGCACTCGGACAGGCAGGCTTCTTCATCGCATTACTGTTATTGTGCGTTTACGTTAACGGAAACCTGCCGATAGACCAACGCTAAAAGCATTTACCCAAGAGCGCAAGCCACAAGCGACGCAATAAGGTTAGACGTTGGTCGATTGAGAAGAGGAGCCATCACGCCTTAGCGGGAGAGAATCATGGCCACTAACTCATCGGCGAGTTCATCGGGCGTACGCGGGCCGTTAGGGTCATACCAGCGGACGGTCCAGTTCAACGCGCCCAGAATGAAGCGAGAGACGAGAAAGCGGTCACCATGAATTAGCCCTGCCGCTAGGGCATCATCGATCACTTCGACCCATAGCCCCTCGTATGCATCACGCAGATGGCTCAGATGCGCGCTGGCAGCGGGGTCTAACCGTCGCCACTCGAACAGCGCCACCACGTGGGCGTTGCGATCGGTAAAGAGCGTTTCCAGGTGGGCTCTTGCCATGGCATGAAGCCGTGCCTCCGCATTGTTAGGGCAAGACTGCAGCGCGGCTTTTGCAATGCCAAGCGCATTTTGGGTGCCCTCCTCGATCACGGCCGCCAAAATTTCCTGCTTGTCTTTGAAGTGATGAAACAGGCTGCCGGACTTAATGCCCATTTCCTGGGCCAGCATGCGCACCGTGGTGCGATCAAAGCCCTCTTGGACGAATAGCTGAGCTGCTAAGCGCGTCAATTCCTTGCGGCGAGGAGATGCATTCATTACATTCATGTCATTTACACTAGCGCTTGCTTGGTTACGTAGGAGAAGACCACAGGCCCGCGAACGGGTCAACGCATCGCTAAACACTCAGCCCGATAATCACAAAAAATCTATCAGGAGATAGACAATGAGTAGCGCTACCGACGTCGTCTTTTTATCCGCCACTCGCACCCCGATGGGCGGCATGATGGGCAGCCTTTCCAGTATGAGCGCCCCTGAACTTGCCGCCGTGGCGATCCGCGCTGCCATCGAGCGCGCAGGTATCGATGCCGCCTCCATCGAAGAGGGCATCATGGGCTGCGTGCTGCCTGCTGGTGTCAAACAAGGCCCTGCCCGCCAGGCGATGCGCCAGGCAGGCATTCCAGATGCCAACGGTGCCACGACCATCAATAAGCTCTGTGGCTCGGGGATGAAAGCAGCCATGCTTGCGCATGATTTGATCAAAGCAGGCACCGGCGACATTCTGCTGGCAGGCGGCATGGAGTCGATGTCCAACGCTCCCCACGTGCTGACCAAAGCGCGCAGCGGCTACCGCCTGGGCCACGGCGAGCTGAAAGACCACATGTTCTTGGACGGTTTGGAAGACGCCGAAACGGGCAAGCTAATGGGCGTTTTTGCCCAAGAAGTAGCCACAGAAAGGGGCTATACGCGCGAGCGGCTGGATGATTTCGCCATTGCGTCCTTAGAGCGGGCGATGGCCGCCACCAACAACGGCGACTTGGACGCCGAAATGGCGCCAGTCACGGTGACGACGCGCCAGGGTGAGACGATCGTTTCCCACGATGAGCAACCCTTTCAAGCCAAGCTAGACAAGATACGGCAGCTGCGCCCAGCGTTTGCCAAAGATGGCACCATCACCGCAGCCAACGCTAGCTCCATCTCCGATGGCGCGTCGGCACTCATTTTGGCAAGCCATGCAGCCGCGCAGCGCCATGGCGTTAAACCATTGGCAAAAATGCTGGGGCATGCGACACACTCGCGCCACCCAAGCGAATTCACCATTGCGCCGGTGGGTGCCATCGATAAACTGATGAAAAAGCTGGGCTGGGGCGTCAACGATGTCGACTTGTTCGAAATCAATGAAGCCTTTGCCGTCGTGACGCTCATGGCCATGGACGACCTAGGCTTGCCCCATGACAAAGTGAACGTCTTTGGCGGTGCTTGCGCTCAAGGCCACCCGGTGGGCTCCACGGGATCGCGGATCATCGCTACGCTGATCCATGCACTACGCGCCAAGGGAGGAAAACGCGGTATTGCCAGCCTCTGCATTGGCGGTGGAGAAGCCACCGCCGTTGCCGTTGAGCTGATGGATTAAACGCCCAACAGCTCGCCCATCGCGTGCCTTGGCTTTGCTTTATGCCAGGGCGCGCATATTGTCCTTATAATCACGATCCTCCGATTCAGCGCTAGCCATGGCCTGCCAATCCAATTGCTCTAGAGGCTGCGACTCTTCCACCGACTCCTCGCCGGCCTCAGCACTGTCGGTACCTTCGGCTATTTGGAACTGCCCTGCATATTCACGCATCTGCAGCGCTTCCTGTGTCAGCCCTTCGGCACTCTGCGCCGTTTGATTCACCAACCGCATCGTGTCTTGCGTCGTCGCATCGATCTGCGTGACCGCCACGTTGACCTCTTCGATACCGCGCCGCTGCTCCTCGGACGCTTTGGCCATTTGTGCCATCAAGTGCTCGACTTCGGTCGCCGCCTGCATGATGGCCCGCGTGTGCTCCCCCGCCTGCTGAGACAGTTCACTCCCCTCTTCGACGCTCTTGCGGGATGCCTCGATGCGCGCACGAATATCGTGGGCGGCATCGGCACTGCGCGTGGCGAGCGCTCGCACTTCGCTGGCGACGACCGCAAAGCCGCGACCATGCTCACCGGCACGAGCGGCCTCGACCGACGCGTTCAATGCCAAAATATTGGTTTGGAAAGCAATGCTTTCGATCACGGTAATGATGGTTTGGATTTCTTCGGAGTGCTGGTTGATCGACCGCATGGTGGCGATGAACTGGGAAATGACCTCATCTCCCTGCTGCGCCTTGTGAGACACGTCAGTGGTCGAGCGATTGACGTGGGCAGCACTTTCCGCATTCTGATTGACCGTGGCGGTGAGCTGTTCGAGGCTGGCGGCCATTTGTTGCAGTGCCGACACCTGAGAGTCGGTTTGGCCAGCCAGCTGCTGGCTTTGTGTCGCCATGGCTTGGCTATCGGTATAGACCTGCTGGCTACTGTTATTGAGCTGATTCACGGTCGTAGTCAGCGAGCGCTGCATATTCGCCAGCTCGGTAAAGAGCAAGCCAATTTCATTATTGGCGTGCGCTTCCACCGGCGAGGATAAGTCACCTTTAGCAATACGTTTGAAGTGCTGAGTGATGACGCGCAGTGGACGCAGTACGTTACGACGCACGCCCCATACCACGAGCCCCACCACCAGCAGTGCCAGGACGACGACTCCGATCACACCCATGAACAGCAACGATGAGACGTTTTCGAAGCGTTCGGACAGACCAGCACCACGCGCTACCGAGTAGCCGTAGAAGGCTTCCGCCGTATTGACGAACTGTTGGCTGCTGTCATCGACCCGTGACTCGCCAGATAAAAAGCCGCGCACGTCGCGCTCTTCCAGCATCATCATCTGCAGGTTGAGGTTGTTATTCACCAGGGATTGGAAATCGTTAGACAATTGCCCGACTAGATCCGGCAACTCCCCCTCTGGGAAGCTCGCCTCGAAAGCATCAAAGTGCGTGGACGCCGAAGCCAGCAGTCGTTCCGCTTCTTCCAGCAGCGGCTCGGGACGATCGAACGACGGCGTGCGAATCAACTCCGCCGCCCGATTCATCTGTACCCGGGCACGCAGTAGCTGCGTGTAAGCACTGTTCAGCTCACGCACCTGGGCCATGTCACGCTGCTGCATCGATGTAAACGCATCGCGCCCAAATTGGTTGGCAAACAGACCCAAGCCGCCGATGGCTAGCACCAAGCAGGTAAAGGTCACGAGTACCAGCGTCCAGCTTGCTTTGACGCTTAAGTTATTGATGAATTTCATGGTGCACTCCGTCGAGATAGGAATGATCAGCTTTTTTGTAGCGGTAGCCACAGCTGTAAACGGTGGCGGATCTCGAACAGCGCCTGCTCGTAAGCATCCAACTTACTCATCAGACGAGGGTCACGGATGTCCCAGAATAAAATCTCGTCAGCCTTTCCTTGCCACTCCCGGCACGCCTGCTGGGCTTTGTCACACAGTACGATCACCACGTCGAACGTGTCGTTCTCGAATTGATCCAGCGACTTACTGTGCAGCCCCTCTGTCGAAAGACCCTGTTTTTTCAAGGCTTCAAGGGTTAACGCATGGGGCTCATCAGGTTCCGAGCCCGCACTGAAGGATTCGAAGCGATCACCGGCCATATGGCGAAGTAGCACCTCCCCCATGAGAGAGCGCGCAGAGTTGGCATTGCAGAGAAAGAGCACGCGACGCTTCGACATAATTCAACAACCTCTTATTTAATTTTACATCGTCACCATACGCCCCGATGATGACGGAGATATTGCAACCCAGACAGGCGGCTAGAAATATACGAAAAAACATATATCATGAAAGCCACCTATCGATTGTCGACCAAGGAGCCCCCATGGCCCTGTTTGAGGAGTTACCCAATCTCGCCCCTGAGTGCTTTCAAACCCCTAGCCTCGAATCATTGGGGTTACCGCCCTCCTCGCTTCCCGCCCCCAAGGTGCTACTGCTATACGGCTCTCTTCGTGAGCGCTCATTTAGCCGCTTGGCGGTTGAAGAGGCCGCCCGCCTGCTGAACGCGATGGGCGCTGAAACACACATTTTTAACCCGCGTGGCCTGCCGCTCCCTGATGCCGAAGATGCCAGCCACCCTAAGGTGGAAGAGCTGCGCTCCCTAGCACAGTGGGCAGATGGGATGGTGTGGTGCTCGCCAGAGCGTCACGGGGCGATGACGGGCATTATGAAAGCACAAATTGATTGGATACCCCTGGCGTTGGGCGGCGTACGCCCTACCCAAGGCAAAACCCTGGCCGTGATGCAGGTCTGCGGTGGTTCACAATCTTTTAACACGGTGAACCAGCTGCGCATTTTGGGCCGCTGGATGCGCATGGTGACGATCCCTAACCAATCGTCCGTGCCCAAAGCCTTTATGGAGTTCGATGACAACGACCGCATGAAGCCGTCGCCGTTTTATGATCGCATCGTGGATGTCATGGAAGAACTCGTAAAATTCACTCTACTGGTACGAGAGCGCAGCGACTTGCTCACCGACCGATACTCAGAGCGTAAAGAGAGTGCCGAAGAGCTCTCCAAGCGCGTTAACCAGCGGGCTATCTAATCAAGGAGCGAGCATGTCACATCAGGAGCAAGCAGCCCCCAGCAGTGCTGACATGGGGCTTTTCGAACGTTATCTGTCGCTTTGGGTCGCCGCTGCGATTGTGGCCGGTATTGCGTTAGGCCAATGGGCTCCCGCCATTCCCGAGGCTCTTTCACACTTTGAATACGCGCAGGTGTCGATCCCGATCGCCGTACTGATATGGGCGATGATTTTTCCCATGATGGCGCAAATTGACTTTAGCGCCATTGCTGGCGTTCGCCGTCAGCCGAAGGGGCTGGCCATCACCACCACGGTAAACTGGCTCATCAAACCCTTCACCATGTTTGCCCTGGCATGGCTGTTTTTCATGGTGATATTTAAACCTTGGATATCGGATGACCTAGCCAGCCAATACCTCGCGGGAGCCATCTTGCTGGGTGCGGCGCCCTGCACCGCGATGGTCTTCGTCTGGAGCTATCTGACCCGTGGCGACGCAGCCTACACGCTAGTGCAAGTGGCGCTCAATGACCTGATTATGCTGTTTGCCTTTGCGCCGATCGTGGTCTTGCTGCTGGGCATCTCTAATATTCAGGTGCCCTGGGATACGGTCCTGCTGTCGGTAGTGCTCTACATCGTCATTCCCCTGGCAGCAGGCTACCTCACGCGGAAAACCCTTATCGCCAAGCGCGGTGCCCAGTGGTACGACAACGTTTTTATGAAGCGCATTGGACCTATCACGCCCATGGGCCTGATCATTACCCTGGTCCTGCTGTTCGCGTTTCAGGGCGATGTCATTCTCGACAATCCGCTGCATATCGTACTGATCGCCGTTCCACTAATTCTGCAGACGTTTTTGATCTTCTTCATTGCCTATGGCTGGGCAAAAGCGTGGCGCGTACCGCACCCTATTGCGGCACCTGGGGCGATGATTGGTGCCAGCAACTTTTTCGAGCTTGCCGTGGCCGCCGCCATCGCGCTGTTCGGCCTGCAATCGGGCGCTGCGCTAGCTACGGTGGTGGGTGTACTGGTAGAAGTCCCGCTGATGCTGGCCCTAGTGCGCATTGCCAATAACACGCGCCAGCACTTCCCTACTCATGCTTAAGGAGCCTGCTTGATGGCGCACTATTTGATTTTTCTCGGCTCGACCAGAGCGTCAACGCCTCCCGCGCCCGCCCGCCTGGGCGAGCGGGTAGCCAAAGCGTGCTTGCGCTTACTCAGCGCCCAGCGCGATACGACGGCGGAGATTATTGACCCGCTCTCATTCGATTTGAGCGGTCCGTTTAAACCGCATTTTGCCTACTCTGCCTCCACCGTACCGGATGACTTGGATGCCCTGGCAACGAAAATCGACCGGGCAGACGGCTACGTGATGGTCAGCCCAGAGTACAATCACGCGATGAGCCCGGCGCTGAGTCATTTATTGAATCACTTTGGCGCGTCGCTATTTGCGTTCAAACCCAGCGCCATCGTGACCTACTCCATGGGCCAGTGGGGCGGCGCCCGCGCGGCGGTGAATATGCGCTCGTTTCTATCCGAGCTGGGCTGCTTGCCCGTTTCAGCGATGATACATATCCCGAAGGCCCACGAAGCCATCGATAGCGATGGACAATTTCAGGCGGAGCAGGAGCGCTGGGAAAGCTATTTTGGTCGGACGCTCGCGCAGCTCATATGGTGGGCCGACGCCGCCAACGCACATAAAGCCGAGCAAGACCCCACTCGCCTATCGCCCGCGTTTCATCATACCCCTAGCCAACGTGACGCCCCCTCATGTCAGTAACCATTTACCACAACCCTAACTGTGGAACGTCCCGCAATACGTTAGCCATGATCAAGGCGTCAGGGGAGTCCCCTGACGTGATCCACTACCTGGACACACCGCCAAGCCGAGAGCGCTTGGTAGAATTGCTGGCGATGATGAAGCTGCCACCGCGAAAGCTGCTGCGCCGCAAAGGCACGCCTTACGATGAACTGTCCTTGGATGACCCAACGCTAGACGATGAGCAGCTTATCGATGCCATGATGGCCCACCCGATTCTCATCAATCGCCCAATCGTCATCACCCCCAAAGGGGCAAAACTCTGCCGACCTTCCGAACAGGTGCTAGCGCTGCTGGATCGGCCGGTGGCGCACTTTGTGAAAGAGGATGGCGAGCGTGTTGACTATCCACCCCAATAAGAGGCACTCACGCAGCAATGAACCCGATCATTGATATAGAAGAAACAGCGGCTGCGTTTATCAAGCAACAAGGGGGCGTGGTCACCGTGAGATGCTCCCCCCGTCACGGCTGCTGCGGAGGCACGTCGCGTATCGCCATCGCTGAGACACATGCACCTGACGACACATCGGCATTTGAAAGCCACTTTCTCGAAGGGGTCTGGCTCTGGGTAGCCCCAGAGCTTGCTCGGCAGGGCTTGCGACTACGGGTGGAAGGCTGGTGGAAACTCCAGCGACTCTTCGTCGATGGCGCCCCGCTACGCGCAGGGCACCAGGACACGCCCACGCCGTGAATCGGCGTGGTGCGCTTTGCTCACGCCACCTGCTTGGGCAACGCAAGGGCCATGACGGCGCTTGCCGCCACCAAGGCAGCCGCTACCCAGAGGCAGGCGCTCAGGCCGTACGCCATATAGAGCCACCCGGAGAGCAGCGTGCCGACCAAGCGCCCCATGGCATTGGCCATATAGTAAAAGCCGACGTCCATCGAGACGCCGTCGGCCCGGGCATAGTGAACGATCAAGTAGCTATGCCAACTGGAGTTCACGGCAAACAGCACGCCAAACGCCAACAGGCCCACCACTAGCCAGCCTACCTGCGCCAAGGGAAGTAGCGCTAGCAGGATGGCCAAAACGGCCAGGGCGGCGGCCCACCCAGCGGTGATGGTTCGCGCATCGCCTTTTAGCAGTGCAGTGAGCTTTGGTGCTTGGGTTTGTACGCCACCGTAACCAATGATCCAGGTCGCCAATAGCCCGCCGACGGTCCAGTGGCTCCAGCCGTGCTGATCATAAAGAAAGACCGGCAGCGCCACGACGAACCACACGTCGCGCGAGGCAAACAGGCAAAACCGCGCGGCCGAGAGCACGTTGATGGCGCGGGATTTAGAAAAGATCTCGGTGAACTTGGGTTTGACTTTTTGCTTGCCCAAATCGCCCTTGAGACGCCAGAGCGATAGCAACAGCACGACAGCCAGCATCACCGCCATGGCGATAACGGCTCCGCGAAAGCCAATCAGCGTGAGCAGCACACCGCCAACGAAAAAGCCTAGGCCTTTCAGGGCATTTTTAGAGCCGGTCAACATAGCGACCCAGCGATATAAGGCGCTGTTGGCATTGGCACTCGTGGCCGGCACCAGCACCTTCACAGCGCTTTTTGCGCTCATTTTATTGAGGTCTTTGGCAATGCCTGACAGCGCCTGAGCGGCCATGACCCACACCACGGTCAGCATGCTCGCCGGTACCATGAGCATGGCGAGCGCCACGATTTGCAGACCCAACCCCACGTTCATGGTGCGGTTCAAGCCCAATCTCGCCCCTAACCAGCCCCCCACCAAGTTCGTCACCACGCCAAACGCTTCGTAGAAGAGGAACAGCATGGCGATTTCCAACGGCGAGTAGCCTAGCTGGTGGAAATACATCACCACCAGCATCCGCAGCGCGCCGTCGGTCACGGTGAACGCCCAATAGTTGCCTGTAATCAGCATGTACTGGCGCACCTCGAACGGTAGCGCCTTGACTTTATCCAGCAGCGATTCAGCCACGACCCACTGGCTCCTTGCCCACCTTACGTGCCAGCTCGGCGGTACGATTGGCATAGCCCCACTCGTTGTCGTACCAGGCGTAGAGCTTTAACTGAGTGCCGTTCACCACCATGGTTGAGAGGGCATCAATGATCGAGCTGCGCGGGTCGGTGCGGTAGTCGATCGATACCAGCGGGCGCTCTTCATAACCGAGGATGCCTTTCAGCGGCCCTTCGGCGGCGGCCTTCAGCGCTTGATTTACCTCCTCGACGGTTACTTCCCGCTCAAGCTCGAACACCATATCGGTGAGCGACGCGTTGGCCAGCGGCACACGGATCGCGTGGCCGTTAAGCTTGCCTTCCAGCTCAGGGAAAATCGCCGTAATGGCTTTCGCCGAGCCCGTAGTGGTGGGGATTAGGCTCATGCCGCAGGCGCGGGCACGACGCAGGTCTTTATGAGGGGCATCGAGAATGGTTTGGGTGTTGGTGATGTCGTGTACGGTGGTCATCGAGCCATGAAGGATACCGAAATGCTCGAGAATCACTTTAACGACCGGCGCTAGGCAGTTAGTGGTGCAGCTAGCGGCCGTAACAATACGGTGCTTGGCTGGCTCAAACAGGTGATCGTTCACGCCCACCACCACGTTGAGCACGCCCTCCTCTTTCACCGGTGCACTCACCACCACGCGCCCAACGCCTTGATTCAGGTAAGCCTGCAGCTTGTCGGTACTCTTCATTTTACCGGAGCATTCGATGACCACGTCGCAGCTGGACCAATCGCTTTCCGCGATGGTTTTATGAGAGCTAAAGGCCACCTCATGTCCATCAATGACGATGGCATCCTGACGCGACGTCATGCCCTTTCCTGGCGTCCATTGGCCGTGGACGGAATCAAACTCCAATAAATGGGCAAAGGTGGCCGCATCACCACCAGGGTCGTTGATACGCACCAAGGTCACCTCGCCTGTCGCCACCTGCGACCAAAGGCTGCGCAGCGCTAGGCGTCCAATACGGCCAAATCCATTAATACCGATGCGAAGTGACATAAGGGAAGTCTCCAAATATGCAATAAAGGCCCAGCCTACCGCTTATATACGAAAAAACATATGTTGGTAGTCAAAAAAACGCTGCTTGAAAGCCCGCCATGACAGCGGGCCAACAAACAGCAGTCTATTTAGCCGTAACGGCCTGAGATGTAGTCTTCGGTCTTCTTCTGTGCGGGGGTCGAGAACATCACTTTCGTGTCGTTGTACTCGATGATTTCCCCCAGATGGAAGAACGCCGTGTAGTCCGCCACGCGCGCCGCCTGCTGCATGTTGTGCGTCACGGTCACGATGGTGAACTGCTCTTTCAGCTTGTCCATCAGGTCTTCGATGGTGGCCGTGGAGATCGGGTCCAGAGCGGACGTCGGCTCGTCCATCAAAATCACATCCGGCTGAACGGCAATGGCTCGTGCAATGCACAAACGCTGCTGCTGACCACCAGAGAGCGAAGTGCCCGGCTCTTGCAGCTTGTCCTTCACTTCGTTCCACAAGCCAGCATCGCGCAGAGCCTTCTCGACCAGCTCGTCCTGGTCGGCTTTACGGCTCACCAGGTCGTGCATACGCGGCGCGTAAGCGATGTTTTCGTAGATCGATTTCGGGAACGGGTTAGGCTTCTGAAACACCATCCCTACGCGGCGGCGCAGCGCCACTTCATCCATCTTGCCAGCATTCACATCCTGGCCGTCCATCTCCACCAGGCCTTCAATATGTACGCTGGGAATCAAGTCGTTCATACGGTTCAAGCAGCGCAAAAAGGTCGATTTACCGCACCCCGAAGGGCCAATCAGCGCGGTCACGTTCTTCTGGAACAGGTCGATGTTCAGCCCTTTCAGCGCTTGGCTCTTGCCGTACCACAGGTTGAGGTCGCGAACACGAATGCTGAGATCGTGACATGCTTGCTCGTTACGCGTGTAGGGCTGGCCAACGTCTGGTGCATGCTGCTGATTCATAATGGGTGCTTGGCTATTCATAAAGTGTCCTCTTGGGCGCTGGCTTACCAGCGGCGCTCGAATTTCTTGCGTAGCACAACGGCAAAGGCGTTGAGCGAAATCAGCACAGACAGTAGCACTAAGATGCCACCAGCGGTTTTTTCAACGAAGGCCTGCTCCGGCTCGCCTGACCAGGTAAAGATCTGCGCGGGCATGACCGTGGCTGCCTGGGTAAAGGAAGCGCTGACATCCGGAATGAAGGCCACCATCCCTACAATGATCAGCGGTGCAGTTTCACCCATCGCCTGCGCCAGGCCAATGATCGAACCGGTCATGATACCGGGCATCGCCAGCGGAAGAACGTGATCACGAACCACTTGCCAGCGCGAGCAGCCTACGCCAAATGCCGCATGGCGAATGGAGTCCGGCACACTACGCAGTGCCGTACGGGTGGCAATGATGATGACGGGAAGGGTCATCAGCGCCAGCGTCATACCGCCTGCCAGCGGAGATGAGCGCGGCACGCCAAAGAAGTTGATGAAGATCGCCAAACCTAGCAGACCAAACAGAATCGATGGAATCGCTGCCAAGTTGTTGATGTTGATCTCGATGATCTGGGTAAAACGATTATCCGGTGCGAACTCTTCCAGATAGATGGCCGTCATCACGCCAATGGGGAAAGAGATCAGCAGCGTCACGATCATGGTCATGACCGTCCCCACCACCGCCGACAAGATACCGGCGTTCTCGGCGATTTTCGAATCCCCTGAGCCGAAGAACGTTTTATTGAAACGCAAATCCACCTGACCTGAAGCAACCCGCTCGTCGATTTCGGCTTTCTCTTCGTCGCTCAAGCTGTTGCGGTGTCCTTTCAGATACTGGTCCACTTCGCTGTTGGCCAGCATCCAGCGCTGCTCGGAGGTACCGATCATGTCGGGGTTATTGCGCAGCTGCAGCGGAATGACGCGAACCTCGGTGCGGCTAATCAGCGGCACCAGCTCCTCGTCAAACGCTTGACGACCATCGCGGCTCGCCTCTTCGGTGTAGTTGATCTCGGTATTGATATAGGCCTGCTGGAACGCAGGCAACCCTTTGCTCAGCATGTCGGCAAAGAACAGCACCAAGAACAGGCCTGCTAAACCCAGCGCGCCCATGGAGACCCACTTCAGGCGGGCCGACTTACGGTGACGCCGCTTAAGCTGCTGGCTGATCTCGTCAAAAGAGTGGCTCATCGAATCAGTTCCTCGGCGTTACAGGTTGTTCACGCGGTATTTTTCGCGGAAGCGACGAATCATTAATACAGAGACCAGGTTGAGCGTCAGAGTGACGACGAACAGCACCAGGCCCAGTGCAAAGGCTGACAGCGTCTCCGCACTCTCGAACTCTTGGTCGCCGGTCAGCGATGCCACGATACGGACGGTCACTGTCGTCATGTCTTCCAAGGGATTGGCCGTCAGGTTCGGGCGCATACCGGCCGCCATGACCACGATCATGGTTTCACCCAGCGCTCGGGACATCCCCAGCAGCGCCGCAGAGATGATACCGGGCAGTGCCGCAGGCACGACCACGTCGCGAATGGTTTCGCCTTTGGTCATTCCCAGTGCCAGCGAGCCCTGGCGCATGCTATCGGGCACCGAGTTGATCACGTCGTCAGAGAGCGAGGAGATAAACGGAATGATCATGATGCCCATGACCACACCCGGCGCAACGGCGTTGTTGTAAGACGCGTCCAGCCCAAAGAAGCCGGCAATATTGACGATGATCGGTGCCACGGTAATGGCGGCGAAGAAGCCGTAAACCACGGTGGGAATACCTGCCAGCACTTCGAGCACCGGTTTAGCGATCGTGCGCACCCGTTGAGGCGCGTACTCCGACATGTAAATCGCTGACAACAGACCGATAGGCACCGCGACCAACAGCGCAATGGCCGTGATCATGAAGGTGCCCGCGAACAGTGGCACCGAACCGAACTCAGCGCTGCTGCCGTCACCGCGCCCTGCGGCCGCTAGAAAGCTCGCACCGGGGTTCCAGGTTGTGCCGGTGATGAAGTCCCAGAAACTGTGCATTTGGAAGAAACGCAGCGCTTCCGAGATGATCGAAAACAGAATACCGAACGTGGTAAAGATCGAGATCATCGCCGCGCCGGTCAGCACCCAGCGAATCACCCGCTCGATGGCTTGGCGAGCGTGAAAGTGGGGCTTCACTTGCGCCACCCCAACCGCCAACCCGGCTGCGGCGACCACCAAGCTCGCAGCCAGCAAATACATGGGCGGTATCTCCGCACCTAACAACAGCAGTAGCAACGACCCTAGCGCGCCCACCAGTACCGCAGGCCCTGCCGTTGAGAGAACAGCAAACCAGGCATACTGATCAGGCTGTGCGAACATCGCCGTGCCAGAAGCACGCACCCGCGCAGCCTTCGCTCGGCCTACAAAAAAGGCCACTAGCCCAAGCAGCAAGAGCACTGTGCAAAAGAGTAAAAGTAGCTGGTTTGTTTGCATCGAATTTCTCTCGCATCACCTAATGAAATCGTGTTGGCTGCTACTTTGGATTAAAAACATGACAGCAATATGACAAAGACAGCGCACCCCAAAACAAATGGCCGGTAGCATCCGCTACCGGCCATGTCATCACTATCGAATAGCGATTATTTCAGGTCAGCCGCCACCAGCTTGGTGCGGTCAGCCACTTTCTGACGAGCTTGCTCACGCTCGGCTTCCGGCAGCGGAATCAGACCAAGATCAACCAGGTAACCGTCATCGCCAATCATCTGATCTTCCATGAACATGTTGGCGTATTCGTACATCGGCGGTACTTCGTCAGCGTGCTGGTTCTTCAGGTAGAACCACAGTGAACGAGCTACCGGGTACTCGCCAGAGCTGATAGCTTCGACTTCCGGCTCAACACCGTTGATGGACGCACCCATGATGGTGTCCGGGTTCTCCACCAGGAAGGAGTAGCCGAAGATACCGAAGGCACCGGTGTCTTCTGCCAGGCGCTGAACGATCAGGTTGTCGTTCTCACCGGCGTCGATGTAAACACCGTCGGTACGGATGTCGGTGTAACCTTCTTCACCGTAGATGTCCATCTCGGCAGAAGCGGCTTCCATGACCAGCTCTTCGAACGCGTCACGGGTACCAGACGTGCTGGGCGGGCCATAGATAGAGATGGCGCGGTCCGGCAGAGAAGCGTCGATGTCGCTCCAGTTGGTGTAGGGGTTGTCAACCAGTTCGCCATCTACCGGCACCTGGGCGGCAACCGCCAGGAAGATTTGCTCAAGCGTCAGGTCGATCGGCTCGTTGGTGGCCGCCAGACCCAGAACGATACCGTCAGAACCGATTTTCGCTTCGGTGATATCAGTAACGCCGTTCTCTTCGCAACGCTCGAGTTCAGAAGACTTCATGCGACGAGACGCATTGGTGATGTCCGGCGTACCTTCGCCAACACCGTTACAGAACAGACGAATACCACCGCCAGAACCTGTGGACTCGATGACCGGCGTCGGGTAGTTGGTCAGCGCGCCGAACTCTTCAGTCACGTAGCTGGCGAACGGATAAACAGTGCTGGAGCCGACGATGCGAATCTGGTCACGTGCTTGTGCCACACCGGCAACGCTCATTACAGCCGCCGCGATGACGGTAGTTTTTAGAATACGGTTCATGCGAAATACTCCTGTCGATGTAGGGTTCTGGCCTTCGCATGACGTACTTTGCACCCCTTCGATGACATCTTTATGACATCACCCAAAACGTCTCCATTTTTTTAAGAAAATCTCGCGCTAAAGCAATAAGCCCAATGCCGCGAGCGTGCATAGCCCCAGCGAAAGACGCTGCAACAGCGGTTTATCCAGTCGGTGTGCGATTGCATCCGCCAGCGCATTACCCAACAAGACGGCAGGTAGAAAAGTGAGCGCCAGCTTGAAATGCCAAACGCTGATCTGTCCTGCCAACGCCAGTGTCAGCAGGGTTAACAGCGAGGTGAGAACAAAAAAGGCGGCTAGGTTGCCGCGCATGCGGTCCGGCGAAAAACCGTGCATGAGCAGCACGATGGGCGGCCCGCCAATGGCCGCCACCGTGCCAAAAACACCGGAAAGAACACCCGCGATAAAGAGAGTGATGCGGTTCACCGGCAGCTCGAAACGGCATAACGTGACCAGTACCGCAAACAGTACGATGGCGGCTATCAGCTTCTCCAGCACTACCATTGGCGCGGCCAGCAACAGCCAAAGCCCCAGACCGTTCCCCGGTAAGCGCCCCACCAAGGCAACGCTCATCTCTTTTAGTCTCACTTCATGCCAATAACGGCGAACCATCATCAACGAGACCGTGAAACCAAACAGCACCAGAATGACCGGCACCAGCCGAGGTTCGATCATCAGTAGCAGCGGTGCGCCCACCACTGCCAAGCCAAACCCCGTCGCCCGCTGCACGAAAGCACCGAGTAGCAGTACGGCGGCGCTGCCAAGCCAATGGGTCAATGGCATGTCTAACCACTGCAGCAGGCTATCCATTACAACGCATCGTCTGCCTTAGGGGCCTGGGTCAGAACTCTCACGCCGATGTTGCCCAGTAAGGCCGCTCCTAACATGGTTAGCACCATGGGCCACACATGCTCTACTTGGAACAGGCCCACCAGGACGCCCGCCAGCGCCCCACAGCTAAACTGGATACCGCCGAGCAGCGCGGTCGCTGTGGCACTGATATGGCCAAAATGATCCAGTAGCGATGAGATGGCGTTGGGAGTGATCAAGCCAATCATACCGGTGAACATCATGACCAACGGCACCACCACATAGAGCGACGCCACATTCAGCGCTGCGGCCAGCACCAACCCCAGAGCAGCCGCTAACTGAACGGCCAATCCCAAGCGCAAATTTTGCTGCGGCGTGCGTTTTCGCAGCAGATAGATATTGACGCGGTTGGAGAGCGCAATCACCACGACGTTCACCCCAAACACCAGAGGGTAGACGCTGGGCGAGAGGGAGAAGTAATCCAAATATAGAAAGGGCGATGCGGTGACGAACGCAAACAGCCCCGCAAACGATGCGGCGACCGCACAGATGTATCCCATGCCCTCTTTATGACGCAGCACGCTGGCATAGTTGCGAATTACTTGACGGGGCGAGGCCGCTGGCAAATTGGTATCGCGGGTTTCGGGCAAGCGGGTTCCTAGCAGCCAGAGTAAGAAACCGGCATAAACGGCCAGAAAAACGAAGATCAGCCACCACCCCGCGATATGCAGCAGCAAGCTGCCCACCGCTGGCGCCACCAGCGGGGCCAGCATCATGATCATGGCCATGGTGGACATGACCTTGGCCGCCTCCCGCCCGCTAAAACAGTCGCGTACGATGGCCGCCGAATTCACGACGCAAGCACCACCGCCCAATGCTTGAATAAAGCGCCAAATCAGCAGTGACGTCAGGCTGTCGGCAGTGGTGATCATCAGGCTTGCCAGCATGAACACGACCAAACCGCTGAGCAGCACTGGCTTGCGCCCTACTCGATCGGAGAGTGGGCCAAAACAGAGCTGCCCGAGCGCGAACCCAAACAAAAACATACTGATCGAGAGTTCGGTATGGTGAATGCTGGCATCGATGCTCTCGGCCAGAACGCCGATGGCAGGCAGATAGGCGTCGATCGCAAACGGCGCCAACGCGGTGTTGGCCGCCACCAGCAGCGCCACTCGACGAGGATTAAGTTCCATAAGCCTCCTTACTATGGGCGTGAGAGAGCGGAGGAGACCGCCAAAAAGATAGGCCGCTAATCATAATCGATTTCAATTCATTTGTCGGTGTCTGTTCGTTGCGCGCGCCCCTTGCTAAAGTACCCCAAAGACAACCAAGGAGCACTGCATGGCCACGAGCTTACTAAGCCAATTAAAAGAGATGACCACCGTGGTGGCTGATACGGGCGACCTTGAAGCGATTCGCCGTTTTCAGCCTCAAGATGCCACGACCAACCCCTCACTGATTCTACAGGCCGCTCAGCAAGAAGAGCGTCGCGTGCGGCTGGCGAGCATTGCCAAAGAGAGCACCGACATCGACGAGGCTGTCGACCGTGTGGCAGTGGATATTGGCAGCGAAATCAGCGAGCTGGTACCCGGCTACGTATCGACCGAAGTCAGCGCCCGCCTCTCGTTTGACCGTGACGCCACGATTGCCAAGGCGCACTCGCTCATTGAACGCTATGCCCAACACGGCGTGGGCCCAGAGCGGATTCTGATCAAGATGGCCTCTACCTGGGAAGGCATTCAGGCCGCACGCCAGTTGGAGCGCGACGGTATTCGCACCAACCTGACCTTGCTATTCGGCTTTGCTCAGGCGCAGGCATGTGCCGACGCCGGTGCCACACTCATTTCACCGTTCGTTGGCCGTATCCTCGATTGGCACAAAGCCCGTTCGCCGGAAGCCGACTTTAGCGGCGTCAATGACCCGGGCGTGCAGTCAGTGAAGCGCATTTACGACTACTACAAAGGCCACGGCTACCCCACGATCGTCATGGGTGCCAGTTTCCGGAACGTAGGTGAAATTCAGGCGTTGGCAGGCTGTGACCGTTTGACCATTTCCCCCGCGTTACTCAATGAACTTGACGAACAGCAGGGCGAGCTGACGCGCCAATTGACGCCCATGGGAGCCAGCAGCTCTGTCGACCAAGCGCTGTCCCAGGTTGACTTTCGATGGGAAATGAACGAAGACGAGATGGCGACCGACAAGCTGGCCGAAGGTATTCGGAAGTTCATGGCCGACCAGCGTAAGCTCGAGGAGCTGCTTAGCCAACTACGCCAAGGCTAAGACGACGCGACCGTCCGCGCTCGCTCGACGCCCTCTTGTCTGCCAGGCAAGGGGGCGCGTTATTTATGCGCCACCGGAGATTGCGCTTCGAGCATTTCGACCAGCGGCTGGAACTGCTCGCGATTATGCTCGTTCATGTGCATCAAAATGCGATGCGCTTCTAGTATACGCGTACGCAGGCCCTCTTCATCGGCAGGCTCGGCGGGCAAGTCCTGCATCGATGAGTTCAGCGTTGAACTCGGCTGCAAAGGCGCTTCCATGAGCGTGAAAAAGCGCGCAAAGCCCATGACGTCGAGCATCTGCCTGACATCCGGGTTATCAGCAATGATGGTCGGGGGTTGCTCCAAACGCCCTTTGACAGCCATGGCGACCTTCGCCAAGAAGCCAAGCGCCGTGGAGTCCACGTTACTGGCTTCCCGCAGGTCGATCATCACCGCCTGAAGGCCAGGGGTTTCCGCGAGACGTTGTGCTTGGGTATCGAGCGTGGCGCATAGCGTCAACCGCACGTCGCCACAGAGCTTTAAGACAAAAACACCAGAGTTGAACGCCGCTTTGATGCGGCCCTCTTCAATCAGCATGACCAAATCCGCTCACCATCATGATTGTCAGGTCATCGGGCAAAGCATCGCGGTCTTGGTTCGCCTCGTCATCCTCATCGCCCTCTTTGAGAAGCGAATTGGTGCTGGCTAGCCGGTCGCGCAACTGCTCAAGCGTGACACTTTCGCTAACGAGTTGCTCAAGTTCCGTGAGCCGCGTGTCGAGCGTTTTACCCGGCAAGCATTCCAATACACCGTCTGAACACAGCCATAACCGAAAGTTGGCCGGTAAAGCACAGCTAAGCGAAGGATACTCCACATCAGGGAAAAGGCCTACCGGCATTCCTTCCCCTGCTAAGCGCTCCAGCTTACCGTCGGCCGCTAGTAGCGGCATGGGTAACTGCGCACCGAGCGAATAGTGAAGAGTCTGTTGCTCGTGGTCAATAACACCGACAAATAAAGTGGCATGTTTTCCGATGTCGGTATCCTGAAGCTCTCGATTCATGGCAGCGAGCCAGTTCGGCGGTAGCTGCTCAGGCGCTTGGCCGTCCCACTCGTTGAGCCATCGGTTGCACAAATATTTGAGCAGCACCGTGACGAAGGCAGACGATGCGCCGTGCCCCGACACATCAGCGAAGTAGAACGCGCTGAAACGGTCGTTGTAGCGCTGATAGTCGAGAAAGTCGCCCGACAAATAGAGCGATGGCGCGAACCAGTAGTCGTAATACACACCGCTGATCACCTTGGGGTGTGCGGGCAGCAGGCGTCGCTGGATGTGCCCGCCGCTTTGCTGATCCATCCGCAGCAGGGCCAGATGCGTTTCGAGGCTCTCATTGAGCTCTGCCAACCGCGCTCGATCCCGATCACGCTCCTGGGCCAAGGTATGCAGCTCGATCGCTTTACGGATCATTCTGCGCAGCAGTTCGGTGTGGCGCAGCGGATGAACGATGTAGTCCACCAGGCCTACATCGATGGCCTTGATCAAGTCAGCGTCCTGACGGGAGTCGCTGACGACCAACGTAGGCAGCCGATGCGTCAACTGTGACCACTGCTGGCGCGGCACGGCTCGGGCGTGAGCCACGATCAGCGCGGTGCCGCTAGGAAGATGGTCAATGTTATCGGCGGCAAACACCCACATGCCGTCGCAGGTAATCGCCTCGGCCAGCGCATCGCGCTCGGGGCCGGGCTCATCGATTACCGCGATCAACTGCTTAGCGTGATCCATGTCAGGCCTCAATCGGCGAAGTCGTCGTCACCCACATCGGTATCGTCGAAATCAAAATCGTCCATGGCAAACGGGTCATCGCCTAACTCCCCGTCATTGACTTGAAACTGTCGCCGCTGCAAATAAGCATCACGAACGAACCGGTAGCGGTCTCCGGAAATCAACGACTCTTGATCCAGCAAGTCGGCGCGAAGATGAATGATATCGAGCGCCGTCAAACCTGCACGCAGTTGGTGATCATCGATATACGTGATCGGATGCGCGGCAAAGTCCACCGGTAGGCCCGACGCATCCCGCAAGGTGCGCGGACCCAGAAGCGGTAACACTAAATAGCGTGAATCATCCCAGCCCCATACGGCCAGCGTTTGACCAAAATCTTCTTTATCGGCGGTGATCTCCATCAGCGTTGCGTAATCGAGCAAGCCACCGATACCCACCGTGGAGTTGATCAAAAATCGTGACGTTGCCAGCCCCGCGTTGGCAGGTTTGCCCTGCAGCAAGCTGTTCAGGGCCGTGCGTATTTCCCCTAAGTTAGAGAAAAAGTTACCGACCCCGGTTTGCACCGGCTCGGGGGTAACGGCGTTATACCCCTGCGCCACGGGTTTGAGCGCGTAGCGATCCAGCACGTCATTGAACTCAAATACGCGCCGATTGAATCCTTCCCAGGGGTCCTGAGGGTCAGCCGCCATCGGTGGCTCAGACGCGTTGCCCTCTTGCGGCGACCCCGTACTGGCACACCCGCCCATGCTCAACGTCGCGAGCAGCAGTAACGGCAGCAGTTTTTGCCATGCACTTCGCGCCTGTGTTTGCATTGCCCACCCCTTCAACATGCACTGTCCTTCTTCAACATTGACCGCTTTTCTATACATCCACTCACCCACTACCCACCCGATTACTGGCGACGAACGACCACGCTTCCTGCGCTGTAGCCTGCGCCAAACGAGCAAATCACGCCGATATCGCCTTCCGATAACGCCTCGCGGTGAAGATGAAAGGCGATGATCGAGCCTGCCGAGCTGGTATTGGCGTAGCGATCTAGGATGATCGGTGCCTGAGCCTCGCTGGGCTCTTCTCCCAGCACTTTACGGGCAATCAAATCGTTCATGTGACGGTTGGCCTGATGTAACCACATCCGCGTTAAATCCGCCCCCGACAGCTCTAATGAAGCGAGATGGTCAGTGATAAGCTTGGCCACCATGGGGCACACCTCTTTGAATACGCGGCGCCCCTCCTGCACAAATAGCTTATCCAGTGCCTGCGGGTCGCTGTCGGTGACTCGATTCAAAAAACCCGCATTATTACGAATCGCATTGGAAAACTTGGTGACGAGCCGTGTACCTAAAATGTCATAACGCTCTTTAGCCACGGCCACATCGCTATTTTCCAATACCATAGCCGTACAAGCATCGCCGAAAATAAAGTGGCTGTCACGGTCTCTAAAGTTCAAATGCGCCGAACAGATCTCCGGGTTGACGATCAGCGCCCGCTTGACGCTGCCTGACGCAATCGCATTGGCCGCGGTTTCCAGCGCAAACGTGGCAGAACTACAGGCCACATTCATATCGAAACCGTAGCCAGACGTTCCCAGCGCTTGCTGCACTTCTACCGCCACCGCCGGATAGGCGCGCTCCAGATTCGAACACGCCACGATCACCAGCTCGATATCGGCCGCCTCGACTTGCGCCGCCTCTAGCGCCTGGCGCGCGGCCTGAGTGGCCATGTCGCACTGAATAGAGGGTTCGTCATTGTGCCGCTGTGGCAGTTTAGGTCGCATACGCTCAGGGTCAAGGATGCCCTCGGCATCGAGCACGTAGCGGCTCTTGATCCCCGACGCTTTCTCGATGAACTCACTGCTGGAGTACGCCAGTGCCTCTTGCTCTCCACGCGCGATGGCGTCTGCATGCCGGGCGTTGTGCTGATCGACCCAGGCATTGAAAGCAGCGACCAACGCCGCGTTATCGATGGCGTTTTCCGGCGTATAAAGTCCTGTACCGGTGATCACTACATTGGTCATGCTGTCTCCTTAGGCGGCCTCAAGGCGTCACGCCGAAACCATCCATCAACGAATGTCTTGCAGGCGTGTCCGTCCTGCTCTAAGGGGCATCGCGCTGTGCGATGCACCCAGCGTGTCAAAGACGAGTGATCTCGTCCCAACGTTTTTCCAGGCGCTTCACGGATACCGGCATCTTCGTACCGAGCTGCTGAGCAAACAGCGAAACGCGCAACTCTTGTATCCACCAGCCGAAGGCCACCAGCGCCGGGTCTTCGGCATCGCCGCGTCGCTCGCTGTTACGCCGCGCATCGAAACGTGCTTCGAGCGCTTGGATATCCTGCATCATCATTTGGTCACGGCCGCGTTCGCGTGCCGCCTTTTCAAGCCGGATCAGCGCTGCCTCGGTATAGCGCGGATACTCATCGAGCCACTCCCCGGCATCGCGAATGAAGCCAGGATAGACCAAGCGCTGCATCTGCGCGCTCACATCGCTATAAACGAGCGCTAGCGCAAAGTTGAGCTTCCCTTTGAGCACTTTGGTCACGGCCAAGTGCCCTTTGAGCGCAGCCTCGACACGCTCTAACAGTAACGTCGCGTGTGGCACCAGCGCCTCGTCGGTGACCTTGAGGCGCTCGGCCAGCTCTCCGGCAGAGCGCGGCAGCGGATCCGTGGCAACCACTTGCGTAAAGACCGCCAGCAGCAAATCATCCACGAGCGCCTGTTTACTACCCACCTTAGCAAAGAGTAACGCGCACTTTTCCACGCCCGGTAAGCGCTTGATCGCTTTGACCTGCTCGGGCCGCTTGGCGATGGCTAACCGGGCAACACCTTGTTGGTGGGCCGCCGTTGCTTTTGCCGGATGGTCGAATAGCGCCACCTTGAAATGATGAGAGTCGGCCACCAGCGCTGGGTAGGCCTCCACGCGGATACCGGCCTGAGTCGTCACCCGCGACTCTGGCAGCGGTGATTCTGGCAACTCGTCCAGCGTGGGCGCTTGGCTTGCCTGATCGGCCAGCGCCTGGGCGCCTGCACTCGCCGCCTCTTCGAAACGCCGCTCCAGCGCACGCACATCGCGTCCTTGGCCTAACGTTTTACCCGCATGATCAACGACCCGCACGTTCATAATGAGGTGCGGCGGCAGCAGATCGAGACGCCAATCATCCGGGTGAACGCGGGTAGCAGTGCGGCGGCGGATAAACTCCCCCAGCGCTTCGGTGAGCGGCCGCTCATCGGGCACCAGCGTCTCCAGCGCGGCATCGACCCAGTCGGGAATGGGCACCACTTGGCGACGAATACTTTTCGGCAGCGATTTCAGCAGCGCAATGCACTTCTCACGCAGCAGCCCCGGCACCAGCCACTCCAACGCATGCACCGGCAGCTGCGGCAGCATGGCGGCGGGCACCGTAAGCGTCACGCCATCATCGTCGGCATCCGGGTCGAAGTGGTAGCTGACCGGATACGCGACGCCAGACAGCGTTAAATGATCCGGATACTGCGCCTGAGTGACGTCATGGGCGTCCCTGGCTTTGAGAGCGTCGATATCGAACTTGAGCAGCTCAGGCTCTTGGCGCTCTGCCTGCTTACGCCAGTGTTCGAAACCCTTGCCATTGACGACATCGGCGGGGATTCGCTCATCGTAGAAGGCAAATAGCGTCTCTTCATCCACCAGAATATCTCGCCGACGGGCGCGATCTTCCAGCGCTTCTACCTCTTCGATCAACGCACGGTTATGGGCGAAGAATTCTCCTTTGGTTTGGAACTCGCCTTCCACCAGCGCTCGACGAATAAACAGCTCCCGCGACTCTTGAGGCGCAATGGGCCCGTAATGAACGCGACGACGCGCCACGATCGGCAGGCCAAACAGGGTGACTTGCTCGAAGGCGACCACCTGAGCACGCTTCATTTCCCAATGAGGCTCGCTGTAGCTGCTTTTCACTAGGTGTTGCGCTTGTGGCTCGATCCACTGCGGGTCGATCTTGGCAACGGTGCGCGCAAACAGCTTGGTGGTTTCAATCAGCTCGAAGGCCATGACCCACTTGGGCGTTTTCTTCGCCAGACCAGAGCCGGGGTGAATCATGAACTTGCGGTTACGCGCTCCGAGGTACTCTCGGTTCTCAAGCAGCGTACCCAAATTGGAGAGCAGGCCAGACAGCAGCGCCTGATGCAGCTTGCCCGACGTTTTGCGTCTGGCCTGTTTGGCCTGCTCTTCGCTCTCGTTCTCATCACGAGGCAACGGCGCGGGTACTTCGATGTCCATATCCCGCAGCAGTTGGCGCAACTGGCGGAGGGTATCGTGCCACTCGCGCATGCGCAGATAGTTAATGTAGTGCTCACGACACCAGCGGCGCAGCTGGTTGCCCGACAGTGCCTCGCGGGCGTTTTCGATGCCGTGCCACAGGTTCAGCAGTGCCACGAAGTCGGAGTCCGGGTCGTGCCAGCGCTGGTGCGCTTGATCGGCGGCCTGACGCTTATCGGCGGGCCGGTCACGGGGGTCTTGAATCGCCAGCGCCGACACCACGATCAGCACATCCCGCAGGCTGCCTCGCTCTGCACCGGCCAACACCATACGAGCCAAACGCGGATCAATGGGCAACTTCGCTAGTTTACGACCCAAACCGCTGAGCTGCTGCTTCTCGTTGACGGCGCCGAGCTCGAACAAAAGCCGGAAACCATCTTTGACGAAACGACCGTCGGGCGGGTCGACGAAGGGGAAGTCTTCGATGCTGCCGAGCTTTAGCGCCAGCATCGACAGGATGACCGACGCAAGGTTGGTGCGCTGAATCTCCGGGTCAGTGAACGCAGGGCGTGACAGAAAATCCTCTTCGTCGTAAAGGCGGATACACACGCCTTCCGCAATCCGCCCACAGCGACCCTTGCGCTGGTTGGCACTGGCCTGACTGACCGGCTCGATGGGCAGCCGCTGGATTTTCGCTCGGTAGCTGTAGCGGCTAATGCGTACAAGGCCAGGGTCGATGACATAGCGAATTCCCGGCACGGTGAGTGAGGTTTCAGCCACGTTAGTCGCCAGCACGATACGCCGTCCCCGGTGGGGAGCAAACACCCGGTTCTGCTCCTCGTTAGAGAGGCGCGCGTACAGCGGCAGAATCTCGGTGCCCTTTAAATCCGCGCGGCGCAGCGTATCGGCGGTTTCGCGGATCTCCCGCTCGCCGGGTAGAAACACCAGCACATCGCGGGGGCCATGCAGCCAGCCTTTTTCACGCTCGATTGTTTCGATCTCACGCACGGCATGCAAAATCCCCTCCTGCAGCGTGCGGTCATCCTCGTCCTCTTCGCTGCGCACCAGCGGGCGGTAGTGGACATCTACCGGGAACGTGCGGCCAGATACCTCGACCACCGGCGCAGGCGTGTTAGGCGAGCCGAAATGGGCCGCAAAGCGCTCTACGTCGATCGTGGCGGAGGTGATGATGACTTTCAGATCTGGGCGCTTGGGCAGCAGCCGCTTGAGGTAACCCAGCAAGAAATCGATGTTGAGGCTGCGTTCGTGGGCTTCGTCGATGATCAGCGTATCGTAGCGCAGCAGCAGCGGGTCGTGCTGCGTCTTAGCCAGCAGTATGCCGTCGGTCATCAGCTTAACGAGGGTGCTCGGCGAGCTTTGGTCGTTAAAGCGCACCTGATAGCCCACCTGCTCGCCAAGCGGCACGCTTAGCTCTTCCGCCAGCCGCCCCGCGACGCTGCGCGCCGCCAGACGCCGTGGCTGCGTATGGCCAATCAGCCCTTTTCGGCCACGGCCCAGCTCCAGGCACATTTTGGGCAGCTGCGTGGTTTTACCCGAGCCGGTTTCCCCCGCCACCACCACCACCTGGTGGTCACGAATCGCAGTGAGAATATCCTCACGTCGCTCTACCACCGGCAGCTCTGCCGGGTAATCCAGCGTCACGCGGAGGCTTTCCCGCTGGGCCAGCAGTTGCTTGGCTTTGTCGACCTCCCGTTCCACCTCGTTCAAGCCGCGGTCGATCGGTTTGTTCTCTCGCTGCCGACGCCGCAGGCCCGCCACCCGACGCGAGAGCCGCTCCTGATCACGCAGCATCACGTGACCCAGCGACTCCTGGAGCGCTGTGAGTGAAGGGGCGTTGTCTTGTGGGGTATCGATACGGGATGAGTGCGTGTCGGTGGTCACGTTAGGCTCGGTTCCATCTCAGAATAAACGTCGGCCCACTCGTAAGTGGGCCGACCATTGTAACGCTTTCGCGAACGAGACGCCTAACGCCCGCTTGACCGAGTGTTCAACCCTTAGGGCGCAGGGGTCGCTTCCTGGTCGCGCAGTTGGCGACGCAGCACCTTACCGACATTGGTTTTCGGCAGCTCGTCGCGGAACTCGATGTATTTCGGCACTTTATAGGCCGTGAGTTCTTTCTTGCACCAAGCGCGCAGCGTGTCAGCGTCAAGCTGGCTGTTTTTGGAGACCACAAACAGCTTGATGGCTTCGCCCGCGTTTTCATCGGCCACGCCGACGGCCGCCGCTTCCAAGACGTCAGGGTGGGCAGCGACGACATCTTCCACTTCATTGGGATAGACGTTGAAGCCCGACACCAAAATCATGTCTTTTTTACGATCAACGATTTTGATGTAGCCGTCACTCTGGAGCACGGCGATATCGCCGGTATGGAACCAGCCGTTTTCATCAATGGCGTTGCGCGTCTCTTCTTCACGCTGCCAGTACCCTTTCATGACCTGCGGGCCTTGCACGCAAAGTTCGCCCGGCTCGCCAAACGGTACATCGTTACCATCAGCATCGACGACTTTCACCGACGTGCCCGCGACCGGCTTACCAATGGTGCCCAGTTGAATGGCATCGTTGGGGTTGAAGCTGACGATGGGGGACGTTTCGGTCAGGCCGTAGCCCTCGGCGATCGGGCAGCCGGTCGTCTCTTCCCAGCGCTGGGCAGCCGCTTTGGTCAGCGCCATACCGCCTGAAATGGTCAGCTTCAATTTAGAGAAGTCGAGCTGCTTGAAGTCGTCCCGATTACACAGCGCGTTAAACAGCGTGTTGAGACCGATAAACCCCGTGAACGGCAGCCCTTTGAGTTCTTTGACGAAATTGGGCAGATCGCGAGGATTGGTGATCAGCAGCGAGTGGTTGCCGGTTTCCATCAGGAACAGGCAGTTCACGGTAAAGGTGTAAATGTGGTACACGGGCAGCGGTGCGATCACCAGCTCTTCGCCGTCGGTCAGGTGCTCGCCAATCGCTGAGCGCGCTTGAAGCATGTTGGCCACCAGGTTGCGGTGGGTCAGCATCGCCCCTTTGGGCATACCCGTAGTTCCGCCGGTGTACTGCAGCGCCGCGAGATCGTCCATGTTGCGCTCGACCGGCGTGTGTTTCAGCGACGCGCCCTTCTTCAGCGCATCTCGGAAACCGACGGCACTCGGCAGCGAGTACGCAGGCACCATTTTCTTGACGTGCTTCACTACCGCATTGATCAGCCAGCGCTTGGGGGCGTCGTGCAGGTCGGCAAGCTGTGTCACCAACACATGCTTGATGTCCGTTTTATCAAGCACTTTTTCCAGTTTGTCGGCCATATTGGCCAGAATCACGATGGCTTTGGCGTTGGAGTCTTTGAACTGGTGCGCCATCTCCCGCTCGGTATACAGCGGATTGGTGTTGACCACCACCAGTCCTGCCCGTAAGGCACCGAACACCGCCACGGGAAACTGCAAAACGTTCGGCAGCTGAATGGCGATTCTGTCGCCCGGCACCAAGTCGGTTTCATGTTGCAGCCAAGCCGCAAAGTGGGCCGAGAGACGATCAAGGTCGGAAAAGCTCAGCGTTTTGCCCATGCAGGTAAACGCGGGCTTGCTGTTAAAGCGCGAGACGGCCGAGTGAAAAACGTCCGTAATAGAGTGGTAGTGTTCCAACCCCTCAAGCGCTGGCCCGCTCAAAATAGGGGTGTTGGCGTGTTCGCTCATGGGCTATCTCCGCTATCCGTGTCGATGTGAGACCGACCTTGTTATTGTGGTGTGGTTGTATAAAGAGATTAAACGCCAACGATATACGACGTTTATGATACTGTAAAACGATCGATTGAAACTTGCGTTTCAACTTTAGCTTATGCCCTGTCATGCGGGTTTAGGGGTTGGACAGTATCGCGCGTTGATTTCTCCTTCTCGCCATACCAATAGTTCCCCCGGCTCCATACGCTGCCACGCCTCGTTTTGGGTCAGCGGCTCGGTAGCAATCACCGACACGATATCGTTGGGCGTCGTATGCTCGATGAAGTTGACCGTCATCTCTGCATCGGATAGCTCCGCCTCACCAAAGGGGGCGCGCCGAGTGATATGCGCCAACTTGGTGGAGCAGTAGCTATAAAGATAGACGCCGTCGGAGAGGAGTAAATTAAACACTCCCAGGCCTCTCAGCTGTTCACACAGTGCGTGAAGCATTTCCCATAGCGCCTCCGGTGCAGCCGGTGGGGTAGGAAACGCACTGCGCAGTTCGCCCATGATCCAACAAAACGCGTGCTCACTATCGGTGTTGCCAACGGGGGTATAGACCCCTAAAGGTAGCGTCTGCCAGTCGCTGAGTTGACCATTGTGAGCATAACACCAGGGCCGCCCCCACATTTCACGGGTAAACGGGTGCGTGTTGGCCAGTCGCACGCCGCCCACGTTGGCTTGGCGAATGTGGCTGATGACGACGTTGGATTTGATCGGATACTCACAAATCAAGCGGGCAATCGGCGAATCCACGGAGGGGTGAGGGTCTCTAAATTCACGATAGCCGCCCTCTTCATAAAAGGCGATGCCCCAGCCATCGCGGTGAGGACCAGTGCCCCCACCGCGATGCAAGAAGCCAGAGAAACTGAAGCAGATATCGGTTGGCACATTGGCGCTCATGCCCAACAGTTCACACATGGGCCCACTCCTTGGCAGTCCCTCGCATTAGCGGATGACCGGTTCGCGGCGACGCGTGGGCTGAGGCTCCTCCTCCGCTTGGCGACGCGGCGTGGGCTCGACGGCAGACGGACGGCGTCGCCACCACAGCGCAATGCCGATGCCGGCGCCGAGCGCCACGCCCAATACGGCCCACAGCAGGCCGTTACGCATGGCGCTGGCGCTGTGCTCGAAGAAGCCAACGGCGGCGACCATCGCCGAAGGTGCCCAGCCGGTGTAGAACTCACCCTCGTCGACCAGCGGTAAGCGGTAGTTGGCCGGCATCCACATGGCCCCCGCCACGCACCACGTCATCACTAATCTTGGTAGGCGCGGCAAAAAGGACAGCGCAAAATAGACCGCCAGCAGGACCAGCAGTGAAAGACCGTAATAACTGAACCACAGCAGTGACATTGAGTCTGCAAACAGCATAATACTCCTCATGTGGGTGGAAGCACCCGACGTTGATTTCCCGTTATGGTACCTATCAATTTATGAAAGCACAGCCTGGTATGCACGAAGGCTCGCCCGTAGCGCGCTATTATCGCGCCGATGCCCCTGAATGGCACTGGTTAGAAAATCGCGATAGCGCTGAGGTCAGCGATTTCATCGCGGCGGCCAACCAGCAGCATGCCGACTGGTTTGCTCCTCTCTCGCCCCTGGCGGACACGCTCTACCGCTCGCATTTGGCACGCAGAGAGTTAGCGGTCAAGAGTCTAGAGACAGCGCTTGACCACTTTACGTTCTGGAGCGAGACCGGCGCGGAAGATGATTACCCCTGCTGGTGGCGTCACCCCAACGGCCAGCCTGAGCAAAAAACCTGTTTTCTCGACGTCCGCGAGCGCGCCGCTGACCAGCCCTTCTTTGACATGGGGGACATGGCACTCTCCCCCGACGAGCAGTGGTTGGCCTGGACGGAGGATACTCAGGGCGACGAGCGCTTTACGCTATGGTTGAAAGCCTTGCCCAGCGGAACGCCCCGCCAGCTACTCAGTGATATCGGCCCCAGCGTTTGTTGGGCGGAAGATCAGCGCGCAGAGGGGGCCACGCTACTGTTCACTCGCTTCGATGACACTCAGCGCCCGGATAGCTTATGGCGGCTATGGGTAGCATTTGACGAGGAAGAGAAACAGCCAGCCCCTGAAGTGATCTATCGCGAAGCCGATGCCGAATTCTGGGTCGGCGTGGGCAAAACGCGCTCAAAAGCGTGGTTAATGATCGAGACGGGCTCGAAAGAGACCACGGAAGTGCTCGCCCTCCCTGCCGATCAGCCCAGCGCCCAGCCCATGTGCTTGCATGCTCGCCAACCGGGCGTCGAGGTGAGCATCGACCATCGGCCAGGCACGTTTTACCGCCTACATAATCAGACAGGCCCCCACTTTCAACTGGATATGCGCGCCGAAGGCGATAACGCTAGTTGGCTACCGCTGATTGCGCATCGCGATGACGCAACGCTGGAGGGGGTCGATGCGTTTGAGTGGGGCTTGATACTCGCTGAGCGAAGCCATCAGGATGCGCAGGTACTGCTGCGACGTTTGGAGCTGGATAGTCATCACCAAACGCTGCTTGATAGCTACATTGACCTGCCCGAAACGCCCTGTTCACAGCTGCTGGAAGACTCGCCACACTTTAACGCGCGCACGCTGCACCTGCGCGAAGAGTCGTTTACCCGCCCTCCGAGCTGGTATGCCTTAAACCTAGATAACGGTGTACGCACGCTCTTAAAACAGGTGCCCGTTCATGGCAGCCTCGCCCCAGAGCAGCTAGTCAGCCGCCGAGTCTGGGCCACCAGCCATGATGGCGAGCAGGTCCCAGTCTCGGTCGTCATGCGAGCAGATTTGGCAGGCCAGCCACTGCCCACCCTGTTATACGGCTACGGCGCCTACGGAGAAGCGCTGGACCCCTGGTTTTCGATTGCCCGACTGGAGCTTCTGGAGCGCGGCGTCGCGTTTGCCGTGGCCCATGTGCGGGGCGGCGGCGAGCGCGGCGAACCGTGGTACTTGAAAGGCAAAATGGCCCACAAAGAGAACAGCTTTCACGACTTTTTAGCCGCCCGTGACGCCCTTGTCACCGCCAATATCAGTCAGCCTGAGCGAATGGTCGCCTATGGTGCCAGCGCCGGTGGGCTACTGGTGGGCACGTGCCTCAACCGCGCCCCCGAGGCGTTCTGTGCCGCCGTGCTGGATGTCCCTTTTCTGGATGTGCTGCGCACCATGCAAAACCCAGAGCTGCCGCTCACCACCGCCGAGTACACGGAGTGGGGAAACCCGGAAGCGCCAGAGGTCGCCCAGCGTATCGCGGGCTACTCGCCTATCGACAACATCCAACCGCGCCACTACCCAGCGCTGTGGATCGAAGGCAGCTGGTTCGATACCCGGGTGAGCTACTGGGAGCCTGCCAAGTTCTACGCCCGTGTCACGCAAGCACAGCAAGGAGACGCGCCCATTCTGCTGCATACCGACATGAGCAGTGGTCATGGCGGCGCTTCGGGAAGGTTCAAAGCCTGGCGAGATGCCGCGCGCCAGGATGCGTTCATTCTATGGGCGCTGGGGTTGGTGTAACGGGGTCGGCGGGCAGCGCCGCTGTGAGTGCTTGGATGAACTCGCCGAAGGCCTGCCGAGCGCCTCTCACGGCGTCAGGCCATGCGTGCTCAGGACACGCAACCTCTGCATAGTGCCAAAAGGCAGCCCAGGCGTGGGGAGTCAGCGGCATGTCGGTAAAAAAACGGCATGGCACCTGCTCCCCCAGCATGCGCTGAGCATGGCGCCCTATAAAGTGGCCGCCCAGCCGCGAGCCTTCCAGCACGTAGAGCATGCCTACCCGCTCATACGTATTGGCAGGCGCGGTGAACGCCCACGCTGAAGGCACTGTTTGGCCCAGCCGCCTGATGTCATGGCGCAGCAGCGGCTCACGCAGGGTCAATGCGTAGTGGCCTGGGTCACCACCCACCGTATGAGTCAGCGCCCGCTCTAGCCCGGCAATGGCGGGATAGAGCGCGGCAAGCCCGACGCCGTAGCGTGCCATGTCCAGCTGGGGGCTCAGCAGCGACGCCAGCGCCGGGTGATGATCGACGCGGTGATGGTCGGCTTTCGTTGCCTGCCGGAGCCGCCGGGCCAGTGTCATGGGCGCTGCCTCACTCGCCATCGTGACGCCAGGGCATGCTTTTGGCCTGCTGAAGAAGCGCACGCAGCTTCAATAGATAAAGGCGGGTACTGGCCGTCCAAGGGCGGCTGTGGCCCAAGCGCTGCTCGACCCATGCTTCGAAGGAGCGACGCGGCGAGACCACGCTCCCCCCATCACGGTAGTCCACTGGCTTATCGGGATTGCCCCCCCACGTGACGTCGTAAATATGCTCCACACGACACAAGTAGAGATTGACAGTGTGGTGCTGATCAAGAGGGAGATCGCTGATCAAAGCGACGCCAGCCACCTCACTGAGCGGCATGCCAGGACAGTCACGCTGCAGAGAGTCGCTGAGCCAAACATGGGTAGCCTCGGCCGCTGCCTGCTGCGCCACCATGCTCATGACGTGAGGCGTCAAGCCCACACCGTGCTGGTAGTACTCCTCGCCCATCTGCAACATCACCCCATCCGCAGCGAAGGTCTCCATGAGCCAGTCACTCAACTCTTCCCAAGCGCTTTCCAGCTCGCCGTGCCGCATCAGCACCGTTTTGGCGTGGTCAAAATGGCGCTGAAGACCGTCGATCACCTGCTGGCGCCGCCGCGCCTTGAAGTCACGTAGGCGAAGGTTAAAGCCCTCGCTCAGAGCACGCATGGAATCCAACTGGCTGACCGTGAGCTGCTTGGGCGCTGCGGCGTGGCAGGAGATCAACGCATCCAGCTCCCCGCCTTGAATAATCGGTAGCGAAATAGCGCCGCCCACGCCCATGTTGGCCATGTACTCCAAATGCACCGGCGAAGCGCTGCGCAAATCGACGAAGCTTAAATCGGGTGTGGCATCGGCCTGCGCCGCGTAAATCGGCACAGGGGCAGCGGTGGCATCAGGAATCGTGCGCCAAGGGTTTTTCAAATAGAGCTGACGCGCAATGTAGGGAATATCGCTGGCTGGAAAACGCAGTCCTTGATAGCTGCCCGTCACGCCTTCGCGACTCGCCTCGGCCAGCACTTCCCCATCGCCCTCCGGCATGAAGCGGTAGTACAGCACCCGATCAAAGCCACTGAGCGCCAGCAAGTTCTCCATCAACGTCTGACACTGGGTCGCCAGCTCCTCCCCACTCTCGGGCACGGCAGCCACATGGCTGCTGGCCGCCATCGGCGCGGCATGGGCATCGACAGGGTACAGCTCGTAGATCCAACCGTTGCCGTGATGGCTGGTGACCACCACATCGAACTCCTGTTTAGGCGTATCGCACTGGCCAATATAACGCTCGCCTGGGCCGAGTTCAGGCAGCGCAGCGGTCACATCGTGCAGACAATCCGGCAGCGGCTGACCGAGTCCGACAGGAGGCTCGACGTCGCTCAACAGGGTCTCGGCGTTGGCCGAGCAGTGAGATACCACGCCTTGGGCATCGGCGATCAGCAGTACGCCATGCGGCTGAATGGCGCCTGAGAGGTGCAGCTCCTCCTGCTCACACTGATGGATAAAGCCACGGGGTTGGGTCATGACAAGGCATCCTGGGAGGGGTCGTCGTTAGAAGAGGCGCTGGCGCCGATCAATGTCGTAAATTCGGTCAGCGGTAGCGGCATCGAAAGCAGGTAACCTTGAACAAAGTCACAGCCATTTTCAATCAACCACGTTAATTGTGCCGACGTTTCCACCCCTTCTCCTACGGTGCGAATCCCCAAGGCCTTGGCCATCCCCAAAATAGCCAGCGCAATGGCTTGATCCCCCTCATCGTTGCCACCCAAACCGTCCACGAAGCTCTTATCGATTTTTAGCTCGGCCAGCGGCAGCCGCTTCAAATAGGCCAGCGACGAGTAGCCGGTACCGAAATCATCCACCGCCAGCTTGATGCCCGCTTCGCGCAGTTTTTCAATGTTACCCAGCGCCGAGCTAGACCGGTCCACCAGCGTGCTTTCGGTAATTTCTACCTGAACCAGTGAGTAAGGCACTCGGTACTGCTTCAAGCAGCTGAACAGGTGCGTGATGAAGCGCTCTTCCTGAAAGCTGCGCGCCGACACGTTCATGGCGATCGGCGGCGGCGTCAGCCCCTCGTCACGCCACTTGGCCAGTTGGCGGATCAACTGCAAAGCTACGTAGCGGTCCAACTCCAGAATCAGTCCGGTCGCCTCGGCCACCGGGATGAAGTCGGCGGGACTGACCTGCCCCAAATGGGGATCCGTCCAGCGAAGCAGCGCTTCCGCCCCGCATAGCGGGCCCTGGTCGACGCAGACGAACTTCGGCTGATACACCAGCTGCAAACGGCCGCGCTCCATGCCCTCACGCAGCGCATGCTCGATAGCGACATCGCGCATCAAGCGCGCCTGCAACTCGGGTTTGAACAGCTCGAAGCGGTCACGGCCGTTCTCTTTGGCTCGGTACATTGCCGTATCGGCGGCTTTGGTGAGCCCTGCCACGTCGTCACCATCGTCCGGACAGAACGCCAGCCCAATACTGGACGTCACGAACAGCGCATGGCGGCGTACTTCGAAGGGTTTGGAAAGCGCCTCAACAATACGCTTGGCGACCTGCTCGGCACCTTCGATAGAGGTATCCACGAGGATGATCGTGAACTCGTCGCCTCCCAGTCGGGCAACGGTGTCCATATCGCGTACCAACTCTTTGAGCCGGTTGGCCACTTGGATGAGAAGCTCATCCCCCACGTCATGCCCCAAGGTATCGTTGATACTCTTGAAGTTATCTAAATCCAAAAACATCAGCGCGCTGAGTTGCTCGCTGCGTTTGGCATGGGCAATCGCCACTTGCAGCCGGTCCTGAAACAGCGTGCGATTGGGCAAACCGGTCAGCGCATCGTGAGTGGCCAGATACTCAGCCTGGCGCTGAGACTCCTTGATATGCGTAATATCCGAAAAGACCGCCACACACAGCCCATCGTCTTGGCTGTCCGGGGCGATCATGTTGAGCGTTAGCCACTGGGAAAACAGTGTGCCGTCTCGGCGCTTGTTGAACACCTCGCCTTGCCAGTAACCGTGCTGTTTGACGATCTCCCACAGCACGTAGCAGGTGTCTGGCGTCTGCCCCCCGCCCTGGTTTTCGTCTTCGCAATACAGCAAAGGCAGCGCTGGCTGTCCCTCGACGGCGCTGGCGGGGTACCCGGTAATACGGCTAAAGGCGTTGTTGACCGATTGAATGTCACCGAGCGCATTGATCACGACGATGGCCTCGCCCGCTTGTTCAAACACTTTGGAGGCGACCAGCATGTCTCGCTCGGCGTGTTTGCGCGCGGTGATGTCTTCGGATTCGGTCAAGATGAGGTAGGGGTGACCCTGCTCGTCGCGTAGCACCTGATGCACACAGGAAAGGATCCGCGTAGTGCCGTGCTCGCTGGGCAGCGTGTGCTCGGCCTCCACGATCCGCTGAAAACGCACCGCGTCCATGTCCCTCGCCCATACCGAGCCCGCGTAAACGTCGGGAAACACCTCGAACACGTTGCGGCCGATCAGTTGCTCTTGGGTGAGACCAAAGGCAGTGAGAAACTGCGGGTTGGCAAAGGTATAGCGCCCGTTGAGGTCTTTCAGCGCAATCATTACCGTGCTGTTTTCCATCAGCGCCTGCATTTGCGCCTGGGACTGCCGGAGCTTCGCTTGCACCTGACTGAGGTCGGTCACGTCCATCAGCGTCACCACGAGCAGCTCCACCTCCCCTTGCTGGTTCACGCCGGGGGTGATCAGTCGCTGTAGTAACCGCCCCTCTAGCTCGACGACGTTCTCCACCGGCGAGGCCTGTCGAGAGACGTTTGTCAGCGCCTCTTCCAGGTCGTTGAAGACGGAGGGTAGACGTAGCCCCGACACATGGCGCAATAGCGCCGTTGGGCGGACGCTGAACGAGCGCGCGGCGGGGGCGTTATAGCGTTTGAGACACAGCTCGCTATCGAACACCATGAGCGGAAAATCGAGCGCGTCGTAGAGGTAGGTATACTCATCGTTGAGCTTGGTCAATTCGCCCGTTTTGACGTTGAGCTCTTCGTTTAGGCTGATCAGCTCTTCGTTGGTCGCTTGGAGCTCCTCGTTAGAGGCCTCTAATTCCTCGTTCGTAGCCTGAAGCTCCTCGTTGGAGGCCTGAGCTTCTTCGTTGAGCGACTGCATCTCCTCATTGGCGGTCGCCAACTCTTCGATGAGTGATTGAAGATGTTCCCGGGTGGCTTCTAATTCATCTTCCAAACTATCGGCACCACCGAGCAGAGGTGGCTCCATCAACTGATCGAGCGGCAGGCTGGCAGGCTTTTCGATCTCAGCCAGTGGTGCCAACACGATCAGGATACGCCGGTCGTCCTCCTGTTCGGTGAGCCCGCGCACGCTGAGCCGCATCCACTCGTCGTCAAATCGTCGACGCCGCCCCACCTGGGGCTCCCGCTGCTTGTTGAACTGGTGCAGTAGCGACATCAGCTCGCCGCGAAAAGGATCGATCATGACATCCTGAATGCCCACCTGGGTGCGCCCGGCGGGAAAACGCAAGAACCGCTTCACGTCGCCCGCCGTGTGCTGCACGTTGCCTTGCGCATCACACAAGGCCACGGTAGCGCCCATGTGCGCTACCAGTGCATCCAGCAGCTGCTGCATATCGCGGTCTCTGCGCTTTAGAGGAGAGTTCGTCCGCCTAGAGGTCGGTGCGTTATCCAGCACGTCGCGACTTTCGCCCTGCTTGGCAAACAGCCGTTCACGTCGATCGATAGGCGTGAACAGCGCCTCGGAGTGGCCAATGCTCTCAGAGCGCCCCAGAAACAGCGCGCCCTTGACTTTGAGACCGAAATGAAACCGCTGCAGAACTTTAGACTGGAGCTCATTATCGAAATAGATCAAAACGTTACGACAAGTAATCAGGTTCAAGCGCAAAAACGGCGGGTCATCGACCAAATTGTGCTTGGCAAACACGATCATGTCGCGCAGCGTTTTATTCACTTCATAGAAGTGTTCATGGGCCGTAAAGTAGCGCGCCAACAGCGGTTGGGGTAACGCCTCCAACGCGGCCCCTAGGTAGCGCCCACGCCGGGCGATTTCCAACGCTTCCTCGTCGATATCCGTGGCAAAGACTTGCACCACCGCCTCGCTATCGAGCACACGTTTCGACTCGGCCACCAACAGTGCGATGGAGTAAGCCTCCTCGCCAGTGGCACAGCCCGCCACCCAGATGCGCAGCGGCCCCTTATCGACTTGCTCCACCATGGGATGGATGACTTTCTTGAGCGCGTCAAAGGCACTGGCATCGCGAAAAAAGGCGGTGACGGAGATGAGAATATCGCGCCCAAGCTGCTCCAACTCAGCGGGGTCCTGCTCCACCAGCGCGACGTACTGCTGCATGTCGGCGACCTGGGTCGCCACCATACGGCGGCGAATCCGACGGCTGAGAGTGCCCGGTTTATAGCCTGAAAAATCGAGCTGGCGACGCTCTTTCAATAGCGTCAGTAAGCGCTGCGGCACCGCGACTTGGTTGCCTTCGAGACTCGCGCACTCCAACCTCGCCAGCTCTGCCAATCGTGGGGCCATCTCTTCGACGTCGAGGATATAATCGATAACCCCAGCATCGATCGCTGATTGGGGCATTCCCTCATACTTGGCGCTGCCGGGCGTTTGCACCATGGTAATGCCACCTGCGGCCAAGATCGCCCGCAGCCCGGCGGTACCGTCAGACCCCGTGCCTGACAGCACGATGCCGACAGAGGCTTCGTGGGCATTACTGGCCAACGAGGAGAAGAAATCGTTCACCGACGGCTTGGGCACCACATGGGGCAATGCCGCCGTGGTGTAAAACACGCCGTCTTTAATCGTGGCATTGGTATTGGCGGGCACGACATAGATCACCCCCGGTTCGGGGCGCTGCAGGTTTTCGAGCCGCGTCACCCTTAGGCGCGTTTCGCGGCTGAGGATATCCACCAGCATGCTCTTGTGGGTAGGGGAGACATGCTGCAGCACGACAAACGCCATGGGCAAAGCAGGATCAAGCGAGCGGATCAATTTCGAAATGGCTTCGAGCCCGCCCGCCGAGGCACCAATACCCACCACAATAGGCGAGAGAGGAGCAGAGGTTGCAGCCGTCATGAGGTTCCCTTACGAATCGATAGGTCTTTTCCCCAGTCTACACAGCTCGATAGCAAAGCTATATGTTCTCGCTCGATAAACTGCCCGCCTGACCGCTGTTTATCATTTATGAGCCAGGTCTTTTCGCCGACCTAGGCGACAAGGTCGTTACACCCCTTAACATGGCCTGCCTCTTTTTAACGCTGTCGTTAAAATATGGCGGGTTACGATCTAATGCGCCTTGCCAGCCCCTTACTTCGCTGAGATTATTCGAACGCCACCCGGCTTGGCGACAGCCAGTCTGATTCTCTCCCTGCTTTAGATGATTCCTGCCTAATGGATGTAAACAACCGTGAGCTAGCGTTACAAACGGGCCTACTCATGCTGCTAACTACCACCGTCATCATCGGTGGCGCTAGCCTAGTATTCGGCGTCGTTCCCAGCCTGCCTCAGCCTCAGGCGCTGGCCGTCCTGCCCGACAGCTCGCTGGTCATTCTGCTCTCAGGCCTAGGCTTGAGCGCCGTCATGGCCAACGCTCCGCGCTGGCGGCGCATCGCAGGCCTTGCCCTATTGATATTGGCGTTTTACACGGCAGTGCATAACGTCATCGCAGGCAACACCGGCGTCTCCTGGCTCACCGGCCAGCCCAGACTTCCCACTCAAGCCGCGCCGACCTTACTGCTGGCGGCCTTCTGTTTGTGGGTAGGCCCCCAGGGCACTTGGCAGCGTCGCGTATGGCAAGTGGGTGGCATCGTGCTGTGGGGCATTGGCAGCTTGACGCTGCTCTATCAGGCGGGCCTTCCACTGCCTAGCTGGCTCCCCCGTGCCAGTGCGCTGTTACCGGGGCTACTGTGCTTCTCGTTTGGTTTGGCCATGATCATGGTCAGCCGACACGTGCCGCATTTGGCGACCTCCCTGAGCAAAGCCGCTGTCGCCGCAGGCATCGTGGGGGTGGCGCTGAGTATGAGCGCGTGGTTTTTGATCAGTTGGAATCAACACGAAACGACCCGGGCCGAAGCACACAATACGCTCGCCAGCGTAACGACCAGTATCGAACGAACGTTCAACTCTCGCACCATCGTACTCGAACGTCTCGCCGAACGCTGGCAAGACGTTTTCGAAGACGAGGCGTCCCGCCAACGGGAAGTCGCTCGCTACTGGAACGACTATCCCAGCATCCTGGCGCTGGCCTATTTCAACCCCTTGGCCCGGGACGTTTGGCGCCGCGCTCAGCAGGGCCGCGATCTTTTATGGCTGGATGATCAGCTCGTTAGCCTGCCGGTATTACGCTGGCTCAATCAACAGCAGCAATCCGTCCAGTGGCTCTTTCCTGATCCCGAGCGTCCCGATATCGCCCTGCTGGCGTTGAAGCCTTCCGTCGAGCAGCGCTACCAACTCGTGGCAGTTATCGATATCGCTTATCTGCTGGCCAAAGAGACCCAGATTGCAGATCAAGCCTTCACGCTTTCGATCAGCCATCCCGATGGGCATATCCTCGCTCCAGGCATCGCGCCTGGAGTGCCAGCAGCGTTACAGGAGAGCACACCGCTCAGTGAGCAGCACCTGGGGTTACCCGGCGGAGCTGCGCTGCATTTGAGCCTTTGGCTGCCCCCTTCCTCCGTGTTCGAGCTGGCCAATTTCATTGCCGCCGGTATTGGCGTGGCGGGCCTGCTGCTCACCTACCAGCTAGTCCTGAGCCTGGCGTTGATTGCCGCACGGGCACAGCGCACGCTGGAACTTGCCAAAGCCAAAGAGGCACTGGAGGACCAGCACCGCATTCAGGCCATGATTGCCCGCGACGAGCCGTGCAGCGCCACGCTATTACAGATTTGCCGACTGTTGGAGCAACAAAGCCCCCATTGCCACACCGCGATATGGCGACTGGACAACGCTGCGGCCTACCGAGTGGAGCTGCTCTCCTGCAGCCTTCCCTTTGCCTTGCAGGAATCCATGCCCTTCAACGAGAGCCTCATCACCTTGGCGACCGAGCTGCATCAGCAAGGAGAGATGGCGGCGAACTTGCCGATAA
The DNA here is from genome assembly GCF_024124605.1 of Halomonas sp. CnH100-B. Taxonomy (NCBI): domain Bacteria; kingdom Pseudomonadati; phylum Pseudomonadota; class Gammaproteobacteria; order Oceanospirillales; family Halomonadaceae; genus Halomonas; species Halomonas sp. CnH100-B. The sequence continues at coordinate 619,596 of NZ_JAMXRX010000002.1, read as the reverse complement.
CCCCCAGCGCGTCGACGGCGTTTAGCCAGATGGCCGCCCAGTACGGCTACGTTAGCGCCACCGTTCATATACTAAGCAGCGGAGAGGCGCTGCCGTTAGGGGCGGTAGTCTTGCTGTGGAAACAGGACCAGCCCTTATCAGGCCACCGCGCACTCGAGGTAGAGTCATCGCTGCTACCTAGCGCGCTGCGGCTAATGCGTCTGGCCATCGAGCGCTATAACCATCAGCAAACGCTACAAGACAGCGAGCAGCGCTTTCGTTCACTGTTTACCCAAAACCCGGACGGCGTGTTTTCGCTGGATGTCGACGGCTACTTCCTCAGCGTGAACCAGTCGCTGCTGACCCTGCTGTCCATGAGCGAAGCCGATATTATCGGCCAACACCTGTACAGTCTGCTGCCGACTGAACAGCGCGAGCCGATCAATGAGGTCTTTAGCCAAGCCCTCACCGGCGTATCACAGCGCTTCGAGATCGAGCTGCCCAGCCAAACGGGCGAGGTACATTTCATCGATATCTCGTTTCTGCCGACCGTGGTCATGGAAACGGTGGTCGGCGTGTATGGGGTGGTGAAAGAGATGACCGCACTGCGCTTCAATGAAGCGCAGCTGCGTATTTTTCAACGCAGCCTAGAGGCGAGCAGTAACGGCGTCTTGATTTGTGAGGCGCAAAACGACGATTTCCCGATCATTTACGTCAACCCAGCGTTCGTTGAGATCACCGGCTACGACTTTGATGACGTGCGGCACCGAAACTGCCGCTTTTTACAGGGGCCGGATACCGACCCCAAACAAGTGCAGGAGATTTGTGACGCGCTTCTTCAGCAGCGGGACATCAGCTTGACGATTCGCAACTACCGCAAAGATGGTCGCGCCTTCTGGAACAACGTCTTTATTTCTCCGGTACGGGCGCAAGACGGGCAGGCCACGCATTTCGTCGGCATCATCAACGACATCTCCGAGCGCAAAGATCACGAAAACGAACTGGCCTTTCATGCAACGCACGACGCGCTCACCGGGCTTGGCAACCGAGCGCTATTCGAAGACCGTTTGCGCCATGACGTCGATCTCGCCAAACGCCACCGTCAGCAGCTAGCGGTGCTGTTCATCGATCTGGACGAGTTCAAGCCGATCAATGACACGCTGGGCCATGCGGTGGGCGACCAAGTATTGATCAGCGTCGCACGGCGCTTGGAAGAGGTGATTCGCCCCTCGGATACGCTCTGCCGCTTCGGCGGCGATGAGTTCGTACTGCTGCTGCCCGACTTGGACGCGCCGCATCAGGCCCAAGAGGTGGCCGAGCGCTTGCTCCTGGAGCTGGCCCAGCCCTATCGTATTGATCGCCATGAACTCTACCTCTCCGCCAGCATTGGTATCGCATTGAGCGATGAGGGCCTGGAAAACCCTGCGGCGCTCCTGCAACAAGCGGACATGGCGATGTACAAAGCCAAACAGCAAGGGCGCAACACGCTACAAACTTTCACCCACGACATTAATCAAAAGCTGACGCAGCGCGTCACGCTGAGAAACGACCTGCAAGAGGCCATCACACAGGAGCAGTTCGAACTCCACTATCAGCCGCTTCTGGGTCGAGCGGGCGATATCCGAGGGTTCGAAGCGCTCGTGCGCTGGAACCACCCCGTCAAAGGGCCGATATCGCCTGCGCTGTTCATTCCCATTGCCGAAGAGACGGGACAGATCATTGGCTTGAGCCAGTGGGTCATGGAGCGCGCCGCCAAGGATTTCTTACAGCTGCAGCCGCTGCTATCGAGCGACTGTCGCATGGCGGTCAACCTCTCTCCCATGCAGTTTCATCGTCCTAGCTTTTTAAGCTCGCTACGCAAAACGCTAGAGGTCACGGGATTACCGCCGACCGCCCTTGAACTAGAGCTGACCGAGGGCATTTTGATGAACGACACCGACGCCGCCATCGATACGCTGCACGCCCTGCGCGGCATGGGCATCAGTATTGCGATCGACGATTTTGGCACGGGGTTCTCGAGCCTTAGCTATCTGCGCCATCTCCCCATCGACAAAATCAAAATCGATCGCAGCTTTATCCTCAATATCGAGGACAACAGCAAAGATGCCGCCGTCGTGCAAGGCATCATCGCCCTGGCGCACCATCTGGAACTCAACGTGGTTGCCGAGGGGGTAGAAACCCGCCAACAGGAGCAGCAGCTCCTCTCGCTGGAGTGCGACGTGCTACAAGGGTATTTGTTCGCCAAGCCCATGCCGTTCGACGCCCTCACCCATTGGCTAACCGAGCGTGGCACCCGCCAACATTAAGCGATGACACCGGTGAACGAGCAGCGCCTAGGCGCTGCTTTTTTGTTGGCGAGCACGGCTCCACCATATTTTATGAAAACATTTTCCATAAAAACTTCACAGCGTGCCTTTTTTACGCCATACTAGCCATAAGTTGTATATACCAACGTCTAACCATTTTGACGAGGCACATCATGAGCTATGAAGAGAAGTTTCTGACCATCTGGGACGCACAGGCCACCAACGCGGCGCAAAAAAAGGCCAAGCAAAACGTTCAGCAACGTTCCAACACACCGCAGCCCTCGACGCTGAAAGAAGCGTTCTTGACGATTTGGGACAGCACCAAAAGTAAAGCCGCCAGCTAACCCAGAGGGCAGCGAGCGGCTTCATGGCCAAGGATGGCAATGCCACACGGGCGTCCCATCACGTCATCGGAATCACGGCAATGATGTGCTCTTCGAGGTATTTTTCTGGCACCTCATCCTGCGACACGGCAAATCCACGTACGCTGACCCCTTTACGGTGCACCCGCTCGGCATCGTTACTCAACAAGGGGTGCCAACCTGCCAGCTTACGCCCTTCCGCTACGCGTCGATAACCGCAGGTGTGGGGCAGCCAAGTAAACTCCTTGACCAGCGCGGGGGTTAGCTGCGTACAATCCGGCACGCTGTCAAAGCGGTTCTCATAATCACTGCACTGACAGCTATGAGTATCCAACAGTCTGCAAGCCACGTTCAGAATGGCCAGCTCTTGCGTCTCGTCATCGTGCAGCTTGAGCAAGCAGCACTGGCCGCAGCCGTCACACAGCGCCTCCCATTCGGGCTGGGTGAGTTCTTCCAGGGGATAGCGTTCCCAGAAGCGCTCGCGTAGCGCGGTTTCCATCTCTCGTCACCTCGGTTAACCATAGCATCGTTGAAGGTGTCAGCGTGCGTCACCATGACTGGTGAGCTCGGCACGACATTCGCTCCATAGTCGACTGAAATCTTGTTCCAACGCGGCGTAATCTTCGCGCAACCAAGGGACGAGCTCGGCCAAGCGATTAGCGCCTGATAGCCGCTGCCCAATCCCCGATACCGCGCGGCACGTAAAGTCGAAATCCGCATAGCGGCGTAGCCAGTCCTGCTCGATCAGGATCGGCATCATCGTCGACAGGCGCTGTGGTGCGGGCCAAGCAGTCAGTAGACGATAGCAGCGCTCGACCAAGGCGTGTTGCTCTGTGCCTGCATGCTGGCGGGCAATAAAGTGGTCCCAAACGATATCCAGTGCAATACCCGCGTAACGCCGTTGCATCTTCGGGGCGCGCCGCTTGGCCAACAGGACACTAGGGTGCTGATCTACCCAGGCATCGACCCGTCGATGATGGCGAATACCGCTTGCGACGCTGGGCGACCACGCCGAGAGATCACTGCCCTTCACCCCATCGGCGATCAAGTTACCGTACAAAAAACCATCGTTTCCTGGCTGTGCCAGCCATGCGTGGGCCAGAAAATTCATGGTAAAGCCCCCCGACGGCGCCTTCGTCCGTTCACGAGCGGTCTGCGGACTGCGCCCGATGAATGTCGAGTAAATAGGGCTCTTTGGCAGGCGGCATTTGCAGGTAAAAGCCCTGCTCGTCAATGGCCGCCATGACATCCGCCGCCTTGACGCGGGCAAGCGTCTTGTCCTCGGTCAGGATCATGGTCAGCACAGGCACCGGCTTACCAAAGGTGTCCATCAGCGCATCCGGCACGCTCTCTATGCCCTTACGCTTGTCCACGTACAGGTACATTTCGTCTTTGCGTGAGCTTTTGAAAATCTCACAAAGTAACTTGTCGCTCATAAAGAGGCCTCCTCGAGCGCTTGGTGAATCGCCTGGGTGAGGCAGTGGCCACGCCAGCCGCCGAGCTCCGTCAGCGGCTGCTCGGCAAGTCGCTGCATCACGAGCGCTTCGATATCCCGGCGTCGCAGCAACATTTCCGGGGCAATATTCAACGCGGACGCCTGTTCGGTCACGACCCCTTTGATGGCCTTGAAGCGGCGCTTGAACGCAGGCTGCATGGGGTCCGGCCAGCGCGCAGGCAAGTCACTCTCAGGGCAGAGTTGCGCCTGCTTAACGAGGGCCAGCAAGGCGTCGCCCTCTTTCTTGACCAGCGGCGGTTTGACACCCTCGACCTCGGCCAACTCATAGCGGTTTTTCGGCATCTTTTCCGCCACGGCAAACAGCAGCTTATCGCTCACTAACCAGTTACGCGGCAGGTCGCGGCGGCGCGTTTCGCCTTCGCGCCAGATGGTCATCAACCGGTACGCTTCGAGCTGGCGGGGCGACAGCCGCCACAGCTGACGCTGGCGAGTATACCATTGACCATCGCTCTCGACGCTGCGACCAGCCTGTTCGATCAGGCTTGCGCACTCACTCTCCAGCCAGTCACGACGCCCCAATGCATCGAGTTGTTCCGCTTGACACTGCCACACTTTGAGCAGGTAAATCACGTCGAGGGCGGCGTATTCACATTGAGAGGGCGTCAACGGACGTTCCAACCAATTGGAGCGCGTCTCTTCCTTGGGAAGCGTTTCTCCCATCCAATGTTCGACCAGCTTTTGGTAGCCCATCCCCGGGTTTTCACCCAAAAAGGCCTGCGCTACTTGGGTGTCTACCAGCGGCGTGGGCAGCACGCCTGCCCAGTGCTGGAACACCTCCAAATCTTCACTGCAGGCATGCAGTAGTTTCACCGCGCTATTTTGCAACAGCGCTTTGAACGATGCCGTACAGGGGGTGGCGAGCGGATCGACCAAATAGGCGACGTCGTCGCTGGCGAACTGGATCAGCGCAGGTACCGGGAAGAAGGTATTCTCGCGGAAAAACTCGGTATCGAGGGCAATGACGCGGGCACCGGCCACCTTTTCGCAGGCGGCATCCAATGCCTCGGCATTATCAATCCATTGATATAAAGAAGAGCTTGAAGAGGACAAAGCAGTTTTCCGGGTTGGCACAACCGCATCAGCGCTTGCGTTTCTTATCAGTGTTAGTCGCCAGCAAAGGGTTGGCGACCGTTAAAGGCGCGGCTAAGCGTGCCGCCATCGACATACTCCAGCTCGCCGCCCATGGGGACACCGTAGGCGAGGCGCGAGAAAGAGACACCGTAATGCGCGAGCTGTGAAGCGATATAGTGGGCCGTGGCCTCGCCCTCTACAGTGGGGTTGGTGGCCAATACCACTTCACGGACGGTGCCTTCTGCGACGATGCCTTCGAGCACATCGAGGCCGATGGCCTCGGGTCCAATACCGTCGAGCGGCGAAAGATGGCCATGCAGCACGAAATAGCGACCTTGGAAACCGCCGGCCTCTTCGACCGCTAGCTGGTCTGCGGGGGATTCGACGACGCAGAGCAAAGCGTCGTCTCGGCGCGGACTCTCACACAGCGCACAGATCTCTGCCTCGGTCAGCGTTCGACAGCGTTGGCAGTAACCGACCTCTTCAATCGCCTGCTGGATCACCGCTGCCAGACGCTGGCCGCCTGGGCGCTCGCGCTCTAACAAATGCATGGCCATGCGTTGGGCCGTTTTCGGCCCAACGCCTGGCAGCACGCGAAACGCGTCCATCAATTGCTCGACAAGCGGGGAAAATCGCATGATTTAGAAGGGCATCTTAAAGCCGGGTGGCAGGTTCAGGCCAGCCGTTGCTTCTTCCATCTTCGCCTTGGAATTGGCCTCCACCTTGCGAACGGCGTCGTTGACGGCGGCCGCTAACAGGTCTTCCAGTAGCTCTTTATCTTCTTCCAGTACGCTCGGATCGATGGTGACATCGCTGACGTCATGGCGACCGTTCATGGTGATCTTGACCATGCCAGCGCCCGCTTCGCCATGCACTTCCGCTTTGGCGACTTCTTCCTGCACGCGCTGCATCTTTTCCTGCATCTCTTGGGCTTGCTTCATGATGTTGCCCATTCCGCCTTTGAACATGCGGTGTTCTCCTCAAATATTGAAACGAATATTGGGTCGCCGTTGGCCGTTACGAACGCGACGCTGGCGTGGGTCTGACACTGGACTCAATTAGCGTAGCCCCAAACGCCTGCTGTAACTTCTGAATATTGGGGTCGTGATGCAATAGATCAACCGCCTGTGCGTGACGCTCCTGCTGCTGACGCTCTTCCTGCTGACGGGGCGTCTCGAGCGCTGTATCTAGCTCGGCCACACTGAACTGAACGCTTCTCGCCATGCCCAGGGCCTTGAGCGCTCGCTCGATTCGACCGTTATGCACATCGGCTTGCATGGCCGATTGGCTGGGATCGAGTCGCAGTATCACGGTCTGCCCATCATCGCTCTGCAGTTGACAGTGCGCGGCCAAATTGCGCGTTAGGCCACCCAAACCCAGCGCGTCAAAATGGGCTAACCATGCCGCATGGTCACAACGGCCATGCTCGGACACGGAGTCGGCACTGGGCGTCATCGCTGTCGAAGGGGGAGCTGGAGGCTCTGGCTCTGGCTCTGGCTCTGGCTCTGGCTCTGGCTCTGGCTCTGGCTCTGGCTCTGGCTCTGGCTCTGGCTCTGGCTCTGACGAGAGGGTAGCGGCACTTTCCACGTCTTCAAGCGACCAGGGCGGCGGCGCTTCACTGCTGAGCTCTGGCCGATGCTGCTCAGCCACCTCGACGTGCGTATCGTTGGGTGACGTGGCGGCCTGCACCTCAGCGGGCGCTGGAGGCTCGTCCTTGGCGGCTGCGGGTACAGGCTCAGGCTTTTTTGCGCTTGACTCATCCACCGAGTCAACGGTGTCGGTCGCGGCGTCGGCTGGCGCGCTTGCCTCGGCGGCGGGTTCGCGGCGCAGAGGTAGCGGCGTTGCCGGCGGTTTCGGCACACCCTGGGGGCGGAACGCCAGCATACGCAACAGCGTCATTTCCAAGGCACTGCGCAAATCCGGGGCATGCACCATATCGCCACGCCCTTGAATACCAATCTGGTAATAGAGTTGGATGTCCTCGGCGGTAAACCGGCTGGCCAACTGCTGAATCTGCGCCCGATCTCCATGGCTGTTGTCCACTGCATCGGGCACCATCTGCGCGACGGCCAAGCGGTGGAGGATGGCCGTCAACTCATCCAGCACGGCAGCAAAATCCGGCCCCTGCTCGGCCAGCTGAGCCACTTCCGCCAACAGCTTCTGCACATCCACGTCCGCCAGCGCATCGACGAGCGCGAGCACATGGCGATGGTCTAGCGTGCCGAGCATGGCAGCCACATCGGCATGGCGAACGGCGCCTTGGCCAAACGCAATGGCTTGGTCGGTCAGACTCATGGCATCGCGCATGGAGCCCTCGGCGGCTTTGCCCAGTAGCCACAACGCGCTCTCGTCGTAGTCGACGCCCTCCTGCCCCAGCACGTAGGTCAAATGCTCGACGACACGCTCAGGCGGCATATGCTTGAGCGTAAACTGCAGACAGCGGGATAGAACGGTTGCAGGGAGTTTCTGCGGGTCGGTCGTCGCCAGCAAGAACTTGACGTGGGGCGGGGGTTCTTCCAGCGTTTTCAGCAGCGCGTTGAAGCTGCTGGTGGACAGCATGTGTACCTCGTCGATGAGATACACTTTATAGCGCCCTTGTGTAGGCGCGTACTGGACATTATCGAGCAGCTCGCGGGTGTCTTCCACTTTGGTACGCGAGGCAGCATCGACTTCGATCAGGTCGACGAAGCGCCCCTCGTCGATGGCTTGGCAGCTATCACACTGACCACAGGGGGTCGAGGTGATGCCTTCGTCGCCGCGCCCATTCACCGTGCAGTTGAGGCACTTCGCCAAAATCCGCGCCAGGGTGGTTTTGCCGACACCTCGCGTGCCGGTAAAGAGATAGGCATGGTGCAAACGGCCCTGATCAAGGGCATTGACCAGGGCGCGTTGAACATGGGCCTGGCCCACGAGCTCGTGGAATGTACGTGGCCGCCACTTGCGGGCCAGAACCTGATAGCTCATTGAGCAAAACTTCCTTTGGCGGGCTGACGATCGATGCGACGCGGCCCATCGTGAGCCGCGTTTGCTAAGAGTAAGCGCTTAGTGATTGCGCACCATTCTAGCGGCTGCACCGCAGCCCGCCAACCGCCCGGCGATGCCCAGGCGACTTGTGGCGTCACGCTTAGGCGTTTTCGCCACCTTCAGCGGCCGCAGCACGCTGAGCGGCTTCTTTCACCAGCTTTTCCAGCTCGCCGTTTTGGTGCATCTCCATCACGATATCGCAGCCGCCCACCAGCTCGCCTTCGACCCACAGCTGTGGGAAGGTCGGCCAGTTGGCAATTTTCGGCAGTTCTGCGCGGATATCCGGGTTGTCCAGAACGTTGACGAAGGCGAAGCGCTCGCCACAGCTCATCAATGCCTGAACGGTTTGAGCAGAGAAACCACACTGGGGCAGCTGAGGCGTGCCTTTCATGTAGATCAGAATGGGGTTTTCGCTGATTTGACGCTGAATATTTTCGGCAGTGGTGCTCATGATGTGCTCCTAACAAGTGATGTGATCCAAGCCAGTCTACGCAATTCGTCCACTGGCTTTAACCCCATGGCCAGCATTGCAAGGTATGGCGGCCAACGCCAATACCTGAGCAAACTACTCGGCCTTAACGCGTGGCCGCCATTCTACGCATGCTACTCGCGTTGCGCATCCCCCGCCGCATCGCTAGGATGGTGTTTTTGCGCGGAGAGCAGTCATCATGGCGACACGCCATTTCCTTACCCTGCTGGATTTATCCCCAGATGAGCTGGCTTACCTGATCCAGCGTGCCATCAAGATCAAAACGGACTTGAAAGCCAACGGCCCCGTTTATACGCCCCTGCCTAATCGCACGCTGGCAATGATCTTTGAAAAATCCTCCACGCGCACCCGTGTCTCTTTCGAGACAGGGATGGCGCAGTTTGGCGGCCATGCACTGTTTCTCTCTCCTCGCGATACGCAGCTGGGTCGCGGCGAGCCGATCGAAGATACCGCTCGTGTGCTGTCTGAAATGGTCGACGCCGTGATGATTCGTACGTTCTCCCATGAAGGTTTGGAAACGTACGCCAGCGCCAGCAGCGTGCCAGTGATCAACGCGCTCAGCGACGACTATCACCCCTGCCAACTGCTGGCAGACGTGATGACCTGGACCGAGCTTCGTGGCAGCGTGAAAGGACGTACGGCCGTATGGGTGGGCGATGGCAACAACATGTGCCACTCCTGGATCAACGCCGCTCGCCAGTTCGGCTTCCATTTGCGGGTATGTTGCCCGAAAGGATACGAGCCACGCGCTGACATCATGGAAGCGGCTGGCGACTGCGTCACGCTACTCCACGACCCCAAAGACGCTGCCAAAGACGCTGACCTCATCACCACCGACGTGTGGGCATCGATGGGCCAAGAGGCAGAACAAGCCAAGCGCGAAGCGGACTTCGCTGGATTCCAAGTCACCGAAGCCATGCTCGATACTGCCAAACCCGACGCTCTCTTCCTGCACTGTCTGCCAGCCCACCGCGGCGAAGAGATCAGCCACACGCTGCTAGACGACCCGCGGGCGGTGGTTTGGCAGGAAGCCGGGAACCGCTTACACGCCCAAAAGGCATTAATCGAGTTTTTGCTGCTCGGCAAAGTCGACGCGTAGCACTCCCCCACCCTGCCATGCAGGGTGGGGGCTTCGCATAAAAAACGAACACAAAAAACGCCGCGTCGTGTATAACGCGGCGTTTTAGAATTTGGTGGAGCCTAGCGGGATCGAACCGCTGACCTCAACACTGCCAGTGTTGCGCTCTCCCAGCTGAGCTAAGGCCCCACGAACTGCAGTAGCCTGCAGCGGGGCGAATAGTAAGTGACAATCTTTACGAGGTCAAGGTTTAAAGTAAACAAGCATCAACTAATTCTCCTTTGCCAAGAGCTGTGGCACTCTATGGATTCGCAGCGTGCGTATCGCCCGAGCCAACGATGATTACCTGCAGGAGCCAGACCCTTGATCAACGTTTTAATTGCCGATGATCACCACCTGGTGAGAACCAGTATTGCTCACCTGCTCAATGAAGAGTGCGATATCAAAATCGTCGGTGAGGTCGATGACGGTGAAAGCGCCGTCACCCAGTGCCGCCAGTTGAAGCCCGACATCGTGCTCATGGACATTCGCATGCCAGGAATCGGTGGACTCGAAGCCACACGGCGCATTCACCGCACCTTGGCCGATGTCAAAGTCATCATTCTCACTGCGCATTTGGAAGATAGCGTACTACGACGGATGCTCGAGGCCGGCGCCTCAGGTTTTCTCAGCAAAGGGGCCGATGCCGTCGAGATGACCGAAGCCATCCGTCAAATCTTTCATGGCCGCCGCTATGTCAGCCAAGAGATTGCCCAGCGCCTCGCCTTGGCGCACTTCACCGACGAAGACAACCCTTTCAGCCACCTTTCACATCGCGAGTTACAAATCGCGCTGATGATCGTCAACTGCCAACGCGTTCAAGACATTTCCGACCGCTTGCACTTGAGCCCGAAGACCGTAAACACATACCGCTATCGCCTGTTTGACAAGCTACAGGTCGCGACGGACGTCGAGCTCACTCACTTGGCATTACGCCATGGACTGGTCGAGGGCTTTGACGCCATCTTGGGATAGACCTACCATCGCCTCTTCTGATGTTTGAGAGCGCCGATGCCCAGCCATGACTTTTGATGCCAAGCAGTTTTTAAGCTCCGTCAGCTCTTCGCCGGGCGTTTATCGCATGCTGGACGAGGAGCAAAACACGCTTTACGTGGGCAAGGCGAAGCGCCTGAAAGCACGGCTGGCAAGCTACTTCCGTGGCCAGCTCAACGCTAAAACTCAGGCCATGGTGGCGCGTATTGCCGACATCCAAATCACCGTTACCCGCAGCGAAACCGAAGCCCTATTGCTCGAACAGACGCTGATCAAAGAGCTTCGTCCGCCGTACAACATTCTGCTGCGTGACGACAAGTCCTACCCCTTCGTATTCGTCACTGACCGCCACCCCTACCCTGCCCTTGAGTACAAGCGCGCACGTCAGCGGCGTGACGATGGCCGCTATCTAGGCCCCTACCCAAGCAGCGGCGCGGTCAAAGAGAGCCTCACACTGATGCAGAAAATCTTCCGCATCCGTAACTGCGAGGACAGCGTTTTCGCCCACCGCTCTCGCCCCTGTTTGCAGTACCAAATCCAGCGCTGCAGCGCTCCTTGTGTCGACTATATCTCCGAGGAGGAGTACCGGCGGGATGTAGAGCATGCCGTGATGTGCCTTGAGGGTAAGAGCGAGCACGTTACGCAGTTACTGACCCAAGAGATGGAGACCGCCAGCCAAGCGCTCGACTTCGAAGAAGCCGCCCGCCTACGCGACCAAATCCAGCAGTTGCGCCAGCTTCAGCAGCGCCAGTTCGTCGATAATGAAAGCGGCGACGCCGATGTGTTTGCCTTGGCCCAGCGACCTGGCGCGCTCGGCATCTCCATTCTGAGCGTGCGCGATGGCCGCCTTCTAGGCGCCCGGCACCATACGCCGAAAAACGATCTCGACCTACCGCCAGACATGCTACTGACCGAAGTGGTCAGCCAGTACTATTTCGGGCAACCCCATAACGTCCCTGGCGAAGTCATTACCAGCCATCCGCTGGAGGATAGCGCGCTGATTGCAGAGGCTCTATCTCAACAGGCGGGCAAAAAAGTCAGAGTCGCCAGCCAAGTCCGCGGGCACCGCGCCCAGTGGCAGCATTTGGCCATGACCAACGCCGAGCAGCAGCTCGCGTCGCAGTTAGCCAACAAGACTCAGTTGACGCAACGCTTCGAAGCGTTGCAAAACGCCCTCGGCCTCGAACACGTGCCAGAACGCCTGGAGTGCTTCGATATCAGCCACAGTCAAGGCGAGGCGACGGTGGCTTCGTGCGTCGTCTTCGACCATCAAGGCCCACGCAAAAGCGACTATCGCCATTTTCGCATTGAGGGCGTTGCCGCCGGTGATGACTACGCGGCCATGCAGCAAGCACTCACCCGGCGGTTGAAACGGGTCAAAAGTGGCGAAGCCGTGGCGCCCGATATCCTCATCGTGGACGGCGGCAAAGGGCAGCTCAACATGGCACGCGGCGTGCTGAACGATTTGGCGGTCACCAATATCGTGCTTCTGGGCGTTGCCAAAGGCACTACCCGCAAAGCAGGGCTGGAAACGCTTTTTCTCGAGAGTAGCGACAACCCGCTGCCAATGGATCCAGCGTCGCCAGCGCTGCATTTGATTCAGCACATTCGCGACGAGTCGCATCGCTTTGCCATTGCAGGGCACCGAGCCGCACGAGACAAAGCGAGACGCACCTCTACCTTGCAAGACATTCCAGGCATCGGCCCCAAACGACGGCGTGAACTTTTGCGCTTCTTCGGCGGCCTACAGGGCGTACAAAAGGCGAGCCGCGATGAACTGGCCAGGGTACCCGGCATCAACGCCTCGCTCGCAGAAGCCATTTATACGGCATTGAACGGATAAACTTGTTCTTAACATGGATGCAATGCGCTAAGGGGGATAGAATAACCCGCACATTACACTCCGACTTTCATGATTCTCCGGCAAGGATCGCGCCCTGCGATGAATATACCCAACATACTAACACTGGCAAGAATCGTCTTTATTCCACTACTGGTCGTGCTTTTCTATCTACCGTTTAGTTGGAGCATGCCAGTGGCTGCGGGCTTGTTTGCCCTTGCCTCCGTGACGGACTGGCTAGACGGCTACCTCGCCCGTCGCTGGAATCAATCTACGCCCTTCGGCGCCTTCTTGGATCCTGTGGCGGATAAACTGATGGTCGCCGTGGCCCTTGCCCTGCTTATCGAGCGCTTCGATACGTTAGTCCTTACGCTTCCCGCTCTGGTCATCATCGGGCGTGAAATCGTCATTTCGGCACTGCGCGAGTGGATGGCCGAAATGGGCAAACGTGGCATGGTTGCGGTCTCCTGGATCGGTAAACTGAAAACCACGCTACAGATGATCGCCATTTTGGTGCTTTTGGCTTTCCCACCGGGGCACCAGATTGCCCTCTTAGGCGTTGGCGTTCTGTACGTCGCCGCCGCGCTGACGCTGTGGTCCATGGCCCAGTACCTAAAGGCCGCTTGGCCACACCTGAGCCGCTCCATGTGAGCGGCTTGATTCAGAGTCGCAAAGTAGCTCTTTGAACCCATTGATAAATTGATTGTTTGACAAGCGCGTGGCGATGCGTATAATTCGCCCTCGAGTCGAGCGGGAATAGCTCAGTGGTAGAGCATCGCCTTGCCAAGGCGAGGGTCGAGAGTTCGAATCTCTTTTCCCGCTCCAATTTGGTTGATACCAATGACTTGTTAGGCTGGATGGCAGAGTGGTTATGCAGCGGACTGCAACTCCGTGTACGCCGGTTCGATTCCGACTCCAGCCTCCATTTTCAGTGTAGCGATGGCTTTCATGGCACCGATACACTGCCCGGATGGCGAAATTGGTAGACGCAAGAGACTTAAAATCTCTCGGAGGTAACTCCGTGCCGGTTCAAGTCCGGCTCCGGGCACCATTGATGACTCACTCGAAATAATGAATAGATGACGCTGCGAGATGTTTACATCGACGCGGCTTTTTTTGTGTCTATTCTCCCCTCACTGCCTACCAACCCGCTGATTTTTTTGCGCAAACGCATCGCTTGGGCTATGTCGTCACGCTATGATGCCTCTTCTTACTCTATTCGTGATTGGAAGGAGCGGGCCGAATGAGCACGCTAACATCTGACATCGTGATTATTGGTGGCGGCGTCGCTGGACTGACCTTAGCGTTAGAAGTTGCTGATCATTTGTCAGTTACCCTGGTTCGCCCTGCCCAGGATGACCAAGGCGCCAGTCGCTGGGCACAAGGGGGCATCGCTGCCGTACTATCACCAGATGACCGCTTGGACGATCATATAAAGGACACGTTGATTGCCGGTGACGGCCTGTGTGACGAAGACGCCGTTCGCTTCACCGTGACGCACGGGCCGAATGCGATTCAGTGGCTCATCGACAACGGCGTGCCATTTACTCCCGACCCCGATCCGAATGCCCGCTATCCCTATCACCTCACCCGTGAAGGCGGACACAATGCCCGTCGTATCATTCACGCCGACGACGCGACGGGCCGCGCCGTCGTCAATACCCTGGTGAGCAAGGTCGCGGCGCACCCTCGTATCACTCAGCGCAGTGACATCACCATCGTGAACTTGCTTCAGGATGCTGACGGCCGCTGCATTGGCGCCCAAGGCGTGGACAGCGCCCAACGGGTACAACGGCTTTTCGCCCACCGGACGATACTAGCGACCGGCGGAGCCAGCGGGCTCTATCGTCATACGACGACGCCCTCGCCCAGTAGCGGCGAAGGAATGATGATGGCCGCAGAGCTTGGTGCAACGCTCTGCAATCTGGAGTTCCAGCAGTTCCACCCAACCTGCCTCTTCGACCCCGATGGCCCCGCCTTTCTCATCAGCGAAGCCGTGCGCGGCGAAGGGGGACACCTGCTCAATGAAGCAGGCCACCGCTTCATGCCCGACCTGGATGCCCGCGCCGAGTTAGCACCAAGAGACGTGGTGGCCCGAGCCATCGATGTGCAAATTCAACGGGGCACACTCGGGCACGTTTGGCTAGATATTCGCCACTTGGGCGAAGCCGCCATACGCCATCACTTCCCAACGATTTTGGCCCACTGCGCCACTCGAGGGATCGACATCATTCGTCAACCGATCCCCGTTGTGCCTGCCGCCCACTATAGCTGCGGCGGCGTTGTCACGAACCATGTGGGGGCCACGCAGGTCGCCAATCTCTATGCGATTGGCGAAACCGCCTACACCGGCTTACACGGCGCCAACCGAATGGCTAGCAATTCGCTACTCGAATGCTTGGTATACGCACGCAGCTGTGCGCAGCACTTATGCGCTTCTTTATCAAACCCGCCCAAGACACTGTCGACTGACGTCGTCAAGGCGACTCTTCTACGCCCTGACGCTCCTCTGAACACTCACCAACTACTGGAGTGGCGGCGCGCGATGCGTGGCATCATGAGCCACTACGTCTCCATCGTCAGAAGCGATCATGGGCTGGCGGCCGCCACTGAAGCACTGGCCGCACTAACGAAGGAGTGGGAAACGAGCAACTCAACGAAGAACCACCCGGAGAGCGTGCGTTTCAAGCAGGCACTGACGCTGGCCAAAATGACGGTCATGGCCGCCGCACAGCGCCACGAATCGCGAGGATTGCACTACTCGACCGACTGGCCCAACCGTGCCGTGGATACACGCCCCTCGCAATTAACACTGGATCAGTTGGACTGACGCCTCAGCGACCCGGCCGATGAAAACAGCGGCGCAGCGCGCGTTGATTGGCAGTCGCCGAAGAGTCGGGCCACACCCACAGGCGCTGGGAACCGATGCGCAGACCCACCAGCCAGGGTCCTAAATAGTCGCAGCTGACACCCAGCACCACCCCTGCCTCTCCTGTGCTCTGCAGCCAACTACCTTCCCACTGACCGCCACGCTGAACCAAACGAAGCTCACCGCTCGGCTGAGCTCGATACGCCTTGATGGTCAGCCAGACACCGGCGGCGAGCACCATTGCACCTAGCCAAACGCCTAACGTCCACGCGGCGAGTAACACCAAGCCCGACACCAGGGCGCTTTGTACGCCCATAGCCATTTTAGAGCGTGCGATATGCAGCGTTGTCGGTGGTTTCAGCATGTTCAACGATCATCTGCACGAGGTGGCGCAGCGCCGGATCTTCAGGCCACTCACGGTGCATCAACCACACGAACAAATCTTGATCCTCCTCGTCGATCAACCGCTGGTAAGTCTGTTGCTCCTGCTCGCTCAGCGTATCGAAGCGTTGCTCCAAAAAAGGGATCAACAGCAGATCCAGCTCCCACATACCGCGCCGGGAGTGCCAATAAAGCCGCTTTCGCAGAACGGCAGCAGGGGAAGTATCGTCGCTCAACGTTAGCCTCTCCGAGTAAATGAAATGAAAAGCCAGTATACCGAAGCTGTTGGGTCGCGCCAGCGCCGAGCATCGCCTATGCTGTTATTCAGCTTCGTACTTACTTACCTAGTACCTTGTTTTATCTGAATTGTTTTATGCGGTTATGCGCAGTATGCTGATTTCGAAGTTATCGAGGTCGCATGCGCGTTACGGCCTTTAAAGTTCGCAGGGAGCCAACCGATGACCAAATCTGAACTAATCGAACAAATTGCGATGCGTCAACCGGAGCTATCCGCCAAAGAAGTCGAAACGGCGGTGCGTATTATTTTAGATGATATGACCGATGCGCTCGCCAACGGAGGGCGAGTGGAGATCCGTGGTTTTGGTAGTTTCTCACTCCACTATCGCGAGCCACGCACGGGGCGTAACCCCAAAACCGGTGATCCGGTCGACCTGGACGGCAAGTACGTGCCGCACTTCAAACCGGGTAAGGAGCTGCGTGAGCAAGTCGATGCCAGCCGTGCGCTAGGCTATTAAGCGTCCGAATAGCGCTATCCGACCTTCTGCGGGATGACGCCACGCCCAGACTCAGACACAATAGCAGCATCGTGAACGTCACTGACTAGGAAACTCTCATGCGTTGGATCAAAGGGCTGATTCTGGCCGTTATTTTATTGGTAGTGCTGCTGGTCGGCATTCTTTTTGCCGTCAATAACCAGCAGGCGATTCCCTTGAACCTGATCTGGGCCGAGCTGCCCGCCGTATCGCTGTCCGTGTGGTTGCTGGCCACGTTAGCGGTCGGCGTCATCGTGGGCATGTTGGCCATGCTGGGCGTTTACGTGCGCCTGAAGGCGCAGCTCGCTCGCAGCGAGCGTCACAACAAACAGCAGCGTAAAGAGCTCGATCGTTTACGTACCCAGGGGTTTAAGGAACTGGCGTAAATGCAGGATGCGGTGCTGCTAGGCGTTCTCTTGGCAGCCATAGCCATCGGCTTTGGCCTGGGGATACGCTACGCCCACCGCCGCCCTCAGCGCCCCGCTCGCCCTCCAGGCCTCTCTCGGGAGTATTTCGTCGGGCTCAACTACTTATTGAACGAGCAGCCCGACGAAGCCATCAAGACCTTCATCCATGCATTGGATGTCAACAGCGATACCGTCGACACCCACATTGCTTTGGGTAAACTGTTTCGTTCACGGGGTGAAGCGGACAAAGCCGTGAGCATCCATCAGAACCTGCTCGCCCGCCCCGCCCTCTCGACTACGACCAACGAAACCATTCAGCTCGAACTCGCACGCGATTTTATCGCCCTAGGCGTGCATGACAGAGCGCAACGATTACTGCGCACTCTGCTGGAACACACCCATCATGAAGGGCTGCGCCTAGAGGCCAAACGGCTGTTGATCGACCTCCTCGAACGGGAAAAAGAGTGGCAGGACGCGTTAGAGGTCGTCCAGCCACTGATGAAACAGCAACCGGCCATGCGTCGACCCGCTTCTCACTGGCTGTGCGAACTTGCGCAGCAAGAGATCGACCAGTCCAGCCGCGCACTTGCGCGTAAACACCTCAAGAAAGCACTACAGTTGGATGAACGCTGTGTGCGTGCCACCCTGATGCTGGCCGAGCTGGAGATGGATAATGGCCACTACGCCAAAGCCATCGAGCGGCTCGACCACATTCCACAGCAGGACATTGCCCACATTCCGACCATGCTGCCCGCGCTGCAGCGTGCTTACACTCGCAACGATGACCTGCCCGGCCTGGAAACCCATCTGTACAAACTGCTAGGGGAAGCCCCCTATACCAGCGTCATCGTGGCGTTGGGAGCCCTAGTGCATCAACGAGAAGGAGTGGACAGTGCCATCGAACGCACCGGTGAATGGCTGGGCGAGGCACCGAGTTTGGGCGGGCTAGATTACCTGGTGGACCTTTACCTCGAGAGTGAACGACTCGCGGGTAAAGACACACCGGATACGCGACTGTTGCTACTGAAGCACCACACTCACGCCCTGCTGACCGGCAGGCCTCGCCACCGATGCCGACGCTGCGGTTTCAGCAGCGACAGCCTGGCATGGCAATGCCCGAGCTGTCGCCGCTGGGGAACGATCAAACCGATCACTGGCGTCGAGGGCGAATAATCACACGCCGGCAAGCTCTGCCTCGATGGCTGCCAGCGCGGCCATGGGGTCTTCGGCCTGCGTCACCGGACGCCCTACTACCAAGTGAGTGCTGCCCGCCTGCATCGCGTCAGCGGGTGTCATGATGCGCTGCTGGTCGTTCGCCGCGGCAAAGCGTGGCCGAATGCCAGGGGTGACTTTCAAAAAAGCGTTGCCACACTGCGCCTGAATGTGCGCCGCCTCCTGTGCCGAACAGACCACTCCATCCAAGCCACTCTGCTGCGTCAGGGTGGCCAGTCGCATGACCTGCTCGGCGAGGCTTGCCGTAACGCCGGCCTCTGCCAAGTCCTCCGACTGCATACTGGTCAACACCGTGACCGCAATCAGATGCGTGGTGAGCCGATGGTCGGCAAGCCGCTTGGCGGCCGCTTCCATCATTTTGCGCCCACCCGAAGCGTGTACGTTCACCATCCACACGCCCTGCTCCGCCGCCGCTTGTACGGCACTGGCTACCGTGTTTGGAATGTCATGAAATTTCAGGTCCAGAAACACCTCAAAGCCGCGACCATGAAGCGCTTCCAGCACGGCTGGGCCACTCCGGGTAAATAGCTCTTTACCGACTTTGACGCGGCAACGGGCCGGGTCGAGCTGGTCGGCCATGCAGAGCGCCGCATCGAGTGAAGGGTAATCCAAGGCAATAATCAGGGGGGAATCGGTGGGCACGCGCTTACTCCGTGTTCGTGAACGCTGGTGGACAACGACGTCTTTGACGGGTGATACGCGCTAAGTGTACCAGTCTCACTAAGGGAGCTGTGTAAGCGATTCGCCATCTTCCCGTAGCAAAAGACTTACAAATGCTATCGTTGATCGCTTACAGCGCTTACGTTTTGAAAAGATTAAGTTCATTAAGGCGGCGACCATGAAGGTGACCGCGTTTACTCGCCATCACGTTGAGCACGTGGCTGGCTCCGAAGCACCAAAAAAGGGACATGAATCATGCCAACAACCGTCAAACGCTTTGTTATCGCACTGCTCATCAGCCTAAGCCTGGGCTTGTCCAGTGCCACGTTAGCGCAAACCGTTGCCCCCATTAACGTCAATAGCGCCGATGAAGAGCTGTTGACCGAACTACCGGGTATCGGCCCCAGCCGCGCCGCCGCCATCATTGAAGAGCGCGAAACCAACGGCGCCTTCACCGACGCCGATGATCTGACTCGCGTCAATGGCATTGGGCCTGCCACGGTGGATCGCATGCGCGATCAGGTCACGTTCGACGAGTAACGCGAGCCATCGCCGTGCTCTGCCGCCGCTTGGCACTAGCCAGCGGCGGCAGAATGCCTCCACCGATCAGAAGGTATCGCTGGGGATACGGACCTCACCCTCCATCAATACCCGGGCACTGCGGCTCATCAGCGCCTGATCGATCTGCCAACGCCCATCGACCACACTGGCTTTCGCCCCAACCCGCAGTGATCCAGACGGATGCCCAAACGTCACCGCGTCACGCTCGACGCTTCCTGCGGCCATATTCACTAACGTGCCTTGAATCGCCGCTGCTGCGCCAATCGCCACTGCCGCCGTGCCCATCATGGCATGGTGTAGCTTGCCCATGGAGAGCGCCCGCACGACAAGGTCAATATCGTCCGCATGGACGGCTTTACCACTCGACGCCGTATAACTGGCCGGGGGGCCTACAAACGCCACTTTAGGGGTGTGCTGACGGCTGGCGGCCTCTTCCACATGGTTAATCAGTCCCATGCGGACGGCCCCATGGGCGCGAATCGTCTCAAACATTGCCAGCGCCTTGGCATCTCCATTGATCGCTTCTTGAAGCTCACATCCGGTATAGCCCAACGCCTCGGCATTGACGAACACTGTTGGGATTCCGGCGTTAATCAACGTTGCTTTCAGGACACCAACGCCCGGCACCTCTAGGTCATCGACCACGTTGCCAGTGGGGAAAATCGCGCCCTCGCCGTCGGCAGGGTCCATAAACGCGACGGGGATTTCTGCGGCTGGAAAGGTGACGCCATCCAACTCAAAGTCACCGGTCTCTTGCACCTGGCCATCTATGATAGGTACGTGGGCCACGATGGTTTTCTGAATATTGACCTGCCAAATACGCACTTCCGCGATGCCGTTGTGCGGCACCTTGGAAGGGTCCACTAAGCCGTTGGCGATAGCGTAAGGCCCTACCGCCGCGGATAGATTGCCGCAGTTACCGCTCCAGTCCACGAAGGGCTTATCGATGGAGACTTGACCGAACAGGTAATCCACATCGTGATCGGGCGAGTCACTCTTCGAGAGAATCACCGTTTTGCTGGTGCTGGACGTAGCGCCCCCCATGCCATCAATTTGTTTTTCATAAGGGTCGGGGCTGCCTATCACCCGCAGCAGCAGCTTATCCCGCGCCTCACCCGGCACCTGAGCGGCGGAGGGTAGGTCGCTCAGGGTAAAAAAAACGCCCTTACTAGTACCGCCCCGCATATAGGTGGCGGGAATACGGATTTGTGCTTTATGAGCCATGACGCACCTCTTAAACAATAGCCTGGCAACTGCCAGGCTATTCGTTATCCATCACACCCTTACCATCGCGCGGTAGCCACTAGGCAACGGAGGATTCCAAAAAGTCCTGAGCAAACCGCTGCAGTACGCCACCGGCTGAATAGATGGTCACTTCTTCAGCCGTATCCAATCGGCAAACCACCGGCACGCGCTCGGTGCTGCCACTGGTGCGGTGAATAACCAGCGTGAGCATGGCGCGGGGTTCAGGCGTGCCTTCCACATCGAAGACTTCCGTGCCGTCCAACCCAAGCGTTTGTCGCGTGGTGCCTGCTTCAAACTGCAGGGGCATCACACCCATGCCAATCAAGTTGGTTCGGTGAATACGCTCAAAGCCTTCGGCGACAATGGCTTCCACCCCTGCGAGCGCGACGCCTTTGGCCGCCCAATCACGGGATGAGCCTTGGCCGTAATCCGCGCCGGCAATAATAATCAGCGGCTGCTTGCGGGCCATGTAGGTCTCGATGGCTTCCCACATGCGGGTCACCTTGCCCTCTGGCTCGATCCGCGCCAGCGACCCCTGCAGCACCTTGCCCTGCTCGTCGTGGACCATTTCGTTGAACAGTTTCGGATTCGCCAGGGTGGCCCGCTGAGCGGTCAGGTGATCCCCGCGGTGGGTGGCGTAGGAGTTAAAGTCCTCCTCCGGCAGGCCCATCTTGTGCAGGTACTCCCCCGCCGCGCTATCGAGCATGATGGCATTGGAAGGCGAAAGGTGGTCGGTGGTGATGTTGTCCGGCAGAATCGCCAGCGGGCGCATGCCCTTCAGCCCGCGCTCTTTCGCCATATTGCCTTCCCAATAGGGCGGGCGGCGAATGTAGGTACTCTGGGGTCGCCATTCATACAGCGGGCTTACCTGCGTACGCGCACTTTTATCCAGATCGAACATCGGGATGTAGGTTTGGCGGAACTGCTCGGGCTTCACCGCCGACTTTACGATAGCATCGATTTCACTATCGTCGGGCCAGATGTCCTTAAGCGTGACCGGATTGCCCTGCGTGTCATACCCCAGCACGTCTTTTTCGATATCAAAGCGGATGGTACCCGCAATGGCATACGCCACGACCAGCGGCGGTGAGGCCAAAAACGCCTGCTTGGCGTAGGGGTGAATACGCCCATCGAAGTTACGGTTACCGGAAAGTACCGCCGTGGCGTACAGGTCGCGGTCAATGATTTCTTGCTGAATGTGCGGCTCCAGCGCACCAGACATCCCGTTACAGGTGGTACAGGCGTAGGCCACCACCCCAAAGCCAAGATTCTCTAACTCGTCCATCAAGTGCGCTTCTTCTAAATACATCTTGACGGTTTTCGAGCCAGGGGCCAGCGACGACTTCACCCACGGTTTGCGGGTCAACCCTAATCGGTTGGCGTTGCGAGCAATCAGCCCCGCCGCCACCATATTGCGCGGGTTAGACGTATTGGTGCAGCTGGTGATGGCGGCAATAATCACCGCGCCATCCGGCATTTTGCCTGCCTGCTCATCGGCCCGGGCTTTATCCAAGTCGATGGCGATACCCCGCTTGGCCAGCTCGGACGTAGGCAGGTGGGCATGGGGATTAGAGGGGCCAGCCAACGTGCGCGCCACGCTTGAGAGATCAAACGTTAGCACTCGCTCATAGTAGGCACTCTTGAGATCATCTGCCCACAGCCCAGTATGCTTAGCGTAGGCTTCCACCAGCGCGACTTGTTCATCTTCACGACCAGTAAGCTTGAGATACTCAATGGTTTGGTTATCGATGTAGAACATCGCCGCAGTGGCACCATACTCCGGCGTCATATTGGAAATCGTGGCGCGGTCGCCCACGGTCAGCGCGTCCGCCCCTTCGCCGTAGAACTCTAAGTAAGCGCCCACTACCCGCTCTTTACGCAGAAACTCGGTAATCGCCAGCACCATATCCGTGCCGGTAATGCCCGGCTGCAGTTTGCCGGTAAGCTCGACCCCGACAATATCCGGCTGGCGCATCATGGAGGCGCGGCCAAGCATGACGCTTTCCGCTTCCAAGCCGCCGACCCCCACGGAGATTACCCCTAATGCATCCACCATCGGCGTATGGCTATCGGTGCCCACGCAGGTATCCGGGTAGGCGATACGCATACCCTGCTCATCGGGGCGGCACTGCACCACTGGGGACATCTTCTCCAGGTTGATCTGGTGCATGATGCCGTTGCCGGGGGGAATCACATCGACGTTTTCAAACGCCAGCTTGGTCCAGTTAATAAAGTGGAATCGGTCATCGTTACGACGATCCTCCACTTGGCGGTTTTTCTCGAAGGCATCCTTCTCAAAACCCGCATGTTCGACGGCCAACGAGTGGTCGACGATCAGCTGAGTGGGCACGACCGGGTTGACCTTGGCCGGGTCACCGCCTTTATCAGCAATGGCATCACGCAGGCCAGCTAAATCTACCAATGCGGTCTGACCAAGAATGTCGTGACATACCACTCGCGCCGGGTACCAGGGAAAATCTAAATCCTGCTTGCGCTCAATGAGCTGTTTTAGAGCATCAGTGAGCAGCTCAGGGTCACAGCGACGTACCAGCTGTTCGGCCAATACGCGCGAGGTGTAGGGCAGTTTGGCATAGGCGCCGTGCTGGATATCCTCGACCGCTTGGCGTGCATCGAAGAACTCTACCGGCTCGCCCTCTACCAGAACGCCCGGTAGCGGCTTGCGATAATTCGTGTTCATAACGCCTCTCACTTAGTCACCACGCAACCGATTAGTCACGCGCTTCGATGGGTACCCATTCGCTCTTCTCAGGACCGATGTAATCGGCGCTGGGGCGAATAATGCGGTTATTGGCACGCTGCTCGAACACGTGCGCAGCCCAGCCGGTCACTCGCGACATCACGAAAATCGGCGTGAACAGCTTGGTGGGAATATCCATGAAGTGGTAGGCGCTGGCATGGAAGAAATCGGCGTTGCAGAACAGTTTCTTCTCCCGCCACATTACCTCTTCACAGCGGACAGAGACCGGGTAGAGCACGGTGTCACCAACGTCATCCGCTAGTTTCTTCGACCACTCCTTGATGATGGCGTTGCGCGGGTCCGACTCGCGATAGATCGCGTGGCCAAAGCCCATGATCTTCTCTTTACGCTCCAGCATACCCAGCATTTCCCGCTCTGCTTCCTCTGGCGATGCCCAGTTCTCGATCATCGCCATGGCCGCTTCGTTGGCACCGCCATGCAAAGGGCCGCGCAGCGAACCAATCGCGCCGGTGATGCAGGAGTGCATGTCGGACAACGTCGACGCGCACACCCGGGCAGTAAAGGTAGAAGCGTTGAACTCATGCTCGGCATAGAGAATCAGCGAGACGTTCATCACGCGGGCATGCAGCTCGGAGGCTGGCTCGCCGCGCAGCATATGCAGGAAATGGCCGCCTACCGAGGCGTCATCAGTTTCGGTGTCAATACGCACGCCGTCATGGCTGAAACGGTACCAGTAGCAAATAATCGAGGGCAGCACGGCTAACAGGCGGTCCGCCACATCCTGCTGCTCGTCAAAGCTCTCTTCAGTTTCCAAGTTGCCCAGCATGGAGGCCCCGGTGCGCATCACGTCCATCGGGTGAGCGTCTTTAGGAATCTGCTCCAGCACGGTTTTCAGCGCATCAGGCAGGCCACGCAGGCCTTTGAGCTTGGCAATGTAGTGGTCCAGCTCGGCTTGGTTAGGCAGCTTTCCTTTCAACAGCAGGTAAGCGACTTCTTCAAATTTGGCCTTTTCAGCCAGCTCTTTGATATCGAAACCACGATAGGTAAGTCCAGAACCGGTTTTACCCACCGTACATAGCGCGGTGGCTCCCGCGCTCTGCCCTCGTAATCCTGCACCTGCTAACGGTTTATCAGCCATGTGATGTCTCCTGACGTGTTTATTTATAAGAGTTGTTGGTCCATGTCATTACAAATGAACGCGCGGCTTAAACGTCTTTCTGCTCAGCAAACAGCGCGTCAAGCTTTTGCTCAAAGTCGTGGTAATTCAAAAAGTCGTACAGCTCATCGCGGGTCTGCATGGTGTCGACCACCTCACGTTGATGGCCATTCTCTAAGATGCTTTGGTACACCTTCAGCGCGGCCGCGTTCATGGCGCGGAACGCCGACAGCGGGTAGAGCACCATGCGGCAGCCCACTTCACCCAGCTCTTGCTGAGTAAACAGCGGCGTCGCGCCGAACTCGGTAATGTTGGCCAGAATGGGGGCATTCACTCGCTGGCAGAACGCCTGATAGTCATCCAACGTATGTACCGCTTCAGCGAAGATAGCGTCAGCACCCGCTTCCACACAGGCATTCGCCCGCTCAATGGCCGCGTCCAGCCCCTCTTTTTGGAACGCATCGGTGCGTGCAATCAGGTAAAAATCCGGGTCCAGCTTGGCATCGGCAGCGGCTTTGATGCGGTCTACCATCTCTTGTTGCGAGACAATGGCCTTGTTCGGCCGGTGGCCGCAGCGCTTTTGCGCGACTTGGTCTTCCAGGTGCACAGCAGCCACGCCCGCCCGCTGCATCTCCTTCACGGTACGTGCAATGTTGAATGCACCGCCCCAGCCAGTATCAATATCTACCAGCAGCGGCAGGTCCGTCGCGCCGCAAATACGGTGCGCATCTTCCACTACATCGTTCATAGTGGTCATGCCCAGATCCGGTAGGCCAAACGATGCGTTCGCCACACCGCCACCTGACAGGTAAATGGCTTGATGCCCTACCCGCTCAGCCATCATGGCCGTATAGGCGTTAATGGTGCCTAAAATCGGCAGCGGGCGATTGGCTTCCAGCGCGGCACGAAAGCGTGCCCCAGGAGTAAGTTTGGTTGAGGTAGACATGGGCATAAGCTCCTAATCGAGCGATGTTGTGGTTTGTTGTTCGAGAATAGCGGCGTAGCGGTCAGCCACATTGGCACGGGAAGCGCTGACATGGCGGCGCATTAACAGCTCGGCTAATTCGGCGTCACCGGCTTCAATGGCATCGACAATGCGGTGGTGCTCAACAAACGCCCGCTGAGGGCGTGTGCCGCTGGCGCTAAACTGAGTACGGTAGAGGCGCACCAAGTAGTAAAGGTCATCGCAAAGCAGGTTCATGAGCATTTTGTTGTGACTGCCTTGAACAATGCGATAATGGAAGTCCAAGTCGCCTTCGCGCTGGTAGTAGGCTTCACCGCGTTTTAAATCGCCCTGGCTTTCATGCAGTGCCAGCACGTCGCGTAGCCCCTGTATCTCCTCTGGCGACATATGCTCGGCGGCCAAGCGGGCCGCCATGCTCTCCAAGGCTTCGCGCACGTCAAACAGCTCCAATAGCTCTTTCATGGAGAGCTTGACCACCCGAGCCCCCACATGGGGTACACGTTCGATCAGACGGTGGGCTTCTAAGCGACGCATGGCTTCTCGCAACGGCCCACGGGAAATACCGTAGGTTTTGGAGAGCCCAGGCTCGGTAATTTTACTGCCTGGCGCTAGCTCGCCGCGCACGATGGCGCTCTGTAGCTGATGAAACACGCGCTCCGCTAGCGTGCGTACTTCTGGCGATACCGGCTCGGCAGCGATTTCATCAGAAGTCGAGGAAGTAGTAGCAAGTAACGTCATGGAAAATTGTCGACAATTAGGGAATAAAAGAACTTTAGCCCGCTGCATTTCCCCCGTCAACCATACGAAATAGGCGCTTTTATTCACCTTTCGTTGCAAGCATCCGCCTTCTCTCCCAACCAGTGTCAACAATCAGCATTTTATGAGCCTTTTCTGCCTGACTGCGTGAGAAAGGCGTCGACGACGGCACTGGTGTCATCAAGTCGCGACCTCTAAAATACGTCGCCCCCACTGGCTTGGCGTTTGCTTCATGACAACGGCGTTGACGATTTCAGCCCTGCCCTACTCTACCGATCCTTTGGCGATCTTCGCCAAATTGCGACACCGCCCAGGCGCCGTGCTGCTCGATAGCGGCCGCCCAAAAGCGACGACCGGCCGTTTCGACATCGTCAGCAGCGACCCGCTGGCAACGCTAGCGATCACCTCAGAGGGCAACACACTTTTCTCATCTGACACGCTGACGCTCCCCGCCTCACTTGCGAACGACGTCACGGCGCAGCAGCAGTGGCTGCTCGAGCAGCTACCTGACGCTAACGAGGAGAGCGAACTGCCTTTTCTGGGCGGGCTGATGGGGTATTGGAGCTACGACCTGGGCCGCGATCTCGCCGATATTGCTAGCCAACACCCGGCAGCCACTCACCTACCTTCATTACGCGTAGGGCTATTTGATTGGTGTATTACACTTGACCATGTGAACGAGCAAGCGTGGTTCGTAGGCAGTCCGGCGCGTCGTGCACAGGTGATGGCGTGGCTGGCAGCGCCCGATGCGCCGGTAGCGCCGTTTAAACTTACTCGGCGATTTTCGCCAGAGCTCAGCCAAGCGGCCTACACCGAGCGATTCGATGCCGTGCAGCGCTATATTCGCGCCGGGGATTGCTATCAAATCAACCTCGCGCAGCGCTTCTCGGCGCGTTACGAAGGCGACGAGTGGCAGGCCTATCTCCAGCTCAGGGAAGCCACGCCCACGCCTTTTTCCGGCTTCATGGCCTGGGGCGATCACGCCGTTCTGTCGCTTTCTCCCGAGCGTTTCATCCAAAGTCGTGATGGCTTGGTGGAAACGCGCCCCATCAAAGGCACTCGGCCACGGGGCAAAACGCCCGAAGAAGACCGCGTGCTGGCTGAAGACCTGCTCAAGAGCACCAAAGACCGTGCCGAAAACGTCATGATCGTGGATCTTCTGCGTAACGATTTGGGACGTGTGTGCGTACCTGGCTCCATTCGCGTGCCGCAGCTATGCCAGTTAGAGAGCTACCCCAACGTTCACCACTTGGTCAGCGTGGTGCAAGGTCACCTGGCACCTCAACACTCACCGCTTTCATTGCTGACGGCCGCCTTCCCCGGCGGCTCGATTACCGGCGCCCCCAAAATACGAGCGATGCAGATCATCGATGAGCTGGAACCCTGCCAACGCAGCGTGTATTGCGGCAGCTTGGGCTATATCGACGTGCGCGGCAGCATGGATACGTCGATTGCCATACGCACGATGGTGGCTGACAGGGGTGACCTACATGTGTGGGGCGGCGGCGGATTGGTGGCCGATTCGCAGGCAGGCGAAGAGTACACCGAGACGCTGGACAAGATTCGCCACTTGATCAGCGCTTTGGAATAAGCGCACTGCCTTCTTACATCGAAAAGAAATATAAAAGCCTAACCAAACGGTATTGGGGAGAAGCCCCTCGCCTTTGGTAGCCTAGAGACATTGCACGCTTTTTCACAAAGGAGGCCGCATGTCCTCAACGCTTGAACAGATCAATCGCGATTTTGCCAACGACCCGCAAGGACTCATCGAGTGGGCGTTCAGCCAGGGCGAGCGCCCGATCTGCACCACCAACTTCCGCCCGTTCGAAGCCGTCATCCTGCACATGGTGACGCAAGTACGCCCTGACATCCCCATTGTCTGGATGGATAGCGGTTATAACACCGAAGCAACTTACCAGTTCGCCGATGCGCTGAATCAGCGCTTGAATTTGAATATCGTCAGCTTTTTGCCAATGCGTACTCGCGCTCATCGTGAAGCGCTGGACGGCCCCATGCCCGGCATCGATGACCCGCGCCACGCTGCCTTCACTCAAGAAGTAAAGCTGGAACCTTTCGAACGCGCGCTGCGTGAGATGCAGCCTGACGTATGGTTTACCGCACTGCGCGCCGAAGATACGCCCGAACGGGCAAAGATGCAGGTCGTCAGCCGCAACAGCGACGGCTTACTGAAAGTAGCCCCACTGCTGCAGTGGACCGCCAAAGACATGTACTACTACTTAGAAGCCCACGACCTGCCCAACAACTTCGACTACTTCGATCCCACCAAAGTGGAAGAGAAGCGCGAGTGTGGCTTGCACCTTCAGCACTGAGCGGCCAATCATGGACACATCACCTGCTCCGACGTAGCGTCGGAGCAGGTTTTTTTGATCAATACTCGGGCAGCTCGACCCCTTCGAACAGCGCCTGTTCGAAGCGTGGCCCGGCCATGAGCGCCTCGTCCACCCGGTCACGGGTCAAGTGCGGCGCAAAACGCGCCAAGAAGTCGTACATGTAGCCACGCATGAAGGTTCCGCGCCGAATCCCGATTTTCGTCGTCGAGCTGGCAAACAAATGGCTAGCATCCAGTGCGACCAAATCGCTATCCAGGGAGGGATCGACGGCCATGTGCGCAACGATGCCCACGCCCATTCCCAAACGTACGTAGGTCTTGATCACGTCCGCGTCGGCAGCGGTGAGGACAACGTTGGGCGTCAGACCTTTTGCTTTGAAGGCATCGTCGAGCTGTGAACGTCCGGTAAAGCCAAAGACGTACGTCACCAACGGGTGCTCGGCCAACGCCTCCAGGGTCAACGGGCCTGATAAGGTGGCCAAGGGGTGCTCTTTCGGCACCAGCACGCAGCGATTCCAGCGATAGCAGGGCAGCAGCACCAAGTCGGTAAACAGTTCCAACGACTCCGTGGCAATGGCAAAGTCCGCCTGCCCCTCGCTCACCATCTGCGCAATTTGCTTAGGCGTGCCCTGCTGCATGTGCAGCGCCACTTCCGGGTATTTCAGGGTGAATTCACTGATGATCGGCGGCAGGGCATAGCGCGCCTGGGTATGGGTGGTCGCAATGGACAGGCTGCCGCGACGTTCGTCGCTGTGCTCTTGAGCCACTTGCTTGATATTCTCAGTAAGCTTGAGCACCTGCCCAGCCAGTTCGATGATCGACTGCCCGGCAGGCGTGACACGGGTCAGGTGCTTGCCGCTGCGGGCAAAAATTTCGACCCCCAACTCATCCTCAAGCAAGCGAATCTGTTTGGAAATGCCCGGCTGGGACGTGAACAGGCTCTGGGCCGTCGCCGAAACGTTGAGATTGTGTCGATTGACTTCCCAGATATAGCGAAGTTGCTGTAGCTTCATATCCTCACCTTATTATCTATGCAGGAAGCACGTAAAAGCGCATCCTCGCGCTGCAACTCTGTGCTTGGCCAAGCGCCCGGTTACCATGGCTCAATGAGCACATTTTTGAATAAAAAAATGGCTTATAATTCCCTTATAGTATAAAAAATAGAGACTATGGACATCTATTAATTTTTTCTATTTAAGGACAAATCGCATCAGGAATTTGCCAGCACCCTTCTCGCCCGCTAACATCTGGCAACTTGGCGCGGTGAAAGTGCGCTAATATATCGCGTAATGACCGTTGCTCCATTTGAGGCAACGAAACAGCAAGAGCAACGCAAACGGGAGAAGCAAATGGCTACCAATGTTGATGTCACCAACGCCAATTTTGAGCAAGAAGTCCTCAACGCCGAACAGCCTGTCCTGCTGAAATTCTGGGCCCCCTGGTGCGGCCCGTGTAAAGTCATGGCACCTGTTGTCGATGAAGTGGCCGCAGAGCGTGGCGACAATCTGAAAGTCGTCAGCGTGAACGTTGACGATGCCCCGGAAATCGCCGCCGAACAGGGCGTCCGCGGTGTACCGACCGTGATGCTGTTCAAGTCGGGCACCAAGGTTGCCTCTCTGGTCGGTGCGCAATCCAAGTCTCAGCTGACGCAGTTCATCGACCAGAACGCCTAAGCCGTTCACGTTACCGCTGGCACTGCCAGCGGTAACGCCGCTCCCCCCTTTCCTCACGTCTCTCTTTCACCAGCGCCGCGCCTAGTCATCAAACGTCGCTCTCTTCACGCTTAGACCACACGCCACGCCGCCATGGCGGTCGGCGCGCATCGCCAGGTCGTCTTACCTGCACGTTTCGTTGCCTGCCAGGCCCCAGCAAGTGGGCAATCCAGCGCGTTTGTGGATGACTATCCAGCGCGATTTTCAGCGTCATGGTGAGCACCACCGATAGCAACATACCCGCTGCACCAAAGATCCACCCCCATACCACTAGCGAAAGAAACGCCACGAAAGTGGATAACCCCAGCGCTTGGCCCATCACTCGCGGCTCGATCAAGTTACCCAAAATGAAATTGATGACGAGATACGCAGAGGCCAACAAAAATGCCTGTAGCAAACCGCCATCCTGGGAGACCAAAAGCAGCAGCACCGGAGGAATCGCTGCCAGTGCCGAACCGATGTTGGGGATGAAATTGAGCGCAAAGGCCAGCACCCCCCAGAGCAGCGGGAATTCCACCCCCACCATCAGGCATGAGAGCCATACCAGCACGCCGGTCGCCAGACTAATCACGGTTTTCACCGCCAAATAGCGTTTCAACGTCAAACTGAACTCGCTGAACCGCTTGAGGCTTGGCGCGGGATTCTCGAGTGCGCGCGACACCTTATCGCGGAAGTGCAGCGTCTCGAACAGCATGAAGATCACCAGCAGTGCGACGATACTGCCCTGCATGAACAGCGAACCAAGTTCCCCCAACAGCGTGGCAACCCAGGAACCGTCCTCTTCCATGGCGAACATAGAGCTGAGCTGATCGGGATCGATGGCCAATCCATGGGAAGCCAACGTATTGAGCAGATCCCAATAGTGCTCATAGAGCCTAGACTCGATGTCCGGCAGCGCCTCGACGAAGGTACTAAAGCTGTTGACCACCAGTAAGCCAATCAGCGATAGAAACCCCACCAAGACCAACAGCGTAATCAACGCCGACATTCGTCGGCTGAGGCCGCAGTGATGCAGCCACTGAACGGGAGAGGTACATACCACGGCAATGAACACCGCTAGCAACAGCGGCACCAATAAATCAGCCCCTACTTTCATGCCCGCAATGATCACCACCAGCGCAGCGAGCGCCAGCGTGGCATTGAGCGGAATACTTCGATAATCCTCATCCGACAACTTCGACATAGCCCTTTCCTTAGCATGTTATCTATACATGATGGTGGTTTGGCTGGTATTGCACAAACCATGCAAACATTCAGCAACTGTTTTTCGTCTAAGCTTAGCCTGTGAACTTTATGGCCACGCCCCCTTCAAAGCAGCGACATCACACGCTATTCAGCGCACACAACGTACTGGCTCTCTCAGCAAGGAAGTGACCAATGAAAACAGCAACGCACCCTTTGAAACGACTCCGCCATGGCGTGATAGGTGGCGCACTATTAGCCCTCTTGGCCGCCCCGGGCGCTCATGCCGCTCCCCCTGCACCCCCTAGCCTGAGCGTTCAAGCGCAGTCGTGGGTAGAAGTCGAACCCGATAAAGCCACGCTCTCAGCACGCCTATGGGAGAATACGCCCGCCGTCTCTACCCTAGAAGATACGGACAGTGCCGCGCTTGGCAGCGCTCGCGAACGTCTCGAGCAGCGGGCCAGCGAACTCATCGCCGCCATGGAAGAGATGGGCATCGAGCAACGCGCGATCAATGCCGGTTCACTGAACGTTTATCCTGAGCATGTTGCGGGACCGCGCAATGAAGGGGGCGAGCAAGATACTCTGATGCGCACCCGCTTGGAGCGCCCCTTCAGCGTAGAGCTAACTAATATAGACCAATTAGGCGATGTGCTGGACGCGCTGATTGGCGCTGGCGTCAATGCGCTGGATGGCGTGCAGTTCGACCTGCAGGACCGGGACGCAGCGACCGACGAAGCACTGACCAAGGCGCTGGAAAAAGCCCGCCATAAAGCCGATCTCATGGCGAGCACTCTCGATGTCACGCTTGGCCCCGTTCAGCGCATCGAAGAGACCCAGGCGCCCATCTTTCAACCCCGCATGATGGCCATGCGCGCCGAAAGTGACGCCATGGGCAGCGGTTCAGCCAGCGACTACCGCCCCGGCACCATTCGCATCGATGCCGGGGTGAACGTCGAGTGGGCGCTTAGAGGGCAAGACGCTCGAGGCCGCCCAGGTAGGGTTGCAGGGGAGCCGGAACAGTAATCGACCCATCCGCCTGCTGGTGGTTTTCGAGCACCGCCAGCAGGCAGCGGCCAACAGCAAGGCCAGAACCATTGAGCGTATGCAGGAGCTGCGGCTTTTTGGCTTCCGGATGACGGTAACGCGCTTGCATCCGACGCGCCTGGAAATCTTCGCAGTTGGAGACTGACGAGATTTCCCGATACGTGTTCTGGCTCGGTAGCCACACTTCCAAGTCGTAGGTTTTTGCCGCGCCAAAACCCATGTCACCCGTACATAGCGTCACCACTCGATACGGCAACTCAAGCGCCTGCAGAATGGCTTCTGCATGGCCGCGCATCTCTTCCAACGCGTCGTAGCTCTTCTCCGGCTCCACAATTTGCACCATTTCGACTTTATCGAACTGGTGTTGACGAATCATGCCACGGGTATCGCGCCCATGGGAGCCGGCTTCCGAACGGAAACATGGAGTATGCGCCGTGAGCTTCATCGGCAGCGCAGACAGCTCGACGATCTCATCACGCACGAAGTTGGTCAGCGGTACTTCCGATGTGGGAATCAGGTGGTACTCCCGCTCATCGTTCAGCTTGAACAGATCCTCGCCAAACTTGGGCAGCTGGCCCGTACCCATCAGCGAATCGCGATTCACCATGTAAGGCACGTAGCACTCCTCATAGCCGTGCTGCTGGGTCTGTGTATCCAGCATGAACTGCGCCAGCGCGCGATGCAGGCGCGCAACGGGCCCGCGCATCACTGCAAAGCGCGCGCCGGTCAGCTTGGCCGCCAGCTCAAAATCGAGATAACCAGACTTCTTGCCCAAGTCCACGTGATCCAGTACGTCGAAATCGAACTCTCGCGGCGTCCCCCAGCGGTGCAGCTCGACGTTATCGTCTTCGCTCTTGCCTTCCGGCACGCTCTCATGGGGCAGGTTGGGAATACCGCTAATCGCGTCGTCCCACTCGGCCTGCACCTCGGCCAGCTCGCGCTTGGCCGCGTCCAAACGATCGCCTAGATCACTCACCTCGTCCAACAGCGGTTGAATGTCCTCACCGTTGGCCTTGGCCTTACCAATCGCTTTGGAGCGCATATTACGCTCGTTCTGCAGTTGCTCGGTCTGAGTTTGCAGCTCACGACGGCGCGACTCTAGCGCCTGCAGCGCTGCTGTATCGAGTTCGAAGCCCCGGCGGGCCAGTTGTTGCGCAGTCGCATCAAGATCACCGCGCAGCAGTTTCGGATCGAGCATGGATTATCCCTTGGCCTGAATACTGTGGAACACGGCACATCGACGCCGTGACAAAGAGAGCTATTGTAGGCAAAAGCGAGACAGGGGGCTATGGGGCATGGCCTTAGCAACGCGCAGAGGAAGCGCAGGCATGCGCCATGAGCACATCACATACCCATCCCCAATCATTAGCCAAAAGTGATAGAGTGCCCGCCGCTTCATAGCAAGAACCACTAACAACGGGTTTTAGAAAAGGAGAATGTTGTGCAGGAAACCGCAACGAAAGGAACATTCGGCTGGTGGCGGCGTATCGCGCTGTGGAAAAAAATCCTGGCGGGTTTAGCCCTTGGGGTCTTGGCCGGTGCGCTGCTGGGTGAAACAGCCAGTGTGTTCAAGCCTCTGGGCGATATCTTCATTAATGCCATCATGATGCTGATTGTACCGCTGGTATTTTCCACCCTGGTGGTGGGCATCACCTCCATGCGAGATCCACAAAAGATGGGCCGTATCGGTGCACGCACCATCACGCTTTACCTAGTGACCACTGCCTTTGCCATCACCATTGGCCTCGTCCTTTCCACTCTGCTACAGCCTGGGGTGGGAGTGGGGCTGAGCTTCGATGCCGAGGTCTCGGCCAATGAAGCGCCCTCTCTGGTCTCTATTTTGGTCAACCTCGTGCCGCGAAACCCGCTGGATGCCCTAGCGAACGGCAATATCATGCAGATCATCGTCTTTGCCATTGGTTTGGGAATCTCGCTTACCCTGATCGGCGAGAAGGGCGAGCCGGTCATGAAGGTTTTCGATAGCTTCGCAGAGGCCATGTACAAACTCACCGGCCTCGTGATGGCGTTCGCCCCGTTCGGGGTGTTTGGTTTGATTGCACACGTCTCCGGCCAGTACGGATTGGAAATCCTGCTACCGCTCGCCAAACTCATCGGCGTGGTCTACGTGGCCAGCATTCTGCATGTTCTGGTGATTTACTCGGGCTTTATCTCCCTGCTGGGTCGTTTGAATCCCGTGCGTTACCTGAAAGGCAGCCTGGACGCCATTGTCGTCGCTTTCTCTTCTGCGTCCTCGGCAGGCACCCTGCCCGTCTCGATTCGCTGCGCACAGAAAAACCTGGGCGTCTCCGAAGGGGTGTCCGGCTTTGTACTGCCCGTAGGCGCCACCATCAATATGGATGGCACGGCACTGTATCAAGGCGTGGTGGTGCTGTTCATTGCACAGATGACCGGCACCGATCTCAGCATGATGGACTATGGCATGATCGTTGCCACCGGTACGCTGGCTTCGATTGGCACAGCGGGCGTTCCCGGTGCAGGGCTGATCATGCTGTCGATCGTTATGGCGCAAATTGGCCTGCCGCTGGAAGCCATTGCCGTGGTGGCGGGTATCGACCGCATTCTAGACATGGCACGCACCAGCGTGAACGTAGCCGGTGATTTGATGGTCACCACGCTGGTAGGTAAAAGCGAGGGCGAGCTCAACGAGGAGATTTACAACACCAGCCGTTCTTGATGCCAGGTTCTGCCACCTCACACGCCCGCTGCCCTTGGCAGCGGGCATTTTTTATAGTGGCTGGCAAGCTGCTAGGATACGACTCTTCCACTCTCCCCAAGCGAGCCGCCATGTCGTCCACCGTTGAAAAGACCCTTGCCGCTATCGATGCGCTGCACGCCCAAGATCCTCAGACGACCACCCTGCCAAATGGTGACGCCCAGCCCAAAGAGCTGGCTTATGCACAGCGCATGAGCCGGTGGCTAGAGCGACTGCAGGAGACGCCGAGCGAGCTGTTGCGCATTGCCGTGCGTGCCCAGCATCTGCAGCGCTGGCAACTGCCGCGAAGCGATTACCCAGAAGGCCGTATTGGCTACTTAACTTGGCGGCGAGACCAAAGTGCCCAGGCAGGCGATACCACGGCGGCAATCATGGAAGAAGCGGGCTACTCCCAAGAGGAGGCCAAGCGCGTGGCCAGCATGATTCGCAAGCAAGGCCTGGGGCGGGATAGCGATGTGCAAGCCCTGGAAGACTGCGCCTGCTTAGTGTTCTTGGAAAACTACTTCGCCGATTTCTCCCGAAAGGTAGAGCACGACCATATGGTGCGCATTGTGCAAAAGACCTGGGGCAAGATGTCGCCGCAGGCGCACACCCTGGCTCTGGCGCTACCCATGAACAACGCCTGTTCAGCGCTCGTCAAAGAGGCGTTAGGCAGTCACTGAGACGGCACGTCAAGATGCACCGGCGCAGCAGCTGCGGTAAAGTAACGCTATCCCCTATCCGCTTCCAGCAGTGACGGCTCAACCCTCTATGATTGCATCCCTGGATTCTCGCACGGCCCCTTTCGAACGAATTGGCAGCCACTATGTGCGTTTTCTCGAAGCCCTCCGCGCGCGTGGGTTCGAAGGTGAAATAGCGCCGGATTACGCCAACCGCACCGTGCTGGCAACGGATAACTCGATTTATCAGCGCCTTCCCCAGGCGGCGGTTTTTCCCAAACACGCCGAAGACTTAGAGCGCCTTGCCAAGCTTGCCTCCGAACTGCCCCATCGGGATATCGTCCTGACCCCACGGGGTGGCGGCACCGGTACCAACGGCCAGTCGCTGACCGATGGCATCGTGGTGGATGTCTCCCGCCATATGAACCAAATCATTGAGATTGATGTGGCAGCCCGCCGGGTGCGGGTACAAGCAGGCGTGGTCAAAGACCAGCTCAACGCCGCGCTGAAACCCCACGGGCTGTTTTTCGCCCCTGAACTTTCAACATCGAATCGCGCCACCATTGGCGGCATGATCTCCACCGATGCCAGTGGCCAGGGTAGCTGCCAGTACGGCAAAACCCGCCACCACGTGCTAGAGCTGGATACGATTCTGCTCGGCGGGCAGCATTTACACAGCCGCCCACTCAACGCGGAAGAGGAGCAGCAGGCGCTGGCGCAAGAGGGTGTGCTAGGCAATGTACACCGCACTGCCGCCACGATAATCGATCAACAGCGGGAGCTGATCGAAGCAACATTCCCGCCGCTCAACCGCTGCCTGACCGGCTACGACCTAGCGCATCTGCGCGAAGAGGGCCAGCTTAACCTGAATAGCCTGCTGTGCGGTTCGGAAGGCTCCCTGGGCTTTTTAAACGAAGCCGTGCTCAACGTCTTGCCGATCCCCAAGCACTCCACGCTGGTCAACGTACGCTACCCAAGCTTTATGGATGCCTTGCGGGATGCCAAAGCGTTGATGGCCAGCAGCGCGAAGCCAACGTCCATTGAAACCGTGGACGACACCGTGCTGCAACTGGCGATGGAAGACTTCGTTTGGGACAGCGTGGCAGAATTTTTCCCGGCGGGCAGCACGCCTATTCAGGGCATCAACCTGATCGAGTTCAACGACGATGACCCCGAACAGCTCGCAGCGCGTGTAACGGCGTTTACCCAGCACCTGAGCCAGGATGCCACCGTAGAGCGATTAGGCTACACCCTGGCGGAAGGCCGCCCGCAGATCCAGAAAGTCTACGCCATGCGCAAACGCTCGGTGGGTCTGCTGGGTAACGTTCAGGGGGAAAAACGCCCGCTGCCGTTCGTGGAGGACACCGCCGTTCCGCCGGAACACTTGGCCGACTTCATTACCGAGTTCCGCGCCGCGCTGGATGCGCGCCAGCTCTCCTACGGCATGTTTGGCCATGTGGATGCGGGGGTGCTGCATGTGCGCCCGGCACTGGATATGAAAGACCCCGCCCAGGAAGCGCTGATTCGCGAGATTTCTGATGAAGTCGCTGCGCTCACCCAGAAGTACGGCGGGCTGCTGTGGGGCGAACACGGTAAAGGCGTGCGCTCCGAGTACGGGCCGAAGTTCTTCGGTGAGCTTTACCCCTGCCTGCAGCAGGTCAAGGCGGCGTTCGACCCGCACAACCAGCTCAACCCCGGCAAGATCGCCTCACCTTCTGAAAGCACCACGCTGATTGCGAAAGAGAGCGACCCGGAACTGCTCACCGTTGACGGCGTGCCCATGCGCGGCCAGCTCGACCGCACTATTGACGAGCGGGCCTGGCAGGCCTATGACGCAGCGGTGTATTGCAACGGCAACGGCGCTTGCTACAACTACGATGTGGACGACCCCATGTGCCCATCGTGGAAGGCCACCCGCGACCGCCGCCACTCCCCTAAAGGCCGCGCCAGCTTGATTCGTGAGTGGCTGCGCTTGCAGTCGCAAGCGGGCATCGACGTGGTGGAAGAGTCGCGCAAAAAGAAAGCCGAGCGCACCTGGGGCTTTATCAAAAGCTTCCCCAAGCGGGTGATGAACACCGTTAGCCGCCAGCAGCACCACGACTACTCCCATGAAGTCTACGATGCCATGGCGGGCTGCTTGGCG
This sequence comes from Halomonas sp. CnH100-B, assembly GCF_024124605.1. Lineage (NCBI taxonomy): Bacteria > Pseudomonadati > Pseudomonadota > Gammaproteobacteria > Oceanospirillales > Halomonadaceae > Halomonas > Halomonas sp. CnH100-B. Next base: position 581,347 of record NZ_JAMXRX010000002.1, on the reverse strand, counting down.
TGTAAGTCCTGCGCGGGCCAGTGTCCGATCAAAGTCAACGTACCGCAGTTCCGCTCACAGTTTTTAGAGGTGTATCACGGCCGCTATCTGCGCCCGCTGCGGGATTACGTGATTGGCGGCACCGAATTTATGCTGCCTGCGTTAACCAAGATGGCTCCGCTGTATAACGCCGCCCTTGGCCAGCGCTGGGTCGAGCAACTCATGCAGAAGGGGCTCGGTATTAGCGACTCTCCCGCGCTCTCTCGCGCTAACGTGAAAAAGCAGCTGCGCGCCTGGGGCATTGCGGAAGCCACGCCCACATCGCTTGCGCTACTCACCGAGCAGCAGCGGGCCAACAGCGTCGTGATTGTGCAAGACGCCTTCACCACCCACTTTGAAGCCAAGCTGGTGATGGATGTGGTAGAGCTGCTATCGCGGCTGAACCTGCGCGTGTTCGTCATGCCGTTTTCCGCCAACGGCAAGCCGCTACACGTACAGGGCTTTTTGGGTGCCTTTGAGCGCACGGCAGAAAAGCAGGCCAAACGCCTTCGCGCACTCAGCGAGTTCGAGGTGCCCATGGTAGGCATCGACCCTGCCATGACGCTGACCTACCGCCAGGAGTACGTCAAAGCGCTGGGCCCTGAGCAAGTGCCGAACGTACTGATGCTGCAAGAGTGGCTAGCCACCCGCGTCAACACCCTCGCCCCCGGCCAGCTAACGCTCAAAGACCCAGGCTTTAAGCTGCTTTCCCACTGCACCGAAAAAACCAACGCGCCGGGCAGCCCAAAAGCGTGGCAGCAGGTATTTGCAGCGTTTGGTTTGCAGCTAGAGCTGGCCACCACGGGCTGCTGCGGCATGTCCGGCACCTACGGCCACGAGACCCGTAACGTCGCCACCTCGAAAACGATTTATGCCCAGTCGTGGCAGCCCCAGGTGGAAGCGGAAGAGAACAGCGGTAAGCTACTAGCCACCGGCTACTCCTGCCGCAGCCAGGTGAAACGCTACTCGGCGCAAACCCTGCCCCACCCTCTGCAAGCTCTGCTGACCAGTATCAAACAGGCCAGCCGCTAACGCGGCTGGCCTGCTGGGGCTTGCTGGCATCCGTGTGGAGCGTTCAGAAAAACAGCCGCTTGAGGGCCAAACCAGGGTCCTCTTCGCGCATAAACGCTTCCCCCACCAAAAAGCCATTGACCTCGTGGTCACGCATTAGCTCTACATCATCACGCGTGTGAATGCCGGATTCGGTAATCACGGTCACGCCTTCAGGGATACGCGGCAGCAGATCCAGAGTGGTATTCAGGCTGGTATCAAAAGTGTGTAGGTTGCGGTTGTTAATACCCACCAGCTTTAGGTCCAGCGCCAGGGCGCGCTCTAGCTCCTCTGCATCGTGAACTTCCACCAGCACATCCATCCCCAATGCGTTGGCCTGCTGGTGCAGGTCACGCAGCTGAGCGTCATTGAGCGCCGCCACAATCAATAGGATGCAGTCCGCACCGATGGCGCGCGCTTCAGTGACCTGATAGCCGTGGGTAATAAAGTCTTTACGGATCACCGGCAGATCGCAGGCATCGCGAGCGGCAATGAGGTAATCCTCATGGCCCTGGAAGAAGTCGGCATCGGTGAGCACGGAAAGGCACGCTGCGCCGCCCTGGGCGTAGCTTTTGGCGATATCCGCTGGGTGAAACTCTTCCCGCATCACGCCTTTAGAGGGCGAGGCTTTTTTCACCTCGGCGATGACTGCCGCGTCGCCTGCCGCAATACGCTGATTCAATGCAGCAATAAAGCCACGGGGCGCACTCTGCTTCTCCGCTAGCGCTAGCAGATCAGCCTCAGATACTGCTTGCTGACGCTCAGCGACTTCCTGATCTTTACGGGCCAAAATGCGCGTTAAAATAGTCGGCGTTGCCTGGTCACTCATTGGAAGTTTTACCCTTTAAAGACGCTAGTGAAGTGCGAAAGCTCTCGGAGCTTCTCAAGCGGTAGTTTGGAGGCCTGGGCATCCTGGGCCACCATCACGCCCTCTTTCAAGCTATCGGCCACGCCCGCGCAGTAAAGCGCCGCCCCGGCGTTGAGCGCCACCATATCTGCCGCCGCTCCTTCACCGCTAAGTGCGGCTTTCACCAAACGCAGGCTATCTTCCGCGCTGGACGCTTTAAGGGTGGCGAGGCTTTGGCGCTCAATGCCCATGGATTCCGGCGTAATCGTGTACTGGGTAATCTCGCCCTCTTTTAGCTCTGCCACCAGAGTGGGCGCTGCCAGGGAGATTTCATCCAGTCCATCTTCAGAATGCACCACCATGACATGGCGGCTACCCAGCTTGCGCAATACTTCGGCCATCAGAGGCACTAGCTCCGCGGAATACACGCCCAGCACTTGATTGGGCGCACTGGCGGGGTTGGTTAACGGGCCAAGAATATTGAACAGCGTACGTACGCCCATTTCCCGCCGTGGCCCAATGGCATAGCGCATGGCTGGGTGGTGGTTGGGTGCGAACATAAAGCCAACGCCTACCTGCTCAATGCAGCGCGCCACTTGTTCAGGCTTGAGGTCGAGATAGATGCCGGCAATATCGAATAAATCGGCGCTGCCAGAAGAAGAGGAGACGCTGCGATTGCCATGTTTAGCCACATGGGCACCGCCAGCGGCGGCCACAAAACTAGACGCCGTGGACACATTAAACAGGTTCGCGCCATCGCCGCCGGTGCCGACGATATCCACCACGTTCTCGGTGTGTAGCTCAACGCGTTTCATTAAATCGCGCATCACCTGGGCGGCGGCGCTAATCTCTTCAGCGCTTTCGCCTTTCATGGCCAGCCCCACCAGCAGGCCGCCAATTTGCGCGTCGGAGGCTTCGCCGGTCATGATCTGGCGCATCAGTGCGTGCATCGCATTGAAAGAGAGGTCTTCGCGGCGCATCACCGCGTTAATTGCGTCTCGCATTTGCATGAGCAGGAAAGCCCCTAAAGCGTATGAATTTGGCGATCAGCCGCGTTGTAAAAAATTGGCCAATAACGCATGGCCCTGGCGCGTGAGTATCGACTCAGGGTGAAACTGTACCCCCTCCACATCAAGGGTACGATGACGAAAGCCCATGATCAGCCCGGGCGTTACGTCATCCTCGGCGGTCCAGGCGGTCACTTCCAGGCAGTCGGGCAGGCTCTCCTGCTCAACCACCAATGAGTGATAGCGTGTCACTTCCAGCGGGTTTTCCAGCCCGCTGAACACGCCCTGCCCACGGTGTACCACGGCCGAGGTTTTACCGTGCATCACCTGGGGTGCCCGCACCACTTTGCCGCCGTACACCTGGCCAATGGCCTGATGCCCCAGGCAAACGCCCAAAATAGGCAGTTTGCCCGCAAAGTGCTCGATGGCCGCTAGCGAAATGCCCGCTTCGTTGGGCGTACACGGGCCGGGCGAAATCACCAGATGGGTAGGCGCCAGGGCACGCATCTGCTCCAGGGTAATCTCATCGTTGCGATAGGTCATCACCTCGGCATCCAGCTCACCCAGGTACTGGACGATGTTAAACGTGAAGCTGTCGTAGTTATCCAGCATCAACACCCGTTGCTCTGCCTGCGCTTGCGCCATCGCCCCGCTTACTCCATCACATAAATAAAACCGCACAGGCTAGATGATACCCCAACCCAGACGCTCCTTGCAGAGGCAGCGCGCGCTTAGTGGGGCTGCGGCACTGCTGCCCGCTCCAGTCGGCAGGCGGCGTACTTGAACTCGGGTATTTTGCCGTAGGGGTCCAGGGCCGGGTTGGTGAGCAGATTGGCGGCGGCCTCGGCGTAGGCAAACGGCACAAACACCATCCCATCGGGGATTTTATCGTCCACTCTGGCGGTCAGCGTTATTGTGCCTCGCCGCGTGGTAATGGTGAGCTTCTCGCCCGGTACTACCCCCAGACGGTTGAGCTCGCCCGGTGAGAGGCTGGCGACCGCTTCTGGCTCTAGGGCGTCGAGCACCTGAGCACGCCGCGTCATGGAGCCCGTATGCCAATGCTCCAACTGACGGCCGGTGGTCAGTACCGTCGGGTAATCATCATCCACCGGCTCATCCGGCGGTAGCGGGCGCGTGGGGGCGAATTTAGCCAGCCCGCCAGCGCGCGGAAAGGCGTCGCTAAAGACCACGTCCTGGCCGGGGGCATCCTCGGCTGGGCAGGGGTATGTGACGGAGTTCTCCCGCGCTAGCCGCTCCCAGCTAATGTGATTGAACGAGTGCATGCCCTGCTGCATTTCGGCAAACACGTCTTGCGGGTGCTGATAGCGCCAGCCCAGCCCAAAGCGGTTAGCGATCTCTTGAATGATCCACCAGTCCGGTTTGGCTTCTCCTGGCAGCGGTAATGCCGCCCTGCCCAGCTGTACTTGGCGGTTAGTGTTGGTCACGGTGCCGTCTTTTTCGGGCCACGCGGAGGCAGGCAGAATCACGTCGGCGAACTGGGCGGTTTCAGTGATAAACAGATCCTGCACCACCAAATGCTCAAGCTTACCCAGCGCGGCGCGGGCGTGGGTAAGGTCCGGGTCTGACATCGCTGGGTTTTCACCCAAAATGTACATACCGCGCACCTCGCCTGCGTGAATCGCATTCATCACTTCCACCACCGTCAGCCCAGGCTCATCGCTCAGCGGCGTGTTCCATAGTTCCTCAAATGCGGCGCGCAGCTGGCTATCGCCTACTGGCTGGTAGTCCGGCAGCACCATGGGAATCAGCCCCGCATCCGAGGCACCCTGCACGTTATTTTGACCGCGCAGCGGGTGCAGGCCTGTGCCGGAGCGACCGGTGTGACCGCAGGCCAGTGCCAAAGAGATCAAACAGCGGGCATTGTCGGTGCCGTGGGTGTGCTGGGAGATGCCCATCCCCCAGAAAATCATCGCTTTCTCGGCGTTGGCGTAGCGGCGCGCCACCTCACGAATAGTGTCGGGGGCTACGCCGCACAGCGCGCTCATGGCGTCGGGTGTGCTGTGGGCCACGCTCTGCTTGAGCGCTTCAAAGCCTTCGGTGTGGGCGTCGATGTAGGCTTGGTTATACAGGCCTTCCGCGATGATCACGTGGAGCAGCGCGTTGAACAGCGATACATCTGCCCCCGGTGTAAAGCGCACGCTCATGCTTGCGTAAGCATCCAGCGCCTGCCCGCGAGGGTCGAGAATGATGATCTCGGTACCCTGCTTGGCTGCCTGTTTAAAGAATGTCGCCGCCACGGGGTGATTCACCGCCGGGTTGCAGCCGGTTAGAATCACCACGTCGGCCTCCAGCGCCTGCATAAACGAAGCGGTCACCGCGCCTGAACCCAGGCACTCCATCAGCGCTGCGACGGAACTGGCATGGCAAAGCCGCGTGCAGTGGTCCACGTTATTGCTGCCAAAACCGGTACGCACCAGCTTCTGGAACAGCCACGCCTCTTCGTTAGAGCACTTGGCGCTGCCAAAGCCCGCCAATGCTTTGGGGCCTTGCGCCTGCTTAATCGCCATTAGGCCACCCGCCGCGATTTCCAGCGCTTCGTCCCAGCTGGCTTCGCGGAAGTGGCTAAATGGATTGGCAGGCTCAAAGGTAGAGTCGAGCGCCTTGGGAATCCCAGGCAAGCGTATCAGCGGCTTGGTCAGCCGTGCGGGATGGCTCACGTAATCAAACCCAAACCGGCCTTTCACGCACAGGCGGTTCTGGTTAGCGGGGCCATTGCGTCCTTCCACATAGGCCAGGGCATCGTCGTTAATATGGTACGTCAGCTGGCAGCCCACCCCGCAGTAGGGGCACACGGAATCCACCTGCCGCTGGCTTTGAGAATCGCCCTGACCTGCGGCATTGACCACGGTGGCGGGCATCAACGCGCCGGTAGGGCACGTCTGCACGCACTCGCCGCAGCCAACGCAGGTGCTTTGGCCCATCGGGTCAGCAAAATCGAATACCACGGTGGCGGCGGCGCCCCGCTGCGCCATGCCGATGACATCGTTACTCTGCACCTCGCGGCAGGCGCGCACGCACAGGTTGCAGGTAATGCAGGCGTCCAAGTTGACGTGCATCGCCGGGTGGCTGGTATCTGGCTGGCTCACCTGTGGCGCTGCCGCCGCATGGCTGACGGCTGCTTTACGGCGTGGCGGCAGCCATGACTTAACGGCCGCTTCGTTGACCGCTAACTGATCGGCTAATTCCCAGAAGTGGCTGGAGCGGTCAGGGCTTTGGACGCGGCTGGGCTGGTCGACCATCAGCAGTTCCAATACCGTTTCACGCGCTTGTATGGCACGGGGCGAGTGGGCGCTGCGTACCACCATGCCGGGTTTGGCCTCGCGGATACAGCTTGCCGCCAGCACTCGCTCGCCTTCCACTTCCACCATACAGGCCCGGCAGTTACCATCGGCGCGGTAGCCGGGGGCATCTTTGAAACAGAGGTGGGGAATGCTCTCACCAGCGCGCTTGGCCACCTGCCAAAGGGATTCTCCGGGGTAGGCAATGACTTCTTGATCATCCAAGACAATAGTGAACGAAGCAGTCATGGTGCACTCCCTTCAGCGGCATCGCTGACGATAATCTGCTGCTGGACAAGCGCAGGGCGGAAATCCTTGAGTAGCCCCAATACAGGATTTGGAGCCGCTTGCCCCAGGCCGCAAATCGAGGCGTCCTGCATCACTTGTGCCAGTCGAGTGAGCGCCTGCACATCCCATGTGGGTTGCTCTAGCAAGCTGAGCATTTTCTCGGTGCCTACCCGGCAAGGCGTACACTGCCCGCAGGATTCATCGGCAAAAAAAGCCAGCAGGTTGGTGGCCACCGCTTGAAGATTGTCTTGCTCAGAGAGCACGATAATCGCCGCTGACCCAATAAAACTGCCGTGCGCCTGCAGCGTGTCAAAATCCAGCGGCACATCGGCTTTGCTGGCGGGCAGAATGCCACCCGAGGCGCCGCCGGGCAGATAAGCGGCCAGCGTATGCCCGTCTGCCATGCCGCCGGCATACTCCTCTATCAACTCGCGCAGCGTGATGCCTGCTGGCGCCAAGTACACGCCGGGCTTGTTCACTCGCCCTGAGACAGAAAAACTGCGTAAACCGCGCCTACCGTTGCGCCCATGCCCGGCAAACCACTCCGCCCCTTTGTGCCAAATGGCGGGAATCCAATAAACGGTTTCAACGTTATTGACCAGCGTGGGGCGGCCAAACAGCCCCTGCTGGGCTACGTAAGGCGGGCGGTGGCGCGGCTTGCCGGGCTTGCCTTCCAAGGATTCGATCAGCGCCGACTCCTCACCGCATATATAAGCGCCCGCGCCCCGGCGCATGATGATGAATCCAGACGCGACGATGCCCGACTGCTCAAGCTCTGCAATCGCTTCATGGAGCACGCGGTGCAGGCCGGGGTATTCGTCGCGCAGATAGATATAGAGCGCCTCGGCCTCTATCGCCCAGGTGCTGACCAGCGCGCCCTCAAGAAACTGATGCGGCGCGCGCTCTAAATAGTAGCGATCTTTAAACGTCCCCGGCTCGCCCTCATCAGCGTTAATCACGCAGTAGCGCGGCCCGGCGGCTTGGCGCACGGCCTGCCACTTTTTAAACGTGGGGAAGCCTGCCCCCCCCAAGCCTCGCAGGCCCGAGACTTCAAGCGCCTGCAGCACATCATCAATGCTGACCTTACCGCTGCGCACATGGGCCAGTAACTGGTAACCGCCAGCCTGCTGATAGGCGTCAAGCCGCTGCCACAAAATCGCTTCAGGGTGAAAGTGGCCGGTATCCACTACGGCCTCGACGCCTTCTGCGGTGGCATACAGCACATGGTGATGGCCCACCTCGGCCACCGGCGCGGTATCGCAACGGCCCATGCAGGGCGCACGGATCACCCGTACACAGTCAGGATCGACGTGGGCTTCCAACGCTTTGTGTAGCGCACTGGCCCCCGCTAATTGGCAGGAAAGAGAATCACAGACGCGAATCGTCGTATCCGGCGGGGGCGCTTGGTGGTCGTGCACCACATCGAAATGGGCATAGAACGTCGCCGTCTCGTACACCGCTGCCATAGGCAGGTTCATGTAGGCTGCTAGGGCACGCAGTTCCACGAGTGACAAATAGCCGTGAGCATCCTGAATGGCGTGTAGATGCTCTATCAGCAGGTCGCGACGTTTCAAGCGGGGCGTTTGGCGCTCATCGCCTAACAAATCGCGAAGCGCCGCCAGCGCCACAGGGGCCACATCGCGCCCTTTTGGGTAGCCGCGACGGCGGCGAGAAGACGTAATAGGTTGAGAGGTCATGACGCGCCATCCAGAGCTAGGCCAAAGAACGTTACAAATACCGCCGTCAAAGCCGCTATGCTCAGAGAAGCGCCCAAACGTTACGAAAGCGACTTGATGGGGCAGCCGCCACGAGCGACGCCTGCGTTGACGGCTTTTTCATAGCATAGAGGTTAAGCGTCAGCGGGGAAACCATCGCGCCTTTCAGTCTCTTGCCACTTGCCACAGCAGCTCACTCAGCAGAGCAAAACTGGCAACGGGGCGCGACTCTCTTTATTATTTGCCGTCATTTTAATGAGTTAGGAGCGTGGCATGGATAAGCGAACCCCTTGGATCATCACGCTCTTGTTAGCAGCACTCCTCGCCTCCTCCCCAGCGCTCGCCGCGTCGTCGCTCAAGATCATTGCCTCTTTTTCAGTGATCGAGGACTTGGTCAAACGCGTTGCCGGTGACGACATCGCCATTACGACCATCGTACCGATTGGTGAAGACGTACACCGCTGGGAGCTTACCCCGCCTAACGTACTCGCCGTGGAAGAGGCCGATATCGTGTTCTATAACGGCCATGGGCTAGAGCCGTGGATTCGCCATGTCGAAGCGATGGCCAGTGACACGCTCACACTGATGGCCCTGGCCGAAACCGCCGATTACCCCACTCTGGCATTACAACAGGGCCAGCATAAGGGGCGTCCTGATCCGCATATGTGGATGGACCCTAAAGGCGCGGCGGCCTATCTCGATGTCATTACTCAAACGCTCAGCGTGCACTCGCCAGAGAAGGCCGCGGCCTTCCAAACCCGCGCAGCCGAAGCTAAAGAGGCGCTGGTGCTGCTCGACCAGCAACTCACCGAGCGTTTGGAAGGGATTCCTCAAACCAACCGCCTGCTCACCACGAGCGAAGCGGCACTGAGCTATTTCGCCCACGCTTATGGGTTTGAATTCGCTGCCATTTGGGGCATGAATAGCGAAACGATGGGCAGTGCGGATGCCATGGCTGCCATGAGCAAACGGCTCGCCGACAAGCGACCGCCCGCTCTCTTCTATGAGAGCACGACGCCCTATATCCACATGGATGCTCTGGCCCGTGAGACCGGCCTGACACTGGCAGGCCCGCTTTACGTGGATACGTTGAGCGAACCCGACGGCCCCGCTTATAACTACCCTGCCATGCTGCGCTACAACGCAGAGCTGCTGCACGAGGCCCTAGGGGGTGCCAGGGCCGGGGAGTAGCCGCTAGCTTACCAGCTCACGAAGCGAGGCCACGAGCAGGTCCGGGTGGCTCTGCTCGATGGGGTCGCCGTGGTTATAGCCATACGGCAGCGCCACGGTGGTGAAGCCCGCCGCCTTGCCCGCTGCGATATCGTGACGGGAATCCCCCACCATCACGCTCGCCGAAGGGGTAATGTCCAGCGTCTGGGCAACGTGCAGAAGCGGCAGCGGGCTGGGCTTTTTCTCGGCCAGCGAGTCGCCACCCACCGTCGACGTGAACAGCGAAAGCACGCCAAAGTGGCTTAAAATAGGCGCGATGAACCGCTCGGGTTTGTTGGTAATCAAGGCCAGCACAAAACCCGCTTCATGCAGCGCATGAAGCGCTTCAAAGGCACCGGGATAGGGTTGGGTTAACGCATTGGGGGCGGCCCCGTAATGGCGCATGAACGCGTCATAGGCGCTCTGCTGCAGCGCTGCCTCGGGAGGAGCACTAAGCGCCCAGGTCAGCGCTCGCTCCACCAGCACCTGCGCCCCATTGCCCACCCAGTCGCGCACCTGCGCTTCACTCGGTTGAGCCAGGCCAACCTCTTGCAGCGCCCGCTGTACGCCAACGGCCAAATCCGGCACCGAGTCGATTAACGTACCGTCTAAATCAAAGGCAATTAACCGCTTTCCTTGCAACATGGTATGCACGAGCTGGCCTCACTGATGCGTCTAAGCTACTGGTTCACGATAATGTCGATTAATTCAGTCATCTTACCCGCTTAGACCTTCGTCATACACTGCAGAAAGTTCTATGCTGTGGCTATATTTGCCAAGGAGAGAGTAATGGCCATTCCCCGAATTGTGATTGTGGGCGGCGGTGCGGGCGGGCTAGCCCTAGCCACCCGTCTTGGACATACGCTAGGTAAAAAAAAGCGCGCTGAGATTGTCCTGCTTGACCGCAACGCCACCCACGTATGGAAGCCGCTGCTGCACGAACTGGCCACCGGGGTGCTCAACTCCAGCATGGATGAAGTGGATTATCGTGGGCACTCCTCGGCCCACTACTACCGCTACCAGCGCGGTTCCCTCAACGGTCTTGATCGGGAACAGAAGGTCATTCACTTGGCCCCCATCGAAGACGAGGATGGCGTGGAGGTCCTGCCCGCCCGCCAGCTCACCTACGACTACTTGGTGCTGGCGCTGGGCAGCGTTTCCAACGACTTTGGCACCCAAGGGGTTGCAGAGCACTGCCACTTCATCGACTCCCCCCAGCAGGCCAAAGCCTTCCAGCGGGATATGATCAATACCTTCCTGCGCTATACCGACCCCAACCTGCGCCAGCACACCCAGCTCACCATTGGGATTGTCGGCGGCGGTGCGACGGGGGTGGAGCTTTCGGCGGAATTGTTAGACGCCTCGCGCCTGCTCAATGCCTATGGCGTCACGGCGGTGGATCACCAAACGATCAGCGTACACTTGATTGAAGCGGCTCCACGACTGCTGCCCAGTTTATCCGAACGTATCAGCCAGACCGTTCAACAGGAGTTGGAGAGCATGGGGGTCACCGTGCATGTCGGCACGGCGATTCAAGAAGCCCAGGAGTATCAGCTGGTCACAGGCGACGGAGAGGTGATTGAAACCGATCTCAACGTATGGGCCGCAGGCATTAAAGCGCCGCCGTTTCTTACTGAGCTGGGCTTAAGCACCAACAAGCGCAACCAGATCAACGTCAAGCAGACGCTGCAGAGCGTAGACGACCCGCATATTTTTGCGATGGGCGACTGCGCTTGCTGCCCCCAAGGCGATGAGGCCACGGTACCGCCTCGCGCTCAGGCCGCGCATCAGCAGGCCAAGCTATTGGCGAAGAACCTTGAGCGATGCCTGACCAAAAAGCCGTTGCAAGACTTCATCTACCACGACCACGGCTCGCTGGTATCGCTGGCCCGCTACGATGCGGTCGGGAACTTGATGCGCAGCTCGGCATCGCGGGGGCTGTTTTTGGAGGGCTGGTTGGCGCGCCAAGCCTACGCATCGCTCTACCGTATGCATCAACTCTCTATTCACGGTGCGCCAAAAACCGGGCTTGCCTGGCTGGTGGATAAATTGAACCGCTACCTCAAACCACGCATGAAACTTCACTAAGGACATGCAAAGGGCGGGGATCAGCCCGCCCCTCTTATGTCTTAGCGCGCCTTCCGTCTCAGCGAACCTTAGCGAGCGCCGCGCGCATCTGCTGAATCACGCTGTCGTAGCCGTGCGGGTCGCTTGCCTGATGGGCGTTAAAGATCGCTGAACCCGCTACAAAGGTATCGGCACCGGCGGCGGCGATATCCGCGATATTATCGACTTTGACGCCCCCATCGATCTCCAAGCGAATGGGCAAGCCCGAAGCGTCGATACGTGCCCGTGCCTCACGCAGCTTGTCCAGCGTACCGGGAATGAACGACTGGCCGCCAAAGCCGGGGTTGACGCTCATCAGCAACACCATATCGACTTTGTCCATCACATAATCAAGATACGAAAGCGGCGTTGCCGGGTTAAACACCAACCCCGCCTTACAACCACCGTCACGGATCAGCTGCAACGAGCGGTCGATATGCTCGGAGGCTTCTGGGTGGAAGGTGATGTAGCTGGCACCCGCCTCAATGAAATCGCTGATCATGCGATCCACCGGTTTCACCATCAGGTGCACATCGATCGGCGCCGTCACGCCATGATCGCGCAGCGCCTTACATACCATCGGCCCAATGGTCAGATTCGGTACGTAGTGGTTATCCATCACATCGAAATGCACCACATCGGCACCGGCCGCCAGCACGTTGTCGACCTCCTCGCCCAGCCGCGCAAAATTAGCGGAAAGTATCGACGGGGCAATCAAAAAATCCTGTGCAGCGCTCATGAAAGGGTCCTCGAGTAGGCGGAACGGGGAGAAAGAAACGGAGATAATCACGAGCGGGCCATCTTACCAGAGCCAACTCAGAAGCCCTATGCCCAGGGCCTCCCCGAGAAGTCCCCATCGCTTGTCTCGATATGCCCAGACATATTTCCAAATAGAATATAAAACACGATTGTAATTCCCCAATCCTAGGTTTAACCTTATCGGCATCGCGATGACATCGCCCTCAGCCTTAAGGAGTCTGCAATGACATTATCCTCTGCATTCCGTACCGGCCTTCGCCGCAGTCTATTGGCCGCTGCCGTGGGCACCGCCGTTTCTGGCATGACCTTCTCCAGCGCCGCTGTCGCTCAAGAGCGCGAGCTGCTGAACTCCTCTTACGACATCGCCCGCGAGCTATTCGCCGCGATCAACCCTGAGTTTCAGGCGTGGTGGGAAGAAGAGCATGGCGAAGAGATCGCTATCAGCCAGTCCCACGGTGGCTCCTCTGCCCAAGCGCGCGCCATCATGCAGGGCCTGCGTGCGGACGTAGTGACGTTTAACCAGGTTACCGATGTGCAGGTACTCGCCGATGCTGGCTTGGTGGCGAAAGATTGGCAGGATGCGTTTGAGAACAACGCGTCGCCCTACTACTCCACCACCGCGTTCCTAGTGCGTAAAGGCAACCCGAAAGGCATCGAGAGCTGGGACGACCTCGTCAAAGAGGACGTGCAGATGGTCTTCCCTAACCCGAAAACCTCCGGTAACGGTCGCTATACCTATCTTGCCGCCTGGGGCTTCGCCGAGAACGAGTTCGACGGCGATGAAGAGCAGATTCAAGACTTCATGCGCACGTTCCTGGGCAACGTGGCGGTGTTCGACACCGGCGGTCGCGGCGCGACCACCAGCTTTATCGAGCGCGGCATTGGTGACGTGCTGATCAGCTTCGAATCCGAAGTGAACAACATCCGCAGCGAATATGGCAGCGATGACTACGAAGTGGTCGTCCCGCCGGTAAGCATTCTGGCCGAGTTCCCGGTGGCCGTAGTGGGTGAGAACGCCGAGCGCAACGGCAACAGCGATTTAGCCCAAAGCTACTTGGAGTACCTCTACACCGAAGAGGCCCAGCGCCAATTGGCAGGCTTTAACTACCGCGTCCATAACGAGACGGTGGTCGAAGAGTTTGCCGACCAGTTCCCCGACACCGAGCTGTTCGAAGTCGAAAACGTGTTCGGTAGCTGGGAAGAAGCGATGGAGACCCACTTCGAAGGCGGGGCTCTACTCGATCAACTGCAACGTCGTTAACGGTATCCCATGAGCCAGTTAGCATTTTGGCGATCCGGCAGCACGCGCGTGCTGCCGGGTTTTGGTCTGTCGATGGGCATCAGCGTGCTGTTCATCTCGCTAGTATTGCTACTACCAATGACGGGCCTGTTTGGTCAGCTTTCCGAACTGAGCTTGGCCGAGTACCTTGCGATCATTACCGAGGGCCGCGTGGTCGCCAGTTACATGGTCACCATCGGCGCAGCGGCGGTGGCCGCGCTGGTGAATGCGGTGTTTGGCCTGCTACTGGCCTGGGTACTCGTGCGCTATGAGTTTCCTGGCAAGCGCCTGCTTGATGCCTTGATGGACCTCCCCTTCGCCCTGCCCACTGCCGTGGCTGGCATCACCCTGGCCACGCTCTATGCGGGTAATGGCTGGGTAGGCAGTATCATCGAGCCAATGGGGCTTCAGATCGCCTATACCTGGGTAGGGATTGCGCTGGCGATGGCTTTCACCAGTATTCCCTTCGTGGTGCGCACGGTGCAGCCGGTGCTGGAAGATTTGCCTGCCGAGGTGGACGAAGCCGCGATGTCCCTGGGCGCCACCGATGGCGTGGCGTTTCGTCGAGTGATTATGCCGCACCTTTGGCCAGCCCTAGTGACCGGTACCGGGCTTGCCTTCGTACGCTCACTAGGTGAGTTCGGCGCGATTATTTTTATCGCTGGCAACATGCCCTACGAAACCGAAATTACCGCGCTGATGATCTTCGTCAAACTGCAGGAGTATGACTACGCGGGGGCGTCTGCCATTGCCTCGGTGGTGCTGTTTGTCTCTCTGGCACTGCTGCTCGCTATCAATATTTGGCAGGGCCGCTTTGTGCGTCGTCTGCATGGAGGGAAAGGATAATGCGCCGGATTGGTGATGCGCCTTTAGTGCGGCGCTTATTGATTGGCGCGGCCCTACTGCTGTCTGCGCTATTTCTGCTGCTGCCGCTGGTGGCTATTTTTGCTCAGGCGTTCTCCCAAGGTGTGGCGGTGTTTTGGGAGAACGTGAGCAATACCTTCACCCTGCACGCCATTGGTCTCACGCTGGTCATCGCGTTAATGACCATCCCCATCTGCTTGGTGTTTGGCGTCGCGCTGGCGTGGCTGGTGACGCGCTTTAGCTTCCCAGGGCGGCGCATTCTGCAAACGCTGATTGATATTCCGTTTGCCGTTTCTCCCGTCGTGGCGGGCTTGATCTATCTACTGCTGTATGGCCGCAACGGCTGGATTGGCAGTTGGCTCGACACTCACGATATTCAGCTAATGTTCGCGTGGCCGGGCATTCTGATGGTCACCATCTTCGTCACCTGCCCGTTTGTGGCGCGTGAATTAATCCCGCTTATGCAGGCCCAAGGCTCACGGGAAGAAGAGGCCGCCGTAACGCTGGGCGCTTCCGGCTGGACGACGTTTTGGCGGGTCACACTACCCAACATCCGCTGGGCACTGCTCTACGGCATCATCCTCACCAACGCCCGCGCGGTGGGTGAATTTGGCGCGGTCTCGGTTGTCTCAGGGGCCATTCGTGGGCAAACCAATACGCTACCGCTGCATCTAGAGCAGCTCTATCAGGATTACAACGCCGTGGGCGCGTTCGCGAGCGCCGCCCTGCTGGCCCTGATTGCCCTGTTAACGCTTGCGGCCAAGGCAGGCCTGGAATGGCGCGCATCGCGCCGGGAGGCATTCTCATGAGTATCCGCTTACAGAATATTGCCAAGCACTTTGCCAACACCCAGGCGCTCGAACCGATCAACCTGGATATTCACGAAGGTGAATTAGTAGGTCTACTAGGCCCTTCCGGTTCGGGCAAAACCACCCTGCTGCGGATCATTGCCGGTTTGGAGAACGCCGACCGCTCTCCTCAGCCCGGCAAAATCCTGTTTGGCGACCGTGACGTGACCAACGTGCACGTTCGCGACCGCCGCATCGGCTTCGTGTTTCAGCACTACGCGCTGTTTCGCCATATGAGCGTTTACGACAACGTGGCGTTTGGCCTTACGGTGATGCCGAAGAAGCGCCGCCCCTCCAACGGCGAGATTCGGGCACGGGTGTTTAGACTGCTGGAAATGGTCCAGCTTGAGCACTTGGCGAACCGTCTGCCTGCGCAGCTCTCTGGCGGCCAGCAGCAGCGCGTATCGCTGGCTCGCGCGCTCGCCGTGGAACCTGACGTACTGCTGCTCGATGAGCCGTTTGGCGCGTTGGATGCCAAGGTGCGCCAGGATCTGCGCCGCTGGCTGCGCCGTCTGCACGACGAGCTGAATTTTACCAGCGTCTTCGTCACCCACGACCAAGAAGAAGCGCTGGAGCTGTCTGATCGCGTGGTGGTAATGAGCAACGGTCGCATCGAGCAAATCGACACGCCGGATACCCTTTACCGCGCGCCGAAGAACCGCTTCGTGTTCGAGTTCTTGGGGGATGTGAATCACCTAGAGGGGCACGTTCGCGATGGCGTCCTGACCTGCGGTGACGCGCACCTGAACGTCGACTTGCCCGATGGCGACGAAGAGCTGTTGCTGCGCCCCCATGAGGTGCGTCTAGCGGAAGAGCCCAGCGCCGAGAGCCACCTGCCGGTGACGATTACCGCTATCTCCCCGGTCGGGGCCGAAGTGCGCGTAGAGCTCGAGGCCGACTGGCTGGCAAAACCTTGGCAAGCCACCGTGCGCCACGCCGACTTCGAGCGTTTACACATGCGCCGTGGGCAGCGCTTGTTCGCCCATCCACGCCAGTGGCACCGCTTCAAAGAGGACGCTAAAACGCCCGAGCAACAGGCGCGCGTGGCCTAGGCGCTGCTGGCTTCTCGCGTTAACACAGCGCTATACTGGGGCTTTCACCCTCAATGCCTTGTTACGACAGACATTTATCTCGTACAACCACGATGATTGCGGAGAGTTTTATGCGTCGGCGTCACTTTTTACGCGCGTCTGCTGCGCTGTTGGCCACCGTATTGCTGGCGGGCTGTGCCAGCCCTCAATACCTTCAGCTCAACCCTACGCGTAGCGCAAACGTGCCGCAAACCGGCTCTGGCCAGCAGGTCACCGTGGTGGCCGTCGATGCACGGCCGAGTGAAGTGATTGGTACCCGAGCGGGCGGCAGCATGTCGACGGCGCAAATCACCGTCAACAGCCATGAATTGATCCCACAACTGCAGGCCGAAGCAGAACGCGCTGCCAGAGACATGGGCTTTACACCCACGCGGGAAGCCGCCCAGGGCCGCCCTAGCCTGACGCTGGAGCTGGCCAGCTTGCACTATGGGCGTGGGGATAGCGGGCAGCCACTGATCGACGAAGCGCGGATCGAAGGAGTGTTCCGCGCCATTGCGCAAAACCAGGGGACGACCTACACCGGCACGTATACCTCTCGCCGTACGCAGGGCTATGCGATCAAACCCGGTGAGGATGCCAATACGCGCATGCTCAATGACCTACTCAGCGATGGCTTGAACCGAGCGTTCAGTGACCCAGAACTAGGCCAGCTGCTCGCTCGTTGAGTTGCTCGCCAAGCGAGCCCTCATACCCGTGGCCCGCGGCGTTCCAGAGCCCACAGGCTCTCGCTGCGGCCACGGTCATCGGCAGGCAGATGCGCAAGCCGCTCGATGCGGAAATTAGGCGCCATCAGCCGTTCGATCTCCTCATCCGGCACGCTGAAAGGCGGCCCCGCGTCGCCAGCGTCATGGGTGAGGCCCACCAATAGCCCCTTCGCTCCGGGCGGAATCAGCTGCGCCAAATGAAAGGCGTAGCGCTCACGGGTCGCGGGCGGCAGCGCAATCAGCGAGGCACGGTCATAGAACGCGCCCACTTCTGCCGCCTGTTGAATATGCAGATGAAAGAAATCACCGCACCATAGCTCGATGCTGCCCTGACGAGACACCTCGAACCCCGCTTGGCGATAGCGCGAAACGCCGCCGCTGCGCTGGGCCAGAAACTGTTCGATGGCCTCCGGCGCCAGCTCGATTCCTAGCACCGGATGCCCACGATCAGCAAGCCAGCGCATATCCAGGCTCTTACCGCAGAGCGGCACCAGTACTTTGGTCCCCTCTGCCACGCCAAGTGTAGGCCAGTGTTCGACCAGAGCCGAGTGCGCCTCCTCAAGGTGAAAGCCGATCCGCCCCTCTTGCCAACGCTGTCGCCAGGGATTCTCCATGAGCTACCTCTCGATGACTGGGAACTCGCGCTTAGAACCAGCGGTCCCGCTTTTTACGACGGCGCGGCAAATGCGGCACGATCAACCCCACCAGCAGGCCAGCGCCCGCCACACCGCCACCGTACATGAAGTAGCGCATCAGCAAGTCTTCCTCTTGCGTATCCAGACGGGCTTGCAGCGCGCGCACCTGTTGGCGCGACTGTTCGGCTTCATTGTCCAGCTCGAGGTTACGGGCTTCCAAATCGGCGATGCGCTGCTCGCGGATGTCTAGCGTTTCGGTCATCGAGGAGACCCGCTGTTCCCAGCTTTCGTTGATACCGTCCAACTCTTGGGTCAGCTCGTCTACCTGAGCTTGCAGCTCGGGGAGCTGCTGGCGCGCGCTGGGCGTTTGCTGCAGCTCGTTGCTGAGTACCCACACGGTATCGCCACTGTTACTGCGAACGCGTGTGTAGTCACCGCTGGTGTCGAGCACTTCGACCTGCTCGCCTGCATTGAGCGTACCCACAATGCGATAGCCATCTGTCGGCCCGCTACGTACATAGGTGCTCAGCTCATCGCTGACCCAGGCTTGGCTATCGGATTGAGCCAGCGCTGCTTGGCTGCTCACGCTTAACAGCACGCCTATCGCGGCGGCGTAACAATTACTGCGAAATTTTTCTACTTGCATAACGTCATGTCCTGATCAAAAAACGCGCGTGGCCGACGAAGCCGCCGCGCGTGTCGCTCAAAGCGTTGCGCATGTCTTAGGCGCTTACCCTTCCCCGCGGGGCGGTAACGGGAAGGGACGAGGAAACTCTGCGACGCGGGCATCACTTTTCACGGCCTTTAGCGGGCCTTCACGCTCCACCTCGTCAATCCGCACAATGGCGTTCAACGGCAGGTAGCTACGCTTGACCCCCTCGAAGGTACGCTGCAGTTTTTCCGCTCCTGGATCCACCACCACCCGCGACGCATCGTCAAAGACAAACTCCTCGACTTCAATAAAGCCCCAGAGTTCGCTCTGAAATATCTCTCTGACGTATAAATCCCAAATTTCACCCTGCTGGTGAACCACCACACGGTAGATCGGCTTGGCCGCCATCTTGGCCTATTCCTCTTGCCACTTGAACGTATCGTTAAGCCGCAAGCCTACCATATTCGCGTGTTGCCCTTTAGCAGACATCGCCAAAGTCAGCGAATTCCCCCTATTTTCGCTTCAGAAGCTGCTAATTAGCCCAGAATGGTTTGGGTCGTGTATGGTGAAGAGAGTATTTGGCAAGACCATTCATCACCCCAGAGGAGTCAACACCATGCAAAAGGATCCCAATAAGGGCTATATCGCCCTCTTAGGCTGGAGCCTCAATGCGATCGAAGCGGCGGAAAATTTTGACCGTCGATATATCGTGGTGGCACCCGACTGGGCGGAAGAGTACTGCCAAAAGCACGACATCCCCTATGTCCCCTGGAACTTCGAGCGTCTCAACGACCGCTCCATGGAGATCGCCGAGACGCTGAAAGAGAAAGGCGTCGACGTCGCGATCCCCCTGTTCGAAGAGACCGTGGAGTGGGCGGGCGCCATCAACTCGGTACTGCTGGACAACCCGCGTCTTTACGGACAATCGTTGCTCCTACGTGACAAAGCGCTGATGAAACGTCGCGCCCAGCTTGGCGGGATTCGCGTGGGCATTTTCGAAGAAGCCCATGACAAAGAGGACGTGATTCGCTTCCTCAAGCGGGTCAACCAGACGCTGCTGAAACTCGATGGCGACCCCAACGACCCGATTCACCTCAAAGCGTTTGATAAAGCGGGCTGCCTGGGCCACCGGGTCATTCGAACCCCTGACGAAGTCGATACCATCCCGGATGAAGAGTTTCCGGTGTTGATGGAGTCGCACCTGGACGGTTGGGAGTTCGCCGTAGAGGCGTGGATTCATGACGGCAAAATCGCCTTCCTGAACATTTCCGAGTACGTCACGCTAGGCTATTCCGTCTTCGTACCTGCCTCTCCAGAACTAGAAAAATACCGTGAGCAGATCACCGCGCAGATCGAAAAACTGATCAAGGCGTTTGATATTGAGTTTGGCCTGATTCACCCCGAATACTTCGTCACCAGCGACGGCGAGATGTACTTTGGCGAAGTGGCCTACCGTCCGCCGGGCTTCAAGGTGTTCGAGCTGCTGGAGCGGGTTTACGGCTTTAACGCTTACCAGGCGTCTATGCTGGTCTTCGATCCGAAAAGCACTAAAGACGAAGTGGCTGAATTCTTCCCGAAAGAGATCGTCGATGCCGACGGCTTCGCGGGCTGCTTTGGGGTTTACCCGCGCCGCCGGGTCGTCAGCCGTCTGGAAATCCCGGAAGAGACGGAAGATCACCCGTACTTCGAGTCTCACGAACTGACACCACCGGTGGAAGAGACCGTCACGAAACGCACCGCCTTTGGTACGCATTGGGGGTTGATCTACTTTAAAGGCGACGATGCGCATACGATTCGCGATCTGCTCAAACGCCAAGAAGATCTCGACTTCTATGTATAATCCCCGCCAAGGCTGGGATAAGGAGTCACCGTGACGACCAAGCAAGAAGCCACTTCCACCGAAGATGGCAAGCTCGATGGATTACTGAGCAAATTCGATGATGCGGTGCGCCTGCTTTCGCAGGCGCCTGCCTTTTCTAAACCCGCAAAGCTGCCCCGCGTATTGGATACGGCTAGGCGCGTGCTCATGCAGGCGGGCGGCTGTGCTGCTCTAGAGCAGCGCGCGGCGGATTTTGAATCCGCTGGCATCTTTGCCGGGTCGGATTGGGAGACGCCACAATACCTAATCCCCACATTGACGACCTACTCGCTTAAAAGCGCTGATGCCAATGTGGTCGTCATTGAAGCATTGAGCGAGCTGCGGTTACTGGCCGTAGCCAAAGGCGATTACTCCCACCCCCTTATTTCCCAAGAGCAGGCGCACCACTACCTGACTCAAGTCATGGCGATCAATCTATGGCTGCTCTTCAATGCGCCCAGTGAAGCCGAACGGGAAACCCAGGGGCGTTTGGCGAACATCTCTCGCCACCTGTTTCAACACTTGGCCGAGCGCATCGGCTATGAGTACGTCATCGACCAGTTGATCGATGAAATTTGGCGCATCCTCAAACAGCGACCCATTCAGGTCGATGCCATCAAACAGATGATCACTCAGATCGCACTGTGTCAGGCCAACCCCGAGATCGACCTGGGAGCCAGCGGCCACGGGGCCGATAGACTGGTTAGCTCGCTGTACGGTCCGACCCAGGCGTGCCGTGAAGACCCCGGCATCGATATTTACCGCGCACGCCTAGAGCGCATGGATAACGCCACGTTACAAGCCGAATCCACCGGTTTTGCCCGCGCCATGCACGATACTGGCCTGGTCTCCCCTTACCATGCGGTGCTGCTGCGCTATCTGTTGGAAGAGGGCGACCATCTGCTATCCGAAGCGCTGGGGCTCTCCTCCACGGGCCGCGACTGTTTGCTGTGCTACCGCGAGCTGGTGCATGCGCTGATTCGCAGCGGCGTCTATCCAGCGACGGCACAAGCGGTGTATGGATTAGCGCTTCTGCTAGAGCGCGGCATCCTCTACCAGCCGCCGGTGGCCCCTGCCATGTGGCGTCAGCTCAATCTTCAGCTCTCCGAGTGGGCCGAGGCTCGGCTGTCGCTGGCCTATGGCGAGGTTGCCTCCCCCCGTGCCCGACTCATCGAGGGCGTGCTGTGCATGCTGGGCCTGCCGCTGGGCGTGGGCCAGGGCAATAACCCAACCTGCCAATCGGCCCGGGCGCTCTCGATGTGGGCGTATAACGACCCGGACTATCTGCTGCAAATGGTCACCTGGGCCGCGCGGGATGACGAAATCATCATGCACTTCGAAGGCCAGCCGATCTCCTCCAACGAGAGCGTATCGGGCGTGGCCGCCGAACTGCCGATGGACCTCGACCCGGTTTCCTTGATCGTGGTGCCTCACCTGGACCGCATTTACGCGGAAATGGGCCGACGCTGCATTGGCCGGGAAGGCGACCCCCACCGCTGGGTGAACCCCGAATTTCACGGCTGGTGGTCCGGCCGCGGGTTCAGTATTAACGTGGATGTCGCCACGGGAAAACTCAGCGAAGTCGATACGTTCATTCGCCACTTCTATGCCAGCTATCACCCTTACTACAATGGCAACCAGCCGCTGATTCATCCCCAGCCTGCCGGTATCGCCGTCACCGACAGCGCCGCGCGTTTCATCGGCTGGCATGCCATTACGATTTTGCGGGCCTCGCTGGATCCCAACGACGTCATGCGGATCTACTTCTACAACCCCAACAACGACAGCGGCCAGGATTGGGGGGATGGCGTCAAGGTCAGCACGTCCGGCAACGGCGAGCGTTTTGGCGAAGCCTCCCTGCCCTTCGAGCAATTCACCTCACGGCTCTATATTTATCACTACGACCCGCTGGAGCGTGGCGAACTGGCCACCGTCACCGATGAAGAGCTGGAGCGTGTGAAGGGGTTTTTGCACCGTAGTTGGGGAGCGACCCGCCTTCCATCAACTGACTTACAGGCCGACCCAGGGCCCCAGTAACACGGGGCGCCTCAACCACGATAGACACGACCACGATGATACGACTCGATCAACTGCTGGTCAGCCAAGGGCTGGCCAGTTCTCGTACCCGTGCCCAACGGCTGATCAAAAACGGGCGCGTTTTTTTGCGCGATGGTACGCGGCTCACCAAACCCTCGGAAAAGTGGACCTTGGACACGCCGCTACATATCGACGAAGACCCAGAGGAGCGCTACGCCTCCCGTGCGGGGCTCAAGCTAGAGGGCGTGTTACACGCGCTGGACATGCGCCTCGACGAGCGAGGCGTGCTGGACATCGGCCAATCGACGGGCGGCTTCACCGATTGCGCCCTACAGTTTGGCGCTCGGCACGTGATTGGTGTGGAAGTGGGTCACGACCAGCTCGCCAGCCACCTGCGCAGCGACCCGCGCGTGACCTGCTTGGAGGGCCTCAACGCCCGCCACATGAGCAGGGCAGCGGCGCTGTTGAACGCGCTGGCCGAGCGCCCCATTGATCTTGCGGTGATGGATGTGTCGTTCATCTCCCAGACGCTGATTCTGCCGGAGATTGCCGCGCTGCTGCCCCCTGGCGGGCAACTTCTATCGCTGGTCAAACCGCAGTTCGAGCTGGACCCTGGGGCGCTGGACAAGCGCGGTATCGTACGCGACCCTCGCCGCTACGCCGACGTCGAGCAACACATTCGCGCCGCCTGCGCACAGTGCGGCCTTGCCATCAGCCACTGGCAAGAGAGCCCCATCACCGGCGGAGATGGCAACCGAGAATTTCTCCTGCTCGCCAGCAAACGCTAACGGCTAGCTCAATGTGGCAGGCGGGAGAGTCGGTTGAGACTGCACTTTCACCGACTCTCCCTGCTCACGATGCAGCCATACATCGAGCTGTTCGAAGGCGATCTTCACTCCCGCCTCCTTGAACAGCTCATCCACCCGACAATTCACCTCATCGGCGGCGAACAGGCGGTCCAACAAGTCGTTGACGAAAATTCGCAACTCGAAATTCAAGCTGTGCGGCCCATAGCTCAAGCAGAACACCTGAGGCTCCGGGTCATCCAGCACGCGGGCATTTTCATCGGCGGCTTGGCGCAATAGCCGATGCACCAACGGTAAGTCGGAGCCATGGGCCACTCCATAGGTCAGCACCACGCGGGTCACGTTATCAGACAGCGACCAGTTAATGAGCTGATCCGTGACGAAGGTCTTGTTAGGAATGATGATCTCTTTGCGATCGAAGTCGGTCACCGTGGTGGCCCGAATGCGAATCCGGCTGACCGTGCCGTGAAGATTCCCTAACGTAATGGTGTCACCGATACGAATAGGACGCTCGAACAGGATGATCAACCCCGAAATGAAGTTGGCGAAGATCTCCTGCAAACCAAAACCCAACCCCACGCTCAACGCCGCCACGAGCCACTGCAATTTGTCCCAAGAGACCCCCAACGTCGCCAGCGACATGACAATGCCCGTTCCCACGATGGTGTAAGAGAGCAACGAGCTAATGGCATAGGCGCTCCCTTGCTTGAGCGCCAAGCGTGACAGCACCATCACTTCGAGCAGGCCAGGCAGGTTACGGGCCATGATGAAGGTGACGGCGACCACCAGCAGCGCCGTAAAAAAGTCAGAAATAGAGAGCGCGTTGTCGACCAAATCGCCCTCGCCCGCCTCCCAAAGCGACACCTGATCCAAGTAACCCAACACCGAGAGCAGGTCCGACCACACCAAATAGAGCAGCGCACTGAAGCCAATCAGCAGGATCAGCTTGGAAAGACGCAGCGACTGGGCATTGATCTTTTCCATATCCAGCGGCGGCTCCTCGACCACCTCCAGCCCACCTTCGGCCCCCTCTTGCACTTGGGCGCGGCGCCTCGCCAGCGCTCGGCGATACGCCAGCCGACGGGCGGCCACGGCCAAACTGCGTACGACCGTCGCTTCCACCACGACCCAAAGCCCCAGCAAGTAGAGCGTAATGGCAAAGCGCGCCACCAGCCTGAGCGCCGTGTACTCGTAACCCCAAGCGACCAGCCCCATCAGCACCAGCGGCACGGCGGCCATCGCCAACCCCAGGATCAACCTGAAAAGCCGCACACCAAAAATCGGCACATGAGCAAGAATGAGCTGCGCCAGCCACCAAGCCATGGCCACCAGCCCGCTCATGAACAGCCCCATGGCCACTGGCCGCATGGCCAGCGGTGTTTCCATCTGTTCGGACATGGCCGCAATGGCCACGACCGGCACCAGGGCAACCCCCAGGCCGATCAACAGGCGGCGCAGCCGCGCGTTATACGCTGGCGCCCAGGTGAAGTGGCGCTCCGCCACACCATCGGGCACCAGCAAGCGCCGCCCCAGTGCGATCACGAACCAGCTCAAGCCAAGCTGAAGCAGCGCAGGCGACAGCCCTAGTGAAAGGCCACCCTCGACAGTGCGCAGGGCAACGCCCGCTCCCGCAAGCGCCAGCGGCCCCGGCGATGCCAACAGCGCATTGAGCAGGACGGCCTTGGGGGTATGCAGTTGGGTGTCGCTCTTCAAACGGCCAATTTGCGAATGAATCAGCGCCAAACGCTGTTTGATCCGACCACGTAAGGCGATCAATACCACGCTCAGCAGCAGCAACGGCGCGCCCACCAGCAAATCCCACGAGAGTCCCTGCCAGCGGGTCGGTAACACGGCACGCCACTCCCCTTCGTACCACTCCTGTTTGAGATGCTGGGGGAGTTGACGCAGCCAGTTCACGTCCAGCGGGCGGCTGTTGGCCACCCAAAAGAGCTGCTCATCGATCGTGGCGCGCAGATCGCGAGTAGTGGTGAGCAGCTGCTGTTGATTGAGCTGCAGCTCGATGGCTGAGCTCAGCAAACTGCCATAAGCCTGCTCGAGCTGCTCGACCAATTCGCGACGAGACTGATACAACCGGGTGAGAGAGTCTACCAAGCCCGGCGTGACATCGACCCCGGCTTCCTCCAGGCGCTGGGTGGCCAAGCGCTCCCCTTGGCGAAGCTGGTCACGCTGACGAATGAGGTCGAACTGTTTCAAACGCAGGTCGGCGATTTCGTCCTGTAAATCACGCCGCGGCACCACGTCCGGCAGCGACTGGCGCTGCTCGCGGAGAATACGCGACAGCAGCTGGCTGCCACGAATCGCTTCCATCTGCTCGTTGAGACTGCGCTGAAGCTGGCGAACATGCTCCAATTGGCGCTGCGCCTCGATGTTCTCCCGCACGATGCCATTGGCGCGGTCGGTTGCCCGCAGTAACTCTAGGCTCAGCGTTTGGTTAAGCTGCTGAGCGTTCAACACGACCGGATGCCCTTCCGCGATGAGTGGGTCATTCTTGGCCGCATCGGCAATGGCCTGCTCGGACTGAAGGCGTCGCTGGCGGTCGATGACGCCCTGCAGCAGGTTAAGCTGCTGCTCCTGCTGATCAATCTGCAAGGCCAGCAAGTCGCGGCGCTGCTGGGCCAGCTCGCGCAAGCGGCTGTTGGCACTCAGCTCTCGCTGGTTCAGGCTCACCTCTTGCTCAGCCAGTGCTCGCTCCAAGCGCCACTGAATGAGCTGCGCATCCTCACGGGCCGAGAGCTGGCGGTCGGCGAGCAGCGCCGCTCGGGTATCGTGCTCACGGCGTAGCGTTTCGGCGCGCTGCAGCGCATCGGAAATGGCCTGCTGTGCCCGTTCCGGCAGCGTTTGTGCCGCAAGCAGTTGGGAGTTCACTTCCGCCATTTGGCTCTGTAGCTGCTGCAGCTCGACTACGGCGTCCGCCTGCTCGGCCTCTAACGCCTCTAAAGGCATATCGCTGAGGCGATCGACCGATAGCTGCTGGCTCTCCTCTTCGGCATCACTCAGCTCGCGCTCCAAACGCAGCAGCTGGTCAGGCGCTTGGTTGACCCGCTGTTCCAGCGCCTGCTGACGCTCTTCGATGGCCTGCAGCCGCTCGTAGGCTTGCAAGGCAGCGGTCAGTGCCGCCTGATCGCGCTGCTGGTCTTCGGTGAGTTCGGTGTCGAGCGATTCCAGCGCCGCTAGGCGTTCGGTCAGCTCTGTTTGAGGAGGGACGCGCTCAACCGGAGTGCTTTGAGCAGTGGCGGTACCTGCTAACATCGCCACCATACATAGGCAGCCGATGGCCGCCTTTAGGGCATTTCTAACCACGTGACGGATGCCTCATTGACATGTCGACCCGCTAAGTCGGGCAAGGGGCTTATTGTCATAGGTAAGCCATCGTGACGCAATCTTGTCCGTGCCCCTTTGCATCGAGAGTTGACTTACACAGGCGGCCTGTATAGAAACAACGCTGGTATATCTCTACTCTTACTTTGCGAGCCACGTTGATGGTTACCCGAAAACTGCTGTTAACCGGTATGGCGGCCTTCGCGAGCGCGACCGTGCTCAGCCAAAGTGCCCTGGCCGATTCCCGAGAAGACATTGAGGCGCGTATTCAGGCACTCAATACCGAGCTTTACCAACTGCGCCAGCAACTGCAGCAAATCGAAGCGCCTGAAGAGGCGGCACGGGGTGTCGAACCGGAACCACTGCCGGTAGAAGCGGCGCTGGAAGACCTGAGCGAGCGACGTCAGTTGGAACAGGAGTCGTCGCGTAACCCGTTCTCGATCACCACGCACCGTACCAACTACCTGTTTCCCATCAGCTACAATTCGAACCAGAATGTCGAGAACTTTCGCAGCATTTCCGATGAAGTGCAGCCGGATAGCGGCGAAGTCAAGTTTCAGTTTAGTGCCAAGTTCAACTTGGCAGAGAATGTCTTTGGTGACATCGGCGACGTTTATTTCGCCTATACCCAGCGTAGCTGGTGGCAGGCCTACAATACCGACGCCTCCTCCCCTTTCCGGGAAACCAACTACGAGCCTGAAGTGTTCATCGACTTCGACAACGCCTGGAGTGGTCTGGGCTGGGTAAATACGCGCAATCGCGTGTCATTCATCCACCAGTCAAATGGCCGTTCCGACCCGCTCTCGCGGAGTTGGAACCGGGTATACCTGGAAAGCACCTTCCAAAGCGGTGATTGGGCGCTCACCCTTGCGCCTCATTGGCGCGTGCCAGAGTCAGAGAGCGACGATGACAACCCAGACATCGAGCGCTTCGTCGGCTATGGCGACATTCGTCTCGCCAAGCGTCTGCAGAACAATCATGAAGTTGCCGGTCAACTGCGCGGTAACCCCAGCGCTGGCAATTACGGCACGCAGGTCGATTACAGCTGGCCCGCATTCAATGGCGTTCGCGCCCATGTGCAGTACTATTACGGCTACGGGGAGAGCATGATCGACTACAACCATCGCGTGCATCGCTTGAGCCTTGGTTTCAGCCTCAACCCACTATTCAGCGCCACCGGGCTGAACCGTTAACCCGGTAGGGTTGTCTATCCGGTGACGACTGCTATGCTGGAGTCGTCACTCATTTACTCGTCAAAGGAAGACATCATGGCAAAACGTAATACAGACACCTCCGCCCGCGCTGACCAGTTGAAAGAGGATCTGCGTCACCTCAGCGAGACCGTCGAAGAGCTGATGAACGCCACCTCCAAAGACGCCAGCGGTGAAATGCGCGACCTGCGTGAGCGTGCCGAACGACGTTTGAAGGATACCCGAGCCCGCCTGGAAGCACGCGGCGAACGTTTCTACGAAGATACCCGCGAAACGCTCTCCGAGCAGGTCGACTGCTGTGACCGTTATGTTCGTGAAAACCCTTGGACTAGCATCGGCATCGGTGCCGCCGCTGGCCTTGTCGTCGGTATGCTGCTCGGACGTCGCTAATGGCTTTGGGTCCTACCCAACGCGTCTTTTCTGCCGCCAAACGCTTGCTAAAAACACTGGTTGCCAACAGTGAAACCCGCCTGCGTTTGGCGGTTTTGGAGTTAGAGGAAGAGCGCGCACGTCTATTGGTATTGCTGCTGCTGGCAGGCGCCAGCCTTCTGCTACTGCTACTTGGCGTCGCCACGCTAACCGCTTTGGTAGTCGTGCTCTTTTGGGATACGTATCGCCTGACCGCGATCAGCGTCAGCGCTGGCGTGCTCATTGCACTCAGCATTTTGCTGGCCGTCATTGCCCTGCGCCAAGCCAAGCGTCACACGCTGCTCAAAGAAACACTAAAGCAGCTCGCCGCTGATCGCGCCCTGCTGGAGGTGAATGAGGATGAGCCGTCATGACAGCGTCGTTAAACCGCCTACCCGAGCAGAGCGTAAGGCGGCATTACTGGCTGAGCTCGAGCAGCAGCGCATCGACATGCTGATCGACAGCGATACGCTTCTACGCGCGTCGTCGCCGCTGGACAGTCAATGGAAAAGCCTCAAGCTTCCCCTGTATGCCATCGGCGGCATCGCGGCTTTGCGCATTGCGCGCCATCCTGGCGGTGCCATGGCGGCTGGCCGTAAGGTGCTCGCAGGCTACATGCTCTTTAGGAAATTGAAGTTACTGACCAAAGTGGCGACGTGATCTCACATCATATTCGCTGAGCTGAGGCTTTAGAAAAGCCGCTGCGGAGCAACGCAGCGGCTTTTTCGTGCGCATCAATAGCGCCTAGCACGCTTGACCACAGGCGACGCCGCTGGCCCACGCCCACTGAAAGTTATAGCCGCCCAGTTGCCCCGTCACATCCAACACTTCGCCAATGAAGCGCAGCTGTGGTAGGTCTTTGACTTCGAAGGTTTTCGATGAGATTGCGTCGGTACTCACGCCCCCCATGGTGACCTCCGCCGTGCGCCACCCTTCCGTGCCTGCCGGTTTTAGCTGCCACTGGTTGAGCCGCTGGGCCCAAACATCGAGCGCATCGTTGCTATACTGCGCCAACGGGCTGGCCAAGTGAGCATCGGGGTACCACTCTTGCAGCGCCTGGGCAAAACGCTTAGGGAAACGCTCGCCTAGCCACGTCGACAGCAGCCTTTTTGGAGTTTCATGACGCGCATGACGCAAAGCGTCAGCCGCGTTTTCGCCCGGCAAGAGGTCGATGGAGATCGTGTTACCCGGCTCCCATACGCTGGAAATCTGCAGCATGGACGGCCCAGAGAGCCCCCGGTGAGTGAACAGCATCGGTTCGACGAAGCGCGCCTCCTTGCAGCTTACCGCCGTAGGCAGGCTGACCCCGGAAAGCGCTGCGGCACGCTCTTTCCAGCTATCGCTCAGGGTAAACGGAACCAGGCCGGGGCGAGTGGGCAGCACCTCCAGGCCGAACTGGCGCGCAATTTCGTAGCCAAAGCCCGTCGCGCCCATAGTGGGAATGGAGAGCCCTCCTGTGGCGACCACGACCACGCCTGCATCGATGGTACCCATGGAAGTGGTCAAGCGCATGCCCTCGCCTTGGCGCTCCAGTCGCGAGATGGACGTCTTGAGCGCCACTTCCACTCCCGCCCAGTCACACTCGGTCAATAGAACCCGGACGATTTCTTTGGCAGAGTCGGCGCAAAAGAGTTGCCCAGGCGCTTTCTCCACGTAGTCGACGCCGTGGGTATCGACCAGCGATACAAAATGTTCCGGGCGATAACGTTTCAACGCAGAAATGCAAAAATAAGGATTTTCAGAGTAAAAGTGTCCAGGCGCTGTATCAAGATTGGTAAAGTTACAGCGGCCTCCCCCAGACATTAGGATTTTTTTACCCGCTTTGTTTGCATGGTCGAGCACTAAGACACGTCGCCCGGCATAGCCAGCCTGTGCCGCACACATCAATCCCGCAGCACCCGCGCCGATGACCACGACGTCGTAGACCATAACAGAGGCTCCCAAGATGAAAAGTCGGGCATTTTAGCAGGTAAGACACCCTAAATTACTGTACTTTTTAAAAACCAATGTACAAGAAAAGCATAAGAAAAAACCTAGTCGCAACAACACCGCTGGGCGTTATGGCTAACGATTGCTCTCAGCTGCGCCTCCTGTTCAATACGATAGAGACACCTATGTTCGCTTTTAAACGCTTTTTTTGCTGCCTCTTGCTCCTGCTCGGATGGGCCGCTGGTGCCTATGCGCAATCGCAGCCACCGGTCATTGGTTACCACGTCAAGACCGAAACATGGTCCGATCCGCTGGAAGCGTTGGGCACCTTGAACGCCGATGAGAGCGTTACCCTATCCGCTACCGTCACGGACACCATCGCTGAAATCAATTTCGACGATGGCGAGCAGGTCGAGCGTGGCCGTTTATTGATTCGCCTCGAAGACAGCGAGGAGCAGGCGCTGTTACGGGCTGCCCAAGCCATTACCGATGAACGGCGTAACGCCTCTGGCCGCGCCTCGCAGCTACAGCAGCGCAACCTCGCGGCCAGAGCCGACGTCGAAGATACTCAATCCCAGCTTCGCCAAGCGCAAGCTGATGCCCAAGCGCTGGAAGCCCGCCTGGAAAACTATCGCATCCACGCGCCGTTCAGCGGCCGGGTGGGCTTTCGCAATGTCAGTGTGGGCGCACTCGTTACGCCTGGCATGGCGCTGGTGACTCTCGACAAGCTCGACGTCATGAAACTCGACTTCACCGTGCCCGAAGTATTTCTAGACCAACTCTCAGCTGGGCTGAGCCTGAGCGCCACCACCGCCGCGTACCCGGATGAAGTGTTTCGCGGCGAGATCTCGAGTATCGGCACCCGTATCGACCCCGTCTCCCGCAGCGTCAACGTGCGCGCCGAGTTGGCCAATCCTGACTTAAAGCTGCGCCCTGGCATGCTGATGGAAGTCATCGTGCAGCAGCGCGTGCGCGATGCGTTAGTGCTGCCCGAAGCCGCCCTTCAACCCAGCGGCAACCGCCATTTTGTCATGGTGATTCAACAGCAAGAGGCCCCGCGCTTAGAGCGTCGTGAAGTCGCTATTGGCGAGCGGCGCAGTGGAGAAGTCGAGGTGTTGGAAGGTATTCGTGAAGGCGACTTGGTCGTGATTCACGGCCTGCAGCTCGCCCGGGAAGGCCAGGAAGTACGCATATTGGGCATTGCCGATGACACGACGGACATTCGCTCGCTGCTGGAGGCTGATCGCTAATGCGTTTATCCGACATTTCCGTCCAGCGGCCCGTTCTGGCCATGGTGATTGCCGCCCTGATCATTGCCTTTGGCTTGCTGGCGCTCAACCGCTTGCCGCTGCAAGAATACCCTACGGTCGACCCGCCCATCGTCAGTATCGATACCCGCTACCCCGGTGCCTCTGCCAGCGTAGTAGAAACACGCATTACCCAAGTGTTAGAAGATCGCATTGCCGGGGTGGAGGGCATCGAACTCATCACCTCGCAAAGTGAAGATGGCCGCTCGCGCATCGAGATCGAATTCGCCATCACCATGGATATCAACGCTGCCGCTAACGATATCCGCGACCGCATTTCAGGCGCACTGCGCAACCTACCCGACGACGCCGACAACCCGGAAGTTACCAAAG
Source organism: Halomonas sp. CnH100-B (assembly GCF_024124605.1). Lineage (NCBI taxonomy): Bacteria > Pseudomonadati > Pseudomonadota > Gammaproteobacteria > Oceanospirillales > Halomonadaceae > Halomonas > Halomonas sp. CnH100-B. Next base: position 549,748 of record NZ_JAMXRX010000002.1, on the reverse strand, counting down.
CCGACAGCAGCGAAGAGATCGTCGTTTGGCTCAGCCTCTCGGGAGCGGACTACTCAATTGCCGAGCTCACCGACTACGCCAACCGCTTTCTCGTCGATAGCCTCTCGGTGCAGCCGGGCGTTGCCCGCGTTCGGGTGGGCGGCGGGCAGGATTACGCCATGCGCATCTGGCTCGACCGTAACGCCTTGGCGGCTCGCGGCCTCACCGTGGGCGACGTGGAAGATGCACTGCGGGCGGAAAACGTCGAACTTCCCGCAGGTTCGATCGAGTCCGACGACCGCCAGTTCATCGTCCGTCTGCCGCGCAGCTTCTCTACCGCCGATGATTTTCAGCGTTTGGCCCTGGCCCAAAGCAGCAACGGTTATTTGGTACGTCTTTCCGATGTCGCCCGCGTGGAAGTTGGGTCGGTGGAGGATCGCTCGGTGTTCCGAGCCAATGGCGTGCCCATGGTGGGCCTAGGGATGATCATGCAGTCCACCGCCAACGTGATCGAGCTGTCGGAAGCGGTGCAACAGGAGTTGACGCGACTACAAGGTACTCTGCCCGAGGGCATGTCGCTGGCTCTGAATTACGACGCCTCGGTATTCGTCTCCGGTGCCATCGAGCAGGTGGTGATGACCCTCTTTATCGCCATGGGGCTCGTGGTGGTGGTGATCTTTCTGTTCCTGGGCAACCTGCGCACGACCCTCGTCCCCGCCGTCACGGTGCCGATTGCCGTGATTGGCGCTTTCACGGCGCTCGCGGCGATGAACTTCTCCATCAACCTGCTCACCCTACTCGCCCTAGTGCTGGCCATCGGGCTGATCGTGGACGACGCCATTGTGGTGCTCGAAAACATCAACCGACGCATGCATGACTACGGCGAAACGCCGCTGGTGGCCGCCTTTCGCGGCACGCGGCAAATCGCCTTTGCGGTGATCGCCACGACGCTGGTGCTAGTCGCCGTCTTTGTGCCGCTCAGCATGCTGCAAGGCGACATTGGCCGGCTGTTCTCGGAATTCGCCCTCACCATGGCAGCGGCGGTGGTCGTCTCTACCCTGCTCGCGCTCACCCTAACGCCAATGATGGCCTCCAAAATTCTCAAGCCCGGCATGCACGATAGCCGCGTTGGCCAAGGCGTGCAGTGGCTGCTGGACGGCACCAAGCGCCGCTACCAGCGAGCGCTGGAAGTCGTGCTGGCGGCCAAGTGGCTGGTGGTCGCCCTGTTTGCGCTGCTGATTGCAGGCACAGCGTGGCTGGCATCGGAACTGCCCAATGAGTACACCCCGCAGGAAGACCGCGGCAACTTCATCGTGCTGGTCAACGGGCCTGAGGGAGCTACCTTCGACTACATGATGGATTACATGGATGAAATCGAAGCGCGGCTGACGCCGTTTGTTGAGAGCGGCGAGCTGGAGCGCGTGGTCGTGCGTGCCCCGCGCGGCTTCGGCAATATCGAGAACTTCAACAGCGGCTTCATCATCGTCAATATGGCCGACTGGGGCAGCCGCCGCAGCGCCTGGGAGATCATGGCCGACGTGCGCCAGCAGCTCCGCTCGCTGCCGGGCGTTCAAGCCTTTCCAGTGATGCGCCAGGGCTTTGGCCAGCGCACCCAAAAGCCGGTGCAGTTTGTGTTGGGCGGCGGCACTTACGAAGAGCTTGCCCGCTGGCGTGATCGATTGATCAATCACGTGCGGGAAAACAACCCGCGTTTGACGGCCATCGAGAGCAACTACGATGAAACCCAGCCGCAGCTGCGGGTCGATATCGATTACGAGCGTGCCGCCTCGCTAGGTGTGACCGTGACCGAGATTGGCCGCACGCTGGAAGTGCTGCTGGGGGGCCGTAACGTGACCCGTTACGTGGACGACGGCGAAGAGTACGACGTCATCGTGGAAGGCGACCGCAGCCGCCAAAACAGCCCCCGCGCGCTGGATAACATTCAGGTCCGCTCGGCGCGCACGGGCGAACTTATTCCACTGGCCAGTCTGGTCACGCTGTCCGACTTTGCCGGTGCCAGTACGCTCAACCGCTTCGACCGAGTACGCGCCATCACCATCGAAGCGAACCTCGCCGACGGCTACCCGCTGGGCGAAGCGCTGGCCTACCTGCAAGATACCGCCGACACCCTGCTGCCAGAAGAGGTACAAACCAACGTGGCGGGGCCATCCCGGGATTTCCAGCAGGCCAGCGGTGCGACGATGTTCCTCCTGGTGCTGGGTGCGGTGGTGGTGTTCCTGGTACTGGCCGCCCAGTTCGAAAGTCTCATCCACCCGTTTGTGATTATGCTCACGGTGCCGCTGGCCATGAGTGGCGCACTGCTCGCGCTGCTGCTCAGCGGCCAGTCACTGAATATCTACAGCCAAGTGGGCCTGGTGCTGCTGATTGGTTTGGCAGCCAAGAACGGTATCTTGATCGTCGAGTTCGCCAACCAGTTGCGCGATGAGGGCCAAGGATTTCGCTCGGCGTTGATTGAAGCCTCGGTCACTCGCCTGCGGCCCATTTTGATGACCGCCGTGACCACCATGGCGGGGGCTATTCCACTGATAATCTCCAGCGGCCCTGGGGCGGAATCGCGGTTGGTGATTGGCACGGTGATCATGGCCGGGGTTGGGGCGGCAACCGTCTTTACGCTGTTCGTCGTGCCAGTGGCCTACGATCTGCTGGCCCGCCACTCTGGCTCGCCTGGAGCAGTGAAGCGCCAGCTCGAAGAAGAAATCGCTAATGCGCCCACGGCTCAACACACGCCGCTTGATACGCCCGAGCGATAAAGCATAACCACCAGAAACACTAAGGGCGCCAACGCGGCGCCCTTAGTGTTTAATCGTCACAACGGCTGTGCTTATTCGCAGTCGCCGATGCGCTCGCCTTCAATCGCGGTGTTCATGGTCAGCTCACCCATGGGGGACTGCGTCAGAATATCCACGGTGCCTTCGATCTGCTCGCCCATGAAGCGCATTTCGCCGTCGATGGTGGCTTCGCCACCTTCAGCGCGGCATACCATGCTGTAGGAGAGGCCGTCGGCATTCATGTCTTGGTCAAGCAGCTCGCAGCCCTCTTCCTCTTCGATGAACCCAAACTCCGCGCCTTCCAGCTCTTCCTGCGTGATGCACTGACGCTCGGTTTCGGTTTGATCGGGAATCTGCATATCGCCGCTGACGCTGGTCACGCTGACGAACTCCCATTCGCCGGGCGTCACGTTGGGTGTTTCCGCCTGGGCGACCATCGGGAAGGCCGCTAGGGCCGCAACTGCCATGTATCGTTTCATCATCGCTTTCATCTCGCTAGGTGATTCGGGACAACCTGCCACTATCCTACCTGATTCGCGCCTCAGGTGCCTGCTTGCCAACAGCACTGCTACACTAAGAAACCATCATGCTGATGTACCACGAGTGTAACGCTAAAAAGGGCAAATACCATGCAAGACGATGCGTTAGTCAATCACGATTTTCACTGCCCTTATTGTGACACGCCACTCACCTTCGTGATCGACACCTCCCAGGGCAGCCACGACACCTGGGAGGATTGTCACCAGTGCTGTGCGCCCATTCAGCTACAGGTCATCGTCTCTCCCATGACCGGTGAGCTAGACGCCGTCATCACGGGGCGTGACGACGACGTCCTCTAGCGCTTTACCGCCCTGCCCTCAAGCCCCTTCGGCCTGCTGAATGGCTGCCAAACGCTTGGCCTCGCTGCGGCGCATGAAGTACCACGCCAGCAGCGTCGCCAACGACACCGTCAAAATGATCAGCGTCGCCAGCGCATTGATCTTCGGAGACACCCCCATACGCACGGAAGAGAACACCACCATCGGCAGCGTATTCGCACCGGGGCCCGACACGAAGCTGGCGATGACCAAGTCGTCCAGCGATAGGGTGAACGCCAGCAGCCAGCCCGCAGCCAGCGCGGGCGAGATCACTGGCAGCGTCACGAAGAAGAAGGTTTTGACCGGCGGTGAGCCTAAGTCCATGGCCGCCTCTTCGATAGAGCGGTCCACTTCCCTCAGACGAGCGGCCACCACGACCGCCACGTAGGCACTGCAGAACGTGGTGTGGGCAATCCAGATGGTCGCCATGCCACGGTCGGCGGGCCAGCCGATCAGCTGCGCCATTTGCACGAATAGCAGCAGCAGCGAAAGACCGGTGATCACCTCTGGCATGACCAGCGGCGCGGTCACCATACTCGAGAGCGCCGTTTTTCCCCGAAAATGGCCGTAGCGCGTCATGACGAAGGCAGCGACCGTGCCTAGGCACACCGCCATGCTGGCGGCAAAGAAGGCGATCTCCAGGCTGGTCCAAACCGCCGACAGAATCTGCTGGTCACGGAACAGCTCGCCGTACCACTGGGTGGAAAATCCGGCCCATACCGTCACTAAGCGAGATTCGTTGAACGAATAGACCACCAGCACGACCATGGGCAGGTACAAAAACAGCAGTCCCAGCACCAGCATCACGGTGGTAAAACTTGGGCGTCGACGCGATCTCATCATTCTTCAAGCTCCCGTGACTGGTAACGGTGGAACCACACGATAGGGACAAGCAACAGCAGTAGCATGACCATAGCGAGCGCCGAGGCCACGGGCCAATCCCGGTTGAGGAAGAACTCTTCCCACAGCACCTTACCAATCATCAGCGTATCTGGGCCGCCCAGCAGCTCAGGAATGACGAACTCCCCGACTGCCGGTATGAACACCAGCATCGAGCCTGCAATGATGCCCCCCATCGAGAGCGGCAGCGTGACTTTCAAGAAGGTGTTGAATTTACGTGACCCAAGATCCGACGCCGCTTCCAGCAGCGAGTTATCCAAACGCGTCAAGTGGGCATACAGCGGCAGCACCATGAACGGCAGGTAGGCGTAGACGATCCCTACAATCACCGAAAAATGGGTGTTCATCATCTGTAAGGGGGAGTCGATGATCCCCAAACCGATCAGCAGATTATTGATCAAGCCGCTATTGCTGAGAATGCCCATCCAGGCGTAGACCCGAATCAGAAATGAGGTCCACGATGGCAGCATGACCAACAGCAGCAGAATGAGCTGCCAGCGGCCCGGCGCACGCGCCATGGCATACGCCATTGGATAACCAATCAGCAAACACACCGCCGTGGCGATGAAGGCGGTCTTGATCGACCCCCAGTACGCCGCCACATAAAGGGAATCGGACAACAAAAACAGATAGTTGCCCACATTCAAAAAGATGTTCAGCGTTTGGTCGGCATACTCCACCAGCGGCCCATAGGGCGGTATGGCAATCGCTGACTCTGACAGGCTGATTTTCAGCACCAGCGCAAACGGGAGCAGGAAAAACAGCGTGAGCCACACCAGCGGGAACGCAATCACGGCGCGACGGCCTAGCTGCATCCGCTTGATCACGCTTGCAATGCGAGATGGCATCATAATAGGCAATCTCCTCTCAGCCACCCGGGCATTAGCGGTTCAGCACGATAGCGCTATGGTCTTCCCAATAAACGTACACGCTATCCTCCCAGGTGGGACGGTCGCCGCGACGCTCGGTGTTGGCCATGCTCACCTTGATCATCTGCCCTGAGGCGGTGCGCACGTAGTAGAGCGAGTAGCCGCCCAAATAGGCGATATCGTCCACTTTGCCTGCTTCCCAGTTGTACTCACACGTCGGCTGTTCGCGAGTCAGCCAGATTTTCTCGGGGCGCAGCGCTGCCCACACCCGACGGTCCACCGCTTGCGTGGTGATGCCGTGGTCGATGTAGATCGGCCGAGACAGCGCCGGTGATTCGATGCGGCAATGATCGGCGGCGTCTTCGATGATCTCGCCTTCGAACAGGTTCACCGTGCCCACGAATTCGGCCACCATACGGCTAGCGGGACTTTCATAAATATCCACTGGCGAGCCGACTTGCTCGATCCAGCCATCGGCCATGATCGCCACCCGATCCGCCATGGTCATGGCTTCTTCCTGGTCGTGGGTCACCATGATGCAGGTCACGCCTACCTGCTCGATGATCTCGACCACTTCCAACTGCATTTCGGTACGCAGCTTTTTGTCCAGTGCGCCCATGGGCTCATCGAGAAGCAGCAGCTTGGGTCGCTTGGCGAGCGAGCGGGCCAAAGCCACACGCTGACGCTGACCACCCGAGAGCTGGTGAGGCTTACGCTTGGCGAAGCGCTCCATGTGCACCAGTTTGAGCATCTGGGCAACCCGCGCATCGATTTCAGCTTTAGGTAGCTTGTCCTGCTTCAGGCCGAAGGCGATGTTTTGGGCCACGGTCATATGCGGAAACAGGGCATACGACTGAAACATCATGTTGATCGGACGCTTGTGTGGCGGCATCTCGGTGATGTTCTCGCCACTCAACAAAATGCGCCCTTCACTGGGCGTTTCGAACCCGGCCAGCATGCGCAGCAGCGTCGACTTACCCGACCCCGAGCCGCCCAGCAGGGCAAAAATTTCGCCGCGCTTTACCTGTAAATTCACGTCATCCACGGCAAGCGCATCATCGAATCGCTTGCTCAAACGCTTGACCTCTAAAACGATATCCTCGGCAAATCGAGGTGCCTTCCCCTGGGCGCGAGCCGGAGGAGGAACGGCAGACGAAGCAGAGGAGGCGTCGTTCGACAGGGGCGTAGTGACCATTCGCCACTCCCATCAAAAGGCCCGGTTAACCGGGCGATAAAAGACAAACAGCGAGCCGGGCAGCAGCCCGGCTCGCCGTCAGACGATGATTGGCATTAACGTCCAGATTTGACGCGGTTCCAGGTGCGCGTGCGAGCACGCAATAGTTCCTGGGGTTTCTCGACTTGAACGTAGAGATTCTTCATCACGTCGGTCTCGGGGTAAATGGCCGGGTCGTTGATCAGTTCATCGGACAGGTACTCGTTAGCCGCCAGGTTGGGGTTGGCGTAACGCACGTACTCGCTTATCTCAGCGGCGATTTCCGGGTCGAGGATGAAGTTGATGAAGGCGTGAGCGTTCTCGGGGTTCGGCGCATCCGCCGGCACCGCCATCATGTCGAACCAGAGGGCAGCGCCCTCTTTCGGAATGCTGTAACCGATGGTGAAGTCGCGACCCGCTTCTTCGGCACGCGCAGCGGCTTGGAAGATATCGCCAGAGTAACCTGCGGCCACGCAAATATCGCCGTTGGCGAGGTCAGACACGTAACGCGAAGAGTGGAAGTACGTAATGTTGTCACGAACGTTGGCGATCAGCTCACCGGCGGCTTCGATGTCTTCGACGGTCTCGTTCAGCGGATCCAAACCAAGGTAAACCATGGCCGGCGACAGCATTTCATCGCCTGAATCCATCATGGCCAGGCCGCAGCCTGCTTCGCTCAGCTGGGTGGTGATTTCCGGGTCGAACAGCAGTGCCCAGCTATCCAACGGAGCATCGTCACCGAGAATTTCGGTGACACGCTCGACGTTATAGCCGATGCCGTTCGTGCCCCACATGTAAGGAACGGAGTATTCGCTACCTGGGTCGATGGACTCGAGGTTGGCCATCAGCTCAGGGTCGAGGTTGTCCAGGTTGGGCAGCAGCTCGTGGTCCAGCGGCTGAAACACGCCTGCTTTGAGTTGGCGCGTAAAGTAGTAGGTTGACGGCACCACCACGTCATAGCCTGAACGGCCGGACAGCAGCGCTGCGTCGAGAATTTCGTTACTGTCGTACACATCGTACGTTACTTCGATACCGGTACGCTCGGTGAACTTCTCCAGCGTTTCCGGGGCGATATAGTCAGACCAGTTGTATACCCGCACTTCGTCAGCGTGGGCAGCGGCAGCCGCTACGGCGAAAGAGATGGCCGTAACGGCCCCTGAAAGTTTTTGGATGTTCCCCATTGACCTACTCCTAAAATGTAAAGTCCACACCACCACAGCCCACGTTCGGCCACCGGCTGTTCGTTGGCAGGTGTCGTCATGTGCACACCGAATCCAACTGAAAACAGCTTAGGCGATTATCGCAACCGTGCGAATTTTGCGGTGCAGTGCCGTCTATCGCAAGAGTAACTGAAAAATTCTTGTATTCAGGAGCCACCGCCCCCACCTCAAGGGTCGCTGACGGTAGCCACATCGTTCAATAGCCACTACCTATTGGAAAGATTCGCTTTTCCAATTTTAGCTATTAGTCGTAGTCCGCTACCATGAGCAACAACTTTTTCTACTGCCATTCACCTTTTGTGGAGACGTTCTGAATGTCTTTGATCAACACTGAAGTAAAACCGTTTAAAGCCACCGCTTACCTGAACGGCGAGTTTATCGACGTCACTGAAGCGGACCTGAAAGGTCAGTGGTCCATCTTCTTCTTCTACCCGGCCGACTTCACGTTCGTCTGCCCGACTGAGCTTGGCGACTTGGCCGATAACTACGAAGCCTTCAAGAAGCTGGGCGTCGAGATCTACAGCGTGTCTACCGACACTCACTTCACCCACAAAGCATGGCACGACAGCTCTGACACCATCGGCAAGCTCCAGTACCCGATGATCGCTGACCCGACCCTACAGATTTCTCGCAACTTCGAAGTTCTGATCGAAGAAGCAGGTCTGGCCGAGCGCGGCACCTTCGTCGTCGACCCGGATGGCAAAATCCAGATCGTCGAAATCAACGCTGGCAACATCGGTCGTAATGCAGAAGAGCTGCTACGTAAAGTGAAGGCTGCTCAGTACGTTCGTGAAAACCCGAACGAAGTGTGCCCGGCCAAATGGAAAGAAGGCGAAGAGACCCTTGCCCCGTCTCTAGACCTCGTAGGCAAAATCTAAATCGCCTACCGCTGCCTTAAAGGCAGCACGACACCCGGGCATTTGGCCCGGGTGTTTTGTTTAAGCACCCGTATCACCGCATCCCTGTTTTCCCTAGCGCCATCGGCTGCCCGACTAATTCGGCAGCGTGCGTTTTAGGTCGAGAACGACTTACTGCTGACTGCGAGGAAGCCACTGTCATGCTGGACGCCAATTTAAAAAATCAGTTGAAAGCTTACCTGGAAAAAGTGACTCAACCGTTCGAGATCGTTGCGTCCCTCGATGACGGTGCCAAGTCACGTGAATTGCTGGGTTTGCTGGAAGATATCAGCAGCCTCACCGATAAGATTACTCTGCACACCGACGGGCAAGACAGCCGTACCCCGTCGTTTGCTATCAACCGCCCCGGCGAAGAGACCGGCGTGGTATTTGCTGGCATCCCCATGGGCCACGAGTTCACTTCGCTGGTACTGGCGCTGCTGCAAGTGGGTGGCCACCCACCCAAGACTTCTCAAGAACTGCTCGATCAGATCAAAGCCCTCGACGGCGAGATGCTGTTCGAGACCTACTACTCGCTCTCCTGCCAGAACTGCCCGGATGTCGTGCAAGCGCTGAACCTGATGGCGATCTTCAACCCAAAGGTGCGCCACGTCGCCATCGACGGTGCGCTGTTCCAGGATGAAGTCGAATCGCGCGAAATCATGTCCGTGCCCAGCATCTACTTGAACGGCAAGCCGTTCGACCAGGGCCGCATGACCCTCGAACAGATTCTGGCCAAAGTAGATACCGGCGCTGCCGAACGTGAAGCCAAGAAGCTGAGCGAAAAAGCCGCGTTTGACACCCTCGTTATCGGCGGCGGCCCGGCAGGTGCGTCGGCAGCGATCTACTCTGCCCGTAAGGGCATCAATACCGGCGTTGCTGCCGAACGTTTTGGCGGCCAAGTTGCCGACACCATGGGCATCGAGAACTTCATCTCCGTCACCCATACCGAAGGCCCCAAGCTGGTCAGCGCCCTTGAAGAACACGTCAAAGAGTACGACGTCGACGTGATGAACCTCCAGCGCGCCACGTCGTTCAAAGCGGCGGAAGCCGAAGGCGGCCTGCACGAAGTCACTTTCGAGTCCGGTGCCAAGCTGAAAAGCAAGACCCTGGTACTGGCGACCGGTGCCCGCTGGCGTGAAATGAACGTGCCCGGCGAGCAAGAGTACCGCAACAAAGGCGTTGCCTACTGTCCTCACTGCGACGGCCCGCTGTTCAAAGGCAAGCGTGTGGCGGTCATTGGTGGCGGTAACTCTGGCGTCGAAGCCGCGATCGACCTAGCCGGTATCGTCGGTCACGTGACGCTGGTGGAGTTCATGGGTGAAATGCGCGCCGACGCGGTACTGCAGAAGAAGCTGAAGAGCTTGCCGAACGTGGATATCGTGCTGAATGCCCAAACGACTGAAGTCACCGGTGACGGCAGCCGTGTCAACGGCCTGACCTACAAAGACCGCAACACCGATGAAGTGAAGAGCATCGAGCTGGAAGGCATCTTCGTACAAATCGGCTTGGTACCCAATACCGAGTGGCTGAAAGGCTCGCCCATCGAAATGTCACCCCGTGGCGAGATCATCGTCGATGCCCACGGCATGACCTCGGTGCCCGGCGTGTTCGCCGCCGGCGATGTTACCACCGTGCCCTACAAGCAGATCATCATTGCCATGGGCGAAGGTGCCAAAGCATCACTGGGTGCCTTCGACTATCTGATTCGTAATTAAGCGAATGACTGGCTAAGAGGGCGGCCGTGCCGCCCTACTGAGTTCGTTCCCTTTGACGTGAAGACCGTGACGTCGCGCCCGCCTCCCTGCGGGCGTTTTTTTATGCGTGGGCGCTACACACCGAGCAGGCGGGGTCTCTCGGCACCTGAAAATGGCGCCACTGGCCGGTCAAACCATCGAAGGTAGATAAGCCTTGATGCGCCCTCCCCGCGCCGCTTAAAAACTTAAACGCCTCCACCGCCTGAAAGCAGCCAATCAGCCCCACCAGCGGGGCCATGACACCGCTCTCTGCACAGCTCAGCGCTTCGTCTTCGCTATCCCCTGGCGGGTATAAACAGGCGTAGCAGGGGCACGCCTCATCACGCGGGTCGAACACCGCCAGCTGGCCCGAAAAGCGAATCGCCGCGCCGGAAATCAGCGGTACGCCTGCCTGCTGGGAAGCGGCATTAATGGCATAGCGGCTGGAGAAACGGTCGGTGCAGTCCAGCACCACATCAGCTGAGGCCACCAGTGCGGTGAGCGCCTCGCCTTCTGCATGCTGCTCTACCGCCACGACCTGGCACTCAGGGTTAAGCGCTTGCATGCTCTCCTTGGCGGAGCGCGCTTTGTTCACCCCCAGGCTTGCCTGCTGATGGGCAATTTGGCGCTGCAAATTGGTTAGCTCGACATGGTCAGCATCAGCGATAGTGATGGTGCCTACGCCCGCCGCCGCCAGATAGAGCGCCACCGGCGAGCCTAGCCCGCCGGCACCAATAATCAGCGCATGGGCAGCACGCAAGCGCTCCTGCCCTTCAATGTCCACCTCAGGCAGCATGATTTGGCGGCTATAGCGCAGCAGCGCCTGATCGTCCATCATCGCGTTACTTATCCTCAAATTCCTCAAAGTCGGGGATGTGCAGGCTAAAGCTCTCCTTCACCTCCTCCATCACCACGTAGCTTTTCGACTCTTTCACGCCCGGTAATGTCAGCACCACATCGCCTAATAGCTGACGATAAGCGGCCATCTCAGGAATGCGGCACTTCAAGATGTAGTCAAACTGCCCAGAGACCAGATGGCACTCCTGAATCTGTGGCAGCTTCTCCACCGCACGGCGGAACTCGTCAAACACAGCAGGCGACTGGGTTTCCAGGCTAATTTCAACAAACACCAGCAAATTCGCCTTAAGCGCTCTGGGGTCAAGAATGGCTTGGTAGCCACGGATAATGCCCGCACGCTCCAGGCGCTTGACGCGCTCTAAGCAAGGGGTTGTGGATAACCCAACCTCTGACGCGAGGTCTACATAAGAGATGCGCGCGTTTTCTTGCAGGCAGCGCAAAATTTTCAGGTCGATACGGTCCAGCGTTCTATTTTTTGGTTTCATGGCAGGATCCAATACTGATGAATCAGGCAGTTAGTCGAGATGCCCCAGGGTAACCCGTTCATGGCCGCCGATGTCTTGCACGCTTTCAACGTTTTGATAGCCCGCATGAATCAGCGCTTGGCGAACGAGGGGCGCCTGCTGGTAGCCGTGCTCCAGCGCCAGCCAGCCGCCCGACGAAAGAAACCTTTGCGCAGCGGTGATCAGATGCAGCAGGTCGGCCATGCCATCGGCCCCGGCCACCAGCGCTGAACGCGGCTCGAAGCGCACGTCACCTTCGGCTAAATGCGGGTCGTCGGCTGCGATGTAAGGCGGATTACTGACGATGATGTCAAAGGCCGCGCCCTCAGGCGGCGCCGTCAGCGCGGCAAACCAGTCGCTTACCAGAAAAGTTGTGTTGGTGATGCGCAGCGACTGAGCATTGTGAGTGGCTAGTGCCACTGCTTCCGGGCGAACATCGACCCCAACGACCTGCCATGCCGGTCGTTCACTGGCAAAGGCTAGCGCGATGGCCCCGGTGCCCGTGCCCAGGTCTAGCAGCCTGCCGCCGGACATTTTGGCACGCGCCAGCACGGCGTCCACTAGCGTTTCGGTATCGGGGCGGGGAATCAGCGTGGAGGGAGAGGTCGCCAGCGGCAACCCCCAAAACTCGCGCTCTCCGGTCAAATAAGCCACCGGCTGGCCCAGGGCGCGGGCGGCGACCAGTGCATCAAAGCGGGCATGTTCCCAAGTCGGGCATTCACCATCGCCCCAGGTGTATAGCCATGTGCGGCTGCGCCCCGTGGCGAAGGCCATCAGCACCTCGGCATCGATCCGTGGCGATGGCGAACCGGCGCGCTGCAGCCGCTGGGCCGCGCTGTTCAGCAAGGCATCGAACGTCATTACGCGTCCTGCAGGGCCGAAAGCTGTTCCGCTTGGTACTCGTGAATCAGCGGCTCGATCACGTCGTCCAACTGCTCACCGCTCACTACTTCGGTCAGCTTGTAGAGCGTCAGGTTGATACGGTGGTCGGTAATGCGCCCCTGAGGAAAGTTGTAAGTGCGGATACGCTCGCTGCGGTCACCAGAGCCTACCAACGAGCGGCGGGCATCGGCTTGCTCCTGGCGCTGGGAATCCACGGCGTTGCGCTTGAGCTTGGCGGCCAGCAGCGACATCGCTTTAGCGCGGTTCTTGTGCTGGCTTCGCTCTTCCTGGCACTCCACCACCACGCCGGTGGGCAGGTGGGTAATCCGAATCGCGGAGTCGGTGGTGTTGACGTGCTGCCCACCGGCACCGCTGGAGCGGTAGGTATCGACCCGCAAATCGGCCGGATTGATATCGATATCGCCCACTTCGTCCACCTCGGGCATCACCGCGACGGTGCACGCTGACGTGTGGATACGCCCCTGGGATTCGGTCGCCGGTACGCGCTGCACCCGGTGAGCGCCCGATTCGAACTTGAGCCGTGCATAAACGCCATCGCCCTTCACCCGGGAGATCACTTCTTTATAACCGCCCTGCTCGCCGTGGCTAGCGCTAACAATTTCGACGCGCCAGCCGCGCTTTTCCGCATAGCGGGAGTACATACGAAACAGGTCGCCCGCAAAAATCGCCGCTTCATCGCCCCCGGTGCCCGCGCGCACTTCCAAGAAGACGCCGCGACCATCGTCCGGATCTTTCGGAATCAGCAGGCGCTTGAGTTCTGCATCGAGCGTTTCCAACTGCTCGCGGCCATCGAGAATCTCCATCTCGGCCAGCTCGCGCATCTCGGGGTCGCTATCGCGGCTGAGCTGCTCGGCCTCGGCAATGCCCTGTTCCACGTCGAGGTAGCGTTTCCACGCGGCGACCAGCTCTTCGAGTTCAGCGTACTCACGGGAGTAGTCGCGAAAGCGCTGCTGATGGTTGATCACCTCAGGATCGGACAGCAGCATGGCCAGCTCTTCGAACCGGTCGGAAAAGCTGTCTAAACGTTGGCGCAAAGTCTCTTTCATGCGGGCGTATCATCCTTCTGGCGTTTTGCCGAGGGCGCAGGCTGCTCGAAGGCGGGCTTCGGTGGTAGCAGCAGGCGCGGCGCGGCGCTGAGCAAATCGTGGTTTTCCTGGGCGGCCGCTTCGCGAATGGTCAGCGTCGGCTGATGCATGAAGCGGTTAGCGAGCTGGTGCGCCAAACGCTCGACCACTTTGTCAGGGTCTTCGCCTTTGGCCAGGCGCTCCAACGCTTGGTCGCGGGCTTGGTCGCGCAGCGATTCACCGTGACGCCGAAAATCGCGAATCACCTCGCCCCCGTTGCGTACCCGCCGCTCCTGCTGCCAGCTCCCCACGCCGTGTTCGATCAGCGACTCGGCTTGGTCGGCCGCAACCTGGCGATGACGCCGATTTTCTTCGATCACCTCTTCCAGGTCATCGACGGTATAGAGGAACACGTCCGCCAGCTCCCCCACTTCCGGCTCGATATCCCGGGGCACGGCGATGTCTACCATGAAGACTGGGCGATGGCGGCGCTTTTTCAGCGCCCGCTCGACCATACCCTTGCCCAGAATCGGCAGCGGCGAGGCAGTGGAAGAGATGACGATGTCGGCGCGTTCCAGCGCATCGGGAATCTCCGGCAGCGTAATCGCCGTCCCCCCCAGCGAGGAAGAGACCTGCTCGGCACGCTCTCGAGTACGGTTGGCAACGGTGAGCTGGCGCACCCCGGCTTCGTGCAGGTGACGGGCCACCAGCTCGATGGTCTCACCGGCCCCAATCAGTAACGCGTTGGCGCGGCTGAAATCATCGAATATGCGGCTAGCCATGCTCACGGCAGCATAGGCAACGGACACCGGATTTTTACCGATGCCAGTTTCGGTGCGCACCTGTTTGGCCACGGCAAACGTGTGCTGGAACAGGCGCTCCAGCTCACCGCCCAGGCCTTTGGCCTGACGCGCCTGCTGATAGGCCTCTTTCAACTGGCCGAGAATTTGCGGCTCGCCCAACACCATGGAGTCCAGACCAACGGCCACGCGCATCAAGTGCCGAGCGGCGTCGTTGTCGTGGTAGTGGTAAGCGCAGCGGGAGAGTTCTTCCACGCGTAAATTGTGAAAACGACCCAGCCAGTCCAGCACGGTCTGCTCACCGGCGGCATCCGTCACACAGTAGAGTTCCGTGCGATTACACGTCGAAAGCACCGCCGCTTCGCTGATGTGCGGCAGGCTACGCAGCTCGGCCAACGCGCTTTCTAGCTGCGTCGGCGTAAAAGCTACCTGCTCACGCACCGCTACGGTGGCAGTACGATGATTGATTCCCAGGGCAAGAAGCGTCATGGGTTATGCGTCTTCGCTAGTGGATCGGTCGTCACGTCACTGTCGGTCATTGTTTCTTGGCTTGCTGATACAAGTCTAAGAGAGCAGCCTATTGAGTGAATTGCGCTGACTCGGCTCTTTTTCAAGGTGGATCATTCTATCACAGCCGAGCATCTTCTGGCGCACACCACTTTGCCGCAGGCAGCCAAGCCGCTATGCTGAACACTCGGCCACTTGATCGAGATACGCATGCCCCATCGCGCAACACTTCTGGGTATTCCCCTTTCGTTTTCGGGTTTTCCACTGTTTCCCCTGGCCGCCACGCTGCTACTGAGCGGCTGCCAGCTCTCGCCTGCGCTGCTGGGTGACGACGAGCACGCTCGCGTCGAAGACCCCATGGCCTCGGCGCCGCCCGTCACGCGCGGGTTAGATGCCGCTGGGTTGAGCACCCTGCTGGCAGCGGAGCTGGCCGGGCAGCGCGGCGACTATCGCTATGCGGGGCAAGGCTATCTCGACGCCGCGCAGCGCTATCCCTCACCGGGGCTTGCCGAACGCGCTACCTTCGCCGCTCGGTTTGGCAACGACGCTGCTCTAATGGAAGCCTCGGCGCTGCGCTGGCGGGAACTCGACCCCCGCGCAGAAACGCCCAATCGCCTGCTGGCATCGCTGTCGCTGCAGCGGGGCGACTGGCTCGACAGCCTCGAGCAGCGGCTCGCCATTGCTGAAGCAGATGGCAACGGCGAGATTGCTACCTTCGCTGAAATTGCGGTGGCCGAAGAGGCACCGCTGCGGCTACTGGCACAGCAGTTACGCAGCTATCTGGCCCAGCCCGGAATATCTGAACGCGAGTTTCATAGCGACGTACTGCTCGGCACGGCACTGATCGAAGCTGCCTTAGGCGAAACGCAAACGGCCCAGCGCTATTTAGATGAAGTAGAGCAGCAGGAGCCCGAGTCCGCCGCCCTGTGGCTGGCGAAAGCCCGCTTAGCGCTGGAAACCGGCGACCACCGTGGCGCCCAGCAAGCTGCCCAACAGGGCTTGAGCCTAGCCCCTGACGACGTACGCTTCATCCTGATGCTGGCGCAGGCGGAAATTCGCCTCAACAACATCGCTGCCGCCGAAGTGCAAACCAACGCGCTGCTCGATAGCCACGGCGGCAACCAGGATTTGCGTATCGCGCTGGCGCAGCTCTACTTAGAAGAGGGCCACAGCGAGCCTGCCTACCGGTTACTGCAACCGCTGATCGGTCAAGAGAACATCCCCAACGTCGCCTACTTTCTGATGGGCGCGATTGCGCAGTCGCAGGGTGAAGTGGACAACGCCCTTCTCTACTACCGCCAGGTACACGAGGGCGAAGAGTTCCTGCCCGCCCGGGCCGCTGCCGCCAACATGCTGATTGAAGACGACCGCCTGCTGGACGCCCGTGCGTTCTTGCGCATCGAGCGTATGCGCCACGACGCCTATTTCGGCGACTTGGTCCGCTTAGAAGTGCAGCTATTGGACGAACTCTCACTGCAAGAGGACGCCACGGCGCTGTTGGATCGCGAAATCACCCGCACGCCGGATGACACTAGCCTGCTCTACCTACGCGCCATGCGCGCCTGGGAGATGGGTGACTTGGCAGGCATGGAGCGGGACTTACGGCAAATTCTGCGCACCGAGCCCAACAACGCCGATGCGCTGAACGCGCTGGGCTACACCCTCGCTGACCTCAACCTCCCCGGCAGGCTGGAAGAGGCCCGCGACCTCATTGAGCGTGCCTACGAAGCCGACCCGGATAACCCGGCGGTGCTCGACAGCATGGGGTGGGTGTACTTCCGCCTCGGTCAGCCCGACGACGCGCTGGCATGGTTGGAAAGCGCCTACGCTCAGATGCCCGACCAAGAAATTGCCGCCCACTTGGCTGAGGTGCTGCACTCGCTGGGCCGTAGCGACGAAGCGCGGCAACTCATCGAGCGCGTTCTTCAGCGCGCGACGTATCATCCGCAAATAGACGACCTGCTCGAGCGCTATCCTGAACTTACCCCCTCGCGCACGCCCTAAGGCATACGTTTTGTGGGCGCGCGTCACCGCCGCCCGCGTTTCCTCTCTATCGACAGCACGGACATGGAGCCAGTTATGTTGACTTCTTTTTTGCACAGCACGCCGACCTCGCCACGCTACCGCTCTGCACGCCTATGGGTAGCTGCGCTGGCCATGGCCGCACTGGCGGGGTGTGCCAGCCAAGCGCCCGTCGATGAGAGTGGCCGTCAAGCCGGACAGTGGGAGCGCCAGCAGGCCGAGGTGGAAGCGTTCGATAGCTGGACGCTGGTCGGTAAAGCGGGTCTGCGCACGCCCCAGGAGAACACCAGCGCCAACCTGGACTGGAACCAAACGCCCTACTACTTCCGCATGCTGATCAGCGGCCCCTTCGGTGGCGGCCGCAGCGTTCTGGAAGGCCGTGAAGGACGTTTCTCACTGACCACCAGCGAAGGCCGTTTCGAAGCCGAAACCCCCGAAGCCTTGATGGAAGAGCAGCTTGGCTGGTCGTTACCGGTGCGCGCCATGCCCGACTGGGTGCGCGGCCTGCCCGGCGACCACGCCAGCTACCAGCTCGAAACCGACGAGCTGGGTTTCCCCAGCTTCTTGCAGCAGGACGGCTGGGACATCGATTACCGCGACTGGGAGCAAGCCGAAGGCATGTGGCTGCCGCGCCGCTTGGTGATGAACTACGGCGACGTGCGCATTACGCTGGTCGTCAACCAGTGGCAGGCGACGGAATAAGCTCCTCGGGCTGGCCCAGCACCAGCCCTTTTTCATACGTTTAGCAGTAGAGAGACGGCATGTCCGCAATACCCCACACCCTTACCCTACCTGCTCCCGCCAAGCTGAACCGTATGCTGCATATCGTAGGGCGTCGCCCAGACGGTTACCATGAACTGCAGACGCTGTTTCAACTCATCGACCTGTGCGACTACCTGAGCATGACACTACGCCACGATGGCGTCATCGAACTCATGACGCCAATGGCAGGCGTCGCCCACGATGACAACCTGATCGTTCGGGCAGCCACGTTATTGCAGCAGGCCAGCGGCACCCACCTAGGTGCGTCGATCACCATCGAGAAGCATCTGCCCATGGGCGGCGGTCTGGGTGGGGGCAGCTCCAACGCGGCCACCGTGCTCAAAGGACTCAACCAGCTCTGGCAGCTGGGGCTTAGCGATGCCTCCCTGGCAGAGCTGGGGCTAGCCTTGGGTGCCGACGTGCCGGTTTTCGTCCATGGCCGCAGCGCCTGGGCGGAAGGCATCGGCGAAAAGCTGACGCCCGTGACCCTCGACACTCCGTGGTTCGCGGTCATTCACCCCGGCATTAGCGTTTCCACCCCGGCCATCTTCCAAGACTCGGAATTGACACGCGACAGCCTCCCCATTACTATGGCGCGCGCACTGCAGGGGGGAGTGGCCGAGTGGCGTAATGACTGCGAAGCTACCGTCAAAAAACGCTACCCGCATATTGCGGAAGCGCTTGACTGGCTCGCGCAGCATGCACCTAGTCGGCTGACGGGCACAGGCGCCTGTTTGTTTGCAGCATTCGATTCCAAAGAAGCTGCGCAAACGGTGGTTGAACAGGCTAATCAGCGCTGGCAAGCATGGGTCGCGCGCGGACTTAACACCTCTCCCCTACAAGATGCTCTGGGCTGCTGAAAGCGCCCGGTCATCGCATTAGGTTATTGCTGGGGTATCGCCAAGTGGTAAGGCACCGGTTTTTGGTATCGGCATTCCCAGGTTCGAATCCTGGTACCCCAGCCAATTCTAATGTTGATCTGCGTTTTCTCCCCTGATCCCCAACACTGCAAAGGTGGCTGCGCGTGTCAAAATTGATGGTTTTCACCGGGAATGCCAATCCCGAACTCGCTCAAAAGATTGCCGAGAGCTTAGACAGCCGTATGGGTAACGCAACGGTTGGTCAATTTAGCGACGGCGAAATCGCGGTCGAGATCAATGAGAACGTGCGTGGTAAGGATGTGTTCATCCTGCAATCCACCTGTGCCCCGACGAACGACAACCTGATGGAACTGATCCTGATGGTCGACGCTCTGCGTCGCGCCTCAGCGACCCGTATTACGGCAGTGGTTCCCTATTTTGGTTATGCCCGCCAGGACCGTCGTGTACGCTCCGCCCGTGTTCCCATCTCTGCCAAAGTCGTGGCGGACATGATGGTGAAAGCAGGCGTTGACCGCGTCATGACCATGGACCTGCACGCTGACCAAATCCAAGGTTTCTTCGACGTACCGGTTGATAACGTGTACGGCTCACCGATCCTGCTGGACGACATCGAGCGTCAAAACTACGACGATCTCGTGGTTGTTTCCCCCGATGTTGGTGGTGTTGTGCGTGCCCGCGCCATCGCCAAGCAGCTCAACGCCGATCTGGCCATCATCGACAAGCGTCGCCCCCAGGCGAACCAAGCCCAGGTGATGCACATCATCGGTGAAATCGAAGGCCGCACCTGCGTGGTCGTCGATGACATGATCGACACCGCCGGCACGCTGTGTAAAGCCGGTGAAGCTCTGAAAGACCACGGCGCTGCGCGCGTTGTTGCGTACGCCACGCATCCGATTTTGTCCGGCCCCGCGGTCGACAACATCACCAACTCTGTACTGGACGAGGTTGTCGTGACCGACACCATTCCGCTCGCCGACCACGCGCGTCGCAGCGGAAAAATTCGTCAGTTGAGCGTTGCTGGCCTGATTGCGGAAGCCATTCGCCGCGTCAGCAACGAGGAATCCGTCAGCGCGATGTTTCACTAACGCCTGACGTTATGAGCCCCCACTTGGGGCCCTGGAAACGTCGTCGTCTGGTCGCGGGCGGCGGCGTTTCCTTACTTAAACCAAGAGGCAAATTCCATGTCTGATTTTATCCTGCAAGCCAGCGTTCGTAACGACCTGGGGAAAGGTGCGAGCCGCCGCCTGCGTCGTGCGAACCAACAAGTACCGGCCGTTGTATACGGCGGTGAGAAAGGCGCTCAGTCGATCTCCGTAGAAAAAACTGCGTTCTACAAGGCGATCGAAGACGAGTCCTTCTTCTCCTCTGTCATCAAGCTGGTGATCGACGGTAAAGAAGAGCAAGTGGTTGTTCGTGACCTGCAGCGTCACCCGTTCAAGCCGCTGCTGACCCACGCTGACTTCCTGCGTGTTGACGCCACTCACGAAATCACCATGAACGTGCCGCTGCACGTGGTGAACGAAGAGAAGTGTGTCGGCATCAAAGACCAGGGCGGCGAACTGCACGTGCTGGCGAACGAAATCGCCATCAGCTGCTTGCCGAAAGACCTCCCGGACTTCCTGGAAGTGGACATCAGCAAGGTCGAGCTGGGCACTACCCTGCACCTGTCTGACCTGACCCTGCCGGCCGGCGTCACGTCTGTTGACCTGGCCCACGGTGAAGAGCACGACAACGCCATTCTGAGCATCACCAAAGTGAAAGTACGTGGCGATGACGAAGAAGAAGGCGAAGGTGAAGGCGACGCAGAAGGCAGCGCCGAGTAAGCCTTGCTAAAGGTGCTGCCAGCCCACGCTGACCAGCGCTACCTGGGCCATGCTCGCATGGCCCAAGGATGTTAAAATCAAGCGCTTCGGCGCTTGATTTTTTTTTTTGCGGCATGGGGCTCGATAGCCTCAGGCAGCCGCCTGCGGAGGCAGCTCCGTCACACGTCGTCATATCTTCCAGAACCTTTGGAGGTGGGAAAATGAGCCAGGTAACGGCCATTATAGGACTGGGCAACCCAGGCGCTGAATACGACGCCACCCGACACAACGCGGGCTTTTGGCTAGTCGACGCCATTGCACGCAGCGCCCACACCGAACTGCGTCCTGAGAAAAAGTTTTTAGGGCTCTACGCCAAAGCCCGTGTGGGTGACCATGAGCTGCACTTGCTCAACCCCACCACGTTCATGAACCGTAGCGGTGCGGCGGTCGCAGCGCTTACCCAATTCTTCAAACTATCCCCGGAGAATCTGCTGGTCGCGCACGACGAGCTCGACCTTCCCCCGGGGCAGTCACGCTACAAAACCGGCGGCGGGCACGGCGGCCACAACGGGCTGCGCGATATTATCAGCGCCCTGGGCAACCAGAAGCAGTTTCACCGCGTGCGCATTGGCATTGGCCATCCCGGCGAGGCGAAGCAGGTGGTCAATTACGTGCTGGGCCGCCCCGGCAAGGCCGAGCAAGAAGCCATCGAGCGCTCGCTGGACGAGTGCCTGGCCACGCTGCCGCTCGCGCTTTCCGGCGACTGGGCTAAAGCTATGAACCGCCTACATAGCGTAAAATAGCAGCACGCTGTCGGACTCTATTACCACGCGTTACGAACGCACTCTTTTCACACCGGGCAGACGCACGAACGGTTGCGCCGCCCTAGCGGTCAGGAAGTTATTTTATGGGCTTTAACTGCGGTATCGTCGGCCTACCCAACGTAGGCAAATCCACGCTCTTCAATGCGTTGACCAAGTCTGGCATTGATGCGGAGAACTTTCCGTTCTGCACCATCGAACCCAACGTCGGTATCGTACCGATGCCCGACCCGCGACTGGACAAGCTGGCGGCCATCGTAAAGCCCGAAAAAGTGCTGCCCACCACCATGGAGTTCGTGGACATCGCGGGCCTCGTAGCGGGCGCCTCCAAGGGGGAAGGCCTGGGTAACAAGTTCCTGGCCAATATTCGTGAAACCCAAGCGATTGCCCACGTGGTGCGCTGTTTCGATAACGACAACGTCATCCACGTCGCCAACCAGGTCGACCCCCGCGCCGATATCGAGACCATCAACCTGGAACTTGCCCTGGCCGACTTGGACACCGTCGAGAAAGCCAGCCAGCGCCTGGTGCGCGTGGTGAAAGGTGGCGACAAAGACGCCATTGCCACCAAAGCCGTGCTGGACAAGATCCAACCACATCTGGCCGAAGGCCAGCCGCTGCGCAGCTTTGGGCTAGACGAGGACGAGAAGCGCCAGGTGAAAAGCTTCGGCTTCTTGACTCTCAAGCCCACCATGTACATTGCCAACGTCAATGAAGATGGTTTCGAGAACAACCCCTACCTGGACATCGTCAAAGAGATCGCCGCCGAAGAAGGCGCGGTCGTCGTGCCGGTGTGCAACCAGCTAGAAGCCGAAATTGCCGAGCTCGAAGACGAAGAGCGCAGCATGTTCCTGGCCGAAATGGGCATGGAAGAGCCAGGACTCGACCGCGTGATTCGTGCGGGCTACGCCTTGCTGGGCCTGCAAACCTACTTCACCGCCGGTGTGAAAGAAGTCCGCGCCTGGACCGTGAAACAGGGCGCCAGCGCGCCGGAAGCCGCCGGTGTGATTCACACCGATTTCCAGAAGGGCTTCATTCGCGCCGAAGTCATCGCCTATGACGATTACGTCGCGCTGGGCGGTGAGCAAGGCGCCAAAGACAACGGCAAATGGCGCTTGGAAGGCAAAGAGTACATCGTCAAAGATGGCGACGTGATCCACTTCCGCTTCAACGTATAAGCGAGAAAAGAAATAAATGCTTGACGGGCGTCGCCTCCCTGAGTAATATTCGCCCCCGTTGAACGGCTACGTAGCTCAGCTGGTTAGAGCACATCACTCATAATGATGGGGTCCCCTGTTCAAATCAGGGCGTAGCCACCAACACCGAATTACGCTAGCAATAGCAAGGCCCGCTGACTAAGTCAGCGGGCCTTTTTCGTTTCTAACCAGGCGGTTGAATCAGGAGAGCGTTGGGCGATTCAGGAACACCGTCAGCGCCCGCGTCAGGTAATCCACATCTCGCGTGCCGGACGTTTCACGAATCGAGTGCATCGCCCACTGGGGCAATCCTACGTCGATGGTCGGCACGCCCACTTCCGTAGCGGTAATCGGCCCAATCGTGCTGCCGCAGCCCATATCTGCCCGGGTGACGAATGACTGCACCGGCACATCCGCTTCGCG
This sequence comes from Halomonas sp. CnH100-B, assembly GCF_024124605.1. Taxonomy (NCBI): domain Bacteria; kingdom Pseudomonadati; phylum Pseudomonadota; class Gammaproteobacteria; order Oceanospirillales; family Halomonadaceae; genus Halomonas; species Halomonas sp. CnH100-B. The sequence continues at coordinate 526,747 of NZ_JAMXRX010000002.1, read as the reverse complement.
GCACATATCTCGGAACAGCGCGCCGGTGACGCTATTGGTGGCGTAGCGCTGGCTCGCGTTCACCTTGATCACCGGACCACCGTTGATGGCCGGGCCGTGGCGTTCATCGTGCTTGTCGCGGAAGTTCGGGTGCAGCGCGTGGGCATTATCGCAGGAGATCATCAGCGACGACTGGATCAGCTGAATCAGCGACTCCTCACTGCCGCCACCGACCTGGGCGTTCAAGCGCTTTAGCACATCGCCCAGGAACGGCCCCTGTGCGCCGCAGGCGCTGGCACTGCCCACCTCTTCATGGTCGTTCGCCACCAGCAGCGCTCCTTGGCTGCCATCGCACTCCAGCAGCGCCTCTAGGGCAACGAAGCACGACAGCAGGTTATCCAGCCGTGCGCTGGCCAGCAGCTCTTTGCGCAGCCCAACCAGTGACGGCGGCTGAACGTCGTAAAAGCCCAGCTCGAAATCCACCACCTCGACCGCACGCAGGCCGTGCTGCTCTTCCAGCCACTGCCCCAATAGCTCGTGCAATTTGGCGGTATCGCTCTGCATCAGCACCGGTGCCATTTGCGTTTGCGGATTGATCGAGCGCCCCCCGTTCACGTCGCGGTCCATGTGGATCGCGAGGCTCGGAATCATCGCGATGGGGCGGTCTACGTTCAGCAGCACGCTTTCCAAACGGCCATCGGCATGGCGCACGTGTACACGCCCCGCCAAACCCAAATCGCGGTCGAACCAGGGGGCTAGCAGCACGCCGCCATATACCTGCACGCCCAACTGCAGCCAGCCGGCCGAGTACTGGGTCGCGTTGGGCTTCAGGCGCAGCCCTGGGCTATCGGTGTGAGCGCCCATCATACGCAGGCTAGTCAGTTTGCCAGCGGGTAACTGAAACGCGATCACCGACGAATCGTTACGCGTCACGTAGTAGCGCTTTCCTGGCGCGAGCTGCCAGTTCGCGGTCTCTTCCAGGCGCGTGAAGCCCGCCTGCTCCAAACGCTCAGTCATGCTCTGGGTGGCATGCCATGGCGTAGGCGACTGCTGCAAAAAATCGCACAGCCGCGTTAAACGTTCCGCGTTGAAAGCCTCGGACATGGAATTCCTCATAACAGTAATGATTGAGTCTCACAGGGGAAATGACCTGCTACAATGCTCCCTCGGCCTACGCAACTCATAGGCTAACTGCGGGTCTAGGGAAGAATGAGTGTACACAAATCCGGGAGAGCTTGACTGATGAGCTTGTTTGCAACGCTTTCGCGCTCGGTCGCCCTTGCCGTGATGCTGGTGATCACCAGCCCGGCAGCGCTGGCGCAACTCGCGCCGACCGACGAACAACGCCAAGCGGCAGTGGAAATTGCGGATTCACTCCGCTACGGCCACTATGCTGATATTACTTTCAACGAGCAGTGGTCGCAGGAAGCTTTCCAACGCTATCTGGATATTCTGGATGGTCAGCGCGCCTACCTACTGAACCGAGACATCGAACCCTATCGCCACCTTGAGAACGACATGGCCGACGTGCTGTTCGATGGCGACCTGGACGACGCTTTCGCCCTCTACAACCGCCTGAGCGAGCGTCACACCGCCCGCTTGGAGTGGCTGCTCGCCGAATTGGACGAAGGATTATCGCTGGAGTTCAACAGCGACGAGCGCCTGGAAGTGGATCGTGAAGACGCTCCCTGGGCCACCCGCGACAGCGAGCTGGACGAGCTATGGCGCAAACGGTTGAAAAACGACGCCCTGACCCTCGCTCTTACCGACCAGGACGCGGAGCAGATCGAAGACAACCTGCGCCAGCGCTACGAAGGTCAGCTCTCGCGATTACGCCAAGCGGAATCGGAAGATGTGTTTGGCCTGCTGATGGCCGCTATCTCCGGCACCATCGACCCACACACCGGCTACCTCTCCCCTCGTCAAGGCGAATCCTTCGATATTCAGATGAGCCTCTCGCTGGAAGGCATTGGCGCGCTGCTGCAAGCGGACGGTGAATACGTCAAAGTCTCCAGCCTCGTGCCCGGCGGCCCCGCTGAGCGCGCAGGCGTGCTGGAACCGGCCGACCGCATCATCGCCGTCGGCCAGGAAGAGGGCGAGATGGTCAACGTCGTCGGCATGCGCCTGGATAACGTCGTCGATCTGATTCGCGGCCCCAAAGGCTCCGTGGTACGCCTGGACGTAGTGCCTGCCCAAGCCGTGGACATGACCCGCTCGCAAATCGTCGAGATCACCCGCGACACGGTCAGCCTGGAAGATCAGGCGGCTGACAGCGAAGTGATCGAAGTGATGCGCGACGGCGAGCCACATCGCATCGGCGTCATCAACGTGCCCACCTTCTACGTCGATTTCGACGCCTGGCAAGCCGGTGAAGAAGAGTATCGCAGCACCACCCGCGACGTGGCCCGCGAAATCGAGAACCTCAAACAAGCGGGTGTGGAAGGTATCGTGCTCGATCTGCGCAATAACGGCGGCGGCGCACTGCAAGAGGCCAACTCGCTGATCGGCCTGTTCATCGATCGTGGCCCCACCGTGCAGGTACGCGACGCCCAGGGCCGCATTCAGCTCTACGGCGACACCGAAGCAGGCACCGTGTACGACGGCCCACTCACCGTGCTGGTAAACCGCCTCTCGGCCTCTGCCTCGGAAATCTTCGCCGGTGCCATTCAAGACTATGGCCGCGGCATCGTGGTGGGCGCCTCGACCTTTGGTAAGGGTACCGTTCAAACCCTGAACGAGCTGAGCCACGGCGAGATCAAACTGACCCGCGCCAAGTTCTACCGCATTTCAGGTGACAGCACCCAGAATCGCGGTGTCGAACCGGACATCACCTTCCCTAGCCTGATCGACCCCGAGCGCATTGGCGAAAGCAGCCTGGATAACGCCCTGGCGTGGGACAACGTGCAAAACGTACAGTACCGCCGTTACGGCGAGCCGGAACGCGTGTTGCCCGCGCTGATTGCTCGCCATGAAGAGCGCGCCAAAGAGAACCCCAACTTCCGCTACCTGGAGCGTCAGTCCACGCTGGCTCGCCAGCTGCGTGAACAGCACACCAGTGTCAGCCTGAACCGGGAACAGCGCCAACGCGAGCTAGAAGCCCAAGAAGCCGAACAGCTCTCACTGGAAAACCAGCGCCGCCGCGCCCTGGGGCTGCCTGAACTGGAAGAGTGGATGGACGCGCGTAGCGACGGCACCGCCGCCACGGAAGATGCCGAAGCTGAGAACGACAGCGACGACGAAGAGATGCCTGTGGACCGCGCCCACGTGCTCGAAGCCGCTGAAGTGCTGCTTGACTACGTTCACCTGCAAGAGAGCCAGCGCATGGCCAAGCGTTAACCCACGCTTACTCTGCGCTAGCAACAACAACGCCAGCCCGAGGGCTGGCGTTTTTTGTGGATGCTTGCTGGAACCGAAACGCTGCTAGCAGAGGGCAGCGCGCCGCGCCGGACGATCCCCCATACGCGCCAAGCGCTGCGTCAGCGCCTCAAGCTGCACCGCACTCCCCTGCGCACCTGATTCAATAATCGACTGCGCCCAGGCAGGCAATTGCGGCGTTAAACGGTAGTAGACCCACTGCCCCTCCCGCTGATCCATCAGCAGGCCGCACTGGCGCAGCTGCGCCAAATGGCGCGACACCTTGGGCTGAGACTCCTCCAGCGCATAGGTCATCTCACACACGCACAGCGACTGCTCCTGGGCAATCAACAGCACCAGCATTAGCCGCGTTTCATCGCTCAAACACTTAAAGACCTGCAGCGCCTGCAGGCTAGCCGCTTTCCCCACGACACCTTCCTACGCTATAAATTGAAGCAGCTAGTTTACGCCAAGCTGGGGGGTAAGGCTAAGGGGTTGGGTTGGGTTGGGTTGGGTTGGGTTGGGTTGGGTTGGGTTGGGTTGGGTTGGGTTGGGTTGGGGCACAAAGTATTTTACTATGGAGAAAAATATGTGAGGTGTATAGCAGTATCGGATGCTGAGCAGGATGAACACCAACACCATAAGCAATTGATATCTATTAAATCAACTAACAAATTAAAAGCTAGGTATACCAACAATTATTTTCAAAGTTTTATGGCATGCTCCAAGTCTTAAGGCTGACAGTAGAGCCTAGCGCCTCAACTTTATCTGTAATAATCGGCAGATCAGGAAGGCCATACTGTTTATTGACTGAACTCAGCACTTTGTAGATCATAGAATTACTATCTAATAAAGGATGTATACACACAGCATCGATAAACTCGCTAAGTTCTCGACCACCAGGACAAACACTAAGATATAAGCCATCTAACTCCGGATGCGGATCAAAAAGTTTTTCTTTAAAATTTTTCCGGGGATGAACAATAATTCTCATCTCACTCTCATACTCATATATCGCTGGTTTTATACTAAAAGTACCGATTCGAACGTCTTTTCCAACGCCTAGTTTCTTAATCAAACGACTGCGCAACTCTTTATTGGGGTTCTTCAAGCCTTCAATATACTCAACATCGACTATTTGAGCATCCATACCATTTTGATCTAACCAGCTAGAATTTTCCTTCAATAGCTCTTCTAACCTACTTGTACGGACTCGAACAGCCACAGACTCCTCGCTACCTCCGTAGACATTCCACATAGCAAGAGACATAAAATCAGCTCTATTCCAGCAGCTAATATAGGTACACTCTCTTCCAACGGCCACCTCTTCAACCCACTCATTGACCCTGTCATTATGACCATTATAATTACTTAACCATGAGTTTAAAGTTGTTTTTATATACTCGTACCTCTTATGAGGATAAACCGTAACCAGACCTTTCAAAACATCACCCAAAACTGAACCTCTATCTTTATTATCTAAAACGTCATAGAGATTCATTCCTTCAGACAATATCTTATTCTGATCACTCCCTGTTTTTTCGAGCAACTCACTCAATCTATCAGCATAAAGCTTAAGCCCTGCCCAATGATTTTTGTCCCCCCATAGTACGGCGTGGGCTATCCATTTTCCTTCTGTAGCATCATTAAACAAAGATGCTTTAGGTACAAAAATGCTTTTAGAGCTGACTAAATCAATATACTTAGCAAGAGACATATATCTCCACACGTAATCCCCAGACATTCCCTCCTCCTTCATAAAAAATTATGCTTCCGTTTCTAAAAACTTAATTAACTCTTCAGGATAAGCTACACGTCCATCTGCTTCAATCAGACGTATCCAAGCCTCACAAAATGCTGCGGACATACCTTTTTCATTAATTTTTGAAAAATCATCAGCATGCTTATTACTATTAGAGTATCTATCTGCTGAAGCTTGTAACTTCAGATATGCTGCAAAAATTCTTTGGAAGAATATCACACCTGTATGACCTCTTATAACTTTTATACAATCCTCCAACTCACTTCCACTCACAAGCTCATAATTGTATAAATATCTATTTACAAACTCTATTGCAGCTCCGTTATTGTTTTTTTCAAGCCATTCTTGATGACCAAAAATTGGCAATGAATTTTCAATTTTAAAATCAAACCAATGAATAGTGCCTATAGGATAAGTGCTTTTCTGGATATCCTTTGCGGCCAAAGAAATAGCCGCAAGAATTCTAAAGCATTCATCCAAACTAGAAATAAATGCTTGCATTGCGTCTCTCTTGAACTCAGATAAGCATAAATAAAGATAAGCATCTTTAATTATACGTGGGTAGAAAAAATAATTCTCAAATGAGTGCCCTGCTGTTAGCAACATATTATTACAGAAAAGGCTTTCCTTTTTCAGGTCGCGAATAACCTGCTCTAGCTCAAATCCATCAAACTCTCTATCTAGTAGAAAAAACAAATTATTATGGGACTGAGTATTTCTAGTAGCACGATGTACTTTTAAAATCTTTTCTTTATTATTCTTACCAGTTAAGCGGCAATCTCCTCTAATGCCCTCGGCAGTGTCGACCTTAATATTTTTGTTAGGAAGTTTGACATGTAGTAGATTCTTAAAATGCTTCATGTCATCCGCACCTTCAACTAAGACTCTAACCTTAGAGCTCATTCTTGTTTTTATAATATATTCAGCAATACTATAATTGAGAGCCATCAAACAAAACTCCCATCATCTTCATCAAGATAATTATCGGCCGACTTTTCAAGACCTTCTTTAAAAATAGGAACTACCTCTTTCATGTAATCCCCATAGTCTCCAGCAATGGAGGGAGAATGTGTACATACAATTATTTGACGGTCTCCTAACTGATCCATCATCTTACCTAGCAACTCTTCTTGCCAGTCAATATGTAATGAAATTTCAGGCTCATCAATTAGAACTGAAGTGCTACCGCTCATTTTATTAACAGCATAAAGCATAGTCAGCAACTGTCTTTCCCCTGATGACATAACTTTAATACTACTCCAGGTATCGTCAGGAAACTTAAGCCCAACTTTAGTATTTCTTTTACCAGAACCTAGCTCATAAGAAAGCTCTTTGCCTTCCAAAAAACTATTTACAACTTTGAAATATGTTTCAATCTCTTCAAAAGCCTTTTTCTGAAACAATCTTCTTTCTTTTAGAGCATCTCTATACACTGCCAAAGCTCCAGAGGTAGAACCAACTAACGATCCAGCTTGTGAGCTTCTTTCAAAAAGAGAGCGAAGGTTTTTATAAGCTTCAGAATTTTCTTCCAATGCACCTAATCTGGTACTTTCTGTTGTTTCAGTAAGTTCTAAAATCTCACTTAATAATGTTTCTGAATCGTAGTTTTTGGGGGGGCCTTCAAGCAAAGCAGCAAACACTTTTACAAAAGAATCACTAAAAATTGAGCTTTCAAATCTACCGATGCTAATTTGAGCTTCTTTTATTTCATCTTTTAAACTCTGCTCAATATCTATTGGTGAGGGAAAATTTATCACGGGCAGGAAAGGTCCAAAAAGGTCCCGAGAAAATGAGGTTATTTGCCTAGCGGGCACTCTACTATTTCTAACAGCTCTCCTATATACCAGCTCAGAAGCTTCTCTTTGAGAAGACCAAACTTCCAACATTGTTCTAAATGCCGGAAAATAAGAAATATCCACAGCTCTAAGATCATTTAAAGAAATAAAATCTCTTACTTCTTTAAATAACGGTTGCTGCGAATATTTGCTGAAGTGCTTTTCTGATTCTATTTCTCTGATAGCTTCTAACGCACTGCTTTTTAGAAAAGAAATGCAACTCCCATAATGAGTCCACACTTGTATTTCAGCATCACTCTCATTTTTTTCTTGAACAATCCGAATACTACTCCGATCAGAATAAGTCACTTTAATACTATCAAATTCTAAAAATGCAAACCTTAAAAAATCACAATTTGCAACATTGGCAATAATATGTAGAAGAGTGGACTTACCTGTACCATTTTTTCCATGTAGCACACTTAAATTTTCATTAAAACTTATATCTAGATCATACCTTCTGTGTATATTGCGCAGCTCAACATTCTTAACATATATAGTAGCCATTTATAACAACCTCTAAGATGACACATTACCTAAATATAATATTTAGCTATATTGGCCCAAAATTTTAACTACTCATAACATACCAGTCTGAAGTAAGTTAGAATCACATTGACACGAATGCCTCTACACAGCATCGAATTGATACAATTTCTCAGTTACAAATAACATGAATACTTAGGCTTTACCAGGATTTCATTGGACTAAGCTTTTCCTCTATCAGCAAGGACTGAACTCTCTTTTTTCGACTCACTAGCTATCCACCACTAAAAAGACACACAAATTCCCATGATTTCGCATGACTCCCATGCCTTCAAAACCCGCCTAAAGCCCAGCAAAAACGGGCTTTGGCCCGTTTTTGCTGGGTGCATGAAGAACTACCCCACAAGCGAACACCGCAGGCGGGTGGGGGGCAACGCGCCGTGGGGTGGCAGACTAGGGGCCAAGCAACAGAGCCATACGGCCGCTACGCGAAGCTACATAATGCCTTGAAACGAAAAAGCCCCGCTCAATGGCGAGGCTTAGGCAGAGTAAAGATTAGCGCTTAGGCTTTAGCAATCCAGCCCAAATCAGTCCTAAAAGATATAAATTTCAGATAGTTAGAATAAGGTTCATACTCAGCAAGATGTGTTGCAACCAACGCAAAGGCATAAAACAAGCGCCGTTAGACAAACACCCACACACAAAAAATCACCCAAAATGCCAGTTGGCAGCGGGCGGGCACTCATTTAGATAGGAAAGATGGTAAGCTAGATGGCTCCCCGAGCAGGACTCGAACCTGCGACCCAATGATTAACAGTCATTTGCTCTACCAACTGAGCTATCGGGGAACAACAAAAAAATCTTTAGCAGAACAGCAGCTTGGCTCCTCGAGCAGGACTCGAACCTGCGACCCAATGATTAACAGTCATTTGCTCTACCAACTGAGCTATCGAGGAACATCGTTTGCTGTTGCGTTTGAACCAGAGCCTATCACTTATCAGTATTCACTTAAAATGTTCTAAGCAATTGTGCTGACAAGTGTTTTGGCTCCTCGAGCAGGACTCGAACCTGCGACCCAATGATTAACAGTCATTTGCTCTACCAACTGAGCTATCGAGGAACTGCTCAAACACGGTGCGTAGTATACTGATTGAATCGCGCGGGTCAAGTATCGATTATGGGGGAATGCTAGCCCCTGGTTTGCTGTGTCCGTATAATGCAGCCATTCGACGGCAGCGCTGCCGCTGTCTCACCGTTATTTCATTCATCCCTCGTCCCCTTTGACGACCCATAGATGACAGGTACCGATGGCGAAGAAGCTCTTCATCAAAACGCACGGCTGCCAAATGAACGAGTACGACTCCTCGCGTATGGCGGACCTACTCGGCGAATCTCACCAGCTGGAGCTCACCGATAACGAGAAGGAGGCGGATGTCATCCTTCTCAACACCTGCTCCATTCGTGAAAAGGCGCAGGATAAGGTGTACCACCAGCTAGGCCGCTGGAAAAAGCTGAAAGACGCCAATCCCGATCTGGTAATTGGTGTGGGTGGCTGCGTGGCCAGCCAAGAGGGTGAGGCGCTGCGCAAACGCGCCCCTTACGTGGACATGATTTTTGGCCCGCAAACGCTGCACCGCGTGCCGAAAATGCTCGACGCCCGCAACAACAACCAAATTGCGGCGGTGGACGTCACCTTTCCGGAAATCGAGAAGTTTGACCACTTGCCCCAGCCCAAGTCCGATGGCGCGACGGCCTTCGTCTCGGTCATGGAAGGCTGCTCTAAGTATTGTACGTTCTGCGTGGTGCCCTACACCCGTGGCGAAGAGGTCTCGCGCCCCTTCGAGGCGGTGATGGATGAAGTCATCCACCTGGCCGACCAGGGCGTGCGGGAGATCAACCTGCTGGGCCAGAACGTGAACGCCTACCGTGGCGAGAACGACGACGGCGACGAGATCGACCTGGCCGAGCTGATTGCCTGCGTAGCCGCCGTCGATGGCATTGACCGTATTCGCTTCACCACCTCGCATCCGGTGGAGTTCACCGACAGCCTGGTGGACGCCTTTGCCGAGATACCGGAGCTGGTCAGCCACCTGCACCTGCCGGTGCAATCAGGTTCTGACCGCATCCTTAGCGCCATGAAGCGCGGGCACACGGCAGAAGAGTACATCGAGAAGATGGAGCGTATCCGCGCGAACCGTCCAGATATCAGCTTCTCTTCCGACTTCATCATCGGCTTCCCCGGTGAAACGGAAGAAGATTTCGAAGCGACGATGGATCTGATTCATCGCATCGGCTTCGACCACTCGTTCAGCTTCGTTTACTCGGCGCGCCCCGGCACCCCGGCGTCTGGCTTGGCCGACGACACGCCGGAAAGCGTGAAGAAGCAGCGCCTCGCCATCCTGCAGGAGCGCATTCTGCAGCAGGCGGCGCAAATCAGTCGCCGTATGGTGGGTACCACGCAGCGCATTCTAGTGACCGGGTTTTCACCGAAAGACCCCGGTCAGCTCTCTGGGCGCACCGAAAACAACCGCGTAGTGAACTTCCGCGCGGCCAACCCGACCGAGCTGATCGGCTATTTCGTCGATGTCGAGATCACCGAAGCGCTGCCCAACTCGCTGCGTGGCGAGCTTGCCTCCGGCGAACGTTATTGATCGCTCGCGTATCCTAGGTAATTGCCCCGGCCCCGCCGGGGCAGTAAGCTGAGTCTCACATACATCAACTGACGGGTTTCTTACTCTTGAGCCAGCCATCACCTCAGGCCAATCGCATTATCACCCTAAGCCTTGAACCCAATGACCCGCAGCGTCTCGCAAGTCTCTGCGGCCAACAGGACGAGCATCTAAAGCTGATTGAGAGCCGCCTGGACGTGACGTTGCGCAACCGTGGCAACGTTTTTCAGCTGGCCGGTGCCGCGAACCGTATCAAAGCGGCCGCCAACGTGCTGGAACACCTCTACCGTGAAACCGCCGCCGATGAACTTTCGGCGGATACCGTGCACCTGTTCCTGCAAGAATCCGGCCTGGAAGCGCTGGAGGAGGAAGAGGATGGCGAAGGCGGTAGCGATGAAGTGATCATGCGCACACCGCGCACCATGATCAAACCCCGCGGCTTGAACCAGCAGCGCTACGTGCAGAGCATCCGCGAACACGACATCAACTTCGGCATCGGGCCAGCGGGTACCGGTAAAACGTACCTTGCCGTGGCGGCTGCCGTGGAAGCGCTCAACCAGCAAGAGGTGCGCCGCATTCTGCTGGTACGCCCAGCTGTGGAAGCCGGTGAGAAACTGGGCTTCCTGCCGGGCGACTTGGCGCAAAAAATCGACCCGTACCTGCGCCCGCTGTATGACGCGCTGTACGAAATGATCGGCTTCGAGCAGGTGGCGAAACTGATCGAGCGTCAGGTGATCGAGATTGCCCCGCTGGCCTACATGCGTGGCCGTACGCTGAACAACTCGTACATCATTCTGGATGAAAGCCAGAACACCACGCCGGAGCAGATGAAAATGTTCCTGACACGGATCGGCTTTGGTTCCACCGCCGTGATCACCGGCGATATTACCCAGGTCGACTTGCCGCGCGGGCAGCGCTCAGGGCTGTCGCAGGTGCTGGACGTCCTCAAAGACACCCCCGGCATCGGCGTGACCCACTTTGCCGCTAAGGACGTGGTGCGTCATCCGCTGGTGCAGCGCATCATCGAAGCCTACGACGAGTTCGAGTCTCAGCAGGAAGTGGCCGAGCGCGCCCGGCGTGAAGCTCGCCAGCAGGAGCGCGAAGCGCGTATGCAGGCCATGGAACGCAACAGCTATAGCGACCGCTCGGGAGAGAACGACCGATGAGCGATATCGTGATCGACCGGCAGGCGGCCATCGACGAGCCGCGGCTGCCGTCGCTCGAACAGCTCACCCATTGGGTGAGCTGTGTCTTTTCTCGCCATCCGGATGACGAACGCCAAGAGCTGACCATCCGTTTCGTGGACGAAGAGGAGAGCCAGGCGCTGAATCGCGACTATCGCGGTAAAGACAAGCCCACCAACGTGCTCTCGTTTCCGTTCGAGAACCCACCCGGCATCACCCTGCCGCTGCTGGGCGATCTGATCATTTGCCACGTCGTGGTCGCCCGCGAAGCCGACGAACAGCAGAAACCGCTGGCCCACCACTATGCGCATATGGTCGTACACGGCACGCTGCACTTAATGGGCTACGATCATATCGACGACCAGGAAGCCGAGGAGATGGAGCAGCTAGAGCGCGAGCTGTTGGCGACTCTCGATATTCCTGATCCTTATCACGCGTAAGCCGCCCCCCTAAATCAAGCGAACGTTTAGAGTGGTGTCAACGGCAACTCAGTGATAAAACGATGGCGTGTACGTACGATCATCCTGGTAACACCTTTTTTCGTAACTGAGAGATTTGACGCAATGAGCGAAGACCGATCGAGCAACCCCAATCAAAAATCATGGCTCGAGAAACTCTTTGGCGCCCTTTCCGGAGACAACGACGAACCCAGCTCGCGGGATGAGCTGATGACGTTTTTACGCCACACCGCAGGGAAACTGAAGCTGGATCAAGACGCCATCATGATTATTGAGGGGGCGCTCGATATCAGCGATCAGCAGGTGCGTGAAATCTTGATCCCACGCTCTCAGGTGTCGGCCATTACCCTCGACCAAACGCGGGACGACTACCTGCCGTTGATCCAAGAGACCGGCCACTCCCGCTACCCGGTGGTGGGCGAGAACCTGGACGACGTAAAAGGCATTCTGCTGGTCAAAGACCTGCTGCCGCTGCTGTCGCAATCGCAAGAGAGCCGCGACGCGTTCAAACTGGAAGACGTGCTGCGTCCGGCGATGTTCATTCCCGAATCCAAGCGCCTCAATACCCTGCTCAAAGAGTTCCGCGAAACCCATAACCACATGGCGATCGTGGTGGACGAGTACGGCGGCACGGCGGGTATCATCACCATCGAAGATATTCTCGAACAGATCGTCGGGGATATCGAAGACGAGCACGACACCGATGAAGAGGACGACATCCGCACGCTGGAGAACGGCCACTTCGCCATTCGCGCCCTCACGCCCATCGAAGACTTCAACGAACGCTTCGGCACCGAATTCTCCGATGACGAATTCGATACGGTGGGCGGGCTGGTGATGCAGCAGTTTGGTCACCTACCCGGTCGCGGCGAACACACGACGCTGGGCGGCTGGCGGTTCGTCATTCTGAACGCCGATAACCGCCGCATTCGCCTGCTCGAAGCCTATCGCGACAGCAACGCCGCTGACGACGAACCACAGGACGACTAGGCGGTCGTTCTCTCACTGCCTCTACCACCCTAGATAGGATATCGCCATGGGGTTCACACCCACGTTGACGCTACAGCTGCTCGCCGCCCTGGTGGCGGGCGGCTTCACCACGCTGACTGCTTCCCCTTTCGAACTCTGGTGGCTAGGCCCGGTGGCCATGGGTCTGTTGTACGTGGGCCTACACACGCTTACCCCGCGCCAGGCAGCGCTAAAAGGCTGGCTGTATGGCGTGGCGCTGTTTGCCAGCGGCACCTCATGGGTTTACGTCTCGATTCACGACTACGGCTATACCGGTGTGCCGCTCGCGGTCTTTTTAACCGCGCTGTTTGTGGGCGTACTGGCGCTGTTCTTCGCGGGCACGTTCTGGCTCTACCGGCGCTTTATCGCCCCCCGCTGGGCGCTGCTTACCTTCGCAGGCGCGTGGGTGCTGGGCGAAGTGCTGCGCACTTACTTGTTTACCGGCTTCCCCTGGCTGCTGGTGGGCTCTAGCTACGTGGACTCCCCGCTGGCTAGCTGGGCACCCGTTGGGGGCGTGTACTTACTCTCGCTGCTGGTGGTGCTTACCGGCACGCTGGGGGTGGAAGTGCTGCGCCGCCAGTGGTGGGCCGCGCTTCCGCTGGCGGCCATTTGGCTAGCCCCGCTTGCGCTACCCCACCAGTGGACGACACCGGTCAGCGAATCGACTCGCGTGGCGCTGCTGCAGGGGAATTTGCCGCAGCTACTCAAGTGGACCCCCGAAGGCCAGCGCACCGCCGCCAATACCTACAGCGAGTTGACTCGCGACGTCGCAGACGAGGCAGATCTGATCTTGTGGCCGGAAACCGCGCTGCCCATGATCGATAGCCAGGCGCGGCCCGTGCTGGAACGAGTGCAGGCCAACCTGCCCGTCGACACCGCACTGCTGACGGGCATCGTGCAGTTGGATGAGGACGACCGCTACTTCAACAGCGTGATTGGCGTTGGTAACGTGGAAGGCAGCTACCAAAAAGAGCACTTGGTGCCGTTTGGTGAGTACCTGCCGCTGGAGAGCCTGCTGCGCGGCGCAATCAACTTCTTCGACTTGCCCATGTCCAGCTTTACCAAGGGCGCTGCGGATCAAACGCCCATGCAAGCGGCCGGTGTCGCTATCGGTAACGCCATTTGCTACGAGATCATCTACCCTGAGCTGGTCGCCCAACGGGCGGCAGACAGCGGCGTGATCGTGACCGTTTCCAACGACACGTGGTTCGGGGCCTCCATTGGCCCGCACCAGCACCTGCAAATGGCGCGCCTGCGCGCCTTGGAAAACGGCCGCTACGTGGTACGTGCCACCAGCAACGGTATTACCGCGATCATCGACCCGCGTGGCAACGTGGTGGACCGCGCGCCGCAGTTCGAGACCACCTACCTCACTGGCGAGTTTTACGCCATGGAGGGGCTCACGCCGTTCACCCGACTGGGCAGCCTGCCCGTTTGGTTGCTGGCGGGGTTACTGCTGCTGCCGGGGTTCGTGCGTCGGCGCTAATGCCCATAGCCCAGCGGCCATACAAAAGCCCCCAGCCACGTTCGTGGTCGGGGGCTTCGTGTTAGGCGGCTTCGTTAAAACGCGCCGGCTAAGTACTGCTGGGGATTTCTCCTAACACTTCCGGAATGGTCATGCGCACGTAGCGACCCGGTGCGGGTTCGATCACTTTTAACTCCCCCTCCCCCGGCTGGCGGGCGGGCACCATCTTTTTCGGGTCGGCATCCGCGTAGCCGTTCTCCGTCACCCACGCTTGCCAGTGGGGCCACCAGGAGCCTTCGTGGAAGGTCGCGCCTTCCTGCCAGGCGTCGTGACTGTCGGGCAGCGTGTCGTTGGTCCAATAGCCATATTTGTTTTTATGGGGCGGGTTCACGATACCGGCAATGTGTCCAGAACCACCCAGCACGAAGGTCGTCGGGCCTTTGGGCAACAGTGCGCCATAGTAGGTGCTGTTCCACTTGGCGATGTGGTCCTCTTTGGTGGACACAAAATAGCTGGGCGCCGAGATTTTGCGCAGGTCGATTTTGACGCCATCCAACTCGATGCCGCCGGGTTCCACCAAGCGGTTTTCAAGGTACATATGGCGCAGGTACCACGCGTGGGTACCGGCCGTCAGGTTGGTGCCGTCGGTGTTCCAGTAGAGCAGATCGAAGGCCGCCGGAATCTCGCCCTTCAAATAGTTGTTGATATAAAACGACCAGAACAGGTCGTTTTCCCGCAGCAGGTTGAAGGTATAGGCCATGGAGCGGCCATCCAGATAGCCCTTCATCTGCATGGTTTGTTCGATACCCTGCACCACGCGCTCGTTCAGGAACACGCCGATATCACCCGGATCGCGGAAATCCTGCAGCGTGGCCATATAGGTGACCGACTTCACCTTGCGGCCACGGCGGGTGCTGGTGAGGTAGGCCACGGTGGAGGCCGTCAGCGTGCCGCCCACGCAGTAGCTCAGCAGGTTGACCGACTTCTCGCCACAGGCATGCTCGATGGCCTCCATGGCACTGATCGGGCCCATCTGCATATAGTCGGCCCAGGTAATGTCGCGCTGCTCGGGACCGGGGTTACGCCAGGAGATCAAAAAGACCGTGTGACCTTGATCGACCATCCACTTCACCAGCGAGTTATCTTCCCGCAGATCGAGGATGTAGTACTTGTTGATCCAGGGCGGCACGATCAACAGCGGCGTTTTGAACGTTTTTTCGGTGGTCGGCGTGTACTGAATGAGCTGAATCAGCTCGTTTTCATACACCACGGCGCCAGGCGTTACCGCGATATTCTCGCCCACGCCAAAGGCGCTGCGGTCGGTCATGCGCACGTTGATGCCCTCTGCCGAGTTGGCGAGGTCTTCCCGCAGCCGGGTCAGGCCATCGACGAGATTCTGGCCTTTGGTTTCCAGGGTGCGGCGCATCACTTCCGGGTTGGTGGAGACAAAGTTGGTGGGTGACATCGCATTCACCAACTGTCGGGCATAGAACGTCAGGTTGCGCTTATGTACGGGGTCTAACCCGTCGAGGTCGTTAATCAGCTCGTCGACCATCTGCGAAAACAGCAGGTATTGCTGCATGATCGCCATGTAGTAGGGGTCGGTGGTCCAGGCGTCGTCCTTGAAGCGGCGGTCATGTTTGGGCGGCGTCACCAGCGGAGCCACCTGTTCACCGGCCATGGCGCGCACGCCCTGCTGCCATAGCAGCCACTGGTCTTGCAGCAGCCGCGACTGGGTCTGCCACAGCAGATTCGGGTTGCTCATCAGCGAGCGGGCGGCGGCTTCGAAGCTCTCGCGCATATCGCTGTAGACGGAGTCGGCGGCTTCGCTGGGCGCCATGCGTGTCAGCAAGTCTCCCAAGAGCGCTTTGTACTGCTCACCAATATCGTCGAGCTGCTCTTTCCATGCCTCCATCTCTTCTTGCGAATAGTGTTGAGACGGCATTTTCCACCCTGACTGCATACCACTTCCCCCTCACCTGCTGGGCGGCGTCCGCCCTGGCAACGCACTAAAGAACACGACAAAAGAAGGCGGCGCCTTATGGGCGCCGCACAACTCTTTCAACGATTAGCTCTTGCGAGACGACTGACTGGACGCCTTGGCAGGCTGCTCGCCTTTGGCGGCCGCGCTAGCTTGTTCGCTCATTTTTTGTCCGGCTTCGCTAAACAGCTTTTCCATTTCGGATTTGAACTGCAGGCTCATTTCGCTCATCACCCGCGCGTCCTCCTGCATTTGCTGGGAAAGCTCGTTCATCATTTCCGCTTGCTTGGTACCGAAATCGCGCAGGCTTTCGGCGTCGCTGATCTCTGTGGCGCTGCGGATGCGCTCGGTGCCCATTTGGCTGTAGCGTTTCATCGCTTCCAGCTGGTATTGGGTCATTTTTTCCATGTTGTTGAGCATTAGCGAGTTCATCTTACGCATCGGCTCGAACATTTGGCGGGTTTGGGCGTTAAAGGCGTCCATCATTTTATCTTGCATTGTGGTTGCTCCTGTCTCTCGTTCCTTGGCATGAGCCTGGAGTGGCTCATCACATCGCAAATTGTTGCACCGCAAAAAAGAGTAATACGTGGCATGCTGCTTTGCAACATGCCACTAACTCCCACTGCAGGGCCCCTTTTGATAGCGCCTGGCTCGCCTACCCTTTGGCTCGAGAGCGCGACGATGCCGTGGCTTTCGCCTTGGTGGTCTTCTCACTGGCCGCCGACGAGGGTTCGCTATCTGCTTGGCTGGCACCGCCACTATGGGCACTACCGGCCTGACGCAGCATATCCAGCATCATCTGCTGATAGGTGCCAAAGTTAGCAAGCCCCTGTGAAAGTCCTTGCTGCATCATGGGTTGCTGCAGGAAAGGACGCATCAAGCTCATGGGGTCGTAACCTTCTACCCCTGATTCCATCTGCCGTTGGATGTTGTCCAGCAGGCTCTGTTGGAACGCTTCCACATCGGGCAGCCCCAGCGACTGCCGAAATTCATCCGGCGTCAGGTCAAACTCAACGTTAATTTTCATAGGGCACTCCTTAACCGTCTTCCTTGAGTGTAGCAGCGAACCACTCAGCGTACCTTGGCGTTATTGCTGGCCTAAACGCGGTGTATCAACGCTGACATCAGCGTTTTGGCCCCGGTGGCGCAGCCAGTGGTCGAGCAGCGTAATCGCCATCATGGCCTCGGCAATCGGCGTTGCCCGAATGCCCACACAGGGGTCGTGACGCCCTTTGGTGATCACCTCGACCGGCTCGCCGTGCACATCGATGGAACGCCCTGGCGTGGTAATACTGGAGGTCGGCTTCAGCGCTAGGCGTGCGACGATGGGCTGGCCGCTGGAGATACCGCCCAGTACGCCGCCCGCATGGTTGGAAAGAAAGCCTTCCGGCGTCATCTCATCGCGGTGTTCGCTGCCGCGCTGGGCAATGCAGCCAAAGCCCGCGCCAATCTCGATCCCTTTTACCGCATTGATACTCATCAAACCGTGCGCTAGGTCAGCATCCAGACGGTCGAAGACCGGCTCGCCCAGGCCTACGGGCACGCCATCGGCAATCACGGTAATTTCCGCGCCCACGGAGTCTTGGTCCCGGCGCAGCTGGTCCATGTAGCTTTCTAGCTCGGCGACTTTATCGGGGTCGGGGCAGAAGAAGGCGTTCTGATCGACGGCTTCCCAGGTTTTGAAGTCGATCTTGATCGGGCCGAGCTGGCTCATGTAGCCGCGAATTTGAATGCCCTGTGCCGCCAGCACCTTTTTGGCAATGGCACCTGCCGCCACGCGCATGGCGGTCTCACGGGCGCTGGAGCGGCCGCCACCCCGGTAGTCCCGGTGACCATACTTGTGATGGTAGGTGTAGTCCGCGTGGGCGGGGCGGAACTGGTCTTTGATCTTGGAGTAATCTTTGGAGCGCTGGTCGGTGTTTTCGATTAGCAGGCCAATCGAGGTGCCGGTGGTTTTGCCTTCAAACACGCCGGACAGAATACGAACCTGATCCGGCTCTTTGCGCTGGGTGGTGTGGCGCGAGCTGCCGGGGCGGCGACGATCCAAATCGCCCTGCAGATCCTCTTCGCTAATCGCAATGCCCGGAGGGCAGCCATCGACAATGGCCCCTAACGCGGGGCCGTGGCTTTCGCCAAAGGTGGTGACGGTAAACAGTTTGCCAAACGTATTGCCAGACATGGGCGTTAATTCCTCACGCAAAAGACGCCGCATGGGCGTCGAGTTCAGCGGCGCTCAGGGCAAACACGCCCTGGCCGCCACGCTCGAATTCAAGCCAGATAAAGGGCACTTCCGGGAAGGCCGCCTCTAAGTGGCAGTCAGAGTTGCCGACTTCAACAATCAGCCAGCCCTCGGCCGTTAGATGGTTACGCGCCTCGCGCAGAATGCGCCGCACGATATCCAGGCCGTCGCTGCCGGAACCCAGCGCCAGCGCTGGCTCATGGCGAAATTCGGCGGGCATGGTGGCCAGGTCGCGCTCATCGACATAGGGCGGATTGGAGACGATCAGGTCGAAGCGCTGGCCTTCCAGGCCGTCGAACACGTCAGACTCCACGGCGCGTACACGGTCGCCGACATCGTGACGGGTAATATTCTGCCGCGCCACGGCCAAGGCATCCTGGCTGATATCCGCCAGCGCCACTTCGCAGGTGGGCAATACCAGCGCCGTGGCAATGCCAATGCAGCCGGAGCCGGTGCACAAATCCAGCACGCGGGCGGGCGGCTCTTCGGGGAACCACGCCGCAAAACCATCTTCGATCAGCTCGGCAATCGGTGAGCGGGGAATCAGCACGCGCTCATCTACATTGAAGGGGTAGCCTGCGAAGAAGGCTTCCCCCAGCAGGTAAGGCAGCGGGCGGCGCGTGGTAACGCGCTCGCGGGCGAGACGAATGATCCGCTCACGCTCGATGGGCAGCAGCCGCGCATCCAGCACGGCCGGGTCGACGTTCCAAGGAAGATGCAGCGCGCCCAGGCAGAGGGCGACCGCCTCGTCCCAGGGTGACTGCGTGCCGTGCCCATAGTGCAACCCCGCCAAGTAGAACTCGCTGGAGACCCAGCGCAAATAGTCCCGCAGTGTAAAAAGATCGCTGACCAGCGCCGAATCCGGCAGCGATAGCGTCGAAGGGGAGGACTCATCGGTGAGATGCGTGGTCACAAGGGCTCCTGGCGTCAAAAGGTCGTTGGGGGATTGTACCTTTGACGCCGCCCGGTTCACAGCAGCGCCAAGCTCGCTATACTGTCTCGCCTTAGCGTTTTTTATCCACCGCCCCTTTTTTCACCACTACTTAGTTGATTCGAGCCGACCATGACGCGACACCTGCCCAATGATGACGATATCAGTGCCTTTCGCCAAGCGCTGCAGGCGGCAGGGGTACGCCGTATTGCCACCAACCAAGCCGACCCCGGCAAGCCAAAGCGCCAGTCAGATGCCAGCGAAGCGCGTCGCCGAGCGGCGGTCGAGAGCAGTACGCTGCAAACCAGCGGGCGCACGTCCGATGGCCGGGTGGAGGCGGTTCGGCCCTCCGAGTATTTAGAGTTCAGCGTGCCGGACCTGCCCTGGCGCACCTTCAGCCAGCTCAAGCGCGGGCAGACGGCGTGGCAGGCGGGGTTGGATCTGCACGGTTACACCTTGGAAGAGGCGCGGCTGGAGCTGGAGAGTTTTTTGCGCGATGCCGCTGCCCAGGGGCTGCGCTGTGTGCTGGTGGTGCATGGCAAGGCGTGGGGCACCACGTCCGATTTCCCGGTACTGAAAAGCCACACCAACGCGTGGCTACGGGAGTGGCCCGGCGTGCTGGCGTTCTGCTCCGCCACCGATATCGATGGCGGCACCGGGGCGGTGTATATCCTGCTGCGCAAGCGCGGCCAGTAGCGATACCTTTTCTGCCATTGCGTTGAATCACTGTTTTTTCGCCGCCACGCCCTCGTCACGACTACTCAGCTGCATCCGAGGCGATGCTCGGCATGCGTCGCTCCAACGCTTCGTCGGCTAGGTGGCGGCCTAACCGAATCAGCTCGTTGGCGCGGTGAAACTCGTAGGTACTGCACACCGTTTTGGGAATTTCGATCAGTACGTCAGGCGGGTAGCCCGCCACTTTGTACTTCGCCAGCGCCGCCTGGGTGATATCGAACGACTCCAGAATCATATCCAGCTTGCCCCACTCGCGCTTACCGCGCAGGTCCACCGTCTCATCGTCGTCGCTGTCGTCACCGCCGCCGCCCAGGCCGCCCCAAAGCCGCCGGGTCGTGGCGCGTACTTCATCCATCCAGCCGCCTATATTGGCGTCGCGGTCTCGCTCCAAGGCGGTGCGGTCGTCATCGCCCCCCTCCTGGGGCAGCAGCTCGTCCAGCGTTACGGGCTGCGGGCTGTGGGCGGTAACGTTGACGGCAACCACGAAATCCGCCTCGTGGGCGGCGAGAATCGGCATCATGGGGAGCGGGTTGAGCAGCCCGCCATCCACCAGCACCTGCTCGCCGATGTGGACCGGCGTAATCACCCCAGGCACGGCAATCGAGGCGCGAATGGCTCGCAGCAGCGGGCCGTTTTGAAACCAGACTTCGCGTTGGCGCACCAAGTCCGTCGCCACGGTGGTCACCGGGATGGGCAGATCTTCGATCAGTCGGTCGCCCACTAACTCTTCCAATTTGCTCATCACTTTATTGGCGCGCATCGCCCCCATGGGGCTCCAGGTCACGTCGACCAGCTTTAGCACGTCCAAGTAGTCGAGGTTGCACACCCACTCGCGGTACTCCGGCAGCTTGCCCGAGGCATAAATGCCACCGATCAGCGCACCCATGGAGCACCCGGCAATCGAAATGATCTCGAAGCCTCGGGCCTCCAGCGCTTCGATCACACCGATATGGGCGTACCCTCTTGCACCGCCGCTCCCCAGCACCAGGGCCACTTTACGACCGCTCCCCAACGCTCTCCCCGTCAACTGGCTAACCACGTTCTGCCCCTCCTTTTTGGCATGGTGTCTCATACGCACACGTCGGTATTGTGTTCCAACGTTAACTGGCCGTGTGGCCTTCCCGGCAAATCACCTCGGCCACGCGCTCGACGGCCTGCGGCTCCAAATGCAAATGGTGACCGCCAGCCAGCACGTGCCGAGTGAGCTGCGGCACCGCCTGCCGCGCCTGGGCTGCCCAGGCACGCTCGCCCAAAATGCCCTGCTCTCCTTCTATCAATAGCACCGGTGCGCGAATCTCGCTCAGTACCGCTAGCACTTGCGGCGGTGTAAAGCGCACCAGAGAGGGCTTGAGCAGGCGGCTGTCGGTACGCATTTGCACTTTGCCATCGGCCGTGGCTTGAGTATTACGCTCGACCAGCGGCGTGGCGGTGATGCTATCCAACGGCGTGACGCCGCCCGCCACCCGGGCCGCAATGGCACTTTCCAGGTCGGGGTAGCGCGGTGTGCGAGACGAGGAGCGCCGGTGAGCGATGATGCCTTTACGCAGTTGGCTGGCCGTCTCTTCTGCCGACGTATTGAGCGCGCCCAACCCGTCCAGCAAAATCAGTCGCGCTACTTTTTCCGGCAGCGCGGCCGCGACCAAGCAAGAGACCGCCGCGCCCATGGAGTGCGCCAGCAGCGTGGTCTGCTCGAGGCCTAGGGCATCCATGGCATCCAGCACATCGTGGGTGTAGTCCCAAAGCGCGTAGTCGCTGCCAGTCGGGGCATGAGCGGAGTGCCCGTGGCCTCGAAAATCGATCGCCACGATGCGAATGCCCAGCGCGCTCACCAAGCGTGGGGCCAAGCGTGTAAAGCTGGCGGCATTATCCAGCCAACCATGCAGCGCCAGCCAGGTGGGTGCGTCGTACTGCCCCCAGCTCAATGCCGCCAACCGCCCACCGGCCAACGAAAGCGGCTGAGGCGCCGCGCCTACTCGGGAAGCGTCGTTCATAACAATGGGTCTCACTGCGAAAATCTGGCGCGTCTGATGATGCGCCTAAATGTGAACATTACGATGCAAACATTGCGGTGCAAACGTTGTGGCTCAAACGTTACCATGCTCGGCGCAGCGCTTGTGCTGCTTTTACGCGGCCATGGGCCACGACGCCGTTCATTTTTTGATGGAGATTGCCATGAAACCTCGCCGCGATACCCGCGTTCGCAACCTTGTGTTCTTTATTACAGTCATCAGTGCTTTGGTCGTGGGGCTGTGGCTGGCTCGCTAAGGGCAGTGCTTGCAATTTTTGCCTCGTGAATAAATACTGTTTATATATACTGTATATAAACACACTATTTATTCTTGAGGATACCGACGATGCCGTCTCAACTCGCCCCCGTTGCGACAGCCTTGCCGTTAACGTCTCAGCCGCTGCCGTTTCCTCCCCAAACGGGCCGCGCCGGCATTAGCGGCTTTCCCTCCCCCGCCCAAGATTACGAGCCGCGCACCCTCGATCTCAATGCGCGGCTGATCAAACACCCCACCCAAACGTTTTACCTCACCGCCACCGGCGACAGCATGGAGGGCTGGGGAATCTTCGAAGGCGATTTACTGGTCGTCGACCGCAGCGTGACGCCCCGCTTAGGGCATATCCTCGTGGCCATGTTCGACGAGGAAGTGCTGATCAAGCGCTACGCACTATATCGCGGCACGCCCCACCTCTGCTCTGCCCACCCCCACTATCCGCCGCTGCCGCTAGAAGGCACTGACTGCCAGCTATGGGGCGTGGTGCGCGCCGTCATTCACGAGTACTTGCCATGATCGGGTTAGTGGATGCCAATAACTTCTATGTCTCCTGCGAGCGGGTGTTCAACCCCGCGCTAGAGGGCAAGCCGGTTGGCGTGATGTCGAATAACGACGGCTGTGTGATTGCCCGCTCGGAGGAGATGAAAGCCATGGAGATCGCCATGGGCACGCCCGCGTACCAGTTAGAGGGGCTACGCCGCCGTGGGGCGATTCATCTGCTCTCTTCCAACTACGAGCTGTATGGCGATATGTCGGCGAGACTTGCCCAACTGCTGCGCGACGCCTGTCCGGAGGTTGCCCCCTACTCCATCGATGAGATGTTTATCTACCTGGATGGCTTCGACGACGCCCAGTGCCAAGCCATCGGTGCAGCGCTGCGCCGCCGTATTCGTCGCCATTTAGGGCTGCCCGTGTGCGTGGGCCTTGCGCCGACACACACGCTAGCCAAGCTTGCCAACCACGTGGCCAAAAAGCAGCCGCATTACGAGGGAGTGTGCTTGCTTCACGGCGAGAGCCTTACCACGCAGGTAGTGCTGAGACAACTGGCCGTTAGCGAGGTATGGGGCGTCGGTCGGCGCTTGGCGGAGCGGCTAGCGGTCAGTGGCATTCGCACTGCCTGGGATCTGCGCGAGTGCGACCCCAAGCAGCTGCGCAAACGCTTTTCTGTGGTACTGGCACGCACCGCGCTGGAGCTACGCGGTACGCCCTGCCTAGAGATGAACGCCGTGGAGCAGCCCCGCCAGCGCATCATGACCTCCCGCTCGTTCGGCCAATCCACCGGCGTAAAAGAGGAGCTGCACGCCGCCCTACGCCGTCACGCCCAGCGAAGTGCCGAAAAATTGCGCCAGCAAGGCAGTCTGGCCCGCGCGGTGATGCTGTTTTTAAACACCAATCGCCATCGCAAAGACCAGCCGCAGCTCTCGCCCAGCGCGATGATTCCCCTCGCTGCGCCCACTGACGATACCCGCCTCATTCTAGAAGCCGTGCGTGAAGGGCTCGATCAGATGTATCGCCCCGGCTACACATTCATGAAAGCCGGCGTCATGCTGCTGGACTTGGTGGATGCGCAGCAGTACCAGCTCTCTTTGCTGCAGCCCACGACCAAGGCGCACCCGCAGCTGATGAAGACGGTCGACGCCATCAACCAAAAGATGGGGCAAGGCACGCTGCGCTTTGGCATGACCGATGCCGACGCGCCTTGGCAACTGCGCTGCGCGCATCGTTCCAGGCGTTACACCACGTGCTGGGAGGAGTTAATGGAGGCAGGTACTCACCCTGGCGCGATTGCCGACGCCAGGGCAAGGCGAGAAAAACAGCGCTTAGCGGGCGGAAAGCGCTTGGCGAAGACGCGGGCTAATGGCTTCACCGATCACGGCAATGAGTACCAGCAGCGCTAGCAGCACCGGCCAATGGGCGGCAAACGAGACCTGATACAGGCCCAAGGCATCGACAAAGATCACCAAAATGCCCAGCGGGCTGACGTAGCGCACCATGGCCAACCACAGCGCATAGGGCAGCGGCGCTAGCCCCAGCTCGTCGCGGAACGTCTCGCTTTTCAATACGAAGCCCGCCAACAGCACCATGCCCAGACCGCCCAGCGGCATCATCCAGCGGGAGGTGAGGTAATCCAGCCAGTCAAAGACGTTCTTGCCCGCCATCGTCCAGTCGGCGCCCAGGTTGAACGACAGCATCGCCAGCGTGCTGATCAGCCACAGTACGATGCCGGTGGCCCAAGCAGCCGACTTACGGCTCATGCCTTTGTTATCGCACAGCCACGAGACCGTCGCTTCCACCATGGAGATCGACGACGTGAGCGCGGCCATGGAGAGCATCAAGAAGAACAGCACGCCGAAGAGCGTCCCCATGGGCATTGCTTGGAACGCCAGCGGCAAGCTCATGAAGATCAGCCCTGGGCCTTCGCCGGGATTCATGCCGTTGGCAAAAATCACCGGGAAGATCGCCAGCCCGGCCATGAGTGCTACCACGGTATCCGCCACGGCGACGCTGAGCGTGGTGCGGCCAATGGAGGTGCCTTTGGGCAGGTAGCTGCCATAGGTCAGGATCGCTCCCGACGCTAGCGAGAGCGTAAAGAACGCATGACCCAGCGCCGCCAGCATCCCTTCGCTGGAGAGGCTGCCCGCCTTGAAAGAGAACAGGAAGCGCACCGCGTCACCAAACCCGCCGGAAAACACGCCAAATACGATCAACAGCAGCAGCATGAGTACGAGGCCAGGCATCATCCAACTGACGTTTTTTTCGATGCCCTCTTGAACGCCTTTGCCGACGATGACCATAGTCAGCAGCGTGACCAGCGTACTCCATCCCCCCAGCGTCAGCGGGTTGGCATTGTTGGCCCCAAACACGGCCGCCATGTCGTCGACGCTGGTGCCTGCCAAACCGCCAGAGAGCATTTTCCACAAGTAGGAGAACGACCAGCCCGCCACCACGACGTAGAACGACAAAATCATAAAGCCGCACAGCATGGCCATCCAGCCCAGCAGCGACCAAGCGGACGAGCGGCCTGACTCGTTTACCACCCGGCGAATGGCGTCGATGGGGCTACCGCGCCCTCGGCGGCCAAAGGCAATTTCCGTCATCATGACCGGCACACCTACCGCCAAGATACAGGCCAAATAGACCAGCACGAAGGCCCCACCACCGTATTCACCGGTGATGTAAGGGAATTTCCAAATATTGCCGAGCCCTACCGCTGAGCCAGTGGCTGCCAGCATGAAGCCCCAGCGGCCCAGCCACTGAATGCGAGGTTGTCCCGAAGACGCCATGACCTTCCACCCTATCGGAAAAAAGCGCCTATCCTAGTGGATTTTGCCGCGAATGCCCACGTATCACGGCGTGGCATAGCTGGCTTTGGCTTCGGTATCTAGCCGCTGGGCGGTTTGGTCGACGCGACGCAGCCACGCCAACAGCAAGGCACCCAACCCCACAAAGCCACCCGCTAACCACAAGCCGACATCGTAATGGCCGGAGGCTTCCGCGAGCATGCCGGTGAGCGCAGGTGCCACAATCTGCGCTGCGCCGTAAGCCAACGTCATTTGTCCCATCAAGCGGGCGGGGCTGGCGGGGTACAGCCTACCCGCCATGGTCAGCACTAAACTGACGCACCCCAGGAACGTGCCGCCGTAGAGCACTGCGCTAATCAAAATGCCCGGTAACGTTGGGCTGATCGCAGGCAGCACAATGCCGACTACCTGCACCAGCATGGCCACAATTAGCGCGCCTAAGTAACCAATCCGCCGCGCGATTAAATCCCACAGCATCACGGCGGGTGCTGCGGCCAGCCCCACCAGCGCAAAGGCCCAGTTTCCGGCTCCGGCCAGCAGCGGTTCACGCTCCACAATCGCGACCAAAAACGTTGCGCTGATCACATAGCCATAGCCCGCACAAAAGTAGGCAGGCAGCATAAAACGCATAAAGGTGCGGCTAGGCGGCGTTGCAGGTGCTTGATGACTGGCAGCGCTGCCTACCACCGGTTTCACCGGACGCGGTAACCAGCACCAGGCAGGCACCAGCAGCACCGCCCCCAACGCGCTAAAGCCCCACCACTGCGCTTGCCAGCTCATTGGCAGCGCCAGCATTAGCTCTACTGCTAAGGCCGCGACCACAATGCCAATGCCGACGCCTGCAAAGTGGATGCCCAGCTCGCCCCGCTGATGGTGCTGAATCAGCCAGTGCAAAATCAGCCCTGATGCCAACAGCATCGAGCCGCTGCTAGAAAGCCCCGCCAAAAAGCGCAGCCCCGCCCATACCCAAAATTGCTCGGTTAGCGCCATACCGGCGGTGGTTAATACGGCCAGCACTAAGCCAATGCGAAACAGCGTGTCCTTCAAATAAATCGTGCGAATGGAGGCCGCCAGCACCGCTCCTAGCATATAGCCAGCGTAATTCAACGCTGCTAGCCAACCGCCATCGGCATCACTGATCCAGCTCTGCTGCTGCATCACCGGCAGTAGCGGCGTATAGGCAAACCGCGCAATGCCGATACATAAAATTTGGCTAAATACCCCCGCCAACAGAACTTTAAAGCGCTGGGCCTGAACACTTCTAGTAGGCATGGACACTCCCTCGTCGTGACTATTTTTGTTGTGGTAGTGTGGCTTAAATAGGTAGCCAGCTATCTTCCATCATACGCGGAAACCAGTGCCGTACTATCGGCTAAACGTGGCATGGAGAAGCAGCGCATTAGCGCTCGGAATCTGGCAGACTAACTCTCACGTTCACTACCCTCATAAGCGAGTAAGCACCATGAGCGATACTGCAAAACCCTGGACGCAACCGATGCCCGACGCGCAGTTCAAACTGATGCGCGACATTTTGGCAGCCCCCAGCCCGGTAGGCCTGGAAGGCGCGATGACCTACGGCGTGCTGAAGCCCTACTTCGAGCGCTTCGCCCCCAGCGACTGGCACTTGCACCAGTTCAAAGGCAACGCGGGCGTGGTACTGGATACGCACCCGGGCCGCGATGATATGTTCAAGCTGATGATCATCGGCCATGCGGACAAAATCCGCATGCAGGTTCGCTCGATTGGTGAAGACGGCAAAATCTGGATCAATACCGACTCTTTCCTGCCCGGCGTATTGATCGGTCATGAAGTGACGCTGTTCAGCGAAGACCCGGACGCCCCCGGCAGCTACCGCAGCATCGAGGGCGGCACGGTGGAAGCGCTGGGCGCGATCCACTTCTCCGACCCTGCCCAGCGCGATGGCAGCAAAGGCATCAAGAAAGAGCAGATCTACCTCGACCTGCAGATTCATGGCGAGAACAAGAAGCAGCAGGTGCTGAACCTGGGCGTGCGTCCGGGCGACTCGATCATCTTCAACCGCCCTATCCGCCAAGGCTTTAGCCCGAATACGTTCTACGGTGCGTATTTAGATAACGGCCTGGGCTGCTTTGTGACGGCTGAAGTCGCGCGCCTGATCGCCGAAGCAGGCGGCACCGAGAATGTACGGGTCATGTTTGCCATTGCCAGCTACGAAGAGATTGGCCGCTTCGGCAGCCGCGTGCTGGCCGGTGAGCTAAAGCCCGATGCGCTGATTGGCGTGGACGTGAACCACGACTACGTAGCAGCACCCGGCATTGGCGACAAGCGCATGCAGCCGCTGGAAATGGGCAAAGGCTTTACGCTATCGGTGGGTTCGATTGCCAGCGAGCAGCTCAACCGCATCATCGCCAGCGCCGCTAAAGAGCAGGACATTCCCATGCAGCGGGACATCGTGGGTGTGGATACCGGCACTGATGGCATGGCAGGCGTCCTGGCCTCCATCGATAGTGCAGCGACCTCTATGGGCTTCCCGATCCGCAATATGCACACCATTTCGGAAACCGGTAACACCCAAGACGTGCTGGCAGCGATTCACGCGCTGCACCACACCATTCAAGCGCTGGATGCCCTGCCCAATCTCAAGCGGGCGTTCTTGGATAATCACCCGCGTCTCGATCAAGCCAGCCCGCTGGCTCACCAAGGCAGCGCCAAACCCGGTAGCGACGAAGAAGTCTCCGCTTAATCAGCATAAAAAAACCCCGGCCAAACATGGCCGGGGTAGCAGTGACTCCTCCGTAATCCTTCTTCACGAACGTCCTGTTCGTGCATCCCTGGTCTTACAAGCGCTCCGTGCTTGCTCTTACTCCTTGACACCCTCCCTGTGTTACTGCCCACCATGAACCTTATATGTGTCAACGACATTAACGTGAGATAGAAAACACCGCACTTTTATTAAATTTTTTGACGCTTCCCTCTGCCATTCGCCCAAAAACGCCTGCGCATGCTTTTTATAGCGCTTTGTGTCAGCGCTACCTATACTTTTTGAGCATCCTTCGTGATGCTTCTCTACACGGACGTTACCACGCCTGAACCCATTCACCCCCTAGCGGTAGGAGGTCAGCGTGCGACATATCATGATCAGTTCGAAAGTCCACGGTGTGGATATCATGTGCCGCCACTGCGGCAATGCAGAATCCGCCACAACACCGTACCTCAATCGGTTCCGGTTGGAAGGCACCGGTAAAGACAGCGTGCTGCTGCGCTGTTTAAGCTGCCAAACGGCAGTGTCAGCACCCATGAGCCAGCTCAGCACTCTGTTCTATCACTACGCCTGTTAATGGCCTTTGCAACGGCCGCGACCACAGCAACAGTCCGTACGTTGCTGGCTCATAAAAAAACCCCGGCCATCGCTGGCCGGGGTTTCATCAGGTCCTCCTTAATCTTACGTCACGAACGTCCTGTTCATGCTTCCTTGTGCGCCGCAAGCACTCCCTGCTTGCACTTCCTTGTAACGCCATCCCTGCGTTATATGCACACAGTGCGCCCTATCACGGCTCAGTTATCTAACCTGGGATATGAAACGCAAAAAGTTTTTCGTGTCATCGCCGGGCGCGCTCACTCGCGCTTGCGCAGACGAGTGAGAAAAACATACCATCACGTACGTTTGTTACTCATAAGGACATACCCGTGACCATGAATCTCTCAACGTTTTCTGCCTCTGCTTCATCCACGCGCTTGGCCCCTTACCTCGCAGCAGCCTTCGGGGTCATGCTGGCGACCCCTGCCCTGGCTAATAGCTGGGAAGGTACCGTGGGCGCCGGTGCGGCCTACGCCCCCGACTATCTGGGTAGCGATGATTACGACGTGCAGCCGCTACCGGTGCTGAACCTCACGTACGGTGACGATGTTTCCATCAACCTGCGCGACGGGATCGCCTGGCACGCTCTCCGCCAAGGTGACTGGACCGTGTCGCCATATATCGGTTACACCTTCGGGCGAGACAACGAAGGCGACATCAGCCGCTTCGAGAAAGTGGATGGCGGCGCGACCCTTGGCCTGCGCGTCAGCTACCAGCAGGGCATGTGGCGCTACAGCATCGCGGGCAGCACGGCGGTGACGGGAGATGTCGAAGGCGCTAACTTCACGGGTGAGGCGGCCTTGCGACTGCCCATGAGCGAGCGCGCGCTCTTCACGCTGACGCCCAGCGTGAGCTACTCCAACGAAAAGTGGACCGAATCTTTCTTTGGGGTTTCTGCCCAAGATAGCGCACGCAGCGGTATCGCTCCTTACTCACCGGATGGCGGCTACTGGCGAGCAGGCGTCAATGCTTCTCTGAGTTACGCGCTCACCCGGGAATGGACCGCCACGGGCTTCGTAGGCACGACCATTCTCACCGGAAACGCGTCGGATAGCCCCATCGTGGATGAGCTGGGCAGTGACTGGCAGGGATTGGGTGGCGTATCGCTGACCTATCGGTTTTAGCATCTGACCGGCCACTCGCACAGGTATCAAAAAGGCGGGCTCAACGGCCCGCCTTTTTTCGCTGTCACGCCATGGATTAGCGCGTGAACCACGCCATCAGCGCTTCTGCCGTGGGTGCAGAGGAAGGCGGGTTCTGGCCGGTGATCAGTTGGCCATCTTCACGTACGTAGGGAGTGAAGAGATCGGCTTTGCTATAGATACCGCCGCACTTCTGCAACGCATCTTCCACCAAGTGTGGGACCACGTTGGTGAGGCCAACCGCCTCTTCTTCACCGTTGGTAAACCCGGTGACTTGACGGCCTTTCACCACCGGTTCTCCGTTGCTGTCCTTGGCATTCACCAGCACGATAGGCGCGTGGCAGACGGACGCCACCGGCTTACCCTGAGCGATGAAGGTTTCGATCAGTTTGATGGAGTCTTTGTCATCCACCAGATCCCACAAGGGGCCGTGACCACCGGGATAGAACACGGCGTCGAAATCATCAGCGCTCATGTCGCTCAGGCGGTGAGTGTTCGCCAGTTCGGCTTTCGCCACCTCATCTTGCTGGAAGCGACGGGTTTCGTCGGTTTGGCTATCTTCCGCATCGCTTTTGGGGTCCAGCGGCGGCTGTCCACCTTTGGGTGAGGCAAGCGTCACTTCTGCTCCCGCATCCTTGAATACGTAGTAAGGCGCTGCCAGCTCTTCCAGCCAAAAGCCGGTTTTTTCGCCTGTATCGCCGAGCTGATCGTGCGAGGTCAATACCACTAGAATACGCTTGCTCATCTCGATGCTCCTAATAGTGAAGAGTGGGATAGCGTGGTGCGTTGCTTCACCTATGTTGGGGCGATCATGGTGGGTTACAAGCCCCCTCCACGTCTCGTGTATAGAAAATCCAGCAGTGCCAACGCTCGGATAACGCGATGTTTTCACGCCAATAGATAACACGCAGCATCATTTACGTACTATTCAAGTACAATAAAGATACAATTTAATCTTGTACATTATTTATCCCTAACCTATAGTTAAACACGTTCGCGGCAGGGATACCGCGTCACAAGGGAATGAACGCTAAGGAACAGCGAGATACTGCTCATGGAAAGAGCATGCTCAGGAAGAGCCATGTAACGCCAAGGAAGGAGCACGCTCAGGAAGAGCTAAGTGATGACCATGGAAGGCTAGGTACTGGAAGCATTGGTGCTTAAAAAAGCGTTCTCATTTATGAGGGCGCTTTTTCATGGGCGCCATGTAGCCAACGCGATGACTCCCACCGTCATAGGTGACACGTGAGCTTTCACGAACGCACATTTTTTCGTAACGGTCCGCGACATCGCGCAGACGCTGCCAGCAGCTTTGGCGCAATTCGTCGCCAATTCGATTTCCGCTCCATCGAGATTGGCCGCTGGGTGACGAACGAAGAGCGCGACCGAGCCGCAGCGCTGTTTCACGACGCACTCTGTGACCTCATGCTGATCTTGCAGGGCACGGAAACGTTGATTTCGCTGAGAGGCACACTGGCACTACAGTACGGCACCGGAGGCCGCCCTGGGGTATCGGCACACTACGACCCCAGTCAGCGCAGCTTTGCACTCGCCAAGAACGCAGGACCGGGCAGCATTGCCCATGAGTGGTTTCACGCCTTCGACCACTACATTGCGCCCAAGTGCTTCCAGGCAGCCCCCCACAACGCCTTTGCATCCGCCGCTTGGTTAGCCGATGCCACGCCCATTCGCCACCCTCTCAACCAACGATTGATCGCCTGCTTTCGGGCCATCTTGCTTCAATCGGACGGCCAGCAGCCTAGCCCGCTATTTCGCCACTCTGCCGCGATGGACAAGGCCCTGGGACAGCTTTACTACAGCAAACCCGAAGAACTTTGCGCCCGCGCTTTCGAAGCCTTCGTGCAGGACGCTGCCATCACAAATCACTTTTTGGTCAAAGGTACCAAAACTTCGCCTGAAGCCGAGCGCGGCCTGTACCCACAAGGCGAACAGCGTGCGCAGATCAACGGAGCGTTTAGCGACTACTTTTCAGCTCTTGGTGCAGCGCTAGGCTGTGGGCGGTAGCCCAATGTGCGAAATCGTCCACTAGCGTCTAGGCTAATAGCTCACTCATTTCTCAAAGGACGAGAGCATGCCATCTACTACTACCATCGTGGTTGTCGTTGTCGTGGTTGCCGTGGCGGTTTTTGGCGTTAGCGGCGGCCTACCGTTTTAACATGGCGGATGACGAGCGTCCGCGCTGTCTCTTCATTCGATACATGTTGACGTCAGCATAGTGAAGCAACGCATCGGCACTTTTGCCGTCTTCAGGGTAGATGGCCACCCCTACACTGCAAGACGGCATGCCGATACTAGGTGTACCGCTCTCTTCGTTCGTGACTAACGCATCGAGCAGCTGGGCCACTTTTTCCATCGCGGTCTCTTTAGAGTGAATATCGGTCAACAGCACCGTGAACTCATCGCCGCCCATACGGGCCACCGTATCGGTTTCCCGGACGCACTCTTTCAAACGACGCGCTATTTCACATAGCACGGCGTCGCCTGCCGCATGACCATGCACATCGTTGATGCGCTTGAAGTCGTTCACATCCAAAAAGAGCAGCGCAAAACGCGTTCGATATCGCTTGGCAGCGCTCATCGCCGACGCCAGACGATCGTAAAACAGCGACCGGTTGGTCAGTTTGGTCAACGGGTCGTGGTGTGCAAGAAACCGCAGATCGTCTTCCGCTTGCACCAGGGCGGTCACATTGCGAGCCACCCCGATGCGTACTTGATCCTCCTCCGACCAGCGCGCCGACCACAGCACGTGCACCACGCTTCCACTTTTATGCAGGTAGCGATTGCGAAAATCGAGATGGGGCTGCCCGTTCATCACCCGCTTGATGGAGTCTTGGGTGACCGCCAAATCTTCTGGGTGCATATAGCGAGTAATCAGTGTCCCTACCAGTTCATCCGCGCGGTAGCCCAGCAACGACTCGCAGGCATCGCTGACGAATAGAATGCGATGCCCTGCATCGACTACGAACACAGTATCGAGCATCAAGTGAATCAACTTGGGATAAAGCGCCTGCAAATCAACGGACATGGGCAGCCTGGTGGGGTGACTTTATCCCGAGTATAGACGGATCACGAACCGTCTGGACACCCATTGTCCAGGCATGTGCACCGCTTGCTCGCCATGCAACCGGGATGGACTCTTGATATTCTTTGATAGTAAATACGAATATATATCATTAAGATTTGCAAAAAGACTCTTTTTCCGCTCAAATAAAAAGCTCACATAATCCCGCAACACTCCGACGAGGCTTTCAATGAAACGATTTTTCTTAGTGATGGTAGGTGGCTTGATGAGTAGCGGGCTGGTGCTGGCAGACAGCCAAGACCGCTTGGATCACTTTGAGGGCGCGCCCTCCGAGAACCTCCCCCAAGCCCTTGAGAATATTCAAGAAGGGAACCAACGTCTCAACCAACTCCTTAGCGCTGAGACGCTCTCGGACGAGCAAATGGGTGAGATCCACATGCTGACGTACACGCTTGAAAATGCACTGCAACGCATCGATCAAGAAGTCGACGCCATGGCAATCTCACTGGAAGAGGTGCACCTGGGCTCTGAAACGCTGGATCAAGAGCGCGTGAGCTCGAATGGCGAAGCTTACTTGGAAGCCGCTGCTCCCCTAACCAACCAGTAAACAATGCTCGAAAGCCCGTCGCACCGACGGGCATTACCTTTACCGCTGCCTAGAAAGCAACTTCATCGGCCTGGCTCCACATACGCAATAGCGCTCAACGGCGTGTCGCTTGGCTAGCGGCCAAGCCAAATTTCAAGCACAAAAAAGCCCGCTGATTGCTCAGCGGGCTTTTTTAAATTCTGTGGCGGAGAGGGAGGGATTCGAACCCCAGCTTTTACACACAAACACCTATAAGCCATTGATTTTATTTTATTAATAGTCCTTTATTCCCAGCCTTCCAGTCCCATTCAAGTCCCAATTATAGTGAACATTGCGCGTGACGCATGCGCAGGCGTCATATACGTAGGGTTCGGCGAGAATGTTTGGGGGTCTCGGAAAAAGGTAATAAAGGTAATCAACCTCACAAAAAACTCCTAACCTTATGAAAATAAATGAATTAAAACAGTCGTTCAAAAGGTAATAAAAAGGTGATCAATAGGTAACCACATTACCTTTTATAAAGGTGAGTTGTTCATTTATAAAAATCATTTACTATCAATAAGTTACTCAAAAATTACCTTTTACATCACCTTTTATTACCTTTTGGGGGTAATCGATAATCAACATAAAATCAGCCACTTATGAAGATAAAAAAGGCAGATCACCCAGGTTACCTTTTTCCGATCTCCCCATGCTTTTATGCCCCACTCCCTTCACGAAGCCACACCATGCTCTGTTTGAAGGAATTCGCATGATTCCGCATGGAAATGGGCGTACGGAATTTGGCCGCAGGCCCTAGTAACGGCGCGGTTTAGCGGCATGTGCATGGGTGCATAAAAATACACAGGTTTAGCGCGCAGGCGGGGCGGGGAGTCGACGGCGCGCCGTGGGACAATCTGCATAATCCTAGCTTTGCTCTTCAATCAATCCGTGAAGTTGCTTAGCTAGAAAATCATGTTCACTCGCTACAAAAGTTTTAATACTAGCTCGTATTGACCAAGCACCAAAAATAGTAATCGCTGGCCCCAAAGTGCCTATGAAAAAAGTCATTGAAAAGACTTTAACCCAAGCACTTTCAAGCTCAGAAAATGGTGTATTCATTACTGTCATAACGTGCCAAGCCAGCATAGAAAGGCCTGCAAAAAATAGGAATGCACCTAAGGTGAACAAGAACACCCCAGTCAAGAAGGTGAAAAAATTCCAGCAAATAGGATACTTTGTTGCACCACCGAGATTTGTCTTATGAGTACTAAAATTGCATCCAATTATGAGAGGGCTTGAATATCCAAAAACATTCCATGCTCTCAGCGGCCCCCAATGAACCTTCGCCAAATTACTTATCAATGGGGCGGTAGCCTTTTTCCCATAACATTTCCAAAAAGCAACTTCAAGTTTAAAACTTGCCGCTTGCAGTTTTCATTTTTCACGAAATTATCGTAGGCATCTTCTAGCTTCTTGATTTTATTATCATTACTCACAGCAAGTGTAATATTGGGTAAACTGAGATTTATCACTTCATACGTCTCCGATGATAAACAAACAAACCGCCCCAAGGGGCGGCTTGGCGTCGCAGATTGGCATCTAGGCTAACGGTTGCTGATGATCAGCTCTCCCCTAGGCTCTGTCGCCTGCTGTCCTACAGTGTATCGAATTTCAGTAGTGCGCTGCGTTAAGCCCTGGAAGGCGTCGCGCATCTCGGGCGTGTCGTTGACGCTGATCACGAACTGCCCCTGCCCTGCCCGTGCCAGCTCTCCCATCCGGTAGTACTCCTCCAGCGGGAAGTCGCAACCGTAGCCGGCTGTTCCCCAGTACGGTGGGTCGAGGTAGAACAGCGTGCCTTCCCGATCGTAACGCTTGATGCACTCTGCCCAGTCCAAATGCTCGACCACTGCACGAGCCAGGCGTAAGTGCGCAGCGCTGAGATCTTCCTCAATTCGCAGCAGGTTCATTCGTGGTGGGGAAACGGCAGAGGTGCCAAACGTTTGGCCGCTGACCTTACCGCCGAAGGCGAGTTTTTGCAGGTAGAAGAAGCGCGCCGCCCGCTGGATATCCGTCAGGTGACGCGGGTCGATCTCGCGTTGCGTGAGGTACTCTTCCCGGCTGATCAGCCCCCAGCGGAACTGTTTCACCAGCTCATCCGGGTGGTGCTTCACTACGCGGTAGAGGTTGACCAGCTCCCCGTGGGCGTCGTTGATGACTTCCACTTTGCAGGGGGCTTTCATAAAGAAGAGCGCAGCACCGCCGCAGAAGGGCTCCACATAGGCGGTGTGCGGTTTGAAAAGCGGTAGGATCTGTTTAGCCAAGCGGCGCTTGCCGCCCATCCAGGGCAAAATCGGTCGATTCATCATCCATGACACCTGTTCAAATATACAGTATTTATATACAGTAGTGGGTATCGCTTGCGGGGCCGGGACGCCTCCACTGCTTTCAGGGATGAAACGAGCGATATGCGCCTGGTCATGCCAGGCGCTTTTTTATTGTGGGTCTAGCGAATACTCCCGAAACCGAATCACCTCCTCCCCCAGCACATCGTTGATCTCACTGAACACCGCCTGCACCGGTTCCAGCTCGTTGGTAACGAACACCTTGGCGGCTTTCTCCACATCGCCAAACCCGCCGGTATTGTTGGGGATAATGCCCATCAGCTGAGGGGGGATGCGGTGGCCTGCCAGCTGGTCGTCGCGGGTAATGTTCTTGATCGCGGTGAAGTCGTCCTTGGCGGCCACCTCGCTGATCGGGATGATCTGGATGCCATCTTTCTTCCCGTTCGGGCTGTACAGGAACAGGTTGCGGAAGTTGCCCACGCCCTTCGACTCCTTCAGCGCGGTGCGCATGGCGTCGATGTCTTCCTGGTTGTGGGCGGCGTCGGAGACGTACATCACGAACCCCGCGTGGGAGCCGTTCAGGTAGTACTTGCGCCGAAACAGCGTGGCGTTCTCGTTGAGGAAGATCGACTGCAGCGCGCCCAGGTAATCCGGCACGCCGTACACCTCCTGGTTAATATCCGGTTCCAGCAGGTGGATGATGCTGCCATCCTCAAACTCGCTGCGCTCCGACCAGTTGGGCACCCAGAAATAGCGCTTTAGATCCGCCCCGCGGCGAACGTACTTCGCCCGCGCAGGCTTCAAGGCCAACAGCCTCCCCAAGCGGCCGAAGATCCGCTCCAGGTAGCAGTTGCCAAATACCAGGTAGTCGGTAGCCAGCGCGCTAAATGCTTGGCGGCTTAACAGCGGGTGGGGAATGAACGAGCGCACCAGAATATTGCGCTTCACCTGAATCGCCGAGCCGTGGTGCGCCGTGGCGCGGTAGGTCTGGGCCAGCGCGGGAAAATCCACCGGCGGCTCGTACCACTCATTGCCTAGCATCCAACAGCCGGTATAGAAAAAATCGTACCCATCGATCACCGGCGTCGGCTCACCGAAGCTAAACGCCTCCGCTTTGGCAGGCGCGGCGGTGGTGTCGGCGTCTGTCACGTAAGCGGGCACGCGCACCCGTGGCTTTGCTGCCGCGTCG
The DNA here is from genome assembly GCF_024124605.1 of Halomonas sp. CnH100-B. Lineage (NCBI taxonomy): Bacteria > Pseudomonadati > Pseudomonadota > Gammaproteobacteria > Oceanospirillales > Halomonadaceae > Halomonas > Halomonas sp. CnH100-B. Next base: position 489,456 of record NZ_JAMXRX010000002.1, on the reverse strand, counting down.
CTCATCCGTACATCTCCATTAGGGAACGGCCCGTGCCATGGTCGGCGGGGCCATCAAGAGGCTCATTGTGTAAGGCGTGCATGGTCGCCCACGCCAAGTCAGCGTGGCCGGTTTGGTTATTGCGCCCTGCGGTGTAGGTCATCTGGCGCCCGGAAGCGGTCAGCTCCCGGCGGATCGCCATAAACGACTGGGCGAGATCCACCCAGCCAGCATCAAATTCAAGCCGCCCCTTGTTGATGATCTGCTGCGCCTGCATCACCAGCCGCGACTTCATTTCCGGGGTATAGCGGTACCGGGTCACGGTGGGGAAGAACTTCGCTACCAGCTGGGCCACGGCTTCCCCGAGGCCCGAGGTATCGATGCCGATAAAGGTCACGTTATAGCGGCGGGTCACGCTGCGGATAAATTCCGCCTGGGCTTCATAGTCGCGGCCCTTGAGGCGATGGCGTTCCAAGATGCGGTGCTTGCTGTCAGCGGTTTTCGGCGGCGCGACCACCACCAACCCTGCCCCATCGCCATCCTCACCATCCCCCGCCGGGTCGTAACCAATCCATACTGGAAACTCGCCATACGGCCGTGGTGCGAAGGGTTTCAGATCCCGCCAGGCATCCCAGCTATCCACCATGCAGCGCTGCATCATCGCCAGCGGGAAGGCGCTCTGCGTATCGTCCACGAACTCACACATCAGCAGGTTCGCAAACTCGTCATCCGAGTACTCCAGGCGCAGCTGGTCGATGTCGAACAGGTCACAGCCCCCGGCGATGGCATCCTCAATGGTCACGATCTGCCGCCATTGGCCATCCGGCCCCCGCGCCCCGCTCTTCAAGGCCGCGTGGCTGACATCGATCTTCACCCGGTCGGCTTTCTTCTGGCGTTTGTTGAACCGGTCACCGGTCCAGAACGGGTACGCCTCATGGGCTACCGAGGAAGGCGTGCTGAAGTAGGTCTGTTTCCACTTCTTGTGCATGGCCATGCCCGACGTCACCTTGCGGAACGTCTCGAAGCCATGAATCCAGAAGTATTCATCCAGGTAGGTATCGCCGTGGTAGCCCTGCGCCGTCTTGGCGTTGGTACCCAGAAAATGCAGCTCCGCGCCATTGGCGAGAATGATCGGGTCGCCCTTGAGCTCCACCCCGGTCACTTCCTTCACGAACTGCACGATGTAGTGGCGGAAGATATGCGCCTGGGCCTTGCTCGCACTCATGAAGATCTTGTTCTTACCGGTCTCCATGGCATCGGCAATCGCCTCGCGGGCGAAGTACCAGGTCGCACCGATCTGGCGGCTTTTGAGCAGGTTACGAATGCGCTCATGCTGCCCCGCCCGGTACCAACCCCGCTGGTAATCGAACAGCGAAGCCTCGAACGCCTCGACAATCTGAATCACCCCTTCATCGCCCACATCGTTACGGGCGGGCTTCTTCTTCGGCCCCGCGTTGCGGCGCTCGATGTTGGGGTTTAGGTCGGCTTCCTTCCCACTGCCCTGGTACTTATGCACCCGGGCCAGCCGCTCGATCTGGCGGCCCAGCAGGTCGATCTCCTTAAAATCCTTGCCCTCTTTCTGCTCCTTCCAAATCAGCTGCACCAGGCGCGCTTCCAGCGCCCCCTCAACGCGCTGAGTGGGCGTGGCGTCGTCCCAGGCGTCGCGCTTTTTCCAGCTATCAATCGTTGCCCGTGGCAAATCCAGAAACTCGGCAATGCGCGCAATCCGCCACCCCATCCAATAGAGATGGCGGGCAGAAAGGCGGTGCTGGTCGTCGTCAATCGGGGCTTGGGCTGTCATGCCGCCAGCGTACCCGCGCAGGCACGGTCACGATTGCCCCGCCCGATGTAAGTCACACCACTTACACCCAGCCCTCATTGAGCCAAGGCCCCACTGCGGGGAACCTGACCGCAGCCAAACGCCCACCCACTCACCGAGGCCCGACCATGCCCTGGCACCGTATTGCAAAAGAAGGCGCAACCACCGATGGCCGCACCATCAGCGCCGAATGGCTCACCCAAATGGCCGCCAACTTCGACCCCGCCAACTACGGCTGCCGGGTCAATATGGAACACATCAAAGGCCTGCTGCCGGATGGCCCCTTCAAAGCCTACGGCGACGTGACCGCCCTCAAAACCGAGGCAGACGACGACGGCAAGCTAGGCCTTTATGCCGAGATCGACCCCACCGACGAACTCAAGGCCATGGTCGAAAAACGCCAGAAGGTCTACACCTCCATGGAGATCGATCTCGACTTTGCCGACACCGGTGAAGCCTACCTGGTCGGGCTGGCGGTCACCGATTCCCCCGCCTCGCTCGGCACCTCCATGCTCAAGTTCAGCGCCTCTGAGGGCAAAAACTCCCCGCTGGCCGCCCGCAAACAGCGCCCGGAAAACCTCTTCTCCGAAGCGCTGGAAACCGACCTCTCCTTTAGCGAAGCGCCGCACGAGCAAGGCCCCACGCTGGCCGAGCGCGTCAAAGCGCTGTTCAAAAAGCAGGACGCCAAAAGCGCCGCCGGTTTCGAGGCCTTCCGCAGCGAGCTGGAAGAGACCCTCGGCCTGTTCGTGGAAAAACACCAGGCACTCGGCGACGCCCTGAAAAAGCGCCCCACGCAAGCCGCCTTCAACGAGCTAAAAAGCGATCACGACACCCTGAAAAAAGAGTTCAACGCGCTCTACACCCAGCTCGACAGCACCCCCAACCGCCCGGCCCGCACGCCCGCCACCGGCGGCGACACCGACATCGAAACCGACTGCTAAGAGACGCCCATGCGCAACGATACCCGCAAGCACTTCAACAACTTCGCCGCCAAAGTAGCGAAGCTCAACGGCGTCCCGGACGCCACCCAAAAATTTGCCGTCGACCCCACCATCCAGCAGCGGCTGGAAAAGCGCATTCAGGAATCCAGCGACTTCCTCTCGCGCATCAACATGGTCGGCGTCGATGAGCTGAAAGGCGAAAAGCTCGCCCTCGGCGTTACCGGCCCCATCGCCGCCCGCACCAACGTCGCCAACCAGGATCGTAAAACCCGCGACCTCACCACGCTGGATGCCCAAGGCTACGAGTGCCGAATGACCGAATTCGACACCCACCTGGGTTACGCCAAGTTGGATGCCTGGGCCAAGTTCCCCAACTTCCAGTCCATGGTGCGCGATGTCATCGTTCGCCAGCAGGCGCTGGACCGCATGATGATTGGCTTCAACGGCACCTCCGCCGCCGCGCAAACCGATCCGGTGGCCAACCCGTATTTGCAAGACGTCAACATCGGCTGGCTGCAGCAGTACCGCACCCAGTCACCCGCACGCGTCATGGCAGGTGGTAAAACCAACGGCAAAGTGGTGATCGACCCTACGGCTAAAACCAACGAACCCGGCATCGTTGGCGACTACGCCACGCTAGATGCTCTGGTCTACGACGTGGTGCACAGCCTCATCGCCCCCTGGTTCCGTCGCCTACCGGGGCTGGTGGTCATCCTTGGCCGCAACCTGATGTCTGATAAGTACTTCCCGCTGCTCAACCAGCTACCGCCTAGCGAGCAGCTCGCCGCCGATCTGGTCATTAGCCAAAAGCGTATCGGTGGCCTGCAAGGCATGGATGTGCCCTTCTTCCCCGATAACGCGCTGATGGTCACCACCCTGGATAACCTCTCGGTCTACTGGCAGAACGGTGCCCGCCGCCGCTTCGTCACCGAGAACCCCAAGCGCAACCGTATCGAGAACTACGAATCCTCCAACGACGCCTACGTGGTGGAAGACTTTGGCGCGGGCTGCCTGGTGGAAAACATCGAACTCTCTGAAAAAGCCATCAACGGTTAAGGAGATACGATGACCAGCCCAGCCCGCCGCCACTTTGAACGCGTCAGCGCTGCCCTCGCCGCCGCTGACGCGGGAGAAGCCCCCATGCAAGGCGAAGCGTATGAGCTGATGCAAGCCGCGCTGTTTGAAGACTATCGCCTGCTCAAATCCACCCAATCCATGGAGCGCAAAGCCGAGATCAAGCGCGAGATTTTGCCCAAGTACGCCGAGTACGTGTCCGGTGTGCTGGAAGCAGGCCAGGGCGCGCAAGACGACGTGCTGATGCGCGTGATGCTCTGGCGCATCGATGCCGGTGACCTCGCCGGGGCCATTGCCATCGCCAAGTACGCCACCAAGCACGGCCTTACCCCGCCGGATCAATTCGAGCGCGGCACCGCCGCCATCATCGCCGAGGAAGTCGCCGACCAGGCGCTGAAACAGTTGGATGAAGAAGGCGCAGACACCACCGCTCTGCTCGTGCACCTAGTGGATGTGGAAGCCCTCACCCGCGATGCGGATATGCACGACCAGATCCGCGCCAAGCTGCACAAAGCGCTGGGCTACGCCTGCCGAGCCACTGGCCAGCTAGACGACGCCCAGCACCACCTGGAACGTGCCCTCGCACTCAACGACCGCATTGGCGTGAAGAAAGACCTCGAACGCCTGGAACGAGAACGCAAACAGAACGCTGCCGCTGCGCCCACGGGCTAGCGGCCAACCGAGTCGACCGCCGACGTCAGGGGGCGCGACGTAAGAGCCAGGCGTTTTAACGCCCATGCTCGAACGCCGCCCACCCCCTTTTTATTCATCGCGCCCGACCCCGCGCGAAAAACGTTTAACCGCTACCAGGAGGCACGATGAGCAGCTTTATCTCGGCAGGTACACCGACAAATGAAACCAATGAGCAGCCGCTCGACAGCCCGCTCGAAAACAACGGCTTCTGGCCGGACATCCAGCCCAGCGATTTTCGCGCCACGCACCGGCTAGACAGCACCATCACTCAGCCGCGTATCGAAAGCGCCTTGAAGGCCGCCATGATCACGGTCAACCGTGTGCTGCGGCATTGGCAGCAGGCCAAGGTCGAAGCGGGTTACCCCACCATGGCCTCGCTGCCCATTCCCGTGTGGCAGTCGCCGGAAGTGTTCAACGTGCTCTACCTGCGCGCCGTGTACTCCACCGCTCACGCCAGCCTGCTGGAGCACTACGCCGATTATGACGCCACCAACAGCGCCCGGGAGCGCGGCGAGCAGCTCCAAGCCCCTGCCGATGGCTACCGACGCGACGCCGCCTGGGCGATCAGCGAGATCGAAGGGCGGCCACACAGCACGGTCGAGCTGATATGACCCGCTCTCAATCAACCACCGTGCGCGCCCAGCAGCACGACACCCTGGATGCCATTTGCTACCGCGTCTACGGCACCACCCGAGGCGTCACCGAGCAGGTGCTGGCCGCCAACCCCGGGCTGGCAGAACAGGGGCCGGTGCTGCCCCACGGCACGCCGGTCACGCTGCCTGCCATTCTCCAGGCCACCCAACGCGCCCCCACGGTAAACCTGTGGGATTAACGTTCTAAACCGCCGAGGCCCGAATGAGCCACCACTTTGAAATCACCACCGAAAGCGCCAAAGCCGCGCCCCCGGCCATCGTCTCGCTGCTGCACGTGGGCGGCATGACGCCCGCCGACTGGGTCACGGTGCTCACCCTGCTCTACCTGGCGCTACAAATCGGGCTGCTGATTCCCCGCTACCTCACCCGCTTACGTGACTATTGGGAGAACCGCCGTGGGTCTTAAAACCAAGCTCGGCGTCAGCCTTGCCGCCGGGGCCATCAGTATCGCCACCGCCGTGGTGTCGTTTTATGAGGGGTACGAGCCCACCGCCTACCGCGACCCCGTGGGTATTCCCACTATCTGCTACGGCCACACGGCAACCGCCCGCCTGGGGCAAACCCTTAGCCAAGTCGAATGCACTGCGCTGCTGCAGCAGGATCTTGGCGACGCCTTCGCGGTGGTGGATCGCCGCGCCCAGGTCAAACTTCCAGAACCCACTCGCGCCGCGCTGGCCTCGTTTGTTTACAACGTCGGGGCGGGTAACTTCGCCCGCTCCACCCTGCTGCGCAAGCTCAACCAAGGCGACCTGCGCGGCGCCTGTCACGAACTCAGCCGCTGGGTCTACGCCGGTGGCCGCAAGTTGAACGGTCTGGTCAGCCGCCGCGCTACCGAGCGGGAACTGTGCTTGGCAGGCTTAGCACAGGAGACCACGCCATGACCCGCCTACTCGCCGCCCTTGCCATTTTGGTGCTCGTGCTGCTAGTCACCTGGGCGCTGTGGCAACGCACCCACGCCGCCGAAACCCGCGCCGAACTGGCCGAACAGCAGCTCGCCCACTCACAGCAGCGGGAAGCAGAAAGCAAGGTGGTCATCGATGCGCTCTGGGAAAATGCCATGCGTCTAGAAAGCCAGCGCCGCGCCCTCGCTCAGCAGCAGGCCACACTCACCCGCACAGCGGCCAACCGCCTGGCCACCATTGAGGAGCTACACCGTGAAAATGCACAACTTCGCGCTTGGGCTGGCTCTCGCCTGCCTGATGCTGTTATCCGGATGCGCCGCCGCCCCGCCGTCACCGGTGCCGACGCTTATCATCAATCAGTGCGCGACCCCCAGCCCCTGCACGCTCCCCGCGAGTAACCCCGAAACCAACGGCGAACTCGACCTGCAGCTAGAACGCACCGAAGCCGCCTGGGCACAGTGCGCCGCCGAAGTCGATGCCGTCATCGCCTGCCAAGAGGCCCACCATGCAGAAGCTCCACCTGCTACGCGCACACCTGATTAACGCGGTACCCGCCCTGGCGAAAGACCCCGAACGGCTGCTCACCTTCGTGGAAGAAGGCAGCATCGCCTTTCGGCGTGGCCCCAACCTCACCCACGAATACCAGTTCACCGCCCAGCTCGTGCTCACCGACTTCAGCGCGAACCTAGACACCATCATCGTGCCGCTGCTGCAGTGGCTAGCCGAGTACCAGCCCGACGCCGACCCCGCCGAGGCCATCCGCTTCGAAGCCGAGATCCTCAGTCATCAATCGGTGGATGTCGCCCTGCGGGTAACGCTCAGCGAACGGGTGCTCGCCAAGGTGGAGTGCGCGACCGGGCACATTAAGATCGACCGCGCCCTGCCCCGGTTTGATTCAACCGCCTGCCCGGATACCCATTGGCAGCTACTGATCCGTGACAGCGACGCCCAAGCGGAGTACACCCTCGTAGCCGAATGGGACGGCCCGCATGGCGGATAACATGGAAGCACTAGAGGAGTGGGTCGGCCCGCTGCTCGCCAAGCTGGACGACCAACAGCGCCGCGCCCTGGCCCGCAACGTGGCGCGAGATCTTCGCCGCCGCCAGCGCGAACGCATCCGCGCCCAAACCAACCCGGATGGCACGCCCTACGCCCCGCGCAAAGAACAGCGCCTGCGCGCCCAGCAAGGCAGCATCAAACGGCGCGCCATGTTCAGCAAACTATCCACCGCCAAATGGCTCAAGGCCACCGCCCAAGGCGACACCGCCGTGGTGGGCTTCTTCGGCAGCGTCGCCCGCATCGCCGCCACCCACCAGCGCGGCCTGAAAGATCGCGTCACCCGCGACGGCCCCCGCGTGGAGTATGCACAGCGAGAGCTGCTCGGTTTCACCGCGTTAGATCAAGAACACATCATGGATTCTGTGCTGAAGCACCTCAGCCCCGGCTAAGCGGCTCGGTGTAAACCGCCCCATTCACACCCGCCGCCGCTTCGCCTTCGCCAAACGCCGCCGCAGGATAGCGGCTATGAACATTCCCGAACTCCTCCGCCTGCTGCACAACCTGATCCGCCTCGGCACCATCGCCGAGGTGGACCACCGCGCTGCCCGCGTGCGCGTCAAAACCGGCGAGCTATTAACCGATTGGCTGCCATGGATCGAAGGCCGCGCAGGCACCACGCGGGATTGGGACCCGCCCACCCAAGGCGAGCAAGTCATCCTGTTTTCACCCGGCGGTGACCCCGCCGCCGGGGTAGTGCTGTGTGGGCTGTGCTCCAACGCGCACCCCGCCCCGGCAGAGGTCGCCACGCTGTGGCGCAGGCTCTTCCCCGATGAAGGGCTGTTCGAGTACGACCACGCCAACAGCGTGCTGCGCATTCGCCTGCCCGGTGCCATCGAAATCAGCGCACCCGGCGGCACCACCTGGCAAGGCAACATCCAGCATACCGGCGAGCTCAACCGGCAAGGCGGCTACCAGCAGCAAGGCGGCGGCCTGACTCACAACGGCAAAAACGTGGGGCACGACCACGCCCATAGCGGCATCCAGCCCGGTCCCGCCAACACCCAAGGGCCAATCTAATGGCAGGCATGAACGCACACACCGGCCGCCGGCTAGATTCGCTGGCCCATATTCAGCAATCCGTGGCGGATATTCTTACCACGCCCATCGGCTCCCGGGTGATGCGCCGCGAGTACGGCTCGCTGCTGCCGGAACTGATCGACCAGCCCTTGAACGGCCCCACCGCCCTGCGCGCCTACGCCGCCACGGTGGTGGCCCTAATGAAGTGGGAACCGCGCATTCGCGTGCAGCAAGTCACTCGGCAGGTCTCCACCCAACGCCCTGGCCGGTTCGATCTGATCATCACCGCTCGGCGCGTGGATAACGGCAAGCGTATTAGCGTAGAGGTGCCCGCCCCATGAGCGTCGCTATCGACCTTTCACAGCTACCGGTTCCTACCGTCGTCGAAGCCATCGACTACGAAGTCATACTGGCCGAGCTCATGGCCGACCTACAGCAGCGCTACCCCGCGTTTGACGTACCGGCCGAATCCGACCCCATCTATAAAATTCTGGAGGTTGCCGCCTACCGGGAGCTGCTCGTTCGGCAGCGCGTCAATGAAGCCGCCCGGGCGGTGATGCTGGCCTATGCCGCTAAGAAAGATCTCGACAACCTGGGCGCGCTGTTCAACGTCAAACGCTTGCAGACCCACCCCGGCGATCCCGACGCTATTCCCCCAGCACCGCCCACGTATGAGGAAGACCCGGATTTTCGCCGCCGTATTCTGCTCTCCCTTCAAGGGCTATCCACCGCAGGGCCGGAAGGCGCGTACATCTACCACGCCCTCTCCGCTTCCGGGCAAGTGCTTGATGCCAGTGCGACTAGCCAGCAGCCGGGCGAAGTGGTGGTCACGGTGCTCTCAAGGGAAGGTAACGGCACAGCCAACCAGGCGCTGCTCACCACCGTCGACCAAGCCGTCAGCGCCGAGGAAGTACGCCCGCTGACCGACTTTGTTACGGTACAAAGCGCCGAGATTCTCCCCTATACCATTCAGGCCACGCTGTTTTTCTACCCCGGCCCCGACAGCCAAGTTGTATTGGCTGAAGCGCAGCAAATGGCCCAGCGCTACGCCAACGAACAGCACCGGCTGGGTAAAGACATCACGCTCTCAGGGCTATACGCCGCGCTGCATCGCCCTGGTGTGCAACGGGTAGAGATGGCCAGCCCCACCGCCAGTATCACCGTCAACCGACAACAGGCCGCTTACTGCACTCAGCTCCAACTCACCGATGGAGGCATCGATGAGTGACCAAAGCCTGCTACCCCCTAACGCCACCCCACTAGAGCGCAGCACGGCGGAAATCACCGTGCGGATAACGGACATACCCACGCCGCTGCGCGAGCTATGGAACCCGGATACCTGCCCTGCACCGCTGTTGCCATGGCTCGCGTGGTCGCTCGGCGTCGCCGCCTGGAAGCCCTACTGGTCTGAAGCCATCAAACGCCAGCGCATACGCCAGGCAGTAGACATTCACCGCCGCCGGGGAAGCGTGCAATCCGTTCGTCGTGTCGTGGAGTCGTTTGGTGCAGGCGTCGCCATCCGTGAATGGTGGCAAACCGAACCCAAAGGCCAGCCCCACACCTTCGAGCTCGTACTGACCGTGCGCGCCGATAACAACGCTGCCGAGCTACAGGAAGACATCGTTGAAGAAGTCATGCGGGTAAAGCCGGTGCGCAGCCATTTCAACCTGGTGGCGGGCATTGCCGCCGAAGGCAGCATCGGCCTATATGCCGCCGCCCGCCCCACGCTCTACCGTCGCCTTCAAGTCGAGGAATAACATGGCACTAAACATCACCGTTACGAATGCCGGGCGGGCCGAGCTCATCAACGCCGACCACACGGGCACCGGCCCGGTGACCATTACTCATGTCGCGTTTTCCAGCAGCGTCTTCACGCCCAGCAAAACCCTCACCGCACTCCCCGAAGAGATCAAACGGGTCAGCAGCATCGCCGGCGAAGTCGTAGCCGACGATACCATCAGCGTGACCGCAAAAGATGAAGGCACCGATGCCTACAGCGTGCATAGCATTGGCCTGATCAGCGAATACGGCACGCTGTTCGCCGTGTACAGCCAGCCTGCGCCCATCATCGAAAAGTCGGGGCCCACCACGCTGCTGCTCACCATCGATATCATCCTGGCCGACCTGCCCAGCGCCTCGCTCACCTTCGGCGATATCAGCTTTAGCAACCCACCTGCCAGCCTAACAACCCCCGGCGTGGTCACCCTGAACAACGCCACCGACAGTAGCGCGCAGCATCAGGCGGCCACCCCTCGTGCCGTGAAGGCCGCCAACGACAACGCTGAAACCCGCCTGGCCAAAAGCCAGAACCTGGGCGATCTTCCTAGCCCAAGCCAGGCGCGCAGTAATTTAGGCCTGGGTGCCTCCGCCACCATGGGCACCACCGCTAGCCGCACCTCCAACAGCACCGCGACCGTGCTGCAAGCCAAGGCGATGAACGATCACCGCCAAAGCGGCGACCACGACGACCGCTACGTGCAACGCAGCGGCGACAGCATGAGCGGGGATCTCACCCTCAGCAAAAGTAATCCCTGGCTCACACTCAACAGTACCACCAGCGGCGGCATAGGGTCCGACCAAGGTGCCGGGGTATCGATTGGGGAATCAGGCTACAAGGGAGGTGCCGCCATGCACCTCACCTACACCGGCGATGGCAAAGGCCACATCGGCATGGGCACAGTCGACCCCGATACCGGTATCCCTGAATTCAGCGCTATGGAGCTTCACTACCGTGGCCGCGAAGTCTCCTTCAAAGGCGCGCTACAACTGCCAGGGGCTACCACGCTGGAAGGAGCCACCAACGGCCTCAGAATCAGTAACGCGAGCAACGGATCGGTCGATATCGGCAACCGCAACACCGGCTACACCCACTACCAAAGCACCACGGGCAAGCACTACTTTTACGGCGATGTACACGCCCAAGGCCGTTTCGTCGGCGATGGCTCAGGGCTAACCGGTACGGCGTCGTTACGCGCAAGAGGAACAACCAAAGACGACGTGGGGCTGTCACGAATCCCCAACGTGGAGGTAACGGCGAACCCCGACCCCTCCACCATCATGCAACGCAACTCATCGGGTGATGTGTGGGCGCGGCTCTTTCGCTCCACTTATACCCCCAAAAACAGCAACGTCCAGGTCATCTACACCTCGGCCAGCGACGACGGCACCGACTTCATGCGGCCATCCACGCCTGCCCAGGTGATGGATGCCGTAGGGGCAACACGCAGAATCAATACCGGCAGTGGGCTAACGGGTGGTGGCAACCTCAGTGGCGACCGCACCCTAAGCGTAGACAGCTCCATCCTCAGAGCCTCGGGCGACAGGGCCGCTCACTTACGGCTCAACAGCTACACCTACTTGAACGACTACGACGAACCGTTCGGCTCCGATCACGGCCTGCGCTTCTACGTCCGCGATGGCGTTATCAATATGTCAGCCACCGGCGGCGAAACCCGCCATCCCGAGCTGAATTTGGGAAGCGACAGGGTCTATCACCAGGGCAATCTCGATAGCGCGTTTCCCGGTGACATCGCCCCCACAGGATGGACGCGACTCCCCAACGGTCTGATCATGCAATGGGGGTTTATTACCATTCCCGTTGGTTCACTATTCGCCAGTAGTGCGCTTCCCACCACGTTTCCCAATCGCGCCTTCCGAGGCGTGGCTACCCGCGTCTCGGCGGCAGTCTCGACGGAAGATACCTGCGGCATCGAGATCTCAAAAACCGGCATCACCATCGCCGCCGCTGGGTCGTCGGGTAACCGAACATTCAACTACTGGGTATATGGCAACTAAGGGAGAAAATGAGCATGAGAACGTTCTACAGCGCGGCAACCAACAGCTTCTACGATACCCGCCTCTTTGGTGAACCCACGCTCGCGATCATCGACCCAGACTTTGAATGGCCCATGATCGAGGTGCCCGACTCTGACCACCAGGGCGAAGGCGACGCGCCATTGATCCAGGTACGCGACGACACCATCGAACCGCCGATGATCACCGTACCCAATCCCGATTGCCGACTGCCTGAAGACGCCATCGAAATCAGCGCGGAGCAGCACCAGGCATTGATCAACCACGACGGGACCCAGCAGCTCGCTGCCGATGAGCATGGCCGCCCGATCCTGGTAGACCATCCGCCCATGCCGTTAGAAACATTGGCCGAACTCAAGCGCCAAGAGCTAGACCGAGCCCGCGATGCCGCTTTTGCTAAGGGATTGGAGTACGACTTCAACGGGGAAATCGATGTGGTGCAAACGCGCCCTCAAGACCAGATCAACCTATTAGGACTGTCAGCAAAAGCGCAGCGCTTGATCGCGGCAGGCCAACCTGACGCGACGCTGACGTTCAGAGGCGGCGACAACGTCAACCGCGAGCTGACCGCCGCCGAGATCGACATGTTGACGCTGGCAGCTCTAGCGCATATTGAGCAAATTTATCAACAGAGCTGGGAGCTTAAAGATGCGCTACAGGTTGCGCTAAATTCCCATGACCAAGAAGGCATCATAAACATATCTTGGCGAACCTAACTGATGACATCAATTAAGTAGCCTCAGCATTCCCGAATTAGTAGATTGGTGGCTCTACAATTGACAACGTTGCTTGCTGAAACGGGGAGCTGCTATGACCACTGAAGCGCAAAAACGCCAAGAAATACTGTTTGCCAAAAGAGTCGCTTCTCTTCTGGGTGAAGCATGGGAAATCAAAGAAGGAAAAAATGAAGAAGAATGGCCGGACCTCACCGTCACCCACCAAGGCGATACCTTTGGTGTCGAAGTTTTAGAAATTAACATCGACAATTCAGAGGAAGGATCAAAGCTAAGAGAAAAAGAAAACTATGCTAAGAAGTATCTATCCCAATTAGCTGAAAACTATTATCAAAAATCCAGCATCCCTATCAATGTAAAACTCTCTGGAATAAATAGAAACAAAGAAAACAAAGGAAAGAAAAGTAAAACAGCTCAAAAGAAGAATATCATTGACACATTGGTCGCCATATCAAAGGACATTGAAGAACTTGAGCAGAAAAGAGTAGAGATTCACAGAGGATGTGTTGCTTACATCCGTCGCTTACCCGCACGCTTCAAGAACTATAACCAATGGGAGTACGTACCTGACCGGGTAGGCTGGGTTCACTCTCCTAGCGCATCCTTTTTTCAAAAAGAACTCGATAAAAAAATAGAAAACCTCGACAAATACAAAAAACACATGCATGACGTCAGAGTTCTTTTGGTTGCAAACAGGGCCTACAACTCAGGACGTATCGCATTTTCAGATGACATTCAGTTAAATAAAAATGGCTTTAAGAACGTGTACATTCTCATCTTCCCTGAATTCGTTAAAAAATTCTGAAAAGCCCAAAAAATTGCCAAGTAGTTCCTAATAAAAGCAGCGGCGCGAGGTTACATAGCTCAATCTCTTAGCCTCGCGCACTGATCTTCTCACACAATATTGTCCCCCAGTTCCCGCACAACGCCCGCCGCTACCCTCCCACGCGCAAGCACCACACCATGGGCTTCACTCAGCCAGTACTCCATGAACCCGCTTGAACCTGCGCAGGAGACAAGCCATGACCGACCGTTTTCACAGCATCCGCGTGACCGAGATTAACGAAGGCACACGCCCTATCCGCACTGTATTAATGAATTTTTCTTTTTCGTGATGTGGTAAGAACGCCGGCTCTAGTCCATAGTCTTGGTAACTCCATCTGTAATTGGGAAAAAGTAATGTCGGCTTCTGACTGGGTAGCATTAACGGTAGGCTTAGGAAATGCTGCAATCGTAGCGATAGGTTTGTTTATGGCTCGAAAGCATGCTCGCCAATCTGTTCGGCCTTACATTATGAGCCAAATGACATTTCCAGATGATGCGTTTGGAACCGGAGATGTGGCACTTCACAATTGTGGTCTAGGTCCAGCTGAAATAACAAAGATCACTATTTTCAAGGAAGGAAAGCCTTACCCTGGAACAATTGACGAGGCTTTCAAGGCCGTAGCCTATGACCTTGGAGAGAAAGGAAATATTAAACCTTTAGGCTGGATTGATTACCAAAAAGGGCATGTAATCCCGCAAGGTGGTGCTATGCCTATCGGAAGGTTTAGATGTACATCAGAAACAAGCTCTGATGACACGCGGGCTGAACTAGCCAAGTTACGTATACAGATTGAAATAGAATACTGCGATATGTATGGGCAAATTTTTAAACGACGTGACCCTAATGATGGTAATCAAATCTAACTTACCTTGAAAATCAGCCCGCCTCGGCGGGCTTTTTCATGCCTGCTTCACACCCACTATGTAAACCACCCCACTTACACCCACCACCGCTACCACCCTCCCCTCAGCCCCCGCACGATACCTGCGTGAATTCACCCTTTTCGTTACCCGAACAGTGAACCTGCGCAGGAGCCACCATGGCACTCGACCAATTCCACCACGGCGTGCGCGTTGCGGAAGTTAATGACGGCACGCGTACTATCCGCACCGTCTCCACCGCCGTCATCGGCGTGGTTTGCACCGCGCCGGATGCGGACGCCACCACCTTTCCCCTCAACCAGCCCGCGTTGGTCACCAATGTGGACACCGCCATCGGCAAAGCGGGCACCCAAGGCACGCTAAAGGACACCCTCACTGCCATTGGTCAGCAGGCCAAGCCCATCATCGTCGTGGTGCGGGTAGAAGAAGGCATCGACGCCGATGAAACCACCGCCAACGTGATTGGCACCACCACCGAGCTAGGCCAGCGCACCGGGCTGCAGGCGCTACTGACCGCCAAGCAGAAGCTGGGCGTCACGCCGCGCATTATTGGTGTGCCTTACCTGGACACCCAGCCGGTGGCCACCGCCATGGTCTCGGTGCTGCAGCAGCTGCGCGCCTTTGGCTACGTGTACGCCCACGGCTGCGAGACCACCAGTGATGTCATCGCCTACCGAGATGAATTCGGTGCCCGCGAGCTAATGGTGCTTTGGCCCCAGTGGCAAGCGTTCGATACCGACGACGCGCAAACGCTGGACATTAGCCCCGTGGCTATCGCCCTGGGCCTGCGCGCCAAACTCGACCAAACCGTGGGCTGGCACAAAACCCTGAGTAACGTGGCGGTGAACGGCGTCACCGGCATCAGCAAAGACGTGTTTTGGGATCTGCAAAGCCCCAACACCGATGCAGGGCTGCTCAACGCCGCCGATGTCACCACCCTGGTTAACCAAAACGGCTACCGCTTCTGGGGTTCGCGCACCTGCGCCGGGCCGCAAAGCCTCTTCCCGTTCGAGAACTACACCCGCACCGCCCAGATCCTCGCCGACACCGTGGCCGAAGCGCACCTGTGGGCGGTGGATCTGCCCCTGCACGCCTCACTAGCGCGAGACATCATCGAAGGCCTAAACGCCAAGTTCCGCGAGCTGAAAACCCTAGGGCTGATTGTCGATGGCAGCGCCTGGCTGAACGAGGAGCTCAACACCCAGACCTCTCTCAAGAGCGGCAAGCTGCGCATCGACTACGACTACACGCCGGTACCGCCGCTGGAAGACCTCGGTTTTCAGCAGCGCATCACCGACTCCTACCTGGCCGATTTCGCCGAGCGCGTCGCGGCCACCGCCTGATTGGATTAGCGAGAGACCCCCATGGCACTCCCCAAAAAGCTCAAAGACCTCAACCTGTTCAGCAATGGTGAAAGCTGGCAGGGCATCGTCCAGTCGATCACTTTGCCCACCCTCACCCGCAAAATCGAAGAGTGGCGCGGCGGAGGTATGGATGGCGCGGTGGGTATCGATATGGGCCAAGACGGCCTGCTCACCGTGCAATGGACAGTAGGCGGGCTAGTTGAAAGCCTGTTCGACAACTTCGGCACCGCCCGCATCGACGCCGACATGCTGCGCATGACCGGCAGCTACGAACGCGACGACATCGACGACGCCTCCTCAGTCGAGGTGGTCATGCGCGGCCGCCACACCGAGATCGATATGGGCGACGCCCAAACCGGCGAGAACACCGAGCACCAGGTCACCAGCACGCTCAGCTACTACAAGCTCACCATCGACGGCACCGAGAAAATCGAGATCGACCTGGTGAACGGCGTGTTCAAGGTCAACGGCGTTGATCGCCTCGCGGGCCGCCGCCAGCGCCTGGGTATTTAACACAGGCATTTAACCCGCTTCCTTTTGCCCTTAACCCAACACCAGGAACACTCTCATGACCAAAGCTGCCGTCACCCAAGCCATCGCTGCCACCATCACCCTGGATACCCCGCTTACCCGGGGCGAGACCGAAATCACAGAGCTACGCCTGCGCAAACCCACCTCCGGCGAGCTGCGCGGCGTCTCGCTGGCCGATGTGCTGCAGATGCAAACCGACGCGCTGATCACCCTGATCCCGCGCCTCTCCAATCCATCGCTCACCGCCACCGAGGTGCGCCAAATGGACCCGGCGGATCTCGTCCAGTGTGGCGGTGAAATCGCCGGTTTTTTGCTGACGAAGCGGGCCAAGGGCGAGAGCGAATAAACCTCCCCAACCAGGTAGAAGACGCGATGGCGGATCTCGCCATCGTCTTCCACTGGACCCCGCAAGACTGCGCCGCCTTTACCCTGCGCGAACTCATGGCCTGGCGAGAACGGGCGCGCAAACGTAGCACCACCACCGACACCAGGAGCCAGCGTGGCCGGTAACAACCTCAAGCTGCAGGTCATTTTAAACGCCGTGGATAGGGCCACCCGCCCGCTGCGGGCCATCGACCGTGCCAGCCAGGCCGCGTCCCAGGCCATGCGTGAAAACCGCGACCGCTTAAAGCAGCTACAGGCCACGCAGAAGAACGTCAGCTCCTTTCGTACCCTCACCCGGCAATCCTCGGAAACCGCCACCGCCCTGCGGGAACAGCAAGAGCGCATCCGCCGCCTCTCGCAGCAAATGCACACCCACCAGGGCGACAGCGCCGCCCTGCGCGCCGAACGGCAAAAGGCCATTACCCAAGCGCGCAGGCTTAGCCAGCGGGTGGATGAAGAACGCCAGCAGCTTCAGCGGCTGCGCAGCACACTAAACGAAAACGGCGTCAGCACCGCTCACCTCTCCCGCGATCAACGCCGGCTTTCCAGCGAGATCCAGCAGGCCAACACCGCCGTGGAAGAGCAGCGTCAGCGGCTCAAACGGCTGGCCGAACAACAGCGCAACGCCGCCCAAGCGCGTGGCCGCTACGACCGCGCCATGAGCCTACGCAGCAGCATGGCCGGCACCGGCGCAGGCATGGTAGCCAGCGGCGGTGCCGCGCTGTACGCCGGGGCACGGCTGCTGGCCCCTGGTGTTGAATACGGGGAATCCATGTCGCGGGTGCAGGCGCTCACACGCCTGGAAGGAGACGACGAACGCCTGGCAGCGCTTCGCCAGCAAGCGCGGGAGCTAGGGGCCACCACCGCCTTTAGCGCCGGGCAATCCGCCGATGCCCAAGGCTACCTGGCGATGGCCGGTTTCGACCCCGCCGCCATTCAAGCGGCCATGCCGGATATGCTCAACCTGGCACTGGCCAACCAAACGGATCTCGCCCGCACGGCGGATATCTCCTCCAACATTCTCTCCGGCTTCGGGTTAGACCCCGCCGAGATGGGCCGCGTGGGCGATGTGCTCACCGCCACCACCACGCGGGCCAACGTCGATTTAGAGATGCTCGGCGAGTCGATGAAGTACGTCGCCCCGCAAGCGCGGGCGATGAATATGTCGCTGGAACAATCCGCCGCCATGGCCGGGCTGCTAGGTAACGTGGGTATTCAAGGCAGCCAGGCAGGCACCACCCTGCGCGCCATGGTCACCCGCTTGGCCGCGCCCACTGGGGCCGCCGCCGGAGCGCTGGCCGACCTCGGCGTGAACGCCAAAGACGCCGAAGGCAACCTGCGCGACATCCCCCGCATTCTCACTGATGTGGCAAGAGCCACCGAAGCGATGGGCAACGCCGACCGCGCTGCTTACCTAAAAGAGATCTTCGGCGAAGAACCCGGCGCTGGCATGGCGGAACTGATCGCCCAGCAAGGCAGCGAAGGCATCGAAGCGTTTGTCGAGATCCTTTCCAACGCCGCCGGCGAAAACGCCCGGGTGGCGAAAACCATGGCCGACAACATCGACGGCGACCTGAAATCGCTCAAATCGGCTTGGGATGAAGTGGGTATCTCGATCACCGAGACCAACAACGGCGCGCTGCGCGGCTTGATTCAGAACGTCACCGCCATCACTCGCGGCATCGGCCGCTGGATTAACGAAAACCCCAAGCTGGCAGGCACCCTTGCCAAAGCCGCCGCCCTTGTGGCGGTGCTGGTGGCAGCGGGCGGCGCGCTTACGCTGATGCTCGCCTCCATCCTCGGCCCCTTCGCCATGGTGCGCTTTGGCATGGCAATGCTCGGCCCGCAGGCGCTCATGCTGGGTAAAGCACTTACCTGGTTAGGAGGGGTGATTCGCGCCGTGGGCATGCTGGCGGTGGCTAACCCCATTGGCGCAGCGGTGGCCGCGATCGCCGCCGCCGCGTATCTCATCTACCGCTACTGGGAACCCATCAAAGCCTTCTTCCAAGGCTTGTGGCAGCAGGTGAAAACCGCGTTCGGTGATGGGCTAGGGGCAGTCGCGCAGCTGCTGATGAACTGGTCGCCGTTGGGGCTGTTGTATCGGGGCATCACCACCGCCCTTTCCGCGCTGGGCGTCGAGATCCCCGCCCGCTTCACCACATTAGGCAGCGCGGTGATTGATGGGCTGCTGGTAGGGCTGCGCAACGGTCTCGGCACCGTGCGCCAGGTGATTACCGATCTCGCCAGCAGCATCGCCAACTGGTTCAAAGAGATCCTCGGCATCCACTCCCCCAGCCGTATATTCGCCGGGTTTGGTACCAACATCATCGAAGGGTTAATCGGCGGGCTGACCGGCAAACTCGCCGACCTACGCGACCGCGTGATGGGCATTGCGGGTAACGTGCGCAGCTGGTTTGCCGACGTGCTGGATATCAACAGCCCCTCCCGCGTGTTCACCCAGCTAGGCGGCTACACGGTGGACGGCCTGAACCAAGGGCTAGACGCCCAGCGAGACGAACCCGCTAGGCGCATTCAAGAGATCGCCCGCCGCGTGAGCCGCGCCGGTGCCGGGCTGGCACTCGGGGCGGCCACCCTGCCCGCCGTGGCGATGCCCAACATCGAGCAGCAAGCGCCCATCCAGTTTGATAACAGGCCGCCGCTCACGGCGCAAAGCCCCCAGACCAGCGGTTTCACGATGGGCGATATCAATATCAACGTCACGCCCGCCCCCGGCATGAACGAACAGCAGCTCGCCCAATACGTGGCGCAGGAAGTGCAGCGCGCCCTCACCAACGCCCAGCGCGACGCCCAGGCGCGGCAACGTTCGTCAATGAGAGATTTGGATTAGTGCTTCTCTTGGTCACTCTCAACCGACTGGAACACCAAAGTAGCCAGGTTATAGGTGATGCCATAAAGCGAAATGAACATCAGCGAGATTGGCCCATAAATCGCTGTCCGCCTAGCAAAGTTATAAGGGCCGAACTCGATATCCGTGGGTATCAGACTGACCAACTGCGAAGAGACCGCCATGAGCAGGCAAAACAATGCGGATAAGGCCAGAGGGTAACTTTTTGAATGGCGAATTTTGATGTAGCCAATCATCACCATGGCAATAGCCACGTAGGTAGAAGCATCGAAGCTTTTGACCATTTCCATAAACACTTCATTTGTAGGCGAGAAGTGCCTGGAAAGGAAAGTGATGCAGGCTAAAAACACCACCAAGCCCGTCAAGCATTGCATCAAGAACCTACTCGCCAGTTCCACTTTGGGGTGCTTAATCTGGCGATCAGCGTCTTGCCAACCTAGATAACGTTTAAGGAGATGTTTCATGCTAATGGCCCTTGGCATGTTCGTATTTGAGACCCGTAGCGTGCCCTACCAGGAATTAAAACGCATCACCGAATGGCGGCACCCCAGCCAATCCCGCGTGGGGCAGCGGCCCGCTTACCAGTTTGCTGGCCCAGGGGCGGATACCATCACCCTCAGCGGCACCCTGCTACCCACCTTCACCGGCGGCCGTTTTAGCCTAGATGAGATCCGCGAGATGGCCGACCAAGGCAACGCCTGGCCGCTGGTCGAAGGCACCGGCCGCCAGTACGGCCTATGGGTGGTAACCCGGGTAGAGGAAACCAGCACGCACTTTTTCCGTGATGGTGCCGCAGAGAAAATCGAGTTCAATCTCACGCTGGAACACGTCGACGACGAACGCACCGACCTGATCGGCCGCTTGGCACTGCCCGCCGTGGCACGGTTAGCAGGGGGCTATGTATGAATGCCTACCCCAAGCCCAGCTACCGCATCACGCTGGATGGCATCGACATCACCCCACGCATCAACGGCCGTTTAATCAGCCTCTCGCTGCGCGAACAGCGCGGGCTGGAAGCCGACCAGCTGGACATTACCCTGGCCGACCACGACGGCCAGCTCTCCATTCCCCCACGCGGGGCAGAGCTGCAAGTGGCATTTGGGTGGCGGGAGGAAGGGCTGGTGGATAAGGGCCGCTTTACGGTGGATGAAGTGCAGCACACCGGCACGCCGGACCAGCTCACCATTCGCGCACGCTCGGCGGATATGCGCGGCCAACTGCCCGGCAAGCGCACCCAGGGCTGGCACGATGTCACGCTGGGCGAGATCGTCACCACCATCGCAGGCCGCAACCGCCTAGAGCCGGTGGTGGCCGCCGCGCTCAACGGCATCCGCATTGGCCATATCGACCAAACCGACGAATCCGACCTGAATTTTCTCACCCGCCTGGGCGAGCGTTACGATGCCATTGCCGCCATCAAAGCCGGGCGCATGCTGTTCACCGTGGCCGGCCAAGGGCTAACGGCCAGCGGCCGTGCCATGCCCGCCATCACCCTCACCCGCCGTGACGGCGATCAGCACCGCTACAGCGTGACCGACCGCGACGCCTACAGCGGCGTGAAAGCCTACTGGAACGACACGCGAGGCGCAGAGCGCCAAACCGTTCTGGCAGGCACGGAAGAGAACGCCAAACAGCTACGCCCCACCTACGCCACCGAAGACGACGCCCTAGCCGCCGCCCGCGCAGAATGGCAACGCATCCAACGCGGCCTGGCAGAGTTTGAGCTTACGCTGGCACTAGGCCGCGCCGACCTGCTGCCCGAAACCCCGCTCACGCTAACGGGCTTCAAGCCTCAGATCGACGCCACGGCCTGGCTGGTGAGCGAGGTCACGCACTCGCTGAATGATGGAGGGTTTGGGACGGTGGTTAGGTGTGAGGTAAGAGGTTAGCTTTATGCAGCTATTATCAAATTCGTCGCATTAAACTGCTCAATTATCCCAGAATCAGCTTCTGATATTTTTTGTGCTGCTTTAGATGGAGATACAGGAGCCTCGAACTTGTTAAAGCTCCACATCCGGTACAATTGAACTCTTTCGCTGTGATCAGATGTTAGATAGATAAAAAATTTCGTATCTGAATGCTCAAACATAATTTTTTCTGAACAGTATCTCCTTACTCGCTCACACAAAGGGTCAATCTCTAAAAGTTCATTATGCAGCTTTGCCACGGATCTCGCTGAAGAATTGTGTTCAGTGTATTCCAAACGACTTATGAGACCCTTCTTTCTCTCCAGTTCATCAATAAGATTCAATCTGTATGCATGGTTAAAAATGTTCAACCCTTGAACCTCATCCAATGTATGCGTGAGGACACTTACTTCCTTCTCGACTTTACCTGTGACTTCGCTCTTTTCTTCAACTACTTTCCTAACATCCACAGTTATAGATCGCCTACCTGATTTAGCCATTTCCTGTAGCTTTGAAACAGCACCAGAAGGTAAAGAATTTATCAAATCAGAAACATATTTATTCACACCACTTATCTTTTGAGCTTCTGCTTCTATTTTATTTATAATCTTTTCTTTATCATAGAAACAATGATTAACATACCTAACTCTTTCAAAGAACCGCTTTTTATTGTCGTAGTGAACCACTGACCTTCTTAGCTCACCTTCTGGATCAAAATCTTTAACGCATGTACTTCCAAGGAGCGACTTGATTCCATCAGTTAACTCAACAACATATCCATTTCTGTGATTTTGACCACATATATCTTTTTTCTTTTTTTCACAAAAACACTTTAAATGAGGTTCTGAATCTTTTAAGCGGTAATCTCCTATCAGTGCCACAAAATTATTGGCATTCACTGCGGTAGGGGTTTGAGTATCTACGATCTCAAGAATATCACTAGTACGCTCATAAGAATTTATATCCAATCTCTTACTCATCCCTACCCCTAGCTGTATTAGGTTCACGGATATTTTCTTAATATAACCTAGCACACAGGTAGCGCGTGAACCAATCTGGATCGGGAGTCAGATTAATACCCCCAGCCATTCCATGGCCGGGGGTATCAGTGCCGCAATCTTCTGGCGAAACGATCCCGCAACGCGTGCTTTTAGGCGACGCTCTCACTATGACAAATCCGCTCAGACAATGATGTAAGCTATTGACTACAAAACCTGTAAGTCATTTCTTACAACGCCCAACACCTCGCCTGCCTGACCACCACCCCACGAAACTGCTTCGCGGTGATGAAGCACCCTTCCCCGCCCGAGGGCGGCAACAGGCGGCAGCGGCTGCCGACGCGGTGGGTTTTGAATAACCGGTACTCGCCCTCTACCTCCGCCACTACCAGATCCGCGTGTCCATACGAGCGTGCCTCGTCCACCACCAGCACGTCGCCTTCCATCCATGGCCCACCTGGGTGCGCCTCCTCGCTGATCTCCACCAGAAAACAGGTCGGCGGAAATTTTCGCCGGTCCATCTCCGCTACCGCCGGGTGCTCCACCCCCACCACGGCAGGCCCCAAATAGGTCACTCGCATGCTGTTGCCCTGTGCTAGCTCCATATTCAGCGACGTATATTAGCGTTTGCCTGTCGCCTCCCTAATGTCTAATACTGTATAAACGAACAGCATTTAACAAGGGTTAAGGAGGCGACATGATCGGGTTGGTGGACTGCAACAACTTCTACGTGAGCTGCGAGCGCGTGTTCAACCCCAAGCTAAGGCGCCGGGCGGTGGGCATTCTCTCGAATAACGACGGCTGCATCGTCGCCCGCTCTAATGAGCTCAAAGCCCTGGGCGTGGAAATGGGCACGCCCGCCCATCATGTGCGCCACCTGGTCGAACGCGGCGAGGTGATTCTCTACTCCTCCAACTACGAGCTGTACGGCGATATGTCTCACCGGGTGCAGAGCGTGCTCGAGGAGGAGACCGCCGGGGTCGAGCCCTACTCCATTGATGAAATGTTCGTGCGCATGGATGGCTTCACGCCAGAGGCGCTGCTGGCCCACGCTAAAACCCTGCGCTGGAAAGTGGGCCGCTATACCGGCATTCCCGTGTGTGTAGGCGTGGCGGCCACCCACACCCTCGCCAAGCTCGCCAACCGCATCGCCAAAAAGCACCCCGGCTACCCCGGCGTGTGCATCCTCCACGCCGACAGCGACGAAGCGCGGCACCTGCTGGAGCAAATCGACGTGGGCGACGTGTGGGGCATCGGCCGCCGCCTGAACGAGCGGCTGCAGGTAATGGGCATCAAAACCGCCTGGGATCTGCGCGAAGCGGACGCCAAACGCCTGCGGCGCAAGTTCTCGGTAAACGTAGAGCGCACGGCGCTGGAACTACGCGGCATTCGCTGCCTGGAAATGAACGACCTGCACGAACCCAAACAGCGCATCATGACCAGCCGATCGTTCGGCCAAACCACCCAGCAGCTCAGCGACCTGCAAGGGGCCATCCGCCACCACGCCCAACGCGGCGCCGAAAAACTACGCCAGCAGAAAAGCCTGGCGCGTGCCGTCATGGTGTTTCTGAAAACCAACCGCTTCCGGCCCGACCTGCCGCAATACTGCCCCAGCGTGGTGGTGGAACTGGAACGCCCCACCCAGGACACCCGCGAGATCCTCCACGCCGCCCAAGAGGCGCTGCGCAAGATCTACCGCCCTAAATACGCCTACAAAAAGGCCGGGGTGATGATGCTCGACCTCACCGACCAGCACCGCCAACAGCTCAGCCTGATGGACACGCCACAAACAGAAGAAGAACGCCAACGCAGCCAAAAGCTAATGGCCACCATGGACGCCCTGAACGAGAAGATGGGAAAAGGCACGGTACGCCTGGGCCTACCGGAAAAGAACGCCCCCTGGCACCTACGCTGCGCGAACCGCAGCCCGCGCTATACGACGCGTTGGGATGAGCTGATGAAGGCGTATACGGATGAGGGGGCGGCTAAAAAAACACACTTTACTATAAACTCAAATGAGTGGTTTAAATAATATTTTAAAAAACTTAGCAAAAACAATAGAAACCAGACCTTTTACAAAAAAGTAACATGGCAAAAAATATTTCTTGAAAACTAAAAAAACAAACGAAAGAAATGAACACAGCAGCTTATACAGCATCATTAAAAAAACATATAAAGCTAGAGGTGAGCCTTTCTTTATAGATGAACGTGCAAATTCAAAAAAACCTTTCTCAGAGTTTAAATATGCATTATAGGATATATTGAAGACATTTCTTTTATATAAAGCAACTGCGTATCTTTTTTTCACAGTAACACTAACCACCTCTAAGTCTCTCATCACTCTCACTTCTTCAGCAGGAAACCCAAAAGCTTTTTCAAAACACTGTCTAATTTCAGAGGCATTAGAGTTCTTTAAAAACACATAGTGTGCATCTAGGTTTGAGTAAAACAAAACCAACTGATCTTTATCCGCCTCATTTATCGCACTTAATGAGATCTGAGGCTTCACCGCAATGAATTTCAAGTGTCTTCTATGGTTAAAAAAATCTGCCTTCTCATCCATAAAAAACTCATTCGGCACATACCAACCATTAAAAATGAAGTAAAAATAAGAAATATTACAGTCCTTTAACATTGAAAAAAAGACTTTATTTGCTAAGTAAAAATTATTCAATATATGAAAATCAAATACAGAAAAAAAATAATGAGAGAAATGATAGTCGTATGGGGTAATTGTTGCGCCTTGATCAACGCCATTAATCCCACCAACTCCAGATTTTTTTATCAATGGCCAGGCTTTATTGCCAAATTCACTTTTTTCACTAAATGAAACCTCGTTAGGTACTTCCATTGACCTTGCAGCGTTTAACTCTATGTAAGAAACACTGCTGTGCAACAAATAATAAAACTCAAGCTTCTTAACTTTGAAAGATCCTTCGCTTCTTCTGTTAAACCTCATATATTCAGTTTTGAAGTTACTGAAAAAGCGACTAGATATAACCGAAACCGATGCCAACCCCCTCTCGGCGTGAACAGCTTCGTCTTCTATTTCAGATAGCATCTCTTCCGCAAATGACAAATCACTTTCGTCAATAAAAACATGAGGGGGAATCTCGCCTAAATCATTGATTTCATTTAATGCATGCAAAGCTTTTTTTCTTACTTTCTTCTTGATATCATCAAGCTCATTAAGCCTTTTAGCCACAAGATCTTTCATTATAAACAGCCGCAACCTACCTTTAACCAACCACAAGGTAAGCACTATAGAAACAGGAATCTTTAAAACATCAATTATTGCCAAAAAGAAATCTTTTGCATAACCCCCACTGCTGGACTCACCACTTTCCGCAAGTGCTAAGCATGCGAAAAAAACAAAAAAAAATGCAACTGCGCATTTTAATACTTTAATCATCGTTAATCTCGATATTGTCGTTTAAACAGGCTATGCTAATTCTCACGAATCAGTTACAACATTTTAATTGCTTCGCGTCTCACTCTGGCATCTCGCCAGTTTCCAACAGCTTCAAAAAGTCAGCCTCATCCAATACCGGGACACCTTTCGCCTGAGCATTCCGCAGCTTGGTCGGCCCTGCCGTCGGTCCACCGCAAACAAAAGAAAGGCCCACCGTGACGGTTTTACAAACCCGCATGCCTGACTCCGCTGCAGCAGCTTCTAGCTCTGCCCGGCGCGATTTTGCAAACCCAGTAAAGAGAATTTCCAGTGAGTCCGACCGCTTTTTGCTGGCCGTAATTGCACGATCGACAAGGTGCTGAGGCATGGAGATAGGCTTGAGACTTTCGCCGCCTTCATGAACCACCTGAATACGGTCTCGCCTGAACGTTTTACGGCGGTTATCGCTTGAACAGATGCCCGTTAACAGCCAACCATCTTCACTCCATTGGCTGACTTCACGCGTGCTAACGTTCCCTTTCGCATCTTCATAATCAAAGGTTAAAACGCTCATCCCTACCTCCCTGTATTATCTTTCAGCAGTCTCATAGCTGCCTTTATGTGTTCATGGTTTTACAGTTACACAACCCGCCCAATCCGAATCTCACACCGCCCTAAGATCTCCACATCGTGCATATCCTGCGGCTTGATCATTTCCGGTTGGTAATGGTCGTTATCGCTAATCAGATACAGCGCACCACCCGCTAACCGCTGCACCCGCTTAATCCGTCGCTCGCCACTCACCAGCAGCAGAAAAACCCCTTCCTGCTTAGGGTCACGGTTGCTGCGATCCACCAGCACCCAATCGCCATCGGCCAGGGTGCCGTCCATCGAATCGCCGCGCACTTTGATGCCCACCACCTGGGCAGGGTCTAGCCCCTGCTCGGCCAGCTCGCTGCTAGGAAAATGAAGGGTGGTTTTAATCGGCTCACCTTCGAAGCTACGACCAGCGCCCGCAGCAGCTTCGATGTCGTACATCTTGATGGGTGAAAGCTCTGCCGATGGTTCACTTAACGCAACCCCTAAAGGTTGAGCAGTGGCAGTTCCTGAACGCTGGCCTTTGAGCACGTAAAAGACATCTACGCCTTCATCAGAAACGGCGGAAAGGTAGGAAGAATCAGGGCTGCTGGTACCTTTTTCATATTTGATCTGGGTGGTTTTTCCTACACCCCCAATCTGCGCAAGGGCCGTTTGGCTCAACCCAATCCGCTCACGTTCTTCTCTCAGGCGTTCGCCAATGCTCATTTTTATGAACCATCCTTATTGACAGGTTCATTTTTGTGAACCATTCTATTCATGTCTTTCACTTCGATACACATAGCAAAGGGAGCCACTGCCATGGTCACCATCATTGCCACGATCATCTTGCCGCCTTCCACCACCGTGCTGTTTCGCGGGGTAGAGGTAGATCTAGACCGTTGTTCGCCACATATCCGCGATGCCATTGAAATGGCACTGACCCAGGGCACCGAGAAGCCTAACCCGCTGGCCGATCTCGAAGCGCTGGAAGAGCGCACCACCGCCCAGGCGGTGAGCCAGCTCGCTGCCACGATGCTGGCCCAAAACGCGCCGTTCGAACAGGTGGAAGACGCTTTGTGCGAACTGCGCACCCACATGGATGAGCACTTCCTGCAGCGCAAGCTGGTGCGCTTGTACGAGCGCTAAACCGCTGCGGCCAAAGTTATTCAACCTGATACGGAAGCCTACCCCATGACCTCGACCAACGCCATTGCCCCAAAGCCAATTTATGCCCCTAAAGGCTGCACCAGCACAGTACTGACCCGCATGACCGAAGACGAGCGCGCCGACCTGGAGCGCATCGCCGAGCTGGAAATGCGCACCCTCTCCGCCACGGCGCGGATGCTGATGCTGCGCGGCATCGCCGAGTACGACCAAGACACGCTGAATGCCGAATGACCCTGCTTGCATAAGGATGTTTGCCATGTACCAGGACCCCAAACGTGTGCGCACCCGCTACGCCGCTCTCAATTTGGATCAGTACGAGGCCCAACTGATCGATGCGCTGGTGGATTACACCGGTATCGAACGGGCGTCGCTGCTGCGCCAACTGGTGCTGAAGGAAGCCCTAGAGACGCTGGGCGTTGCGGATCTCTCACTTAGCACTGTGCCCCAGCAGGCGTCGTAAAGGCAGGGCTTTTTGAGGCCCTCAAGGAGCATTGAGGTATGGCTGACCAACCGGCACGCGGCGAATTACGTCTTCCGCTGAACGACCAGCTAGAGGCCGCGCTGCAGCAGGTATGTGAACAGCAGGATTTAACCAGCCTGGACGACGCCGCCGAATGGCTACTGCGGCGGCGGTTACGCAAAGGCACCCAAGGGCTCACCGGCCGCGGCCGCGCCCTTTATCCGGTAGGGAGAAACCATTGATGTCGACCGCTTCCAAGCACCGTATGCCCTGCCCCCACTGCGGCCACAACATGCGGGTACGCAACAGCCAGGGGCTAACACCGGTGTACCGCGAAGGGGTAGTGGAGTGCCGCAACGTGGAGTGCGGCTTTCGAGGCAAGGCGGGGTTTCAGGTGCTGCACACCCTAACCCCGAGCGATATCCCCAACGCCCGGGTGAATCTGCCGTTCGCGCCTCGCCTGATCCAGCAGATGCAATTGGACATCACTCGCCCAGCCGCCAATGACGAACGTTATGAGGGTTAAGACGATGCAGAGAGCTGCCCATCACCCAAGGCCCCCGCGGCCACCACGCCCCTTTCGGCCTGTGTGTTATGCCCGGCCGAAAGGGGGCACCCACGGCCCAGCCGGTGCCGTGATCTAGCCCCAAGCCCAGCCCCATCCATTTGTTGAATAAGGAGGCGAGCGTGAATTCATCGCTGCGCCAGGACATTGTTGCGCGCTTAATCAGCGATTTTGAGGCGATTGAGCGCGGCCCCTACCTGCAACGGGTGCGCTGCCCGGAGTGCGGTAAGCGCGAGGCGTACATCAACGCCGACGCGCCGTGGATGCTGAAATGCGGGCGGGAAAACAACTGTGGCGCGCAAATCCACATCAAAGCGCTGTTCCCGGATCTGTTCTGCTCCTGGAGCGAGCGCTACAGCCCGAAAGCGAACGAGAAGGCCACCTCTACCACGCCGGTGGCCGATGGCTACCTGCGCGATGGCCGGGGCTTCGAGCTTTCCCGCATTCAGGGCTGGTACACCCAAGAGAGCTACTGGAAGCCGGAGATCGGCGGTACCGCCACCGTGCGCTTCGCACTGCCCGGCGGCGCTTACTGGGAGCGCTTGCTGGATAACCCGGAGCGCTTCGGCAAACAGAAGGCCAATTTCGTTGGCCGCTACAAAGGCCAGTGGTGGTGCCCGCCTGCTCTCACCGCTGCTGACTTAGTAGCGGCTGAGGAAGTGTGGATTGTAGAGGGCATCTTCGATGCGATCGCCCTTTACCACCACGGCATCGCGGCCGTTTCCGCCATGAGCTGCGGCAACTACCCCGATGAGGCGTTGAACGCCCTTTCCGATGCCGCGCATGAGGCAGGCACAAGCCGGCCCACGTTGGTATGGGCGCTGGATAACAACCGCGCCGGCCACAACGCCACCCATAAGCACGTGAAGCGCGCCCGGGCGGCGGGCTGGGAGTGCCATGCGGCGCAGATCCCCCACGGTGGCCACGACTGGAACGACGCCCACCAGCGCGGCGAGCTGACCGAGAAACACCAGGAAACCTACCGCTACCACGGCGACCTGCTGTTGGCCCCCACGGCCATGGCGAAAGCGCTGCTGATGTACAAGCGCCGTGAACAGCGGGAGTTCTGGTTCGAGTTCAAACGCCAACTGTGGTGGTGGAAGCTGGACATGGACGCCTTCGACCGCGCCCTGCGCGCCGATGGGCTGGACGGCGAAGACCAGCGGCAGATCGACCCCGCCCTGCGCGATGCGGCGCTGGAGCAATCCGGCAGCGTGAAGCGCATCTGCACCTGTTTCCCCACGGCGCTGTACTACCAGGCCAACGCGGTGACCGATGAGAGCTGGTACTACTACCGCGTGGAGTTTCCCGACGGCCGCCCGCCGATCAAAAACACCTTCAGCGGCGGCCAGTTGGCCTCGGCTTCTGAGTACAAAAAGCGCCTGCTGGGCATTGCGCCGGGCGCGGTATGGACAGGAACCAGCCAGCAGCTCGATAGCCTGCTGCAGGACCAGATCGGCAACATCAAAACCGTCGAGACTATCGACTTCATCGGCTACAGCAAGGAGCACGGCGCGTATGTGTTCGGCGATCTTGCCGTGGCCGGTGGCAAGGTGGTGCCGATCAACAGCGAGGACTTTTTCGAGCTTGGCCCCCGCCGCCAGCTGAAAACCCTGAGCCAATCCGTATCGCTACACATCAACCCCGACCGCAAGGCGTTCAGCACCGAGTGGACACAGCAACTACTCGGCGCGTTTGGCTCCCGGGGCGTGGTGGCCCTGGCGTATTGGATGGGCAGCCTGCTGGCCGAGCAGATCCGCGCCGAGATGGGCAGCTTCCCGTTTTTGGAGATTGTGGGCGAAGCCGGCGCGGGTAAATCCACGCTGATCGAGTTCCTCTGGAAGCTGTGCGGCCGGCGCGATTATGAGGGCTTCGACCCCAGCAAGGCCACCATGCCCGCCCGCAGCCGTAACTTTGCCCAGGTGAGCAACCTGCCGGTGGTGCTGATCGAATCCGACCGCGAGCAGGAAGGCGGCGCCAAGCAGAAGCAGTTCGATTGGGACGAGCTGAAAACCGCCTTTAACGGCCGCTCGATACGCGCCCGTGGCGTGAAGAACAGCGGCAACGACACCTACGAGCCGCCCTTTCGAGGCAGCATCGTGATTAGCCAGAACGCCCCGGTGCAGGCTGGCGAGGCGATTCAAACCCGTATCTGCCACCTGCATTTCACCCGGGATGGTCAGAACAAAACCACCAAAGCGCTGGCCGAGGCGCTGGAGCGTACCGAGCTCGAGCACGTCAGCCAGTTCGCTTTGGCCGTCGCCCAGCGGGAAGCCGCGCTGCTGGCCACCATCACCCAGCGCGCCCGCCACTACGCCGACCGCTTGGCCGACGACCCGGAAATCAAGGTGCTGCGCATCGCCAAGTGCCACGGCCAGCTAATGGCGTTGGTGGAGTGCCTGGGGCCGGAGGGCCTGGGGCTGTTCGACCAGCAAATCATCGATATGGCCAACGGCATGGTGGAGCAGATGGCCCGCGAGCGGCAGCAATCCATCAACGCCGATCACCCGATGGTGGCCGAATTTTGGGAAGCCTTCGACTACATCGAAGGCCTGCGCGATGAGCCGCAGCTCAACCACTACGGCAAGGGCAGCGAGCACATCGCCGTGAACCTCAAAGACTTCGAGCGCACCTGCGCCGAGTACAAGCTGCGCACCCCCGAACTGCGCGAGCTGAAGCGCTATTTGAAGACCAGCAAGACCCGCAAGTTTGTCGATTCCAACCGCACCGTGAACTCCCGCGTCCGCCTGCACGGCGGCAGCGTGAAGTGCTGGGTGTTTCAAGCATGAAGGAGCCTGTGATGACCACTCAACCCAGTATGCCCCTGGTGGTTCAGCGTATTCGCGAACGCAACCGCCAGGCATTGGAAGCCAAAGCCGCCGCTGAAAACGAAGCCGAGATGCAGAGCACACAAATCACCGTAGCTGGCCTGCTAGCCCTGCAGGAATTGGTGGAGATCGCCCAAGGCGACACCCAGCAGCCGCAGCACTGCCGCCGCGTACTGCTGGCCGTTTACAACAGCTACGCCTGGCCGCTGAACCTAACCAGCCTGCGCGTGCTGGATACCGACCTACGCCGCGCCGCCCTGGCAGTGATCGAGTGGTCGGCCGTCAGCGACCGCGAGCTTCACGAGTACCTGCCGCACGGCCAAGAACTGATGCAGCGCTTTGCCGCCATTGAAAAACAAGAGGAGCAGTAACCATGGCCGACAACGCCGACATCGCCGCCGATCTGATGGAGCGCCGCATGCAAGCCGCCCTCAGCAGCCGCCTTTCCCTGCGCATTCCCAACCCGGATCCGGAGTGCGAAGACTGCGGCCACGAGATCCCCCAAGCCCGCCGCGACGCCCTGCCCTGGGTAGCCACGTGCATCGAGTGCCAAAGCATCCGCGAACAACGGGGGCGCTATGGTCGCTGAAATCCGAAATTTGCTAATGATATTCCTTTGGATATTTGGGGTGGTCGTTGCGCAGGGTTTCTGGTCCTCGTTCTTTGCAATCACGTTTTTTCCCTATGCCTGGTATTTGGCGGTGGAGCACCTACTGAAATATTGGGGGGTGATATGAGCCAACAAGGAAGATCGACAATCAAGGGAGGCACCCTGGCACGGCAAGCCGCCATGCTGTGCCAGGACGCGCAATTTCAGCTCTACCTCGACCGCCGCCGGCGCGCCAAGCACGGCATGACCGAAAGCCAACTGCCCGACGGCACCCACAACACCGACGACGCCCGCGACTGGCTCTGCGCCGCGTGCCAGATCCAAAGCCGGGCGGAGTTGGATCATGACCATCGTGCAGCAAGCATGTTTTATGCTATTCGTAAGCGGTACCAACAATGGCGCTTGAAATGAAAAAAGTGAGTTATGAGCAGCAATCCGATTGATCAGATCTTAGCGAAATCATTACGAAGCCCTTTAACTCAGGAGGAACATGCCCGCTTATCCGCCAGCTTTAACGCTTTAAGAAAGCAGGCTCCAACCCAAACTGAGGCGAGCTTGATACGTGAGATAACTCACCTGAGAGAAGAGCTGTCACGGTGCCGAGAACTCATCCGCAAATACGATATCAACGAAAATATGGACTAGTAGCCACCTCCCTTTCCCGCCGCATTACGCGGCGGTTTATTCAACCGACCAAGATAACGGTATAAGAAATCAAAGCGTTTCGCTCCCTTTCAAACTGAAATACACTGTTTATATTTACAGTTCAACAAAGGGGGCTTCATGGCAGGCGTTGAGGTACGCGGCGATAAGGTGCGCGTCTATTTCCAGTTTCAAGGTGAAAAATGTCGGGAGCCGGTTGGCCCAGCCACTCCTGACAATATCGCTCACGCTGAGCGTTTGGCGGCGTCTATCGACCACGAAATGCGGGCAGGAACGTTCGACTATGCCAGGCTATTCCCAAGCTCTCGTCGATTAGCGATCAACACGGTTGGCCACTATGCAGATTTATGGTTAGGCATCATCGAAAACGATGTCGCCGATACGACGTTGCGCAGCTACCGAAGCAAGGTGAATAGCCATATCAAACCACGATGGGGGAAAGTGCAGGCTGACCAGGTCTCCACCATCGACCTGCAAACATGGGTGAAAGGAGATCTGCCAAAAACGCTTGCCAGTAAAACGATCAAAGAAATCGTTACTATTCTGCGGCAAATCTACCGCCTCTACTGTTCCCAGCACCGCCAGGCCTATGACCCCACACAGGGTATCCAGGTACGGCTACCCGATCCGGAAGACCCAGACCCTTTTACCCGGGACGAGATCAAGCACATCCTTGCCACGCCCACAAAACGTGTACAGGAGCTCAATATGATCGATTTTATGCTCTGGGATGGCCCGCGTTTATCTGAGGCAATGGCGCTAGCGTGGGAGGATGTCATTGACCTGGAGCGCGGCATTATCCGTTATCGGCGACGGCAATTCCGCAATGCCTACCGTGTTACCAAGACCCGGCGATCTACACGCGAAAAACGGTTACTTCAACCCGCACTCGAAGCATTGAAACGTCAGTGGAAAATAACTGGCCACCTTCCACCACAGCCAATTGAAATCATCGACCGAGACAACACGACGCGCCGTAAAGCCAATCTGCGCTTCGTGTTTCTTAACTCAAATACTGGAAAGCCGCACTACGGTGACACCGGCATCCGCGATCGCTTCTTCAAACTGCACCTGGAGAAGGCTGGCGTGCGGTATCGAGGGCCAGGCCAGTGTCGTCATACCTATGCCAGCCAGCTGCTAAGCACAGGGGTCGCCCCCATACAGTGGGTAGCTGAACAGATGGGGCATACCTCTCCTGCGATGATCTACAAGCACTACGGGCGCTGGATTTCCGAAGACGGGCCAGATATCAACTCACTGGTGGAAATCGCGCTGGAAGTGAAGCGTTAAAGCACACGCCAGTCCCAAGCTAGTCCCTGAAAGCCAGAAACGAAAAAGGCCGCCAAGCTAAGTGCTTGACGGCCTTC
This sequence comes from Halomonas sp. CnH100-B, assembly GCF_024124605.1. Lineage (NCBI taxonomy): Bacteria > Pseudomonadati > Pseudomonadota > Gammaproteobacteria > Oceanospirillales > Halomonadaceae > Halomonas > Halomonas sp. CnH100-B. Next base: position 455,385 of record NZ_JAMXRX010000002.1, on the reverse strand, counting down.
AAAATTCTGTGGCGGAGAGGGAGGGATTCGAACCCTCGAAGCCTTTCGACTTACACACTTTCCAGGCGTGCTCCTTCGACCACTCGGACACCTCTCCACATTTTAGCTCTGCTGTTAGGCGCTGCCTTTCTCAACAGAACGGCGCATATTCTATGGTCTAAGCTGTGAAATAGCAAACCTTTTTCCTGACTAGGCGTTTGGCAGCACGGCGTAACGGCCTGTGGCTTCTAAACAGAGCGCATCACCGCAGTAGAGCTGGTGGGTCAATTCGATACTGCCCTTGCCTCTCTCGCTGAGTTTGGCGGCGAGCTTTGCAGGGCCATCCGGATGGCGGGGGGCACAGGTCATGCGGTAGTCACCCGTGACCGGGGCGAGAAAACATTGGCTAGCCTCGGCGACCACCACGTCTTGCGCCCTGCCCTGCTGGCGAAGCCACAGGGTGACCCAACACCAGCCTTGCAGCGTGGTTTGCGCGGTCAGCGCCCCACCGAAGCCAGTGCCTTTGTCGTTGAGATTGGGCGTCAGCGCCAGTTGCCACGTGAGTGCACCGTTGGCTTGGCTCATACGGGTAATACCAAGCGCTGCCACCATGGGAATGGCGGCCTCCAACCAGCGCTGGAAAGCGATGAGATCCTCTTCTCCTTCCGGCAGCGGCAATCGTGGGTGTGGCATACCCGGCTGGCGTGTTGGGCGCATGTCGCTCTCCTTGGCGGCGGCGATTATTGCCAACGTTCGACGAAATCTGCCGTGTCGTGCTGGGGAAGAGGCTTGTGGCGACCGCCCACGCTACCCAGATAGATGAAGGCGACGACCTCGTCTTCTTCCTCAAGCCCTAACCCCTTACGCACCACGGGGTCGAACGCGTATTTTCCGCTGCGCCACATGGCCCCAAGACCAAGCGCATGAGCCGCCAGCAGGATGCCGTGAGCGGCACAACCCGCGGAAATCACCTGCTCCATCTTGGGCACCTTGGGAATATCCGGGGTGACCTTGGCTATCACGGCAATGATCATCGGCGCGCGTAAAGGCTTTTTACGCGCGGCGTTGAGCGTCTCGTCGCTCGCGTGAGGGTCTTCCTGAAACTCCGCTTCGGCAAACAGCTCGCCCAGGCGCTCCCGGCCTTCACCGGTGAATTCGATGAAGCGCCACGGTCGCAGCTCTTTGTGGTCGGGGGCACGAAGCGCCGCTTGATAGATGGCGCTGAGCTGGTCGGCGCTGGGGGCAGGCTCAGCGAGCTTGCCCATGGAGCTACGTTCGTGAAGCAGCGTGAGGGCGTCCATGGTGACTCCTTATCCGTTAGGGTGAGCGTTACTGGCGCGCCAGGCGCAGCGGGCTAGGGGGTACCAAGCCCGGTGTGGCACGCCACGGGCTGATGTCCAAGCCGCCACGACGCACGTAGCGCGCCAACACCAGCAACTCTTCCGGCTTCGCCTGCTGCATTAAATCAGTGAAGATATGCTCGACGCAGTGCTCGTGAAAATCCTGGTGCTGCCGGTAGCCAATCAGGTAGCGCAGTAGCCCTTCTCGGTCGAGCTTGGGGCCTTTATAGCGAATCAAAACGCTTCCCCAATCCGGCTGACCGGTCACCGGGCAGTTGGATTTTAGCAGATGCGAATGCAGGGTCTCTTCGACGATCTCATCACGGGTAGCAAGGTGCGTGGCACTTGGCGTGTAGTCGCTCACCTCAATATCCAGGTCGTCTAAGCACTCCCCTGGCAGGCGCTTGGGCGCCAGTTCACTGTCATCAACGCCCAGCAACTCGACGCTAACGCTGGCACCGGCAGCGCGGCTCAGGTCGTGTACCAACGTCTTCTCTACCTCGGCTTGGCTGGCAAAGCGCGTTTGGTTGAGGCTGTTGAGGTAGAGTTTCCAGGATTTGGACTCGATGAGATGAGGCGAGCTGGCGGGCAAGCGAAACCGCGCCACCGCAACGATGGGTTTGCCACGCGCGTTGAGCCAAGAGACCTCGAACGCGTGCCACTCGTCTTCGCCGACAAACGGCAGCGCGCCCTCTTCAATACCAAGCGGCGCGCGGTTGGCAGCACGGGGAATCGGATACAACAACCCCGCATCGTACTGCTCTGGGTAAACGGAATCGCGCCCCAGGGGCGCGTGTTCTAAAGTGTCGGGGCGATGTGCCATGGAAACTCTCTCAGTCGTGCTAGTTCAATAAGGGCATTGCAGTCAGGCCGTGAATTAGCTGCGAATGCCTTTACCGCGCTCTAGCATGGTCAGCGCGACCATGAACAGGACGATAATAAAGGCAAAAATGGCGGCCAGCGCCCAGCCTACCGGAATATCGGAAACGCCCAGAAAACCGTAGCGGAAGACGTTCACCATATACAGAATCGGGTTGAGCATCGAAACGCCCTGCCAGAAATCCGGCAGCATCGAAATCGAATAGAACACACCGCCTAAATAGGTGAGCGGCGTCAGAATGAACGTCGGCACGATGGAGATATCGTCAAACTTATTCGCCAGCAGCGCGTTGATAAAACCGCCAATGGAGAATAGCGCCGAGGTCAGCACCACTACCAATATCGTGAGCAGCGGATGCTCGACCGTCAAACGGGTAAAGAACAGCGACACCATCGTCACAATCAAGCCCACGCCCAAGCCTCGCGCCATGCCACCGAGTATGAACCCGGAGAGAATCACGCCATTGGGCATGGGCGACACCATCATCTCTTCGATGGAGCGTTGAAACTTGTTGGAGAAGAAGCTGGACGCCACGTTGGAGTAGCTGTTGGTAATCACCGACATCATGATCAGCCCTGGCACGATGAAGTCCATGTAGCTGAAGCCGTCCATATCACCAATGCGCGAGCCGATCAGGTTGCCAAAAATGATGAAGTACATGGCCATGGTGATCGATGGCGGCAGCAGAGTTTGCGGCCAGATACGCGTAAAGCGCTTGATCTCTTTGAGCACCAGCGTCCATAGAGCCACCAGAGTTTGCATTGCGTTCATGAGCGGGCCTCCGGCTGTTCACGCTGGTCGATGGCCTGCTGACTGCTCTCTACCATGGAAACGAACATCTCCTCTAAGCGGTTGGCGCGGTTACGCATGGACACCACCTGAATGCCCTGCGCACTCAGCGCACTGAACACGTCGTTCAACTGCTGGCCACGGTGAATCACCAGCGCCAGCTGAGACGGCTCGATTTGCTGCAGTTCGAAGCCTTCGAGGGTGGGCACTTGTTCTACCGGCTCGGCCAGATCCAGCAGGAAGGTTTCGGTATCCAGCTCTGCCAGCAGCTCGCGCACGCTCGTATTTCGCACGATCTCACCGTGATTGATGATCGCGATATTACGACACAAGCTCTCGGCTTCTTCGAGGTAGTGCGTGGTGAGGATGATCGTCGTCCCTTCCTCACGATTGATACGCCGCATGTACTCCCACATGCTGCGGCGAAGCTCGATATCGACCCCGGCGGTAGGCTCGTCAAGGATCAGCAGTTTGGGGCGGTGCATCAAGGCACGCGCAATCATCAGGCGGCGCTTCATGCCACCCGAGAGCATCCGCGCGCTGCCGTTTCGCTTCTCCCATAGCCCTAAGTCAGTCAAGAGCTGCTTGGCGCGAGGCAGCGCTTCGTTGCGCTTCATGCCGTAGTAACCCGCCTGGGCCAGCACGATATCCAGCACTTTCTCAAACTGGTTGAAGTTGAATTCCTGCGGCACCACGCCGAGCTGATATTTCGCTTTGGCGAAGTCTTTGTCGATGTCGATTCCAAAAATCGACACCTTGCCCGCCGTTTTCTGCACTAGCGAGCACACCACACCCAGAGTGGTGGACTTTCCCGCCCCATTGGGACCCAGCAGCGCAAAAAAATCGCCCTGCTGGACGTCTAAATCGATACCTTTTAACGCTTGAAAACCGTTGCCATACATCTTGGTAAGGCCACGGATCGACAATGCCGGTTCGGCCATGAACATGTCCTGTCAGCAAGTGGGGAGCAAAAAAGAGCTAGAAGGCAGGATATCGGGGCATGCATATGTTTTTTCAAGTTTGCGGCTTATAACCTCTGAACCACCACTTCCATGCCCCTGATTTTTCTCTATTTAGCACTACATTAGGTGACACTTTGCCACGCTATTGCTGCGGTAGCGCCTCGATTAATACTTTAGTATTAGCCCAGTGCCCGCCTGCCCAGGCAGCGGCACTTCAAGGGAACATACTGACCATATAAGCGAGCCTAACCGATAATGAGCACCGCCATTACGTCGTCACCCGTCGCTAACACTCACCCGTCATCAGGGTCGACTGCTTCCGCACAAAAAGGGCTGGCCGCCCTACCGCTGCGTCGCCAGCGTCTGCTGGGCGTCGCCATTTTATGGCTGATTCTGGCCATAATGATTGCGATCAACGCGTTTCAAAGCCGCGCGCTACTTTACGCCGAGCGCGAGCAGCGCATGGTCACCGCCGTGGATATCGCCGTGTCTACGCTGGAGCATTACCATCAGCTTGCCGAACAGGGCCAGCTCTCCATGCCAGAAGCGCAGCGACAAGCCTTCAACACCCTACGCGACGTGCGCTTCGGCGAAGAGGACAACTATCTGTTCGCGTTCAACGGCAGCCTGCGCATGCTTGCCCACCCAAGCCGTGACGTAGGAGAGGATATTTCGCAAGTCAAAGACCCCGAGGGGACGCTGATCTTCCAAACCATTCTGGATAATACGCAGCAAACCGGCAGTGGCTTTACCGAGTACTTCTCCAACTTTGCTCGTGGGGGCGACGCCAAACCCAAAGTGCGCGCTTACTCAGCCGCCTTTACGCCGTGGGATGTCTACGTGGCAAGCGGCGTCTTCGTGGGTGACGTCAGTAGCACCATCATGCGCCAGCTCGTCAAAAGCATCTTGGTCGGCATCGTGGCAGGCGCGCTGGTCACGCTGGCCTTTTGGGGCATGATCTCACTCATTCTGCGCCGGCTGGGCGGAGAGCCACGCTACGCTGCGGGTGTGGTATCGCGCATCGCCCAGGGCGACTTGACTGCCCCCGTAACGCTTCACCCCAACGACACGAGCAGCCTGCTGTATGACATTCGACAAATGCGCGACAAGCTGCGCGATGCGATGCAAGAGATTCACTCCACCAGCACCGCTGTGGATCATAACGCGGGCGATATCGCTGCGGGCAACCAGGAACTGTCATCGCGAACCGAACAGCAGGCTGCTGCGTTACAGCAAACGTCCTCCAGCATGGAAGAAGTGACCGCTACCGTCCGTCAAACGGCCGACAGCGTGGAACAAGCCAAAGAGCTGGTGCGCAGCGCAGGTGAAACATCTCAAGCGGGTCAGAAAGCCATCGGCGACGCCGTGGCGTCCATGAAAGAGATCACGGCCGAAGCGGACAAAATCACCGAGATCGTCACGCTGATCGACAGCATCGCGTTTCAGACCAACATTCTGGCCCTCAACGCCTCTGTCGAGGCCGCCCGGGCGGGTGAACATGGCCGCGGTTTCGCGGTGGTGGCCGGTGAAGTGCGCCAGCTAGCCAACCGCTCGGCCAACGCGGCTCATGAGATCAAAGGCTTGATCCATACCTCCAACGCCCAGGTCAGCAACGGCGCCACCTTAGTAGATACCGCTAAACAGCGCATGCAGGATATCGATCAGCGCATACAGCGGGTCAACGACCTATTCACTGACATCACTGCCGCCACCCATGAACAAACGCGCGGAATCGAGCAGATCAACGTCGCCATTGCTCAGTTGGATCAGGCCACGCAGGACAACGCCGCCATGGTGCAGCAGACCGCCACATCTGCCCACGACCTGAAGCAGCGCTCCCAATCGCTCAACAGCGTCGTCGGCCACTTCACCTTGGTGGATTGACCCGCCGACTGCCCAGGCCGTTGGCCTGGGCACGCACCTGCCATCTGCCATCCGCATCGCTTGACGCAAATCACGGGCACACAAAAACGCCGCTTCGAGGCGGTGTCAAAAGAATCTTCTAGAGAGATATAAAAAAACAGGAAGGAGTTTGCATGGAGCGGGAAAAGAGATTCGAACTCTCGACCCTCGCCTTGGCAAGGCGATGCTCTACCACTGAGCTATTCCCGCACTGCAAACATGCTACACGCTTAAGAGTGAGTGGCGTCCCATAGGGGGTTCGAACCCCTGTTCCCGCCGTGAAAGGGCGGTGTCCTAGACCACTAGACGAATGGGACGTGCTGGAGCGGGAAAAGAGATTCGAACTCTCGACCCTCGCCTTGGCAAGGCGATGCTCTACCACTGAGCTATTCCCGCTAAACAAGCTGTCTCACTACACAAGCGTTTTTGCCATCGGATTGGCGTCCCATAGGGGGTTCGAACCCCTGTTCCCGCCGTGAAAGGGCGGTGTCCTAGACCACTAGACGAATGGGACGTGCTGGAGCGGGAAAAGAGATTCGAACTCTCGACCCTCGCCTTGGCAAGGCGATGCTCTACCACTGAGCTATTCCCGCAACTCCGATACCTTAACGACTTAATTGGCGTCCCATAGGGGGTTCGAACCCCTGTTCCCGCCGTGAAAGGGCGGTGTCCTAGACCACTAGACGAATGGGACGTTTCATTGCCTCGTCGAGGTGGCGCGTATATTACTCAGAGCAGGGGGTGAGTGTCAAGCACTCTGATATCAAAACATTAATTAACGAATCATGAGAGGTGACCACCCTACGCAGCGACTGCGCAATCGTAGTGCTTATCAAGGAGGGTACGCCTCGTTTCCGCATCATCGCGGTGCATTTCCCTTCTTCGTGCGCCAGTAGTAGCCCCAACCTTCCCATGGCAAAGTAACGACAAACCGGCAAAAATCTTTCATTTAAAATAAAATCGATTTTTTGGCACACCCCTTGCAACGCCTTTAGTGAACGAACGACGTGACTGATCCGCTAACTCTCGTTTCTCCTGACGGCTTGAGGTGCCCTATGTCCTTTACCCGACGCAAGTTTCTTACCACCGCTGCATTGACCTCCACGGCTGGCTTGGTGCTTGGCGCACCCAGCGTGGCCACCGCTCAATCCGCCGAGCGCTTCAACTGGCGCATGACCAACGCCTACAGCCCCGGCTCGCCCTTCTATGTCGAAGGTCCCGGCAGCCCCACCGATGTGATCGCCAAAATCAATGCCATGTCTGGCGGGCGCTTGAACATTCAACACTTTTCCGCAGGCGAACTGATTCCTGCCCTGGAAGGCTTCGAAGCCGTACAAAGCGGCACCATTCAAATGAATGCGGCCAACAGCTACTTTTGGTCGGGCACCACGTTCGCTGCCCAGTACTTCACCACCGTGCCCTTCGGCATGAGCTTCATGGGCCACATGGCTTGGCTCTACCACGGCGGCGGTTTAGAGCTGTGGGAAGAGGTCTACGCGCCTTACGGCATGATCGCCCTGCCGCTCAACAACACCGGCGTGCAGATGACCGGCTGGTTCCGTGAGCCGATCGAAGAGATCAGTCAACTCAATGGCCTACGCATGCGCGTACCCGGCTTAGCCGGAAAGGTGTACTCGGCACTGGGTGTCGATGCCCGCGTACTGCCCGGCGGTGAAATTTTCCCGGCCCTGGAACGGGGCGTGATCGACGCCGCTGAATTCGTTGGCCCTTACCAGGACCGTCGCATGGGGCTGCAAAATGCGGCCAAGTTCTACCACACCACCGGCTGGCACGAGCCTTCCACTACCGGCGAGCTGCTGATTTCCAAGCAGCACTGGGACGAACTGCCTGATGACCTGAAGATGATCGTGAAGAGCGCCTGTATGGCCGCCTGTCTGGAAAGCGTGACGTGGTCAGAAGCGGTGAACGGCGAAGCGATGACCGACCTTGTTGATAACCACGGCGTGACCGCCAGCATGCTCCCGGAACCCGTAGTGAGCGCCCTGCGCGAAGCCACCATGGACACACTGGCCACCGAAGCCAACGCCGACCCGCTAGTGCGCAAAGTACACGACAGCTACATGGCCTTTAAGGCCAACCATGACCGCTGGGCAGGCGCCAGCGAACGTGCCTGGTTAAACGACATTATTGGGGTGTGATATGCAAGCCGTGGAACGTGTTGTCCACGGGATCGAAGCGGTGGTCCGGCTGTTTGGCTGGATCGCCGCTTGGACCTGCGTGGTACTAGTGGCCCTGGTCGCGGGCGATGTGGTGATGCGCTACTTTTTCAGCATTGGCGCCGTATGGCTACAAGAGCTGCAGTGGCACTTAATCTCCCCCATTGCTCTATTTGGTATGTCGTATCTGCTGTTTATGGGCGAACAGGTGCGGGTCGACGTGTTTTATGAACGCTTCCCAGTGGCGCTCCAGCGGGTAATTGAAGTGATTGGCGGCCTGCTGCTGCTCGCCATGGGGCTGTATATCGCTTGGCTTACGCTGCCTTGGGTCGAGCAGTCCTACCTACGTAGCGAGGCGTCCCCCAACCCTGGCGGCCTGCCGCTTCGCTGGGTGCTCAAAGCCCTGATCCCCTTTGGCTTTCTCTTACTGGCAATGCAGGGCTTGGCCCACGCGCTGCGCCAAGGGTTTGCCCTTCCAAGCCGAGGTGAATAACGCATGTCTCCTAATGAGTGGCTCGCGATCGGCATGATCGCCGCTTTTTTTGTATTGCTGATCATTGGTATACCGGTGGCCATCAGCATTGCCGTCACCGCCTTTGTGTTTGGCTATTTGGGCTTTGGCCCAATGCTGTTCAACCTGTTGCCGTCACGCATTTATGGGGTAGTGACGAACTACACCTTTATGGCGATACCGCTTTTCGTATTTATGGGGGTCATGCTAGAGAAGTCGAAACTGGCCGAAGAGTTAATCGATGTGATTGGCCACCTGTTCGGCGGGATTTCCGGCGGTATGGGCGTGGCGATTATTTTTGTGGGTGTGCTGCTGGGAGCCGCCACCGGTATCGTGGGGGCCACCATCGTCACACTTGGCCTGCTCACCCTGCCCACCCTGCTGCGCCGGGGCTATCCCAAAACTTTGGCCACCGGCATGATCTGCGCATCAGGTACGCTGGGGCAAATTATCCCACCTAGTTTGGTACTGATTCTCTTAGCAGAAATCCTCGGCGAATCCGTAGGCACCATGTTTGCCGCCGCGATGGTGCCTGGCTTGGCGCTGGCAGGCATCTACATCGTGGCCATCTTAGTGGTGGCCCAACTCTACCCTGGCATGATGCCACCCATTCCCGCTGAAGAGCGTGCCCAGCTCAGCAAGAAACGGCTGCTGTATAAAGTGGTCACCGTGGTCGGCCCACCGGTAGGGCTGGTATTTGCGGTCTTGGGCTCCATCATTGGCGGTATTGCCGCCCCAACCGAAGCCGCCGCGATGGGCGCGCTGGGGGCGCTGGTGTTTGTTGCCTGCTCTGGACGCTTAACCGTATCGCTGTTGAGCGACGTGGCCAAAGCCACCTTGGTGATCTCCGCCATGGTGTTCTTTATTTTGATCAGCGCTCAGGTGTTCGGCCTCGCGTTCCGGGGCTTGGGCGGCGAGCACTTGGTCGCACGGATGTTTGAGTGGGTGCCCGGTGGAGAAGTCAGCGCCCTGCTGTTCATGCTGCTGCTGATGTTTGTACTTGGCTTTTTCCTGGAGTGGATTGAGATTAGCTATATCGCCCTGCCGCTCTTTTTACCCTTCTTCGTACAGATGGGCGTGGATATGGTGTGGCTAGGCATTTTGGTGGGACTGGTGCTACAAACGTCGTTTCTAACCCCACCGTTTGGCTGGTCGCTGTTTTTCTTGAAAGGCGTGGCGCCTAAAGAAGTCTCCACCCTGGATATCTATAAAGGGGCGCTGCCGTTTATCGGGCTACAGTTTTTAGCCGTGGCGCTGGTGTTTATCTTTCCAAGCATTGCCACGTGGCTACCAAACGCCATTGGCTGGTAACCACAACCAATAACAAAGGACTTTTCAATGCTCCATACCCAACGTAGTTACGGCGGCAGCTGTGTCGCGCCGCACCACCTTGCCGCGAGCGCCGGTCGCGATGTATTAAAGCAAGGCGGCAATGCCGTCGAAGCCATGGTTGCCGCGGCGGCGGCCATCGCCGTGGTCTACCCGCACATGAATGCCTTGGGGGGCGATGGCTTTTGGCTGATTCACGAGCCGGGCAAAGCGCCGGTGGCCATCGACGCTTGTGGCCCTGCCGCCCAACTCGCCAACCGTGATTTTTACGCAGGCGAGTCGCAGATCCCGGAACGTGGGCCAAAAGCCGCGCTGACCATGGCGGGCACCATTAGCGGTTGGCAGGAAGCGCTCAACGTAGCGGCGGGCTGGGGTAACGCGCTGCCGCTGCCCACGCTGCTGGCCGATGCCATTCGCCATGCCGATGAGGGCGTGGCCGTCTCACAGAGCCAGGAAACGCTTACCGCCAAACACCTGGAACGCCTGAGCCAAAGCCCCGGCTTTAGCGATGCCCTGCTGCTTAACGGCCAAGTTCCCCGTGAAGGCGAGCGCCTGCGCCAGCCGCGCTTGGCTAATACGTTAAAGCGCTTGGCCAGTGCCGGGCTGGATGATTTCTACCGTGGCGAGCTTGCCGCCAGCATGGCGAAGGATTTAGAGGCGCTAGGCAGCCCGCTGCGCTTAGCCGATTTTCACGCCTACCGCGCTCAGCAAGTCACACCGCTGCACGTACAACTCAATGACGCTACGCTGTATAACCTGCCCGCACCGACGCAAGGCATGGCGTCGCTGATGATTTTGGGCATTTACGAGCGTATCAAAGCCGCCGAGCCCAACGGCTTTGCCCACCTGCATGGGCTGATTGAAGCTACCAAACGCGCCTTCATGCTGCGCGACCGCTATGTCACCGACCCACACCGAGTGCCCACGCCGCTGCAGGCGCTGCTCAGCGACGAACGCCTTAGCGCAGAAGTCGCCGAAATTGATGCCGCCCAAGCACTGCCTTGGCCTTACGAGCCCGCGCCCGGCGACACTATTTGGATGGGCACCGTCGACAGCGAAGGCCGCTCGGTGAGCTTTATTCAAAGCATCTACTGGGAGTTTGGTAGCGGCGTGGTACTGCCTGAAAGCGGCGTGCTATGGCAAAACCGTGGCATTAGTTTTTCGCTCGACCCAGATGATTTACGCGGCTTAGCCCCGGGACGCAAACCCTTTCATACGCTCAACCCGGCACTGGCACTGTTCAACGACGGCCGCACCATGGTGTACGGCACCATGGGCGGCGAAGGCCAACCGCAAACCCAGGCGGCGGTGTTCTCCCGCTACGCGCTGCACGGCATTCCGCTGCAACAGGCCATCACCGCCCCGCGTTGGTTGCTAGGCCGCACCTGGGGCGAAACGAGTACCAATCTCAAGCTGGAAAAACGCTTCGATGATGAGCTGGTCGCGGCGCTGGCCACGGCGGGCCACGATGTCGAGGTTTTGCCCGACGCCTTCAGCGACACCATGGGCCACGCGGGCGGCATCGTGCGCCACCCAGACGGGCTGATCGAGAGCGCTCACGACCCACGCAGCAACGGCGGTGCCGCTAGCGTATAAAGCCCACTGGCGAATTTGGCGAGTTTCGCACATGCTGAACTAGGATGGTCGGCCTATTGTCATTAGCCACAGCGCGGCCTAACGATGATAGGCTAGCCGACCTAGATAGCCTCTGATGAACGGCAACCAGAGGGAGAGGAGACCCCATGGCGAAAATAGAAAAATCCCCCGACGAATGGCGCAAGCAGCTCACCCCAGAGCAGTACCGGGTCGCCCGGGAGAAAGGCACCGAACGGCCATTTACCGGTGACTACCAAGTGAGCGATGCCCAAGGTATCTATCACTGTGTTTGCTGCCATGCACCGCTATTTGAAAACGAGCACAAATTCGACGCGGGCTGCGGCTGGCCAAGCTTTGACCGGCCGCTAGGAACGCGCTGCGTCGAGGAGCACCGCGACACCTCCCACGGCATGATTCGCACCGAAGTGGTCTGCTCTCACTGCGATGCCCACCTGGGCCACGTCTTCCCGGACGGGCCGCCAGACACCACCGGCTTGCGCTACTGCATCAACTCCGTCTCGTTGGAGTTCCACCCCGACGAGTAACCCCTGAAAGGAAGCACGGCAAGGCGGGCACCATCTGCTAGAATGGGCGCCCGCTTTTTTGTGCTTGTAGGAGAAACCCATGCTCGGCTGGTTCCCCGGACATATGAACAAGGCCCGCCGCCAGATCAAGGACGCGCTGCCGGAAATTGATGTGGTGATCGAGGTGCTCGATGCGCGCCTGCCCTACTCCAGCGCCAACCCCATGCTGGCCGAGCTGACCCGCCATAAGCCGGTGCTGAAAATTCTTTCTCGCGCGGATTTGGCAGACCCCACCCGTACCGACGAGTGGGTCGCCTTTTTCGATGCTCAGGAAGACACCCGCGCCCTGGCGATTACCACCACCAACACCCGCGAGCTAAAAAAAATTCCCAAGCTCTGCCACGAGCTGGCCGGTGCAGTGCGCGCCGACCGCGACGTGCGCGTGATGGTGATGGGCATTCCCAACGTAGGGAAATCGACGCTGATTAACGGCCTAGCCGGGCGCAAAATTGCCAAAACCGGCAACGAGCCTGCGGTGACCAAGCGCCAGCAAAAAGTGCGTATTGATGGCCGAGTAGCGCTGATCGACACCCCTGGGGTGCTCTGGCCCAAAATCGAAGACCAGGCCAGCGCCTACCGCTTGGCGGCCAGCGGCGCGATTCGTGATACCGCCATTGAGTATACCGATGTGGCTATCGTGGCCAGCGCGGAGCTCGCCAAACGCTACCCTGCCGAGCTCACCGCCCGCTACAAGCTGAAAGAACTGCCCACCTACGAAGCCCCCGTGGTGGAGGAAGTCGACGCCGACGGCCCTAAGAAGCCTGATTTCCTTGCTATTGCCGGGTTTGACGGCCACGCCATTCTCAAAGAGATCGCCGGAAAACGCGGCGGCCTGCGCCCTGGCGGAGAAGTGGACCTGCACCGTGGCGCCGAAGTGCTGCTGCATGAATTGCGCGACGGTAAGCTTGGCCGGGTCACGCTGGAAACCCCGGCGGATATTCCGCCGCCGCCCGAGCAAAACGACCAAGACAGCCCGGCACCATCCGACGCATAATGAACCGCACAACAGATACTTCCTCGGCACTGGACACTTTTGGATAACGCACCCCATGGACACCCCGCAGCCTAGAGACTCACACACGCTGAAAAAATCACATAAACTGCACAACGTTTGCTACGACATTCGCGGCCCGGTCCTCGACCACGCCAAGCGCCTCGAAGAAGAAGGCCAGCGAATCTTGAAGCTCAACATTGGCAACCCGGCACCGTTTGGCTTCGAAGCGCCGGAAGAGATTCTGCAGGATGTGATGCGCAATCTGCCCACTGCCCAGGGCTACTGTGATTCCAAAGGCCTTTACTCTGCCCGCAAGGCGATCATGCAGGAGTGCCAGCGTAAGCAGATTCCTGGGGTGGGTATCGAAGATATCTATATTGGTAACGGCGTTTCCGAGCTGATCGTCATGGCCATGCAGGCGCTGTTGAACGATGGCGACGAAGTGCTGATCCCCGCGCCGGATTACCCGCTCTGGACAGCAGCCGCCCACCTTTCCGGCGGCCACGGCGTGCATTATCTCTGCGACGAGCAAGCCGACTGGGCACCGGATATGGCCGATATTCGTGCCAAAGTCACCAGCCGTACCCGCGCCATTGTGATCATTAACCCCAATAACCCCACTGGTGCGGTCTACCCACCGGAAGTGGTGCGGGAAGTGCTGGATATCGCCCAAGAGCACAATCTGGTGGTGTTCTCCGATGAGATCTACGACAAGATTCTCTATGACGGCGTCGAGCACACTGCTACCGGCGCGCTGGCCGACGATGACCAGCTGGTGATCACCATGAACGGGCTATCGAAAAGCTACCGCTGCGCGGGCTTTCGCTCTGGCTGGATGACCATCTCCGGCACGCTAGCAAAACAGCGGGCGAAGGACTTTATTCAGGGCCTGACCATGCTGGCCTCAATGCGGCTATGCGCCAACGTTCCTGCCCAGCACGCCATTCAAACGGCGCTAGGCGGTTATCAGTCGATCAACGATTTGATTCTGCCGGGCGGGCGTTTGCTGGCACAGCGCGACATTACCGTTGAGAAGCTCAACGCGATTCCTGGGGTCTCCTGCGTAACGCCCAAAGGCGCGCTCTACGCGTTCCCGCGCTTGGATCCCAAGGTGTTCAATATCAAAGACGACCAGCAGTTGGTGCTGGACTTACTCTTGCAGGAGAAAATTCTGCTGGTGCAGGGCACTGCTTTCAACTGGCCAGACCCCGACCACGTGCGTATCGTCACGCTGCCCTGGGCCGACCAGCTGGGTGACGCGCTCGACCGCTTTGCCAATTTCCTGTCTCGCTATCGACAGTAACGATCGACAGAAAAAACAGCGACTTGAAACTGTCATGCAAAGCACGTATCTAAGCCATCAGTCCATTGACACTTGTTATGACCTTGAGGGAGACCCTAACCCATGATGCGAATCGTGCTGTTTCTAGCCACCAACATTGCCGTGCTGCTGGTTGCCAGCATCACGCTGCGACTGTTGGGTGTTGAGAGCTATCTCAGTAGCCAGGGCATTAACTTTACCAGCCTACTGATCTTCTGCTTTGTGTTCGGTATGGCGGGCTCGCTGGTATCGCTGTTCATCTCCAAATGGATGGCAAAGCGCTCGACGGGTACCGTGATTATCGAAAACCCGTCGAACTCCACCGAACAGTGGCTGGTGGATACCGTGGCCGAGCTCTCTCGTGAAGCGGGCATTAAAACCCCGGAAGTGGGTATCTTCCCCGCCCAGCAGTCCAACGCCTTTGCCACCGGCTGGAATAAAAACGATGCCCTGGTAGCGGTATCGGCAGGCTTGCTCAACCGCATGCGTCCTGAAGAAGTCCGCGCGGTGCTGGCGCACGAAATTGGCCACGTGGCTAACGGCGACATGGTGACGCTAGCGCTGATCCAGGGCGTGGTGAACACCTTCGTCATGTTCTTTGCCCGCGTTGTCGCTCACTTGGTCGATAGCTTCCTGAAAAGCCGCAGCGACGGCGAAGGTGGCCTAGGCTTTATGGGCTACTTTGCAGTGGTGATGGTCGCTGAGATCGTCTTTGGTATCGTTGCGTCGGCCATCGTGGCCTGGTTCTCCCGCTACCGCGAGTACCGTGCCGACGAAGCGGGTGCCCGCTTGGCTGGCACTGGTGCGATGGTCAACGCCCTGGCACGCCTGAAAGCCGAAACCGAGATGCCCGATCAAATGCCGGACACCCTGCGCGCGATGGCCATCACCAAAGGCCAGACCCGCTCGCTGGTCGAGCAGCTGTTCGCCAGTCACCCGCCGCTGGATGACCGCATTCGCGCCCTGAAAGAAGCCGCGTACCGTCAGTAAGCTGTGAAAGCTCGATAAGATACGCCAAGGCCCGCCAATGCGGGCCTTGTGCGTTTAGGCAAACCTATCAGGTGGGTTGGTCGCAGCGCACCTGAAAACCGGCTGCCTGCAGCGATGGCTGCAATGACACCGCGTCGTTCTCCAGGTAAACGGTCAGCGTGGCGAACTCGCGGCGCAGCGGGTAGTTGGCGCGGCAGCTATCGAAGCCCTTGGCAACTCCCTGATGCATCACCTGACGCTGCAACGCATCGTGGTCGCGGCGCACGTCATACACGGCCCGCGCGCAGAGCCGAAGCGCCTCTTCCACCGGCAGTGCGCTCTGCAGCGTGAGGGTGGCCAGCGCTGGCGGCGGGCAGAGTTCGCTAAACGGCATGCTGCCTGACTGGCCCAACTGCGCTGCCAACGCTTGCTGAATCATCCAGGTGCCGCGTAGCTTGCCGTCCAGGCTGTGCCCGGCAATATGCGGCGTTGCCAGCGCAACCAGATCACGCAGCCCTGCATCGATGCCCGGCTCGTCTTCCCAAACGTCCAACACGGCGGTGATATCGCCCTTCCCCGCCAAACGGCTGCGCAGCGCTAAGCCATCGATGCAGTCGCCACGCCCGGCGTTCAACAGCAGCGTACCTGGGGTCAGCTCGTCGATACGCTGAGCATTCAACAGTTGATAGGTGGCGTGAGGGCCAGCCTTCACCAGCGGGGTGTGCAGACAAATCACGTCGCACTCATCAATCAGCGTATCGAGGGATACAAAACCACGTGCGCCCTCTCGCTCCGCTCTAGGCGGATCACACACCCTTACCGCCACGCCGAGCGCCTGTAAGCGGCGCTGCAAGCGGCTACCCACGTTGCCTGCCCCAACGATACCCACGGTTCGCTCCAACAGCGGCCAGCCTTCTCGCTCGCTCACCGTCAGCAGGCTGCTGAGTACATAATCGACCACCGCCTCCGCATTGCATCCCGGGGCGCTGGCAAAGCCAATATCGCGTTCTTTGAGATAATCGAGATCAATGTGGTCGGTGCCAATGGTGCAGGTGCCCACAAAACGCACCGCGCTGTTCGCCAGCAGTGCGCGATTCACCTGCGTGATGGAGCGGACGATCAGCGCATCGGCGTTTTTCACGTCTGCCGCTCGGATCTCACGGCCCGGCAGGCGGTGCAGCAACCCTAGGCCTCCAAAACAGGCGTCGGCAGCGGGGATATTAGCGTCGATAACAAGTTTCATAGGCGTTTTGGTATCCGGGCTTTACAATACGCCCGCAATGGCTTGCTGTGCAGGCGTGATCAAGCAGTGGTTAAGGAGATGGGTGTGATCGTACGCTGGGAAACCGACCATGACTATGTGTTGGTGCATATTCACCAGGATATGTTCGGCGACTGGATTTTCAGCCGCGCCTGGGGGCAAATCGGCACCCAGTTTGGCGGGTTGAAACACCAGTTGGCGGACACTCTGGAGCAAGCAGAGATGTGGCTAGAGGATGAAACGACGATTCAATCCTCACGCGGGTTTCGCAAAGTGCTGGAAGCCGACGACCATACACCGGAAGGCCAAGAAGCGATGCGCCAGCTGTCGCTATTAGACGCGCTCTGACGCATCACTCTTTTAGACTGACTCTCCCCGCTTCATTAGCCTAAGAAGCGCCGCCCGTTGCGCTGATGCGCCCCCACAGGGGGCGCGTGTTCTGGCGGCGTTGTGAGCGCGGCAAGTGCCGCCTCATCCAACCAGCCCCGCTCGTTCAACCAGTGGCTCAAACGCGCCACATCGAAGCCGCGATCTAGCTCAACCCCGTTGGCATCCACCAGTACCGGGATTCGCGTGCCGTATTGCTCCACCAGCGCGTCGTCGTCGCTGATCTCGATGTGGTGCAACCTCACCTCTTGATTAGCCAGTGTGGCCACCAGCGCCTCTAGCTGGGCGCACAAATGGCACCCCAGCGTGGTATAAATCGATAGTTCAATCATCGCCCTTGCTCTTTATCGGCTCAGGAGGAGTGGCTCATGAAGAGTGGCGCAGCAAAAAAACGTGGTGCAGGTTGGTGCGCCGCTGGAAATCCGGGTCGAAGGTGCGCGTGGTGATCTCCTCTACTGCATAGCGCTCGCTTAGCGCTTCATCCAGCTTAAAGCGCCGCTGGTTGTTGGAGAACACCAGCGTACCGCCGGGGGCCAGGCGTGCCATGACCAGTTCCACCAAACGCGGATGGTCGCGCTGAACATCCAGCGTGTCGCGCATCTTCTTCGAGTTCGAGAAGGTCGGCGGGTCCATAAAGATCAGATCAAACTGCGCATTGGCGGTTTCCAGCCAGCGGAAGCAGTCATCCCGCACCACACGGTGCAGCCTAGGGTCGAGCTTGTTGAGCGCAAAGTTGTCCCGCGCCCACTCCAGGTAGGTGTTGGACATATCCACGCTAACGCTGTCGCTGGCCCCGCCCAGCGCGGCTTGCACAGTGGCCGTCGCGGTGTAGCAGAACAGGTTGAGAAAGCGCTTGCCGCTGGCCATCTCGCCGAGCATCCGACGTACCGGACGGTGATCTAGAAACAGGCCAGTATCCAAGTAATCGCGCAGGTTGACCCATAGTCGTGCGCTACCCTCCTGCACTTCAAAACGCTCGCCGCTGGCATCGCGCTTTTGGTACTGGGCCGCACCGGTTTGCCGCTCGCGGCGCTTGACGTAAATCTTACTGGGGTCGACACCCAGCGCCTCAGGCAGCACGTCCAGGGCATCGAACAGCCGTTTTTGCGCCTGCGCCGGATTAATAGAGCTGGGTGCCGCGTACTCCTGCACATGTACGCGGTCGCCGTAACGATCCACCGCCAGCGCGTACTCCGGCATATCGGCATCGTAAATGCGGTAGCAGGTCTCACCGCTCTGCTTTAGCCACTTTTTCAGCCGTTTCTGGTTTTTCGCCAGACGATTGGCAAACATCTGCGCATTTTCCGACACCGCCGGTTTTACCGTACGGCTTGCCTGAGGCGCTACGCCCGCGTCTGTCGGCTCACCGCTCTTCTCAGGCGCAGGGCGGGAGCTGCCAATCTCCATTAAAAGCAGTTTGGTATCCAGCGCGCCGTTTTTCAGTGCGTACTGTTTGTGGGCACGCAGGCCTAAGCGGTGGCCTAGGTCCGGGTTGCCGGTAAACAGCGCCAGCGTCCAGCCTGGGAACAGCGCTTTGGCTTTTTCACCTAGTTGGGCATAGAGCCGCACCAGTTCCGGCAGCTCGCCCAAGCGCTCGCCGTAGGGCGGGTTGGTGATCATTAGCCCCTGCTCGGCGGTCAGGGTGTCTGGTCGGCTCAGTTGAGCCAGGCTCTGTCCGTGGAGCGTAATTAACGCCGGAATGCCAGCCCGCATGGCATTAGACTTGGCGGCAGTCAGTGCTGCCGGGCTTTGATCGAAGCCCAACAGTTCCGTTTTGCAGCGTTTTCGGCCAATGGAGGCGCGTGCTTCGGCTTCGCGTTTTAACTCACTCCACACAGCGTCTTGATGGCCTGCCCAGCCGTGAAAGCCAAACCGCTCGCGGTTCAGGTTAGGGGCTTGGTCAGCCGCCATCAGCGCCGCTTCGATCAGCAGCGTTCCTGCCCCACATAGCGGATCGATCAATGGCTCGCCCGCTTTGGCCCGCTCCGGCCAGCCGGCCCGCACCAGCAGCGCCGCTGCCAGGTTCTCTTTAAGCGGCGCGTGGCCCACATCGCGGCGGTAGCCACGGCGGTGCAGGCTCTCGCCAGAGAGATCAATCCCCAGGCTCAGATTAGCCCGGTGCAGGTGGGCGTAAATACGCAGGTCGGGGGTTTTGGTATCGACATTGGGCCGTTCTTGACCGGCCAGCTGCAGCGCATCCACTACGCCATCTTTCACCGTTTGTGCGCCGAAGCGCGTGTGGCGAATATGGTCGCTGCGGCCATGAAAATCCACGGCCAGGGTCTTGCCGGGGGCAAGATGCTGGCTCCAGGCGATGCGCGCAACCACGTCGCGCACCTGCTCGGCGGTCTCTATCATCGCTTCACGCGCCAATAGCAGAATCACGCGGTTCGCTAGGCGGGACCATAAACAAACCCGGTAGGCAGTGGCTTGATCAGCAGAAAAATAGACCCCCGCCACAGTGATTTTACCCGGTTCGGCGCCCAGGGCCGACAGTTCATCCGCCAGCAGGCCTTCGATGCCTTTGGGGCAGGTCGCCAGGAGATTAAGAGGGGCAGTTTGGCTCAGCTCGGTCATGATGATCGCCGCGCGTAACCGCGCGATATTCCTATATATGGCAAATGAATGTATGTCTTATGACAATTTGATGGTCGACAAGTGACCCCATCATGGTCTAACAATAAGAGGGTAGCTACTAAAAACGCATGCGTTGCTTGTCAGGGTCTCTATCGTGTCTGTTTCAAAACGCCGATAACGACCCATGGCTTGTCTGAGCTTGCCGCTTCGCCCGTTCAGCACGTGAGTGCTAGGCATTAGCGCTGAGGCAGCAGCTCGCTCTTGAACTTGAAGTCACCTCTCGAAGTGGAGTTGGCAATCCTGGTAAAGCGCGCCTGCGGGCCTGCTGTTACTACGTTGCCTTACGCACTGCTTCTTATCAAAGGCTTTCATGCAAAGAGGTTAGCCAATGAAACGACAAAAACGTGATCGCTTCCAACGGGCTTATGTTCACGGCTACAAAGCGGGCATTACGGGTCGCTCCCGTGATGATTGTCCCAGTCAAGATGTCAATTTACGCGAGTATTGGATGAGCGGTTGGCGTGAAGGTCGCGGCGACCAGTGGGATGGAATGATCGGCGTTTCCGGCATTCACAAAAACCCCATGGTCATGACCTAGTTTATTTACCTTTTACCCAAACATTGGAGACGGAGCCCGCTACCAAGCGGGCTTTTTATCGTCTCAACGCCACGTCTCCTCTCAACACTGCGGTGTTAGCCCTGCTGCTTTAGCGCCTCGACACACTGCCTCACCAGACCGGGCCCTTGGTAGATCAGCCCTGAGTAGAGTTGTACGACATCCGCTCCCGCGGCTATTTTCGCCCTGGCCGCCTCGCCGCTATCGATACCGCCTACGCCAATGATCGGCAGCTTAGGGAGATGCGAACGCAGCAGACGGATGACCGTATTGGATGCCTCGAACACCGGCTTACCCGAAAGTCCGCCAGCCTCTTGGGCTTGAGGGTCGTCCTGCACGGCGTCCCGAGAGACGGTGGTATTGGTCGCAATCACGCCGTCCAGCTCGTTGCGCGCAATGCTGCCAGCCACCAGCGCGACTTCCTCTTCGCTCATGTCCGGTGCGATTTTTACCAGCAGCGGCACGTTTCGGCCTGCTTGGTCGTTCAGCTCTCGGCTTTTCTCACGAATCGGCCCCAGCAGCGCGTCTAACTGTTCGCCAAACTGCAGCGTGCGTAGCCCCGGCGTATTGGGTGACGAGATATTCACCGCAATGTAGTCCGCCGCGCCATGTACGGCGTCGAGGCACATCAGGTAATCATCCAAGGCATGCTCTACCGATGTCGTCAGATTCTTACCGATGTTGATACCGACAATACCGTTGTAGTGGCGCTTTTTGACCTGGGCAACGAGATGCGCCACCCCTTTGTTGTTGAACCCGAAGCGGTTGATGATCGCCTCATGCCCAGCCAGCCGAAACAGGCGTGGTTTCGGGTTACCCGGTTGGGCTTTGGGCGTCACGGTGCCCACTTCCACAAAACCAAACCCCAGCTCGCCCAGCGCATCGAGATGGTCGGCGTTCTTATCCAGCCCGGCGGCCAGCCCGACCCGATTAGGAAAACGTAACCCCATGAGTTCGATAGGGTCACTCACCGGCTCACCATACAGCCGCTGAATACCGCCCACTTTGTGCAACGCGTCGAGCGCGTTCAGCGCCATGCCATGGGTGGTTTCGGGGTCCAGGCGAAACAGCAGCGAGCGGGCAATTGGGTACATCGGCAAGACTCTCCTAAGCGGTGGGCGACATGCGGGCGGGCGCAGTATAGCGCACATCGCCCGGGCTTCGCAGGATGAAAAAAGCCGCGCCTTGGTCTCCCAAGGCGCGGCTTTTCCACGAGCGTACAGCGAGTCGCTGAGTACGCGTTGCGGCTTACGCTTCGCTATCGCTCTCGGCGAGGTCGACCAACTCACGCACGGCCACGGCAAACAGCGCGAATCCACCTTCACTGCCACCGCGCACTTCGTCGATCAAGCGGCACCAGCGACGGTGTAGCTCGGCATGCTGCTCTAGCCACTGTGCTACTCGCTCCTGGGTATCGCGGCTGCCCGCCTCCAACTTCAGGACGCTGGTGGTCAGCGCCAGCTGCTGGCGGTCAATGTCGTCGCGGAAGGTTTCCCGCGCCTGGGCCTGCCAGGCGTCGCGAACTTCCAGATGCGTGACCTGTTGGATCATCCAAGGTAGCTCTAGGCGGCTGCCGATTTCGTAGAACACCTCGGCCACCCGCTGGGGTTTCTCGTTGGTGATCCGTGCGGCCTGAATGATGCCCAGACCAGCGTAGAGGCTGGGCGCGGCGGCCACCGTAGCGGCCAGTGCTTCCGGCACGCCGGCTGCTTGCAGCTCGTCGCAGCGCTGACGCCATACGGCCTGCTCTTCGCCGCTGAGCAGCTCGCCGATGCCCTCCTGCAACTGCGCCAAGCGCGGACCGAAGTACTCGATGGTGTCCTGGGTCGAGAGCCCCAGATGCTGACGCAGGAACCAGCGCGTAGCGCGGCGGATCATGCGCATCAGGTCCAGCATCATGGAGTACTGCACACGGCTCGGCACTTGGTTATCCAACGCTTCGATCTGCGCCCACAGTGACGGCAGGTTGAAGGCGTCGCGAGCCACCACGTATGCGCGGGCGATATCGGCGCGGCCAGCGCCCGTCGAGTCCATCAAGCGGCGTACGAAGACGATGCCCATGTGATCGACGAGATCGTTGGCCACCTGCGTGGCGACGATTTCACGCTTCAGGCGGTGGTCGTACATCTCGGTTTGATAGCGCTCGGTGAGCACGGCGGGGAACAGGCGCTCCAGATGACGGTGAATATAGAGATCGTCCGGCACGTCGGAGTTGATCAAGTCGCCCTTCAGAGTGCTCTTGGCGTAGGAGATCAGTACCGACAGCTCCGGCAGGCGCATGCCCTGGTTGTTGCTGGCACGCTCTTTCAGGACATCATCGGCAGGCAGGAACTCAAGCTCGCGATCAATTTGGCCAGCTGACTCCAGCTCGCTGATAAAGCGACGGTAAGGCCCCATACCCTGATGGGAGAGAATTTCCGACAGATCCAGCGCCTGGGTCTGGCGGTAGTTATCCAGAATCACCAGGTCGGCGACTTCTTCGGTCATGTCGGCCAGCAGCTGGTTACGCTGCTTGTCGGTCATATCGCCACGCTTGACCACTTCATCGATCAAGATTTTGATGTTGACCTCGTGATCCGAGCAGTTCACGCCGCCCGCGTTGTCGATAAAGTCGGTGTAGACGCGTACCCCGTTGGCGGCGGCTTCCATCCGGCCACGCTGGGTCAGACCCAGGTTACCGCCCTCGCCGACCACGCGGCAGTTCAATTCTTTACCGTTGATACGCAGCGCATCGTTGGCTTTGTCGCCCACGTCTGCATCGGTCTCTTCAGAACTCTTCACGTAAGTACCGATGCCGCCGTTCCAAATCAGATCGACCTTCGCTTTGAGCATGGCGCGAATCAGGTCGTTGGGCGACAGGCGAGCGTCTTCGATCCCAAACGCTTGCTGCATTTCCGGCGTGATGGTGATCGACTTGGCGCTGCGGCTGAATACGCCGCCCCCTTGGGAGATCAGTTCGCTGCTGTAATCTTCCCAGCTGGAGCGCGGCAGATCGAACAGGCGCTTACGCTCGGCAAAGGCCGCTGCGGCATCCGGGTTCGGGTCGACGAAGATGTGCAGATGGTTGAAGGCGCCCACCAGTTGGATCTTGTCGGAGAGCAGCATGCCGTTACCGAACACGTCCCCCGCCATGTCTCCGATACCCACCACGGTAAACAGATCTTCTTGGGTATTCACGCCCAGGTTCTTGAAGTGGCGCTTCACGGACTCCCACGCCCCACGAGCCGTGATTGCCATCTTCTTGTGGTCGTAGCCGTTTGCGCCGCCTGAGGCAAAGGCGTCGCCTAGCCAGTGACCGTACTCCACCGAAATCGCGTTGGCGATATCGGAGAAGGTCGCGGTGCCTTTATCGGCAGCAACCACCAAGTAGGTATCGTCATCATCGTGACGCACGACGTTTTGCGGCGGCACTACCTCGCCACCTACGAGGTTGTCGGTGACGTCTAACAGCGCGCGAATGAAGATTTGGTAGCAGGCGATCCCCTCTTTCTGCTGGGTTTCGCGATCGGCGTTTTCCGGCATGCGCTTGCATACGAAACCGCCCTTCGCGCCGACGGGCACGATGACTGCGTTTTTCACCTGCTGCGCTTTCACGAGGCCTAGCACTTCGGTTCGGAAATCTTCGAGGCGATCCGACCAGCGCAGACCACCCCGCGCCACTTTACCACCGCGCAGGTGAACGCCTTCGACCCGCGGTGAGCAGACGAAGATCTCGAACGCCGGACGCGGCTTGGGCATCCCGGTGACTTTCGATGGCTCTAGCTTGTAGGCAATGTAATCCTTGTAGCGGCCGTCATCGGTGGTCTGGTAGTAGTTGGTGCGCAGCGTCGCTTGAATCAGCTCCATGAAGCGGCGCAGCAGCTGGTCGTCGTTGAGACTGGCAACGCCTTCCAGGTGCTCGTTGAGTCGCGCAAGGCAGTCATCGACACTGCTGGGCTGCAGGGCCGGGTCGAAACGCAAGCGGAACAGCTCTACCAGGGTCTGGGTAATGGCCGGATAGTTGGCCAGCGTTGCGGCAATGTAGTCTTGCGACATACCGAAGCGAATCTGCTTCAAGTAACGGGCGTAGCCGCGCAGCATGGCCACTTCGCGCCAGTCCAGCCCAGCGCCGATGATCAGGCGGTTGAAGGCGTCGTTATCGGCCTCGCCTGCCCAAATACGCTTGAACGCTTCGCTGAAGGTATCGCGCATTTCGCTGAGATTGACGCCTTCACGGCTGTGCTCCAGCTCGAAATCGTGAATCCAGTAGCGCTGCTGTGGGGCATTGATATCGTAGGGGCGCTCGCCAATCACGCGCAGCCCCAGATTTTCCATCATTGGCAGCACGTCAGAGAGCGGAATTTGCGATTCGCGGTGGAACAACTTCAGGTTCATGCCGCCCGCCTGCTCTTCCAGCGGGCGATAAAGCGAGAGCGAGAGATCGTCGCCGTTATCCAGATTCAGCAGGTGCTGGACATCGAACACGGCCGTGCGAGCGTTGAAGTCTTCCCGATAGCTGGCGGAGAACGCATCGTGGAACTGATCGATTAGGTGGTTCGCACGCTCTTCACCGAAGCCTTCGATCATCGCCGCCTGCAGGTCATCGCGCCAGCTGCGCGCCAAGCGGGCGACTTTGCTCTCCAAACGCTTCAGGTCGTACTGGCTGGGGGCGTCGCCGTTAAAACGTAGAATGAGCTGGATACGCGCCAGCACCGACTCAGACAAGTAAGTATTGAAGTCGCCAAAGTGGGCATCCAACTCATCACACAGCATGCCCTGAATGCGCTGGCGCAGATCGGTAGAGAAGACGTCGCGCGGCACGAACACCAAGCAGGAGTAGAACTTACCGCTGACATCGGCGCGGATGAATAGCCGCACCTGACGGCGCTCGCGAATGTTGAGAATACCCAGCGCCGTGCTGGCCAGGGATTCGGTGCTGATCTGGAACAGATCGTCTCGTGGGTAAACTTCCAGCACCTGCAAGAGCTGTTTGCCGTTGTGGCCCTGGGGGTTGAAGCCAGCAATATCCATCACGGCCTTGAGTTTGCGGCGTAGCAGCGGAATATTGCGCGGCGACTCGTTGTACACCGTGGCGGTGAACAAGCCAAAGAAGCGACGCTCACCGATCACGTTGCCGTCATCGTCGTAGCGGTCGACGGTGATGTAGTCAGGGTACGTTGGCCGATGCACGCGGGAGTGGTGGGCACTTTTGGCGAACGAGAGCAGCTGCGGCACAAGCACATAGTCATCGTGCTCATCGATGCCCTCTTCGGTGCGGATACGCTCACGGTAGCGCGGCTGGTCCAACCGGAACACACCCAGCACGCTGTTGGGATCACGCTGCAGCTCGTTGCCTTCCAGCAGGTACTCATCGTAGCCCAGGAAGGTGAAGTTATCTTTCAGCAACCACTCCAGGAAAGCGATGGCCTCTTCATGGTCGTCCGGGTCGATCTGCGGCGGGCAGTTTTTTTCCAGCTCTTGAATGGCGGAGGTGATTTGACCGCACATGGCATCGAAATCACCCACGGCGGTACGCACGTCCCGTAGGACTTCTTGCAGGTTACGCTCGATTTTTGCCAGAGACTCGGCATCGGTGTGGCGATCAACTTCGATGACGATCAGCGATTCACGGGCGTCCGGTGCATTCTCATCTTTGGGAGAGGTAAGCGCCTTCAGCTGATGCTGGCTATCACGGGCCACAGCGAACACGGCGTTTTGAATGGCGTGTACCGTTAGGCCGCGACGGTTGAGTTCGATGCGCACGGAGTCGACCAAAAACGGCATGTCTTCATGCAGCACCGCCACGAAGGTGTGGGTAGACTGCCAGCCGTGCTCTTCGAAATCCGGATTGAAGATGCGGACTTTAGGGCTTTTCGGATCATGGTGCTGGAGAAATTGCCAGATGGACAGCGTCGCACCGTACAGATCGTCCAAGCGACGGTCGACCAAGTCCTCTACCGGCACCGTGGCATAAAAGTGGCGCGCAAAGGCTTCGATGTCGGCCGCCCGCGCTGGCTCCAGTCGCGCTTCCAAGCGCTCTTGTAGCTGCTTTAAAAGATCCCGCCGACTCTCTTCGATCGCAACGTAATGCATCCATCACCTCGACTGCCTGGGGCCACTACTTAGGCCAAAAAAACGAAGGACAATAGGCCTTTAGGCCACACTACCCGTTAGCTTACGCTACCCATCATCGCCACCCTAACCATCTGACAGGTTATTCATGGTGTATGCCGCTTGTGCATCATAAGCACTATTGACAAGTTCCTCGCCGCTCATGTGCGTTTGTTCAAGACGCGCGTCGAGTGAGCAGCACGCCACATTCACAGTGGTGGGTAAACGGAAACTGGTCAAATAGCGCGAATCGCTCGATGTCGTGGGTCTTGGTCAGCAGCGCTAAGTTCTCGGCCAGTGTGACCGGGTTGCATGAAATATAGACGATTTGCGCGTATTCGCTGATTTGATGGCAGCTCTGCTCATCCAGCCCCGCTCGGGGTGGATCGACCAGCACGGTCGTGAAGTCGTACTCGTCGAGGGCCATGTCGGCCACGCGGCGGCCGGTCTTCTCGCCCTTCAACGCCAGCGCAAACTCTTCCGCCGACATGCGAGCTACGTGGGCATTGGTCACGCCGTTGGTCTCGAGATTGACGTTGGCGCTAGCCACCGAGGTGCGCGAGATTTCAGTCGCCAGCACGCGGCGGAAATTGTCGGCCAGAGCAATCGTGAAGTTGCCGTTGCCGCAATAGAGCTCCACCAGATCCTCTGCTTGGCGACCTTGCGTCACCTCTTTGGCCCAGCTCAGCATGGTTTGGCAAATGTGCGCATTGGGCTGGGTAAAACTGTTTTCGACTTGCTGATAGTGCAGCGTGCGGCCATCCACCGTGAGCCGTTCCCACACGTGATCTTGGGTCAGCACCAGGCGCTGCTTGCGGGAGCGGCCAATGATCATGATATCCAGCGCTTTCTCCAGGGCACGCGCTTCTGCCTCCCAGGCCTCCCCCAGCGGGCGGTGATAAATCAATGTCACCAGCGCTTGGCCGGACAGCGTGGTGAGAAATTCCACCTGAAACAGACGGCGGCGCAGTTCGTCGCTGGCCAGGCATGCCTCACGTAGCTTGGGCATCAGCGCGTTGATCTGGGCGCTGGCGACTGGAAACTGATCGAGGCGCACGACGCGTTTGTTCTTGGGGTTCTCCGGGTCGACCTCGAACATGGCATAGAACAGGTCATCCTCTTCATGCCAAATACGGAACTCGCAGCGCTGGCGATAGTGGCTGGGCGGCGAGGGGTACACCTCCAGTTCAGGTGTATCGAACGCGGCGAAGGTGCTGGCCACGTAGGCTTGCTTTTCGGCCAGCTGCTCGTCGTAGCGTGCTGGATCTACAGTCGGGATCGCCAAGGTGGCTCCTCATTACTCATGGTGAACGTCTAAAAAGGCGCTTTACTGGTCGACAGCCTCACGGGCATCGGGCAGCGCCAGCAGCCGTGGTGGCTGAAAGCCGTAGCGGGCGAAGCCATCGGTCAACGCGGTAGCGGGCGCTGTCGTGTAGCAGCGACCATCGTGGGCGCTGCTGACCAGCGTGGTGGCAACTTGCCCGACCCGGCGGGCAATGGCATCGCCGGAATCGACCCAGGTAATCGGCACCGGGGCCAGCGTGACCAACTGCGGCTGCAGTAGCGGAAAATGGGTGCAGCCCAGCACCACGGTATCCAGCGCGGGGTGCGCCTTGGTGGCTTGCCATAGGGGCGTCAGCGCCTGCTGCACACGCGACATGTCGAGAGGCACGCCCGCCAGCCACGCTTCGGCTTCCGTTACCAGGGCATCTGCCGCTATTTTGGTGACGCGGCAATCGCTGGCGAAGCTATCGATCAACCCTTGGGTATAGGGGCGATTCACCGTGGCCGTCGTGGCCAGTAAACCGATATGCCGCGTGGCACTCAATTGCGCCGCCGGTTTGATCGCCGGTACGGTGCCAATCACTGGAATCGAAAGCGCTTGGCGCAGCCCCTCCAAAGCGAGGGTGCTGGCGGTATTACACGCCACGACAAGCACGCTAGCCTGGCAGGCTGTTACCGCCGCTTGGCATACCGTGACGATGCGCTCGGCTAGCGTCGTGTCGTCACGCAGCCCGTAAGGAAGCCAAGCGTTATCGCAGGCGTAGCAAAGGGCAGCCGAGGGATAGTGCTGGCGCAGCGCATGGGCAACGGACAGCCCGCCCACGCCGGAATCAAAAATCAGTATTGGCCCTGACATCACCCCTCACCTGCCCATCCGCATTGTTAAATCCCAGCGCTACGCAACGCCCCATGGCCAGTCACGTCACGCGTTGGCGTAACCTGTCAGCCGCCCATAAAAACGGGGCGCTAGTTTAACACGCCCCGTTCGGCACAGAAGGATTCACATGGGATCGCACTTACAGCGCGGGCACATCAGCCCCGCACAGCTCGGCGTATAGCTCAGGGTAGGCAAGCTGAAGCCGCTCCAGCTCTTTTTCGGCACCGTCCGGCAGGGCCTGACGAAGCTCTTCCATGTCCTCTTCGCTGAAGTGTTTGTCGATCAGCGGGAAAAGCCCTTCACGCTCGTGGCGAAGATAGCCGCGGTGCGCGTCCAGGTACGCCTTGAGATCTTCGGCAAAGCGATCCATCGGCAGAATGTTATCCATGAGAATCATGTCGATATCATGGGAAAGGCGCATCAAACGGGGCTTGAGCTCACGATAATCGCTGGCCATCTGCTCCATCAGAGGCAGGTGTTCCGGAGCCTGAACCTGCAGCCGCTCGACACAGATCCGCTCCAGCGGCGTTGCAAAACCATCCATGTAGGACAGAATGTAGTCCACGACTTCGCGCATCAGTTGGAAGTCAGGCCGCTCACCGCTGGCCAAGGTTTTATGCTTTAGCTGCAGCACATGGAGCATTCGCGCCATGTTGGCATGATCTAGACGCAGTTGGTTTAACATCGTGCCGTCTCCTTCGTAAGTGTCATGCCTGCTGCTCTCTCCCTACAAAAGCAATAGGCACGCGATCATGAGCTGGGTTCTACTACACTAGCGTTAATCCTTGCCATGCGCCTCTAGATTGATCCACACAGGACGGGCGCTTATTCACGGTTATGCCAAAAGGTAGCCTGACGTTACGCTATTTACCACAGACACTTGTTAAGCGTTGGTCGTTCAACGTCTCGATTTACAACGGAAGTTTATATGGATCTTTTTGATGCAACCCCCGGTGACGAGGCCCCGCTAGCCTATCGCATGCGCCCGTTGACCCTGGATGACTACATCGGCCAGCAGGCACTCGTTGGGCCAGACAAGCCGCTGCGCCGTATGGCCGAGTCGGGGGTAGTGCGCTCGATGATTTTGTGGGGCCCACCCGGCGTTGGTAAGACCACCCTTGCAGAGCTGTTGGCACGGGCGTCCGACGCCCATCTCGAGCACTTAAGTGCGGTAATGGCTGGCGTCAAAGAGATTCGTTCGGTGGTGGAGCGCGCACGCCAGCGCACCGCGCCCACGCTTCTCTTTTTAGATGAGATTCACCGTTTGAACAAGAGCCAGCAGGATGCGCTGCTGCCTCACGTAGAGTCCGGCTTGTTAACGCTGATTGGTGCCACCACCGAAAACCCCTCGTTCGAGGTGAATTCGGCGCTGCTCTCCAGAGCGCGCGTCTACGTGCTGAAATCCTTGACACCGCAAGAGCTGATCGAGGTGATGGAGCAAGCGCTTGCCGACACGCAGCGCGGGCTGGGCAAACGGGCCATCGAGGTGGAGCCCGGCGTATTGGCAGCATTGGCACACGCCAGCGCGGGGGATGCCCGGCGCGCCCTAGGGCTGCTTGAAACCGCCTGCGACTTCACCGAACGGCAGAATGGACGTGACGTGCTGCGCAAAGCGGTGCTGGCAGATGTAGTGGGCCATCAATCCAGCGCGTTCGATAAACAGGGCGATGCCTATTACGACCTGCTATCGGCGATTCATAAATCGATTCGCTCCTCCCGCCCCGATGCTGCGCTTCTCTATATGGCACGCTTCATTCAGGGCGGTGGTGACCCGCTGGACATCGTGCGGCGTTTGACCGCCATTGCCTCCGAAGACGTCGGCAATGCCGACCCGCGTGCGCTGCCGTTGGTCATCGCTGCCTGGGATGCCTATTTACGGCTAGGTGATTATGAAGGCCAGCGGGCGATTGCTCACGCGGCCATTCATTTAGCGGTGGCTCCCAAAAGCAACCGCATCGACCGCGCCTGGAAGAGCGCCCAGCAGTTCGTGCAACAGCAGCCGCAGGTAGAGGTGCCCACCTACTTGCGTAATGCGCCCACCAAACTGATGGAGCAGCTGGGTCATGGTGAGGGCTACCGTTACGCCCATAACGAGCCGAACGGTTATCCAGCAGGCAGCGCCCACGACTGCTGGCCGGAAGACGTGCCCAACGCACGCTTCTACGAGCCGAGCGCATTTGGACAGGAGAAACGCTTCGCAGAGATCATGGCGTGGCGGGAAGAGCGCGACCAGGAGGCAGATCGAGCGCCATAGAGCGCTCGATCGTCACATCACAGGCGGGGCTGAACACGCCCGCCCTTCTCTACGGACTCGCTCTCTACATCTCTTCGCGAATAACGTCCGTGCCTTCCGGAATTTGGAAATCGAACAGTTCGCGGTCGATATTACCGTTGCGAGTAATGTCGCTAAAGGTAATGGCGGTGCGCTGACCGGTGCTGTCCATCATCCACAGCTCGGTGAGGGTATCGCCGTCGAACACCATGCTGAGCTCTTCAAACAGCGTATCTGCCAGCGTAGGCATCAAGGTAAAGACATCGTCGCCATCCTGCTGCTCGTAGAACACATCGTAGCTTTCGGTCAGCTCGTCGGCACTGCCTGATAGCAGCAGCGCGGGCGTGTGGGTGACCCGGTCATCCATCGCCTGTACCGTCACCTGCTCCAGGTCGGGGTCGTAGAGATAAACGTCCTCACCATCGGAAACCACGGTTTGCGAATAGGGCGCCTCGACTTCCCAGCGCAACATGCCGGGACGCGACAGCCACATTTCCCCACGCGCGCTCTGCAAACGATCACCGCCTCCATCGAGAATCTGCTGTTCGAAAGTGGCGTGGTAGTTTTCCAGCGGATCTAGACGTTCGGTGAGCCGTTCTGCAGCTTCATTGGCCCAGGCTGCCATGGGGGCAGCAAAGGTCAGACCGAGCGCACTGGCTGCCAGTGCCAAGGCCGGTGAGCGGCGGTTAGAGGGTTCGCGCATGTTCTTTCTCCCTAGGCAATCATTGCCGAATAGCGGACGAGGCAAAGAGCGTAAAAAAGCTCCCTATGCCCCTCAGACGCGAAACGCGCCGCGGGGTTTCACCAGCGGCGCGACTTTCACGCTTGTTGCATGGTTGGTGTGGTCACGCTCAGTGGCCCACCGGTGGCGGCGCCAGCACCTCGCGGGCACCGTTGGTTCCCATGGAAGAGACCACACCCGCGCCTTCCATGGCTTCGACTAACCGCGCCGCGCGGTTATAGCCGATCTTAAAGCGCCGCTGTACGGCGGAAATGGACGCCTTGCGGGTCTCGGTAACGAACTGCACCGCCTCATCGTAGAGGGCATCTTGTTCGGCATCGTCACCGTCGACGCCTTCCGCTTCGAGCCCGGTAAGCGCATCGGCAGATACGCCGCCGGAGAGAATCTCTTCGATGTACTCCGGCTCACCGCGACGTTTCCAGTCATCGACCACCCGGTGGACTTCATCGTCGTCCACGAAGGCACCATGGACACGATTCGGCGGACCGGAGCCCGCGGGCAAGTAGAGCATATCGCCATGACCCAACAGGCTTTCAGCACCGCCCTGATCGAGAATGGTGCGCGAATCGATGCGTGAGGAGACCTGGAACGCCATCCGTGACGGAATGTTCGCCTTGATCAGACCGGTCACCACATCCACCGAGGGGCGCTGGGTGGCCAGAATCAGATGGATACCGGCGGCCCGCGCTTTCTGTGCCAGTCGCGCGATGAGCTCTTCGACCTTTTTGCCGACGATCATGAACATATCGGCAAACTCATCGATGACCACCACGATGTAGGGCAGCTTTTCCAGCACCGGCGGTGTTTGGTGCATCTCCCAAGGCTGCGGCTCCCACAACGGGTCGGCGACCTGGGCACCCGCGCGCTCAGCTTCATCGAGGCGCGCGTTGAATCCGGCGATGTTGCGCACACCCATGGCAGCCATCAGCTTGTAACGGCGCTCCATCTCGGCCACGCACCAGCGCAGGCTGTTGGCCGCCTCTTTCATATCGGTGACGACCGGGGCCAGCAAGTGCGGTATGCCGTCATACACCGACAGCTCCAGCATCTTGGGATCGACCATAATCAGCTTGAGTTCGTCGGGCTTGGCCTTGAGCAGCATGGAGATCAGCATCGCGTTGACGCCCACCGACTTCCCCGAACCGGTCGTACCGGCCACCAGCAGATGGGGCATTTTGCCCAAGTTCGCGACCACCGGGCCTCCGCCGATATCCTGGCCAAGCGCCATCGTGAGCGGCGAGCTCTCCTGCTGGTAGCGGTCCGAGTCGATCACTTCGCGCAGGCGAATCATGGCACGGTGCGGGTTAGGGATCTCGATGCCCACCGTGGGCCGACCGGGAATAACCTCGACCACGCGAACGCTCTTCACCATCAGCGAGCGCGCAAGGTCTTTCGCCAAATTGCTGATTTTGGAGACTTTCACCCCCGCAGCCGGTTTGATTTCGAAGCGGGTAATGACCGGACCGGGCCAGGTATCCACTACCTCGGCTTTGACGCCGTACTCCCGTAACCGTACTTCCAGTAGCTCGGCCATGTCGGCAAGCTGCTCGTCGGTATAGTTTGGCTGATGCGGCTCCGGTGGCGTAAGTAGCTGCAAACTGGGCACATCCCCCTCGGGCTCCGGCAGCGTTTCAAAGGCGGGGCGCTGGCTCTGCAGGTGTTCGACGGTCCAGAGGGTGGGGCCGTTATCGGCCTCGTCGTCCACCGAGTCGGTCGAGAACGTGGGTTCATGCCGGGCGCTGGCCGCAGCCTGCGGAGCGGTAGCCGGACGGATCGGGAGCTCCTCGTCATCGTCCTCCCACACCGGCTCGGGCACTACCTCGGGCACGCGCTCTCGGCGCGGCTCCGCTGACATGGGAGACGCCTGATAGGCAGGTGGATGCGCCTCACTGCGCAGCGTGCGGGGTTCTGGTTCTGGCTTTGGCTCTGGCTCTGGTTCCGAACGACGCGTCACCGTCCCCGGCGCGATAGGTACAGATGACTCTTGCTCGTCGTGTTCATCGCGAGTTGCGCGCAGCGGCACGGTCGGGGCATAGGCATCGCTTGCCTGCTCCTCGCTGGCGTTTAAAGGTGAGTACTCACTCTCTTTCTGATGTACTGCAGGCTCTGGTTCACCCACGGGCTTGGTCGCAAACGCCTGTGCGTTTGGCGAGGATGCCTCGGACGCTTCGAGCGGCACCTCAGTATCGGCGATAGAGGGCGTTGGCTCTGGAGCAGGCTCCTCGACGTCCTCCGGTTTGCGCGCGGAGAGCGGCATGATCGGCTCGCCGGGCGCGTCTTTCTCTGGCGTCATCTTCGGAGCAGGCGCTGTCTCCGGCTCGGGGTCTTGAGATGCGGCAGCAGCGGGAGGGGGCGGTGCATGACGCTCGCTCAGTACAGCGGCCGCTTCCCAAGGAATCGACGTATCGGTGACCGACGACGCCTCTTCCTCTTCGGCGGGTGCCGTGAAGCTCGGCTCACGGCGCTCACGACGACCGGCAGGTGAACGCTCACTCACGGCAGCACGCACGGGTGGCTCGGGGGCTTCACGGATGCGCGGAGCGACTGTCGCTTTCTCCTCATCGACCTCTTCATCGACAGGGTCAGTACTCGTATCGCTCGGCTCTGCCCAGGAGCGCTGCTTCACTTTGTTGGACGCCGCCTTGGCCGCTGCACGCACGGCAGCACGTTCGGCACGCTTTTCGCGCCGCTTGGCACGACGCTCACCAAACCAACCGCCGATACGGCAAAGCTTACGCCCGACTTCATCGGCAATCTGTAGCCACGACATGCCACTAAACAGCGGAAACCCAATCAGGATGAGCGCTGCCGCAATCAGGCCCACGCCGCCGCTACTGACGAGGGGTTTCAAGGTGCCCACGAGCCCCTCTCCCAGGATACCGCCGGAGGCATAGGGCAAAATGCTATCGGGGTGATAAAAGTGCAAGGCGCCCAACATGGTCGTGCCGAACATCAGCAGCACAAGGCCGCCCGCCCGCACGGCAATCGCCACGGGGTCTAATTCGAAGCGCACCTGGCGTGAGCGCATTAGCCACCAGGCGGCGTAACCAAACATGCCCGGCCACCAGAGCGCGCTCGCTCCGAGCAGCGAATACAGCACATCGGCCAGCCAAGCTCCGACCGGCCCCATCCAATTGCGCACCTCGGTTTCCGGACCTTGATACGACCAGCCAGGGTCGGCAGGGTGATAACTAAACAGCGCTAATAACAAGAAGACGCACAGCGCCAGCATGACGACCACCACCCCTTCACGGGCGGAGCCCTGCAGGCGCAGGCCAAAACGGCGCGCCTTGTCCTTCGCGGCATTGACCCGCGTCGATGATTGAGAACTCGATGGTGACTGACGCGACTGCCGCTGCGTTCGCTTGTCTACCGCCTTATTTACTTTCAAGCGATTCTCCCTTTACACCACACGGTGTCTTTAATCCACTTGCGAGTTTGCATCATACCGAGCATCCTTCCGCCGTCACAGCGCTTCGACGGACGCCACTAGCAACAGGAGCAAGCGATGCTACCTTGGCTCTCATCGCCACACCCCACTTTTCCTTCCACCGAGCGGGCGTTGGATAACCCTAACGGCCTGCTGGCTGCCGGTGGAGAGCTTACACCAGCCTGGCTGGTAGACGCTTACCGAAAAGGGATATTTCCTTGGTATAGCGACGATGACCCCATTTTATGGTGGAGCCCAGATCCACGCATGATCCTGCTGCCTGCACAGTTTAAACGACGCCGCAGCCTAGCTAAACGGCTGCGACATGGTGGCTTTCACGTGACGCTGAATCAACACTTCACGCAAGTGATCGAAGGCTGCGCCGCCCCGCGCAAAGACGCGCCTGGCACCTGGATCCATCCAGAGATGCGCCACGCCTACCAGCGTCTACATGCGTTGGGCATTGCCCACAGCGTCGAAGTCCACCACGGCGGCCAGTTGGTGGGCGGGCTCTATGGCTTGGCGATGGGACCAGTATTTTTCGGCGAGTCGATGTTTTCACGCCAGCCCGACGCCTCTAAAATTGCTTTGGCCCATTTGGCAAGCGCCATGCACACCCATGGCGGCAAGCTGATCGACTGCCAAATGCACACGCCGCACCTGGCCAGCCTGGGCGCAACGACAGTCGCCCGCAGTACGTTCATCAACTATCTTGAAGAGTGGTTGCCAGACAAAGCATTTTGCTTGGCCAGCGCTGCGGATCAAGCACCGGGCGTCCCAGACTCGCCGTGGCTCGCCGCGATTGCATCAGGCACCGCAGCAACAGAGTGACTGCCGTTCATGACCAAGGAGGCAAGCCGTGAGTAGTAACGCTCCTCGCCGCCCCGTGCGGGATTTGCGCTTCTTCCTAACCGTTCCTCATGCCTGCAGCTATCTGCCAGGCAAAGAGGCAACCACGCTGTTTCTCGACCCTCAGGAGTCGCCCGTGCCTGGGGTGTACGATTCGTTGTCGCTACTGGGCTTTCGACGCAGCGGACGCCACTTATACCGCCCCCACTGCGAGGGATGCAACGCTTGTCGATCGGTGCGGATTCCGGTCAATGACTTCCGCGCCAATCGCACCCAGCGAAAAGTCTGGCGGCGCAACGCCGATATCGAGACCCGCGTCATCCCAGCGCGTTTCGATGCAGCGCACTATGCCCTCTACGCCGACTACATTCGACAGCGACACGCCGACGGCGACATGTTTCCGCCTAGCCGCGATCAATATCGAACGTTCTTGACGCTAGAAGAGCCGTACGCGCATCTGCTGGAAATGTACCTGGAAGGCGAGTTGGTAGCGGTGGCAGCCTTCGATCAGCTCGAGCACGGGCTATCGGCCATTTATACGTTTTTCAAAGTGGACGAAGCCCTGGAGAGGCGCTCCTTTGGCACCTTGGCGATTTTAAAGCTGATCGAACTGTGCCAAGAGAAACGGTTGCCGCATCTTTATCTCGGTTACTGGATCGAAGAGTGCCGCAAGATGCGTTACAAGCAGGCGTTTTCGCCTATCGAGCTGCTGGACGGGCGTCATTGGCGACCGTTGATGCGCTAATCTGGCCAGCTTTTTTGCCTTGACGGCAGGCTTACGGCACAATATAGCGCTGTTTCTTAGGCATGCTGGTTTGTGTCGACGCCGTCGGAAACACTCATTCGACTATCCACGATGTAAAATAAGTGAGGATCTGCCTATATGGCACGCGAAGATCATATTGAAATGGAAGGCGTTATTGTTGATACCCTTCCCAACACCATGTTCCGGGTTGAGCTGGAAAACGGCCACGTCGTGACGGCTCACATCTCTGGCAAAATGCGTAAAAACTACATCCGCATTCTGACTGGCGACAAGGTCAAGGTAGAGTTGACGCCCTACGATCTGTCCAAAGGCCGTATCGTTTACCGCTCGCGCTAAGCCTTGCTAGTGCCCTCAAGCAACGTCTGCTCGCAGACACGCCCCACGGCTATTCGTACCGCGTAATTACGGCGCCGCTCCCTGGAAACGACAACGCCCCGTCGAAGACAGGGCGCTGTGCGTTACTGCTTGTCGGTCATCTTAGCGCCCTTTTCAGGGCGCATCTGCCATCTCCGACTCCGTCGAGAGGCGAAGCTCTCCCTCTTCCAAGCTGACATGCACGATACCGCCGTGCTCGGCCAGCTCCCCGAACAGAATCATTTCTGCAAGTGGCTTCTTGAGCTTCTCTTGGATCAAGCGAGCCATCGGCCTTGCACCCATATCCGGGTCATAACCTTTCTCTGCCAGCCAATCCCGCGCGGTGTCGTCTACGTCCAGCTGTACGCGCTTCTCGTCCAGCTGCGCCTGTAGCTCGATAAGGAACTTGTCGACGACGTTGCGCACCACCGTGGTGGGCAAGGCATGGAACTGGATAATACCGTCCAAGCGGTTGCGGAATTCGGGCGAGAATGTCCGACGAATCACTTCCATCGCATCCGTCGAATGATCCTGGCTCTGGAAGCCGATGGAGCGACGCGACGCCTGCTCGGCCCCGGCGTTCGAGGTCATGATCAGAATTACGTGGCGGAAGTCTGCCTCGCGGCCGTTGTTATCCGTCAGACGCCCATGGTCCATGACCTGCAGCAACAGGTTGAAGACCTCTGGGTGCGCTTTTTCGATCTCATCGAGAAGCAATACGCAGTGAGGCTGCTTGGTGATCGCTTCGGTCAGCAGACCGCCTTGATCGTACCCTACATAGCCAGGAGGAGCACCGATCAACCGCGATACGGTGTGACGCTCCATGTACTCCGACATATCGAAGCGCACCAACTCGATGCCCATGATATGCGCCAGCTGCTTGGCCACTTCCGTTTTACCCACCCCAGTCGGGCCAGCAAACAGGAAGCTGCCGACCGGCTTATCAGGAGACTTCAGCCCTGCGCGCGAGAGCTTGATGGCCGCCGACAGTGAGTCGATGGCTTCATCCTGTCCAAACACCAGCATTTTCAGATCGCGGTCCAACTTCTCGAGCTGCTTACGATCCGAGCTCGACACGCTCTTCGGTGGAATGCGGGCAATAGAGGCCACTACCGCTTCCACCTGCTCTACGTCGATCGTGTTTGCACGCACTTCTGGAGGCAGCATCCGCTGATGCGCGCCCGCTTCGTCAATCACATCGATCGCTTTGTCAGGCAAGAAGCGGTCATTGATGTAGCGATCTGCCAGACGCGCCGCACTTTCCAGAGCGCCATCGGTGTACTTCAGTTCGTGGTGCTCCTCGAAGCGCGAACGTAGCCCTTTGAGAATCTTGATGGTGTCTTCCACGGACGGCGCCAACACGTCGACCTTTTGGAAACGGCGCGCCAGGGCACGATCTTTTTCGAAGATACCGCGAAACTCCTGGAACGTGGTCGAACCAATGCAGCGCAGCTCGCCTGAGGAGAGCAGCGGTTTCAGCAGATTGGACGCATCCATCACGCCACCCGAGGCAGCGCCTGCACCAATCACCGTATGAATCTCATCGATGAACAGGACGGCATTGGGCTGCTTGCGCAGCTCGCTCAACAGGCTCTTGAGACGCTTCT
The DNA here is from genome assembly GCF_024124605.1 of Halomonas sp. CnH100-B. NCBI lineage: Bacteria > Pseudomonadati > Pseudomonadota > Gammaproteobacteria > Oceanospirillales > Halomonadaceae > Halomonas > Halomonas sp. CnH100-B. The sequence continues at coordinate 416,940 of NZ_JAMXRX010000002.1, read as the reverse complement.
CGAAGTCGCCGCGGTACTTGGTGCCCGCCAGCAGTGCACCCATATCGAGGGAGTAGACGACTGCATCGGCGATGACTTCCGGCACGTCTTCTTCGACGATGCGCTTGGCCAATCCTTCGGCGATGGCGGTTTTACCGACACCGGCCTCACCCACGAGCAGCGGATTGTTTTTACGGCGACGGGCCAAAATCTGCACCACCCGCTCGAGCTCGTGATCACGACCAATCAGCGGGTCGATTTTACCTTGGCGCGCCTGCTCGTTGAGGTTGGTAGCATAGCCGGTGAGCGGATGCGCAGCCCCTTCGGCGCTGCCCTCTTCCGCATCGTCGTTCTCTTGAGACGAGGGAGACGGCGACGGGCCATGACCGGAGACTTTCGAGATGCCGTGAGCGATGTAGTTCACCGCATCGACCCGCGCCACACTCTGCTGCTTCAGGAAATAGACCGCTTGACTCTCTTGCTCAGAGAAAATCGCCACTAAGACGTTAGCGCCAGTGACTTCGCTCTTACCTGACGATTGCACATGGAACACCGCACGCTGAAGCACGCGTTGGAAGCCCAGCGTCGGCTGTGTTTCACGATCACCCTGGCCCTCGGGGATCAGCGGTGTGGTCGAGTTAATGAAATCCTGCAGATCGGACCGCAGCTTGTCGAGGTTTGCCCCGCACGCCTTCAGCACATCCACCGCAGAAGCATTGTCCAGCAGCGCCAGAAGCAGGTGCTCAACGGTCATGAATTCGTGGCGCTTTGAGCGAGCCACGGTGAAGGCCGTGTTCAGGGTCAGTTCAAGTTCTTTGCTCAGCATGGCAGTCCCCTTTTCGCTACTACCTAGGGCATATCGCCACCTAGGGCTTGCGTCGGATCAGTTTAATCGACCGGCACTTTCAACATCGGGTACAAATGGCGTGGTTGCAAGCCCCTTCACTACTTTTTTTCAACGCAGCTCACATCGATTCGGTCAGTCCGCCGCTTCGATATCGCTCATCAACGGGTGCTCGCACTCACGGGCATACTCATTCACTTGATAACTCTTGGTTTCAGCAATATCCCGGGTAAAAATGCCGCACGTGGCTTTTCCCTGAGTGTGTACGGCCAGCATGACCTGCACAGCTTTTTCACTGTCCATATTGAAAAAGCCTTGCAGTACTTCAACGACGAACTCCATGGGGGTGTAGTCGTCGTTATGCAAGACCACTTTGTAAAGCGGCGGCTGCGCCAACGCGGGCTCGGCAGACTGTACTGCCAAGTCATCATCATGCTCGGGCATGCCAGGGCGCGTCATGCCTGCCTGTAACGTGGCCGCCACGAGGGGGCTTTCTGTAGTACGCATAAGCAGCAAGGATCATCTTCTCTCGGCTGACGGGCGATGTCTGACACGCAGGTCGTCTGAAGACGCTAGACGCGTGGTTCAGTTGTACACACTATAACCTGCTGTATAAGACGCGCGCCATCAACAAGGGTTCATGAAAAACTCAAAATTATCACACTGGGCTAAACAAAAAACCCCTGCCCGCAAAGCAGGCAGGGGGTCGAGCCGCGCATAGCGCGTAGCTAAACGTGGGGCGACTTAGCCCTTGGCGACCATCGCCAGCGCATCGTTCAGCGTCTTGCTCGGACGCATGGCTTGGCTAGCCAGCTCACCGTTCGGGTGGAAGTAGCCTTGGATATCGACCGCCTGTCCCTGAACGCTGTTGAGCTCGTCCACGATGGCCGTCTCGTTGGCTTTCAGGGCTTCGGCTAGGCGGGCGAACAGGGTCTTCATTTCAGCATCCTGGTCCTGCGCTGCCAGCGCCTCTGCCCAGTAGAGGGCCAGATAGAAGTGGCTGCCACGGTTGTCCAGCTCGCCGACTTTACGCGACGGCGACTTGTTGCTGTCGAGGAATTTGCCGTTGGCTTCATCCAACGCCTTGGCCAGCAGCGTGGCGCGGGCGTTGCCGAAAGTGCTACCTAGGTGTTCGAGCGATGCAGCCAGTGCCAGGAACTCACCCAGTGAATCCCAGCGCAGATGGTTCTCTTCCAGGAACTGCTGAACGTGCTTCGGTGCAGAGCCGCCAGCGCCCGTTTCGAACAGACCACCGCCGTTCATCAGCGGAACGATAGAGAGCATCTTGGCGCTGGTGCCCAGCTCCATGATCGGGAACAGATCGGTGAGGTAGTCACGCAGCACGTTACCGGTGACGGAGATGGTGTCTTCCCCCTTGCGAATACGCTCCAGGGAGACTTTCATCGCGTCGACCGGTGCGAGGATACGGATATCCAGGCCAGCGGTGTCGTGATCTTTCAGGTACGTTTCGACCTTCTTGATCAGTTGGGCGTCGTGGGCACGGTTGGCATCCAGCCAGAACAGCGCCGGTGCACCGCTGTCGCGGGCGCGAGTCACGGCCAGCTTCACCCAATCCTGAATCGGAGCATCTTTGGTCTGACACATACGCCAGATATCGCCCGCTTCTACTGCATGGCTAAATACCGTGTTGCCCAAGTCATCGGTCACTACGACGGTACCGTCGGCAGGCATTTGGAAGGTCTTGTCGTGAGAGCCGTACTCTTCGGCCTTCTGCGCCATCAGACCCACGTTGGGCACGCTACCCATGGTGGTCGGATCGAACGCACCGTACTGTTTGCAATCGTCGATCACCGCTTGATAAATAGTGGCATAGCAACGATCTGGGATGACGGCTTTGGCATCCTGCAGCTCGTCGTTGGCGTTCCACATCTTGCCGGAGTCACGAATCATCGCTGGCATGGAGGCGTCGATGATCACGTCACTGGGCACGTGCAGGTTGGTGATGCCCTTATGGGAGTTCACCATCGCCATGGCCGGGCGTGTTTGATACAGCGCCTCAACATCGCCTTTGATGGCTTCTTGCTGGTCGCTGGGCAGCTTCTCGATGGCGCTGTACAGGTCGCCAATACCGCTGTTGGCGTTGAAGCCCGCGCTCTTCAGTGCGTCAGCGTGCTTCTCCAGCACCTCTTTGTAGAACTCCTCGACCACGATGCCAAACATGATCGGGTCGGAGACTTTCATCATGGTGGCTTTCAGGTGCAGCGAGAACAGCACGCCGCTCTCTTTGGCATCGTTGATCTGGCTGTCGATGAAGCGACGCAGACGACGGCTGCTCATGCAAGCCGCATCGATCACTTCACCAGCCTGAACCGCGAGCCCTTCTTTCAGCACCACCTGGGTGCCATCCGCTTGCTGCAGCTCGATCTTCAGCGTGCCAGCTTTTTCCATTACTGCCGACTGCTCGCTGCCGTAAAAGTCACCGTCGCTCATATGCGCCACGTGGGACTTGGAGTCAGCGCTCCACTCGCCCATGCGGTGCGGGTATTTACGCGCGTAGTTCTTGACCGATTTCGGCGCACGGCGGTCGGAGTTGCCTTCACGCAGCACCGGGTTTACTGCACTGCCTTTGGCTTTGTCGTAACGCGCTTTGATGGAGGCTTCTTCGTCGTTTTTCGGCTCTTCCGGGTAGTCCGGCAGCGGGTAGCCCTGGCTTTGCAGCTCTTTGATGGTTGCTTTGAGCTGCGGGCCTGAAGCGCTGATATTGGGCAGTTTGATGATGTTGGCTTCGGGCGTCTTCGCCAGCTCGCCCAATTCCGCCAGGTCATCGCTGACGCGCTGCTGATCGTTCAGAAGATCGGGAAATTGTGCCAGCACACGGGCGGCAAGCGAGATATCGCGGGTCTCTACTTCGACACCGGCAGAGTCAGTAAAGGCATCAATAATGGGTAACAAGGAATAGGTAGCGAGCGCAGGAGCTTCATCGGTGAGCGTATAAATGATCTTCGGCGTTTTAGACATTTTTGCGTTAACCTCTTTTCGGTCGCTGTGATTATAAAAAATCCTGAGCTACGCGGCTCATACGACGATAGGCCTTGCCGCGAAGCGTTTGGAGCATCCTGTATGCGCTGCCCCTCTGGTCACTCGGTGGTTACTGCGGTAACGATGACGACGGATGATACGGTGAGCATCGTTGTGCTGCCGGGTCATCTCAAACAGCTGCGCCAGATTATACCAGCGCTGCACTTTAACCGCATGAGCGATTGTCGACAAATCCTCCACCTCTAGATCTTGAGACCGTTCGTGAGACGATGAGCACCCTATATTTACTGCATAAACCCTACCGCATGCTTTCCCAGTTTACTGACAGCCAAGGCCGAGCCACCCTGGCCGACGTGCTCGATGCGCCGGGCGTTTACGCGGCCGGACGCCTCGACTTCGACTCCGAGGGGCTTTTATTACTGAGTGATGACGGCAGTCTGATCCACCGTATCGCCCATCCACGTCATAAACAGCCGAAAACCTATTGGGTACAGCTGGAAGGCGACATTACCGACGAAGCCATTCGTGCACTCGCCTCAGGCGTTACCTTAAAAGATGGCCCTACCCTGCCTGCCAAAGCTCGGCGTATGTCTCCCCCTAACGTGGCTGAGCGCGATCCAGCCATCGACCCCAAACGCCATCCTGTGACCAGCTGGCTGGAACTCACCATTAGCGAGGGGCGCAATCGCCAAGTGCGCCGCATGACCGCCCACGTTGGCTTTCCCACGCTGCGCCTGATACGTGCCGCGATTGGCCCCTGGCAATTGGGTGATCTCGCTCCCGGGGAGTGGCGCAAAGAGACGCTACATGCTCCACGGCCGACCCACGCGACCAAGCCCCGCACTAGGCAACAACAGCCACTCAACACCCGCAAAGGCGCTGACAAGAGCGCCAAGCGCGGCACGAAGAGAAACGCAACACCAAAAGGGGGACGCAAATGAGCCGCGTCGCCCAAACGGACGTTGCCCGCCCCATCATTCACAGCACCGTTGCCTGCGTGATTGAGCAGCAGGGGCGCTTTCTGATGGTGGAAGAGGATAAAGGTGGCCCACACACGCTGTTCAATCAGCCTGCCGGACACGTCGAACGTGGGGAAGGCCCAGTGGCCGCCGTTCACCGTGAAGTCATGGAAGAGACCGCTTGGCAGATCACCTTGACCGGCTATCTGGGGCTGTACGTCTTTCACACGCCGACCGGTACGACCTTCCATAGTCACGGTTTCGTTGCCTTGCCCAACCAGCGCCTTAGCTCAGCTATCGACCCGGCCATCGTCGCGACCCACTGGCTGACCCGAGAGGAGATTGCCATGTTGGGCGGCGCCCGACGGCTGCGAAGCCCGCTGGTTCTCCAACGTATCGACGACGCGCTAAACGGCCACCGCTACCCGCTTGGCGTGATCAAGGAGTGAAGCACTCGAAGCATCGAGCCCCCATCGTGTATAATCGCCGCCCAATTGCACACCACTTCAACCGAGGATGCTCATGACATCCACCCATGGCACAGCCACCCAGGACGCGTCAGACACCCGCAGCGCTGCCACCGGCAAGGTCATCGTCGGCATGTCGGGCGGCGTCGACTCCTCCGTATCGGCGCTCCTTCTGCTCCAGCAGGGGTACGACGTCGAAGGCCTGTTTATGAAAAACTGGGATGAAGACGACGGCACCGAATACTGCACGGCCAAAGAGGATTTGGCCGACGCGGAAGCCGTGTGCGCCAAGCTGGGCATCAAGCTTCATACCGCCAACTTCGCCGCCGAATATTGGGACAACGTTTTCGAGCATTTTCTAGCGGAGTACAAGGCGGGCCGTACGCCAAACCCGGATATCCTTTGCAACCGGGAGATCAAGTTCAAGGTCTTCTTGGAGTATGCCGAGATGCTGGGTGCCGATAAAATCGCCACCGGTCACTACGTGCGCCAAGGCATCCGCGACGGTCACCCTCGCCTGTTGAAAGGCCTGGACGGCAACAAAGACCAAAGCTACTTCCTGCACGCCGTACCGGAAGCGGCCATTGCCCGCACGCTGTTTCCAGTGGGCGAACTGGAAAAGCCGGAAGTACGCGCGCTGGCCGAGCAGCACGACCTCGTCACCGCGAAGAAAAAAGACTCCACCGGTATCTGTTTCATCGGTGAGCGTCGTTTCCGCGACTTCCTACAGCAGTACCTACCGGCTCAGCCAGGTACCATCGAGACCCCCGAGGGCGATGTGATCGGCCAGCACATGGGCTTGATGTACTACACCCTAGGCCAACGCCAAGGGTTAGGCATCGGCGGTTTGGCTAACTACTCCGAAGAGCCTTGGTACGTGGCGGCAAAAGACCTCGACCGTAACGTATTGATCGTGGTGCAGGGCAAGCATCACCCTTTGCTATACACCGACGCCCTAGCCACCGAGCCCATGGACTGGGTCGCTGGCAAGCCGCCGGTTCAGCAAGGCCGTTTCACTGCCAAGACCCGCTACCGCCAAAGCGACTGCCCCTGCGAGATGACTGCCCAGCCGGACGGCAGTGTGGAAATCGTGTTCGACGATCCACAGTGGGCGGTCACGCCCGGCCAGTCGCTGGTGCTTTACGATAACGACATCTGCTTAGGCGGCGGCGTTATCCGCGCCACCTGGAAGGTTACGGAGGCCGCCGCATGAGCGCCACCCCGATACACCGTGCGCCCGACACACCCGCCGCGCGACAAGCCCTCGCGCTGGCGGGGGTATTTCAAGCTGCCAGTTTGGTGGATGAGCTGGCCCGCACCGGGCAGGTCGATACCCGCGCCTGGGAAACGCTGATCAACGCGACGGTCGATACCAATCCCGAAAGCTTTGAAGCCATCTACGGCGGCCACCCCAACAATCTGCGCCGCGGGCTGGAGACACTGGAGGCCTTGGTAGGCCGAAAGCAAGCCAATCCAGTCGTGCTTCGCTACGGTTTCTCGCTGCTTTTGTTGATGAACAAGCTGCGCACCGACCGACGAATGATGGACCTGTTGGGCCAAAAGCTCGCCCATGTCCAAGGGCAGGCGGAGCATTTTGGCACGACCCATGAAAACGTCATTGCCAGCCTTGGCGAAGCCTACCAAGAGACCATTTCGACGTTTAAAACGCGCATCGTGGTGCAGGGTGACCCCTCACTGCTGCAAACCCGCATGATGCCCGAGCGGGTACGCGCCTGCTTGATGGCGGGCATTCGCTTTGCCCTGCTGTGGCATCAGCAGGGCGGGCGCCGCTGGAAGCTGGTCTTCCAACGCAAGGCGCTACGCCGAGCCCTGGATGGCTTCAGTTAGCCGCCTTGCCACCTCACATTCGACCTCCGACTTTGACCACTCTGGAAACCAAGCCATGCAACTCTCTGCTCTGACCGCTCTCTCTCCCGTTGACGGCCGCTACGGCACCAAAGCCGCCGCGCTACGTGAACACTTCAGCGAATTCGGCCTGATCCGTGCGCGCGTGATTGTGGAAGTGCGCTGGCTGCAGCGCCTTGCTGAGCACGGCCAGATTGTCGAAGTCCCGCCGCTCTCTGCAGAAGCCACCGCATTTCTAGAGCAGTTGATTCGCGATTTCTCCGTAGACGACGCCGAGCGCATCAAAGAGATCGAGCGTACCACCAACCACGACGTCAAAGCGGTCGAGTACTTCTTGAAAGAGAAGATTGCAGGCCAGGCCGAGTTGAACGCGGTCACCGAGTTCATCCACTTCGCCTGCACCAGTGAAGACATCAACAACCTCTCCTACGGCGTGATGCTAGCAGACGGCCTAAAAGCTATGCTGCCGACGATGCACGAAGTCGCCGACGAGATTGCCAAACTGGCCATTGCTCACGCCGGCCAGCCAATGCTGTCACGCACCCATGGCCAAACCGCCAGCCCGACTACGTTAGGCAAAGAGATGGCCAACGTGGCGTACCGCCTGAAGCGCCAGCTCAAGCAGATCGAAAGCGTCGAGATTCTGGGTAAAATCAACGGTGCGGTAGGCAACTATAACGCTCACCTGACCACCTACCCGGACATCGACTGGGAAGCCAACGCGCGCACTTTCGTCGAGGGCCTGGGCTTAAGCTTCAACCCCTACACCACACAGATCGAACCCCACGACTACATTGCCGAGCTGTTCGATGCGATTTGCCGCTTCAACACCATTTTGATCGACTTTGACCGCGACGTATGGGGTTACATCTCGCTGGGTTACTTCAAACAGCGCACCGTAGAAGGCGAAATTGGCTCGTCTACCATGCCGCACAAGGTCAACCCGATTGACTTCGAAAACTCCGAGGGCAACCTGGGACTCGCCAACGCAGTCATGAGTCACCTGGCGCAAAAACTGCCGATCTCCCGCTGGCAGCGCGACCTGACCGACTCCACCGTGCTGCGCAACCTGGGCGTTGGCTTGGCCTACGCCCTGATTGGTTACCACGCTAGCCTAAAAGGCATCAGCAAACTGGAAGCCAACCCCGAACGCCTCGCGGAAGATCTGGACAACAGCTGGGAAGTGCTGGCCGAGCCGATCCAGACCGTCATGCGTCGCTACGGCATCGAAAAGCCTTACGAGAAGCTCAAAGAACTGACCCGGGGCAAGCGGATCGACCAAGCGGGCTTCGCCGCCTTCATCGATACCCTCGCACTGCCCGGCGAGGTAAAACAAGAGCTGAAAGCCCTCTCGCCAGCCAGCTATATTGGTAATGCGAAGGCCCAGGCCGAAGCACTCAACCAGCGGCTTGCTGCACTCTAAACGACGCCCTGCGACACTGACGTAGCGCTCACTTGAACTAGGATAACGCCATGAGTCATCACGATAAGCCACTCACCCTGCTGGGCGATTTAACGCCTGCAGACTTCTTGGCCAACTACTGGCAGCAGAAGCCACTGCTGATTCGTGGCGCTATCCCCGATTTCGTCAGCCCCATCGACCCCGATGAGTTGGCAGGCCTTGCCTGCGAGCCCGGTGTCGAAGCGCGACTGGTCGAGGAGAAGGGTCCCGACGGCCCTTGGCAGGTATCGCACGGGCCGTTCGATGACGCCACCTTCGAGCGTTTGCCTGAAGGTCACTGGAGCCTCTTGGTGCAGGCAGTCGACCACTACGTGCCTTCCATTGCTGCGCTGATGGACGAGTTCGATTTCCTGCCCCGCTGGCGTCTGGACGACATCATGGTGAGCTACGCTCCCCCCGGTGGCAGTGTCGGTCCGCATATCGACCAGTACGACGTCTTCCTCCTGCAGGCTAGCGGCCACCGCCGCTGGCAGCTGGGCGGCAAGCAGCCGGACAACGCGCCGATCATTCAGGGCATCGACCTGCGCATTCTCGAGACGTTCGACATCGAAGCGGATTCGGACTGGACCCTGGCACCCGGCGACATGCTCTACCTTCCCCCCGGCTGGGCCCACCATGGCGTCAGCCAAACCGACGACTGCATGACCATCTCGGTCGGCTTCCGCGCCCCTTCGGCAGACGAAGCGATCACGTCGTATGCCGATTACGTCGGCGAGCAAATGTCGGATTCCCAGCGTTACAGCGATGCCGGCATGACACCCGCCGAGGAAGTGGGCGAGCTGGACGATGCCGCTGTCGAGCGCATGCGTCAATTCATTCTGAAGACGCTGGACAACCCCGAACAGGTAGCCCAGTGGTTTGGCAGAGTGATGACGCAGCCCAAATATATCGATCAAGTCGTGCCCCTCGAAGCGCCAATGAGCGAAGCCGACCTTGTTGCTCAACTACAAGACGGCGAACCGCTCTTCCACATGCCAGGGTCTCGTTTTGCCTGGCGTAGCGATGCTTCTGGCACCACGCTGTTCGTCGATGGCGATGGGCACGCCTGCTCAGAACCCCTCGCCAAACGCCTTGCCGACGCCACACCGATGTACGCGGACGTGCTGGATATCGACGGCGCCGCGGCCCTGATTACCCAGCTGATCAATAGCGGTAGCCTGGGTTTCATGGGTGAAGGCGACGACGAGGAGTAACCCATGGAAGGAACGGTCACCGTGACAAGCGGCGACTGGGAATCGCTGGGGGAACCCGCCTCGCTGATTCGCCGAGTCGTCTTCATCGATGAACAGCAGGTGCCCCAAGAGGAGGAGTGGGATGGCCTTGACTCGGCATGCCTGCATTTTCTCGCGACGCTGCAAGGGGAACCGGTCGGCACTGCTCGCCTCCTGCCGGACGGCCATATTGGTCGGGTGGCGGTACTGAGCCGCGCCCGCGGCAAAGGCATTGGCTATCAGCTCATGCAGGCGGCTATTCACGCGGCCCGCGATGCTGGCCACACCCAGGCGGTGCTGAGCGCCCAACTTCATGCCCTCGCTTTTTACGAGCGGCTCGGCTTCGTGGCCCATGGCGATGTGTTCATGGATGCAGGCATTCGCCATCGTGAGATGATGTTGGCCTTGTAACGCGTCTTTGATTGATGAAAGCGCCACCACGTGTGGCGCTTTTTTTATGCCTACGGTCACGTCCATGACTTACCACTGACGAAAAACGACTACACAAACAGGGCGTTTGGCGTAGTCGCTGTCGTCGGACTACAACGCCGTGTGCCCCCAAGTGACAATTGTTGGATCCCCTCGGCTAGTCGATAGTTATTGCACTGCAGCGTTAATGAGTTTCTCTTCGGAGACATGAACGCTGTGCAAAGCGAAGCGCCTCACCGCGACGTTTTGCTGAGAGACGATTGGTGTAGAGACAGCACCGCGAAATTGAACAATGCTGGAGTCTATCTCGCAGGTGCAGCATAAGAACAAGCTAACGTGCGAATGACGATAACCCTGGAGGAATCAGCTCATGTCAGGACTGCTCGACGATATCAAAGCGATGGCCCAACTTCGCGAAGCCCAAGGCGGCAAATGGTCAGCCATCAAACCTGAATACGCTGCCCGTATGCGTGCCCAAAACCGCTTCCACACCGGCTTGGACATCGCCCGCTACACGGCTAAGATCATGCGCGACGACATGGCCGCCTACGATGCCGACAGCTCCCAGTACACGCAATCACTGGGATGCTGGCACGGCTTTATCGGCCAACAAAAGCTGATCTCTATCAAGAAGCATTTCGGTACCACCAAGCGTCGCTACCTCTACCTCTCCGGCTGGATGGTGGCCGCGCTGCGCTCCGAGTTCGGCCCGCTGCCAGACCAGTCCATGCACGAGAAAACCTCGGTCGCCAACCTGATCGAAGAGCTGTACACCTTCTTGAAACAAGCCGACGCGTGGGAGCTTAACCATCTGTTCCGCGCTCTCGATGAAGCGAAGGCCGCCGGTGACAGCGCAAAAGAGCAAGCACTGATCCATAAGATCGATAACTACGAAACGCATATCGTGCCGATCATCGCCGATATCGACGCCGGGTTCGGTAACGCCGAGGCGACCTACCTACTGGCCAAAAAATTCATTCAAGCAGGTGCCTGCTGTATCCAGCTTGAAAACCAGGTCTCCGACGAAAAACAGTGCGGCCACCAAGACGGCAAAGTCACCGTGCCCCATGAAGACTTCCTAGCGAAAATCAACGCGGTGCGTTACGCCTTCCTGGAGCTGGGCGTAGAAGATGGCGTCATCGTCGCTCGCACCGACTCGCTCGGCGCAGGCCTGACTCAGAAGATCGCCGTGACCCACGAGCCGGGCGACTTGGGCGATCAGTACAACAGTTTCCTGGATGGGGATGTGATCGACAACGCAGCGGATATCAATAACGGCGATGTGGTCATCAAGCAAAACGGCAAGCTGGTCAAGCCCAAGCGCCTGGCCTCCGGCCTCTACCAGTTCAAACCGGGCACTGGCGAAGATCGTGTGGTGCTGGACTGCATCACCAGTTTGCAAAACGGTGCCGACCTGCTTTGGATCGAGACCGAAAAGCCCCACGTTGGCCAAATCGCCAGCATGGTGAACCGTATCCGCGAGGTGGTGCCGGATGCCAAGCTGGTGTACAACAACTCGCCTTCCTTCAACTGGACGCTGAACTTCCGCCAGCAGGTCTTCGATGCCTGGGAGAAAGAAGGCAAGGACGTGTCGGCTTACCAGCGCGACAAGCTGATGAGCGTCGAGTACGACAACACCGAACTTGGCCAGCTCGCCGACGAGTGGACGCGCAACTTCCAGCGCGACGGTGCCCGTGAAGCCGGTATCTTCCACCACTTGATCACGCTGCCCACCTACCACACGGCGGCCCTGTCGACCGACAACCTGGCCAAGGGCTACTTCGGTGATGAAGGCATGCTGGCTTACGTCGCAGGCGTGCAGCGCCAAGAGATTCGCCAGGGTATCGCCACCGTCAAACACCAGGACATGGCAGGTTCCAACATCGGCGACGACCATAAAGAGTTCTTCCACGGTGATGCCGCGCTGAAAGCGGGCGGTAAAGACAACACCATGAACCAGTTTGGTTAACCCTCTCTTTGCATGACCCACAGGAGGCTTCGGCCTCCTGTTTTCTTTGCGACCGCCCCGCTGCAAATTTTTTGCACACTGCTTTCTTAATGCCTGTCTACACTCTACTTTGTGACCTTTTCTTGGGATGGCTGGTCAAAGCTGTACGTTTCCGTTATCTTTTAACGAACGCTGTTCTAAAACGAGATGTATGCAACGTTTTGCGATCGGTTAACCGCCATCGACGCTGATACCCACTGGAGGTTTTAATGAAACGTTTACTACCCGTTGCCGCATTGAGCATTCTGACACTGGCCGGTTGCGCCAACACCGCACCCTACTCAGGCGATGTCTACCGTGGTAACCAAGCGCAAACGGGGCAAAGCGTCAGCTATGGCACCATCGTGGCCGTCCGCCCCGTCCAAATTCAAGCCGATAGCCGTACTGGCAACCTGCTGGGCGGTGGCGGTGGCGCCGTCATCGGCGGTCTGCTGGGTAGCCAAATCGGCGGTGGCTCTGGTCGCCAGCTCGCGACCGTGGCAGGTGCGCTGGGCGGCGCAGTTGCTGGTACTGCTGCAGAAGACCGCGCTAACCGCGTTAACGCGCTGGAGATGGAAATCCGTCGTGACGACGGCACGGATGTCGTCGTCGTGCAGAGCGCCGACCGCCAGTTCCAGGCAGGCCAGCGGGTTCGCTTGATTGGCAGCGGTGCCAACCTAAGCGTAGCCCCTTACTAAAACAGATCGGGCGCGCCTACCCAGCAGCGTGCCCTGGCAGACCATACGCAAGCACTTAAAGCGATGGCTCGTCAAACGACAGCAGCCCGGCCAAGTTGGCCGGGCTGCTGTCGTTAGGTATCAATCAACGCACGTCTAGGCAAAGATCGTCTAGGGCATGACCACTCAGTGCGCCATGCTGCTTGCCCAGTTGGCGAGTTTTACGATGATCAAGCCAATCACGGCCAGCAAAATCGCTACCAGCAGCACATCCACCGGGCGAATCAGCGTCGTCGCACCCAGCACGGCCAATGCAGCGACCCACAGGTAACGGTTATCACCGTGGCTTTTCAATACCTCGGGCAGCATTTTGTCCAGCCCCTGGCTAACGCCGCTTTCCCAACGCTTGTTGGCAAAATATGCAATCAGCACGAAGGCGACAACCCAAATCAAGAAGATGGTCATAACGGACTCCAGTGAGTGTATGGCAGGTGAAAAAATGATGGATGTAGGGTATCCCTGCACACCCCCAGGCGCAATAGCGCTAAAGGCGTGGGGGTGGAAAAACCCCGCTTACCCCCTGACAAGCCGCTCCACACGCGTTACCATGTTGGGACATGCACTCACCGAAAGGTTAATCAATGCAAATTGCGCAAAACTCGGTTGTCGCGTTCCACTACACCCTGACCAACGATGCAGGTGAGGTGCTAGACAGTTCCGAAGGCCGCGAGCCTCTGACGTATCTCCACGGTGCGGGCAACATCATCCCGGGCTTGGAAAAAGAGCTTGAAGGCCGCGCTGCTGGCGACAAACTGAACGTCAAAGTTGCCCCGGAAGAGGGTTACGGCGAAGTTCAGGAACAGCTGATGCAAGAAGTGCCGCGCGATGCGTTCCAAGGCGTCGAGAGCATCGAGCCGGGCATGCAGTTCCAAGCGCAAACTCAAGGCGGCCCGTTGATGGTTACCGTCAAGAAAGTCGAAGGCGACACCGTCGTTGTAGATGGCAACCATCCGCTGGCGGGTCAGCACCTCAACTTTGACGTTGAGATCGCGACCGTTCGTGAAGCAAGCCAGGAAGAAGTCGAGCACGGCCACGTGCACGGCGAAGGTGGCGTCGAGCACTAAACAGCTCGAAGCGATCAAGGGGCGGCCACTGGGCCGCCCTTTTTTGTGGGCGATAGGGTGCTAGTCGTTCGGAATCAGCACGAGCTGACCGTAGCGTACGCTACGCGATGACGTCACTTCATCGGAAAACTGCTTTAGTGCGCTCCCCTGCCCCTTCAATAGTGCCACTTCTAGGCAGCTATCGTGGTTGATGTGCACATGCAGCGTCGAGAGCGTTAAGTCGTGGTGATCGTGGGAGTGGCGGGTCAACCGTTTGGAAAGATCCCGCGCCGCGTGGTCGTATACATACACCAGCGCGCCCATGCACGGGGCTTCGGGCGCAACCTGCTCTTTGGCCTGCGTCAACCCACTGCGCGTGAGATCACGAATCGCCTCTGAGCGATTTTGATAGCCGCGCAGCGCCATCAGCGCATCGACCTCGCCTAACAGCTCCTCATCCAGCGTTACCGTTACCCGCTGCATACCCTCTCCTTCGCCGGTCTCTCATGGTGCATCGCCGCAACTTCCAGCGCTGTTAGTATGATGTTATTGTGAAAACATCATACTAACAGCCTAAAAGGTGACTCATGCGTCGCACTATCATACTGGCTCTGGCGGCCACATGCGTAGCACTAAGCACGCCAGCGTGGGCCAAAGACCAGTTAGTGCTCGCCATAGGCGGCGAACCGGAGCAGGGGTTCGACCCACTGCTCGGCTGGGGCCAGTACGGTAACCCGCTCTTTCAATCCACGCTGCTCAACCGAGGGCCGGATTTAACGCCCCAGCCAGGACTCGCCACGACATGGTCGCTGTCGGACGATCGTTTGACCTGGCGGCTCACGCTACGCACGGATGCCCGGTTTTCCGATAACACGCCGCTAACCGCAGAGGATGTTGCCTTCACGTTTAGTGCCGCCGCCAAAGCAGGCGGCAGAGCCGATCTCAGCGCCTTAGCGAGCGCCCGGGCCGTGGATGGCAATACCGTCGAACTGACTCTCAAGGCACCGCGCATTACGTTTATCGACCAGTTGATGACGCTGGGAATCGTTCCCCACGCCGAGCGAGACAATGGCTATGACGACGGGTACGGCAGACAGCCGCTGGGATCGGGCCCTTACCGGTTAGTCGAGTGGCAGGAGGGTGAGCAACTGATCGTAGAGCGCAACCCCTATTTTTACGGCCCTGCGCCGATCTTCGAGCGGCTAGTGTTCCTCTTCACCGATGAAGCTGCGACGCTCAGCGCCGCCCACGCGGGTCAGGTCGACCTGGCCGCCATCCCCCCGGCTCTGGCTGAGAACATTCCCGATCCGATGCGGCGGGTCATCATGGAGAGTGTCGATAACCGGGGCATTCTGTTTCCCATGCAACCAGACGAGGGCCAGCACGCCACCAACGGCGCCCCGATAGGGAATGACGTCACGTCCGACCTCGCCATTCGCCAAGCGATCAATCTCGCACTCGATCGGGAAACGCTTGTGGACGTAGCGCTGAACGGCTTTGGGCGACCTGCGTTTGGCCCTGCTGATGGCCTACCCTGGAGTCATGGGGATGAGCAACTCGCCACCCCTAACCTAGCCCGCGCGAACGCCCTACTGGACGAGGCGGGTTGGAAGCGCAAACAGGACGACGGGCTACGTTATAAAAACGGCCAACCGGCCCGCTTTCGTCTTACCTATCCCAGCAGCGACACCACCCGCCAACAGCTCGCTCAGGTGAGTGCCGAGATGGTGCGGCCGCTCGGCATCGAGATGCAGCCCACCGGCCGCCACTGGGACGAAATTCAACGGGAAGCCCTCCATCAAGATGCCATCGTGTTTGGTTTTGGCAGCCAAAGCCCTCAGGAGGTGTACTACCTCTTTCACAGTGCTCACGCCGGGGTCGGCTTCTATAACAGTGGCTACTACGCTAACGAGACGGTCGACCAACACCTGGAGGCAGCCCAAGCGGCGGCTAGCGCCGAAGACGCCTACCGGCACTGGCAAGCGGCCCAGTGGGACGGCACTACGGGCTATGGCGTACAGGGCGACACGAGCTGGGCGTGGATGGTCAATCTCGCTCACGTGTACGCCACCAACCGCTGCCTGGACCTTGGCGACCTGGGCGTTGCCCCGCACGGCCACGGCTGGCCGGTGACCGCCAATCTGCTCGAGTGGCGCTGGACGTGCGATTAGCGGTATGGCTCGCACACCGCCTTCTGCGGCTGATGCTCGTTCTGCTGTGCGTGGCCGCAGTGTCGTTTGGGTTGATGATGCTTTCCCCCATCGACCCGGTGGATGCCTACCTGGGCCCACAAATGGCTCAGGTCAGCCCAGAACAGCGGGCGCTGATTGCCGAGCGCTGGGGGTTTGACGCCTCACCAGCCGTGCAGTTTCGCCACTGGCTGCAGCAGTTGCTTAGCGGTGAGCTGGGCTGGAGTCATATCTACCATCAGCCGGTCAGCGATGTCATCGGCCAACGCGTTTATCGCTCGTTTCTCCTGCTGGGTGGCGCTTGGCTGCTCTCTCTTGCGTTGGGCATCTTGCTCGGCATCGCGGCTGGGAGCAACGAGGGCTCCTGGCTGGATCGTCTGATTAGCGGCTACGCCTACCTCACCGCGTCGACACCCACGTTTTGGCTTGCCATGCTGGCACTGCTGCTTTTTTCGGTCACGCTGGGGTGGACGCCTACCTGCTGCGCAGGGCCAACCGGCGTGCTGAGTCAAGAGGTCACGCTACTCACACGCCTTCATCACTTGCTGCTGCCTACCCTTACGCTGGCACTATTAGGTGTCGCGACCCTCACTCTTCACACGCGCGCCAAGATGGTGGCGTTCATGCGTTCAGACACTGCCCTTCACGCCTTTGCCCAAGGCGCTAGCCGTGTCGATATCGCCTGGCGCCACGGCCTGCGCCACGCCAGCCTTCCCGCGATTACTCTGGCGTTTGCTTCACTGGGCGAACTGTTTGGCGGTTCGCTCTTGGTCGAACATGTCTTTGCTTACCCAGGTCTTGGGCAAGCCACCGTCGCGGCAGGATTACGCAGCGACGTGCCGCTGCTGCTCGCCATAGCGCTTTTCACCGCCCTCTTCGTCAGCGTAGGGAATCTGGCGGCCGATGGGCTCTCTCGATTGACCGACCCGCGGACTCGGCGGAGCCATACCAATGAGTAGCCAGCCGCGTTTGATCGCGGCAGACTATGCCGCTTTACTGGCCCTGCTCGCCCTACTGCTACTTGGCAGCACCGCTTGGCTCGGGGATAGCCCGACACGGATGCAGTTCGCGGCGCGGCTGCTGCCACCCAGCCCCGAGCACTGGCTAGGCACCGATGCCCTCGGGCGTGAGGTTTGGGCGCGAACCCTGGCGGGGCTTGCCTTGAGTTTTCAGGTAGGGTTGAGCGCTGCCTTGCTGGGCACGCTGGTTGCGTTGAGTCTCGCCAGTCTTGCCATGCTGTCCCCCCTGCTGGATGCGTTAGTGAGCCTGCTGATCGATACGCTATTGAGCGTGCCACACCTGCTGCTACTGCTACTGATCGCCTTTGCGCTGGGTGGCGGCACGGAGGCGGTCATCATCGCCGTGGCGCTGACCCACTGGCCGAGCCTTGCCCGCGTACTCAGGGCCGAGCTACGCCACGTTCACCATGCGCCCTACGTGGCCATCTCCCGGGGGCTGGGTAAAGGTCAAGGGTTCATCATCAGCCGTCATTTGCTGCCTCATGTGCTACCCCACTGTCTCGTGGGCGCGCTTCTCCTCTTTCCCCACGCCATTTTGCACGAGGCCGCCCTGACCTTTTTAGGCGTCGGCCTCGACCCGACGCAACCCGCCATCGGCGTTTTACTCGCAGACGCGATGCGCTACCTGACCGGCGGCTACTGGTGGCTGGGGGTATTTCCAGGGCTGGGGTTACTGCTCATGGTGTTGGCGATTGGACGCTTCGCCTCGATGCTGCGCGAAGTGCTAGCGCGCTAGCGATTGTGACCAAGGAGTTTGCCATGTTGACCATCGACCGTCTGACCGTGCAGCTGCCTCACTACCCACGCTGGTGGCGGCGAGAGTGGACCTCCTGCATCGACTCACTGTCACTCCACTTACAAACTGGCGACGTGCATGCTGTCGTGGGGGCCTCCGGGGCAGGGAAAAGCCTATTGGCCTACGCCATTTTAGGGCTTCTGCCCCAACCGGCACGGGTCACCGGCGACGTGTTCTTCCAGGGGGAGAAACTGACACCGACCCGCCAGAAACGGCTGCGAGGCCATCAGTTGGCGCTCATTCCTCAGTCGTTGAACGCGCTTGACCCGCTCGCCCGCAGCCAGCATCAGGTGCGCTGGGCGGCCCAACGAGCAGGGCTCAGTCGCCCTGACGCTCAGCAGCGCGCCGATGGGCTACTGCGCCGCTACCAGCTCGACCACGCGGCGACTCACTACCCCCACGAGCTATCAGGCGGCATGGCGCGCCGAGTGCTCATCGCCATGGCCCAGGCGGGCAGCGCACGCTTGGTGATTGCCGATGAACCCAGCGTGGGTCTGGACCCCATCCAGCGCGATCGTGTGCTGGCAGCGCTCAAGGCGTTGGCGCGAGAAGGCAAAACGGTGCTGCTGATTACCCACGACCTGCGCCATGCGCTCACCGTGGCTGATAAGGTCACCGTTATGCGCCAAGGCCAAGCGCTGGAAACCGCACCTGCGCAGGCTTTCCAAGGCCAGGGCGAACAGCTGACGAGTGACTATGCTCGGGCACTCTGGCAGGCGCTACCGGATAACGCGTTCACCACATACGCCTCCCCACCTCAGCCCATGGAGCCAACGCTTGCTTGACGCCCATCAGCTATCGTTTCACTTTTCGCCACGCCAGCCGCTACTGGAGAAGGTCTCGCTACACCTGGCCCCTGGAGAGTGGCTCGGACTCAGCGGCGACTCAGGCGCAGGGAAATCGACGCTGGGCAAGCTGTTGGCAGGCCAGCTCACGCCCCATCAAGGCAGCGTGTGGGTAGATGGCTCGCCGCTGCCCAGACGTGGGCTACGCCCGGTGCAGTGGCTGCCGCAATCGCCGGAGCTGGCGGTCAATCCGCGCTGGCGGGTCGGTCAAATCCTCAAAGAAGCCTGGACGCCGCCCAGTGACCTGATGGCGGCATTTGGCATCGAGCCCGAATGGCTGACACGCTTTCCCAATGCTCTCTCGGGCGGGCAGCTACAGCGCGTGTGCGTGCTGCGCGCCCTCGCCCCTGGCGTGCGTTACGTGGTGGCCGATGAAATATCCACCATGCTGGATCCCATCTCGCAGCTAACGCTCTGGCAAGCACTCGACGGATACGCCAAGCGCCATGCCCTTGGCATCATCGTCATCAGTCATGATGCAGCGCTGCTCGACCGGCTATGCCACCGGCGCTACCACTTGGCCCACGGCCGATTAGGCACGACGCTCGAAGCGCCATAACCCCAGACCGATCACCAGAGTAACGCTCAGCAGCAGCCATGAGCCGATGGCCACGCCCTGCCACTGCGACCAACGCCAGAACGGCTCTAGCCAGAAACCGCCAACGCTCGCCCCCAGGTAGTAAAACACCAAATAGAGCGCCGAGGCGCTGCCTCGCGCCCCTCGGGCATAGCGCCCCACCCAGCTAGACGCCAACGAGTGGGCCATGAAAAAGCCGAAAGCGTTAATGGTCAAACCGAGAATGATGAGCGCCAGCGAGTCCGCCAGAGTAACGGCGGTGCCTAGCATGAGAATCACGATGCCCGCACTCATGCAGCTGGCGGGGGAAAAGCGCCCTGCCAACTTGCCTGACACTGTCGAGCCAAAGGTACCGCCTAGGTAGGTGAGAAAGATCAGTCCCAGGCCGCTCGCCGCCAGTTGATACGGCGCCTCCGCCAATCGGAAGGTGATGTAGCTATATTGATTGATAAAAATCAGGAAGTTGATACCGCCCAAACAATAGGCAGCGAGCAGCACGGGGGAGCGCAGATGCCCCAACAGATCCGTCACTGCATCGCGCAGGTGGAAGCGTTTAGGCACGAAGGCTTGGCTCTTGGGCAGCAACCGCCAAAAGAGCACACAGCCGACGACCGTCATGGCCCCTACCGCGAGAAACGCCGCCGTCGGCCCACCGATCGCCGCTGCCCCACCGCCCACGATACGCCCGCTGATCCCGCCTAGTGAGTTGGCGCCGATGTAGAGCCCCACGGCGCTCAGCAAGGCGGTTTTATCGAACTCGTCGCCCATCCAGGCAATCGCTACGGCGGGCAAGCCGCCGAGCACGAAGCCCTGCAGCAAACGCAGTACCAGTAAACTTTCGAAGGTCGGTGCAAAGGCTAGGGCAAGCGACAACCCGCCGGCCAAAAGAAGGGTGATGCGCATGATGCCTTCACGGCCAATCGCATCGGAGAGCGGTCCAAACACCAGCAGTGCCAGGGCCAACGAAAGGGTCGACACCGACATCAGCAAGCTGACGCCCAGTGTCGACACCCCGTAGGTCTCTTTGAGGCCCGGCAACAACGGTTGTGGCACGTACAGATTGATAAATACCAGGAACGACCCTAAACATAGAGCCGCCGTCGCTCGCCACCAGGCGCGCGTTTTTGCTTCAATCATGTCCTTTCCAACAGTAACCGACGCCGCCAGCGCGCATTTACGGCAGGAAGCGACTGCTTAGCTGGGCAAGGTTGGTCGGCTCCAAGGCACGACGCGACTGCCAGTAATAGCGCCGCCAATAGCTATTGTCCAAGCTGGAAATAATCACGCCTTTCGACGTGGACGCATGGAGGAAATAGCCATTTCCGACGTAAATGCCCACATGGTTGTAGCGTCCGGGTGGGCGGAAGAAGACCAGATCGCCCGCCTGCAGCTCTTGGCGGTCGATCGGGCGTCCCTCATGCACTTGATCGTAGGTAGAACGGGGTAGCTCAACATCAAAGGTATCGCGGAACACGTTTCTGACCAGGGCCGAGCAGTCGATACCACGTTCGGTGGTGCCACCAATGCGATAAGGCGTTCCCGCCCACCGCTGGTGCTGCTCTAACAGCGCTTGGCGCACCACTGTTGGTGGTGGCGTCTGCAAACTGCGAAGATGCGCATCAATCGGGTCAACGGGCGACATTTGAGGATCGGCTCCCTCCATGCCCGGAAGCGACATCGAGAAATAATCCTCGGGGGCTTCCATGCCCTGGCGCGAGGCGGAGCCTGCACAGCCAGCTAACAAAGCAACGACGACACAAACACTCACAACACGGACAGCGGTCACAGCGGGGTGTGGCGACGCAACCATGCGATTAACCTCGTGACAGAATGAAAAATGGAAAAGACCCAAGCATGAGAAAACTCATTTTTTACAAACCCTGGACTATAAGCCAGTTATCCTATGCTTGGCGAGTCTAATGTAAGATTCGCTGATCCCCGGGCAACGTATCGATATGCAGCGGCGCGAAATGGCGCGGCTTGTTGCCGGGAAAATCCAGGCTCGCCCAGGGGCCGGCAAGCACCGGCGCACCGCACAGCCACGCCACCAGCGCTTGACGAAACCCGGCCAAGAAACTCTCTCGCTCAGGCGTTTCGCCCATGAAAAACGAAAAGCCGGCGTACATGCCTGCCGCATACTCCTGCCAACCAGCATAGTGGTCTGCCGCCAACTGGTAGGCGCGGTCGAGCACGTTCGCAAACGCTGGCTTGTCAAGCCAACCTAGCTGCCGTGCCGCAATGGCAAGATCCACGAGTTGGGCAATATCCCAGGCGGCCATGTCAACGTCATTACAACCATCTTCGTTGGTGCTCACTCGGCGCAGACGCAGCAAGTGGTGACGCTCCTCTTCGCCGCAGTCGCCGGACTCCAATATGGCGATTTCCGCCGCCAACCGCTCCGGGTTGAGCGTATAGGGCGCGTAGTTGATCTGATACTCCTGACGGTCCCCAGCTTCCAACATGAAGGTCAAAAATTCCTGCATGTCGTCGGCACTGGTCAGGTGGTAGTGGCTCTCGACCCATTCGCGAATGTCGGCGCACTCGCGCGGACTTTCCAACTGCGGCTCGCTCCACACCGCGCTGTTCAGCGGCCCTACCAGCGACATCGCAGTGAAGTGGGTCAACGTTGGCCGCTCACCCGGCTCGCACCAAGCATCGGGGCGCCAATCCAACCAATGGAACAGGCTGCCTGGGTCTTCCAGATGCCACGCGATTTCATTGATCAACGAGTCATGCTCGGGCTCGGGCAGGCAGCTCTCCCAGGCAAACCAGGCCTCTAGCAGGCGTTTGGGCGTGGCATAAAAACGGCACAGGCAGCTGCGCAGGGCGCTGGCGTGCTGCATGAGCGGTTCGCGCTCGAACAGGCCGCTGTCGAGCGCCATGTGCAGGTAGAACGCAAACTTCTCGGCCATGTGAATCGTGGCGGCGTGACGACTGACCCCTTTCACCGCGTTACGCTGTTTTAGCTCATCAGGCGTGGGCTGGCCAAAGCGCGTTTGCGACGGAGGCAGTACGCCATGCACGGCATCTGCCGCGAGCTGGTTGAGGTGGTGCGCCTGGGCAGGAAGCCAGTAGCGCGCCAGCACCTGATGACCTTCATCCGCATGCAGGCCAAGTGAATCTTGTAGGTAGACGGCGGCATCCGCGCGGCGCTGCTCGGCTATCGGGGCCAAGGGATTGAGTTGACGCAGCATGACATCCGGCTCGCGTACGCCAGCCAGGGCGAGCAGCCAATGGTGAGCCGTGTTGCGCCAGGCCTTGATACGCGTGCGCGAGGATTGCCGCGTCGGCTCGTCTAAAAGTGCAGCCAGCGAGTGCTTCCAGGGACTATGGGCAGCGTGCATTAACAGCTTGTGGCGGGCGCTGGGTGTCATCCCCCGCCGATCGACGCCCTCGAAGAGGCTTTGCCCGCGCAGGTAGGCTTTCAGCACTGCGTGCCAGTCGTGGTAACGGCGCCCCACGAGATCAGCCGCATGGGCCGCTAGGTCGTCCGCTTCCGCCTGGCTTAGCCAGCCACAGCAGGCACCGGCCCAGGCGAGCTCCACTAGCCGCAGCCAGTCCCAGGCGGCCCACTCCAACGGCTCGCCCTGATTGACGAACGTCGTGAGCACCGGTGCGTAGGGAGCATCGTTTACTGCCCCCCGCTGCCACTCTTGACGCTGCGCGTGATCCATGGTCAGAAGCTCGCGGGCTTCGATATCCCAGCGCTGACGTTCACCTTGAGCGCTTAGCCAGAGCATCACTTCCAGTAGCTGCTCACGGTCGTAAATCTGCCAGACACGCTCCAACCACTGAGTGGCGTCGGGCCAATCAGCAGCGCTGGCCGGATAGCACATCACGGGGCGAAACAGAGCACCTAGCCGCCAAGGCTGCGCTTCGGCGGGCTGCGGCCAGAGCGATGTGGGAGCGTCGCGCTGGGCAAGCGCGGCATCCAGCGACTGCCAGGTCACTCCCTCCCCCTCGCTCTCCAGGTTGGACAGCGCTTGGCAAGCGTCGATGAAGCGGTCGTCGGCACCGGTTTCCCAACCTTTGGCCCCCAGCGCGCGACGTAGATCCGACAGCCACGCTCGCTGATCGCTGTAGTCCGACGTGATGCGTCGTATGAGATGGTGTGCCCAGTTCGTCGCCTGCGCTTGGCTCAACCAGCCCGCCGCGCCCGCCAGAGCGGCCCACTCCAGCGCACCCAGCAGCTGATCGGCACTGCCTGACGGTGCGCCCAATGCAAAAAACAGCTGATCCGCCAACGCGCCACGATCGGCAATACCCAGCTGCAGCAAGCGCTGTTCAGCCGCTACCGCATCCACCGCCAGTGGGTGCGGTGTAAAAGCCCAGTCACACAGCACCAGCTGTTGGGCCCACCAGGTATTTAGTGCGTCGACCAAAAGACACCTCGAACAAGAAGCAGAAAGCGATCAATGAAAACCGTACAAAATAAAGCAGCCTGATAAGGCTGCCCAAAGACGCATAGTGTAACGGAAACTATTGCCAAGACCGATAGCAGCCGCACAAAACAGCGCTGCCCGGCACAAAGGCCGGGCAGCGGGTACCACTTAGGGGGAGAAGCGCTAAGCGCTTTTGACTTTACTGATCACCCATAACAAGACCACCGCCCCAACGGTCGCCGTCACCAGCGAACCGATGAAGCCGCCCGCCTGCAGCCCCAGCAGACTAAACAAGAAGCCACCTACGAGGGCGCCGACCACCCCCACACCGATGTTACCGAGTACGCCAAAACCGCCGCCACGCATGATGTTGCCAGCGATCCAGCCAGCTAAACCACCAATGATTAACCACGCAATAAAGCCCATACTACCTCCTTGGTTTCACTCAGCTTGGGGTTTTACCTTCAAACTATTCTTCCACCTATGCTTGTCCTACCATAGCACACGGCGCTACTGTTCTGCCCATTTGTTGCCTTTGCCCACAAGGATTCCCTTATGATTCCCGACTCCCTTAAACAGCTACTTAGCCACGTTGATGGCCATCAACGGGCCCATTGGGAAGGCCGTGACGTCGCTCTCTTCAACATGGCCTGGGGGGAAATGGCGATCAGCCTTCAGGGCGCTCAAGTGCTGCACTTTCAGCCAGCAGACGACACCGGCTGGCTGTGGGTGACGCCAACGCCGCAGGCGCTACCGGGCGCGATCCGTGGCGGCATCCCGCTCTGCTGGCCCTGGTTTGCCGACGAGCGCTACGCCGATGAGAGCCCTGAGCGTAACGGCCCCTTCCATGGGCTTGCCCGCCACGCCATGTGGCGTCTGGACGCCGTTGACGACCACGCCGAAGGCATCGAAGTGCACCTGTCACCGGAAGAGCGCTTACATAGCCAGCTCACCGCCCGCGTGGTCATTCAAGCCAACGCCCAGCGGTTAAACGTTGAGATCATCAGCGAAAACATTGGCGATGCCCCGATCAAAACCAGCGGCGCACTGCATACCTATCTGGCCGTTAATGAGACGCACCAGTGCCGCTTAGAGGGCCTCGCGGGTGCGCGCTATTTGGATAAGCTGCGTGACTTTGCTGAATCTGAGCAACAGGGCACGCTGGCCATTCGTGGCCCCGTCGACCGTATTTATCATACCAATGAAGCGGTGCTGCTCAACGACGGCCAGCGCACGCTGCGCATCGGCAAGCAGTCCAGCGACTCCACGGTGGTCTGGCACCCGGATAGCGATCTGCCCAGCGACACGCCCGCCGACGCCGCCAAACACTTTTTATGCGTCGAGGCCGCCAATACTCGCCTTGATCCGGTTTGGTTGGTACCCGGGGCACAGCACCTGCTAGGGACGACAATAAGCCGCGGTTAATGATCGGTTCATCAAGGATTTGCTATGATCAGGCCATAAATATCCCCCCAAAGGAGAGACGATGGATCCACAGCAATGGCTGGAAGCAGCCACGCTTGCCTTTAACCTGATCGGCATGGTGGTGTGCTTGGTTGGCTTAACGCTTGCACAAAAAATGCAGCGCCGCTGGCCCGGCTATAGCCTCGCGGTCGTCGGTTTTATCATTGCGACCCTGCCCATGCTCTCCCAGCTTGTCTTGATGTGGCAGCGTTAACGCTCGACTACCTTGCCAAGATGCCCCACCCGATGAAGGAAGCGACAGGATGCGCCAGCCGTTAAGCCGCGAATTGAGCAACATCTTAGAGCGAAGCCGAGACCGGCAGCTGCGGCTGGCGGTAACGGGCCTTTCGCAAGCGGGTAAAACGGCGTTTTTAACCTCGCTGGTAAACCAACTACGCCATGCGGGCGTAGAAGCACAGTTAGACCTGCTACCGGTTGCCCGTGAAGGCCGCCTGCTAGGCGCGCAGCGTTTAAATCAGCCGGACTTAGGCGTGCCACGTTTCCCCTATGACCCCGGCATGGCCTCGCTGAGAGATACACCGCCGCGCTGGCCCGAGCCCACCCGCGGCATTAGCGAGCTGCGTTTACAGCTGCGCTACCGCCCTGCCCAACAGGGCTGGTTTACGCCGGATATCGCTCACCTGACGCTGGATCTGTTCGACTACCCCGGCGAATGGCTGCTGGATTTGCCGCTGCTGCAGCACGACTTCTATAGCTGGAGCCAGAGCCAGGCCCAGCACGAAGGCCCACACCGCCGGGCACTGTTTAGCGAATGGCTGGCCGAGGCAGAGCAGCTAGACCCCAGGGCAGAAGCCGATGAAGCGCAGCTCGCCACGCTTGCCGAGGACTACGCGTTGGGCCTGCGTCGCGCCAAGCAGGCGGGCTTCTCTGACCTGCAGCCGGGGCGTTTTTTGCTGCCCGGCGAGCTGGATGGCGCACCGGTGCTGCAGTTCTTCCCGCTGCCCGGATTAGATACTCCCAAAGAAACCCTCGACGCCCTGCCCGAATCGAGCCTCTACGCCACCCTGGCGGCGCGTTTTCGCTACTATCAGCAGCAGGTAGTTCGCCCCTTCTACCGCGACCACTTCCGCCGCTTTGACCGCCAGATCGTGCTGGTGGACGTGCTGGGCGCGCTCAACGCCGGGCCGGAGCGCTTTGAGGATCTTTCCCGCGCGCTGCAACAGCTGATGAAGAGCTTTGATTACGGCAAGCGCAGCCTGCTGACCCGCCTGTTCGCGCCGAAAATTGACCGCCTCGCCATTGCCGCCACCAAAGCGGACCACGTGACACCCGACCAACACACCCACGTGGTGCAGCTGTTAGAAGCGCTGCTGGCGGAGCCATTGAAAGACTTACGCTTTGCCGATATCCCGGTGAAAGCGCTGTCGTTGGCGGCCATTCGCGCCACCGAGGCCCGCGAAGTGCTTCATGATGGTAAGCGAACGCCAGCGCTGAAAGGCACCACGTTAGAAGGTGAAGACGTGCTGGTGTACCCCGGCGATGTGCCCAGCCGCCTGCCCAAAGCCGATTTCTGGCAGCAGCAAGGGTTTGATTTCCCCAGCTTCCGCCCGATGCCCGCCGATAGCGAGGCACTGCCCCACATCCGTATGGACGCCGCGATTGACTGGCTGATTGGAGACAAACTGACATGAGCAACCCTCAGCCCCGCCGCGACTTCCAAACCGAAGCGCCGCCCGAACCTACCCAGGAAACCCTGCGCCAGCATGAACGCTTTGCAGCGACTGAATCACACCAGCCGCTGGCGACCCAAGCCGAACTCAAAGCGTTGCCGGAAGAGACCCTTGGCGCGCCCCGCAAGCGCCGCTGGGGGTTAATGTTCGCCTTGGCAGGCGGTGCCACACTCGGCACGGTAGAGCTTGCAACCGGCATTCCTGACGCGCTGTCCCAGTCTCAGTGGATGGCGATGGCGTGGCAGCTGTTTGGGATTAGCCTGATTGGCTTGGGCGGCATATCGCTTCTCAAGGAGCTGGGCCGTTTGCGGCGCTTAAAGCGGCACGATCAGCTACGGGCCAACCTAGCCGAGCTTCCCCAGCGCTCCAGCCAGCAGGCCCAGGCGATGGCCGTTCAGTTAAAACAGCAGCTTGCACTGAGCAACGACGACCCGCACTGGCTGGCCTTTCAGCGGGCGTGCCAGCCTCACCATAGCGGTGAAGAGATTCAAACCCTGCTGCGCTACCACCTGCTAGCCCCCCGTGATCGGGAAGCTCAGCGGTTGATTACGCGCATGTCGGGGGAAACCGCCATCATGGTGGCGGTTTCCCCGCTAACTCTGGTGGATATGGCGCTGGTGGCGTGGCGCAGCCTTGCCATGGTGGATAGGCTGAGCCGCCTGTACGGCCTGGAACTTGGCTACGCCAGCCGCCTGCGGCTATTTCGCCACGTGCTGCATAACATGGCGTTTGCAGGCGCCAGCGAACTGGCTACCGATGCCAGCATGGACATGCTCTCGCTGGACTTGGCAGGCCGCCTTTCGGCAAGAGCCGGCCAAGGCTTAGCAACGGGGCTGCTGAGCGCCCGTCTCGGTATGCGCGCTCAGCGGCTGTGCCGCCCGGTGGCGTTTACACCAGAAGAGCAGCCTAAACTAGCCGATCTTCGCCAAGACCTCTGGCGGCAGATCAAGCGGCTAGATAAAGAGCCCGCCCCTGCCGCACGCAACAGCGATTAATACCGCTTACCCAGCGGCTCAAGCCAGCCGCTGCTCGGTTTCAGCATCGAACAGCACCGCCCGGGACATATCGACCCTCAGCGCCAAGCGCTCACCGGGCGACACCTCACACTTCGGCCCAACCCGCGCGGTAATCTCCTGCTCGCCCAGCGGCAGGCGCAGCAGAATATCGGCACCGGTCGGCTCCACCACACTCACCTTGGCTTCCAACAGCGTGCCTTCAGCTTGCTCGCTCAGCCGCACATCCTCTTCGCTGAAATGTTCAGGCCGCAGGCCGAGAATCACCGGCTTGTCGAGCTGCTCCACTAGCCCTGCCGTATGGCGGGCCGCTGGCCACGGCAGTAGCAGGTCGGCTTCGTCGGGGGTGGCAATGCGCAGTGCATAGCCATCGCCGTCGGCTTCCAGCGTAGCGCGGATGAAGTTCATCGATGGTGAACCCATAAAACCCGCTACGAACATATCCACCGGGTTGTTATAGACCTCATCAGGGCTGCCTAACTGCAGAATATGGCCATCACGCATCACCGCGATGCAGTCCGCCAGGGTCATGGCTTCTACTTGGTCGTGGGTAACATAGACGATGGTGGTGCCTAAACGCTGGTGGAGCTTTTTGATCTCGGTGCGCATATCCACGCGCAGCTTGGCGTCCAGGTTTGAGAGCGGCTCGTCAAACAGATAGACCTTAGGCTCCCGCGCCAGGGCGCGCCCCATGGCCACCCGCTGGCGCTGGCCGCCGGAGAGCTGGGCGGGCTTGCGCTCTAACAGGTGGGAGATCTGCAGCAGATCGGCCACCCGCTCCACGGCGGCTTCCCGCTCGGCCTTGGGCACTTTGCGCATCTCTAGGCCGAAGCTGATGTTTTGGCGTACGGTCATGCTGGGGTACAGGGCGTAAGACTGGAACACCATGGCAATATCGCGCTCGGCGGGGGTGCGCCAGGTGACGTCTTCGCCGTCGATATAAATATTGCCGCTGGTGACCGGTTCAAGGCCTGCGATGGCGTTCATCAGCGTGGATTTACCACAGCCGGATGGCCCCACCAGAATCAAAAACTCGCCGGAATCGATGGAGATGCTGACATCTTTCAGCACCCGCTCGCTGCCAAACTCTTTGCGTACGTTGTGAATCTCTAACGCTGCCATTATCAAAATCCTGTTCTAAGGGAGCTGGCAAGACACGCATTGGCACCGGTCAGATCACCCCTTGGCGGGGGCGCTGTAAACCCTTCCCTGGGCGCTACTTTCGCCGTCCTGGCGAAAGACCCCTGCTACGGGGAGATGCTGACCTCTACCTGCGACTGCCATGCACCTAGTTGTTATTAGCCCTTTACGGAGCCTGCCGTCAGCCCACGCACGAAGTATTTACCCGCCAGCACGTACACCACCAGGGTGGGCAGCGCGGCAATCATGGCGGCGGCCATATCGACGTTGTATTCGCGCACGCCGGTGGAGGTGTTCACCAA
Organism: Halomonas sp. CnH100-B; assembly: GCF_024124605.1. Classification (NCBI taxonomy): domain Bacteria; kingdom Pseudomonadati; phylum Pseudomonadota; class Gammaproteobacteria; order Oceanospirillales; family Halomonadaceae; genus Halomonas; species Halomonas sp. CnH100-B. The sequence goes on along the minus strand of NZ_JAMXRX010000002.1, from coordinate 387,538 downwards.
ATTATTGAGCGCCACGGTCACCGGCTGGGTGTCGTGTGCCGAGAACGCCACGCCGAATAGGAAGTCGTTCCAGATTTGGGTGAACTGCCAAATCACCGAGACCACGATGATAGGGGCGGACACCGGCAGCAGGATGCGCCAGAAAATACGGAAGAATCCGGCACCGTCCAGCTTGGCCGCCGAGACCAGCTCGTTGGGAATGCCCACATAGAAGTTGCGGAAGAACAGCGTGGTAAAGGCGATACCAAACACCACGTGCACCAGGATCAGCCCCGCCCGCGAGCTGGAAAGCCCCAGCCAGCCCAGGGTTTGTGCCATGGGCAGCAGCACCACCTGAAACGGGATAAAGCAGCCAAACAGCATCAGCGCAAACACCAGCTCAGAGCCTTTGAAGCGCCATTTGGTCAGGGCGTAGCCGTTCAGCGCCCCTACGGCGGTGGAGATCAGCACCGCAGGAATGACGATGGCAAAAGAGTTCCAGAAATAACCGCCCACGCCTTCGCAGCGCATGCCGGTGCAGGCTTCGCCCCAGGCTTTTGTCCAGGGGGCCAGCGTTGGGTTTTGCGGTAACGACAGCAGCGTACCGGCGCTGATTTCGCTCAGCGGCTTAATGGAGGTCATCAGCATGACCACCAGCGGCAGCACGTAGAACAGCGCAGCGATGACCAGCACCGCGTACAGCACGCCCCGCCACAACTTGGCCGCAGGCGTTTGGCGACGAATCACATTAGCCATGTTTGCGGCTCCTTAATTCGGAGTAGAGGTAAGGAATCAGGATGGCCAGCACACCGCCGAGCATCAGCATGGCACTGGCAGAGCCCAGGCCGATTTGCGCGCGGTTAAAGGCGTGGGTGTACATAAAGGTGGCGGGTAAGTCCGTTGCATAACCCGGCCCGCCGCCGGTAAGTGCCACTACCAAGTCAAAACTCTTGATCGCAATGTGGGCCAGAATCATCACCGCGCTGAACACCACCGGGCGCAGGCAGGGCATGACCACCCGCCAGTAAATGCGCGGCAGGCTCGCGCCATCGAGCTGGGCAGCTTTAATAACGCTATCGTCGATACCGCGCAGACCGGCGAGAAAGAGCGCCATCACAAAGCCAGAGGCCTGCCAAACGGCGGCGATCACCAAGGTATACACCGCCATATCCGGATCAACGATCCAGTCGAACTCGAACGACTCGAAGCCCCAGCTGCGCACCATGGCCTGGATGCCTAGCTGCGGGTTCAGCAGCCACTTCCACACGACCCCCGTGACGATGAACGACAGCGCCATAGGGTAGAGATACACCGTGCGTAGCGCGCCCTCCTGACGAATCTTTTGATCCAACAGCATCGCCAGCAGCGCACCCAGCACTAAACAGATCACGATAAACAGCGTACCAAAGATCATCAGGTTGGTAGAGGCCACCCACCAGCGCTCGTTGGCCATCAGCCGCGCATACTGGCCAAACCCGACAAAGTCGTAGCTGGGCAGCATGCGCGAGCTGGTGAGTGATAGAACAAAGGTCCACAGCATAAAGCCGTAAACAAAAAACAGAGACACCGCCACCGAGGGTGCCAGCACTAGCCTTGGCAGCCAGGCCTGCAGCCGACCAGAGGCCGTTGGCCGCAACGCGGTGCGCGTTGGGGTTTCGCTCATGGGGAATTCCTCGCCAGTCAACCGCTAGCGCCGCCGTTGCGGCGGCGCTGGTTACGTACGTTCAGCGCGTGCTTGCGCTATTGCCAACGCTGCCGCGCTTAAAACGAAGCGGCTTCTGCGGCGCTGACCAGTCGCTGGGCAGCCTCTTCGGCGGGCATATCGGCGTCGTTGAAGTAGTTGGTCACAACGTCAAAGATAGCCCCCTGCACGTCGGCACGAACGGCCATACCATGGGCCATGCTGGGTACTAACCCCTCCTCTTCAGCGGTACGTTGGAAATCAGCCATCGACTGCTGGGCGCAGCTGTCGAACTCGCTCATATCCAGGTCAGGACGTGCGGGAATGGAGCCTTTGGCAAGGTTGAAGGCTTCCTGGAAGGTGGGCTCTAACACCAAGCGCGCTAGCGTGTGCTGAGCTTCACGCTCGGCATCATCGGTCACGCGGAACATCGCCAGGCTATCGATGTTGAAGGTAAAGGCGTCTTCGGTGCCCGGAGCGGCGGCGCACAGGTAGTCTTCACCGGCGGTCAGACCCGCGGCGGTGAATTCCCCCTTCGCCCAGTCACCCATCAACTGGAAACCGGCCACGCCTTCAATGACCATCGCGGTGGCAATGTTCCAATCGCGGCCCGGCATGCCTTCATCCATCAGCTCGCGCAGGCGTTTGAAGTCTTCCAGTGCGGCGACCATCTGCTCGCCGCCCAGTGCTTCTGGGTCGAGCTCCACCAGCGCCTGCTGATAGAACTCAGTGCCTTGGCTACCCAGCACCACGCTTTCAAACACGGTGGCGTCCTGCCAGGACTGGCCACCGTGGGCTAGCGGCACAAAACCCGCTTCACGAATGGCTTCCCCGGCGGCAAACAGCTCGTCTAGGGTGGTGGGCATTTCTACGCCAGCGGCTTCCAGCACGTCCGGGTTGGCCCACAGCCAGTTAACCCGGTGTACGTTCGCGGGCACGGCTACGTACTGGCCGTCGTAACGCATAATATCGGCCACAATCTCTGGTAACAGGTCGTTCCAGCCTTCGGCATCCGCCACTTCATTTAAGTCACCCAGCAGGCCAAGCTCGCCCCACTCCTGAATTTCCGGGCCTTTAATTTGCGCGGCGGAGGGTGGGTTACCTGACATGGCGCGGGATTTGAGCACCGTCATCGCGGTTTCACCGCCACCACCGGCTACAGCAAAGTCCTGCCAGCCGTAACCTTCGGCTTCGAGTAGCTCTTTGAGGACGTTGGCCGCGCGGGCTTCACCACCGGATGTCCACCAGTGAAGTACTTCTACATCGCTTGCTTGGGTAGTGCCTGCGGCCATGGCGGTGCCTGCCGCTAAGGCCAGTGCGAGGGCGGATTTTTTAAACGTGGGCAACTGCTTAATCAGCATGGGTAGCTCCTGCTATTGTTGTTATCGCGAACACCAGCCCTGAAAGGCTTGGCGGCTAGCGCTGTTGTAATGCCGTGACACACGCGGTGTAAAACGGCTTTTAGCAGAGTACGACAGCGAGCCGCATAACGGGAGTTACCGAGTCCTGCATAGTATTACAAGTCTGTAACACTTGATTGGCGAGGCAGCGTTAGCGTGGCCAATAAGCCGCCTGCGGGGTGATTAGCAAGGGTAATATCGCCCCCATGGGCACGGGCGATATGCCGGGCAATGCCTAGCCCCAGGCCGCTTCCACCGGTGTGGCGGCTTCTGGAAACCTCCAGGCGTACAAAGGGTGAAAACACGCGGCCAAGCTGATCCTTAGGGATGCCAGGGCCACTGTCTTGAATATGTAGGCGCACCACGCCCGCCTGCTCTTCCAGCGTTACCCTCGCCCGCTGGCCGTAAAACACCGCATTTTCTAGTAGGTTCGCCAAGCAGCGCTTCATCGCCAGCGGTTTGACCGTGAGTGGCGCCACCTGCCCTGCCACCTGCACTTCGCCCCCCTGCAAGCGCAGCGCCTCGGCCAGCTCGGCCGTTAGCGCGTTGAGATCCGTTGGCTGCGGCTCTTCATGCAGGTCTAACCCCTTGACCGAGGCGAGCGCGCCTTTGACCAGCTCGGATAGCTCATCCAGCGAGGCGCAGAAGCGTTCGCGCTGAAGCGGGTCATCGAGCATTTCAGCCCGTAAGCGCATTCGGGTAATCGGCGTTTTTAAGTCGTGGGAGATCGCTGAGAAGAGCCGCTCGCGCTCCTCCACCTGCTCGCGAATACGCCGCTGCATACGGTTAAACGCCACGGCGGTGGCCGCTACCTCCTTGGGGCCGCTCTCTTTCAGCGGCGGGCTGTCCAGGTCATCGCCGAGCTGACGTGCCGCCCGGGAGAGCCTTGCCAGCGGCCGCGTCACGCTGGTGATGCCCAATAGCGACAGCGCCAGCACGGTGAGTAGCACGACGATGCCCGCCAGCAGTCGCTCTTCTGAGAGCCAGCGGTACCCGCTGAAAATATCCGGCACGCCCAGCAGCGTGGCGACATAGAGCCAGGTATCCGGGGCAAGCTCCAGCTGCACCACCAGAATGGGCGGCGAAAGGGGTTCCATTAACAGGCTGTGCTGGCCCCAGCGGGGCGGCAGGTCGTAAAGCAGCACTTCATTATTGAAGACCCGTAGGGTTTCCGGGCGGGAGAACTCCACCACTACATCGTCAATCGAGAGCTGCTGGGTCAGAATGGTGCGCACGTTGTTCACCACCACCTCTTTTTCCGGGCCGCTGCCGATGTCCGCCACGGGAATACGCCGCTCGTTCACGCTAACAAAAAAGCGCGTACCGCCCATGCTGCGCAGCTGGTCGAGCACGATATGCCGATAGTCCACCGGCAGCGAACGGAAGAATTTCATGGTGGAGGCGATGCTAAACGCCATGTTGCTGGAGAGCTCATCGAGCTGTTCGAGCTGGCTGGCGCGCACCTGGGAGGTCCAAATGGTATAACTCGCCACCTGAGCGGCCAGCACCCCGGCAATCATAATAATGACGAAGCGCCCGCGCAGGCTGCCGGGCAGCCAGTGCGAGTGCCGTTTCAGCCAGCGTCTCCACGATGTCACGACGCCGCATCTACCCTGGCCGTGAGCACGTAGCCCGCCCCGCGTACGGTACGAATAAGCTGTGAATGCTGGGCATCTTCGCCTAACCGCTGGCGCAGCCGACACACGTGTACGTCAATCGAACGGTCCAGCGGCGGCGCATCGCGGCCACGGGTCAGGGTGTAGAGATCATCGCGAGTAATCACCTGGGTGGGGCGCTCTAAAAACACCTGGAGCAGCTGAAAATCTGCCCCGGAAAGCGCGGTGCGCTCGCCGGTGTGATCCACTAATTCCCGCGTCATTCGGTCGAGCTGCCACTCACCAAAGCGTACCCAGCGCGCTTCATGAGGGGCGGCCGCCGGGCGCGTGCGGCGTAGTACCGCTTTAATGCGCGCAAGCAGCTCGCGGGGATTGAAGGGTTTGCCGATATAGTCGTCGGCCCCTAATTCCAGCCCCAAGATACGGTCGGTATCGTCAGCGCTGGCGGTGAGCATGATGATGGGGGTGTCGTTGGTTTTGCGGAGCTCACGGCAGATGGTAAAACCGTCATCCCCCGGCATCATCACATCGACGATCAGTAAATCCGGCGTGTGTTCGGCAAGCTGTTGGTAGAGCGCATTCGCCCCCTCTGCGGTCAGCACGTGGTAACCGTGCCGCCCCAGGTAATCCGCCAGCAGCTCGCGAATTTCCGGGTCATCGTCGACCACCATCAAGGTCGCAGGCGTGGTTGTCATCGTGGAAAGCGCCCCTAAGTTATTATCGTTTTAAGGGCTAGATGATGGTGGAGCGCTCCGCCTACCGCAAGCGGCTATCGACTAAGGTGGCAGAGCGAAAATGACAGCGACAAATGCTAAAGCCCAAAGCGCTGCTTCAGGAATAACGCCACCGCTGCTTCGCCGTGGTGGCTGATCCGCTGGGCTTCTGGCACGCGATCGAACAGCGCCGGATGAGCGTTGGCCATAACCTGGGCCTCGCCTGCCAGGGTGAGCATTTCGGTGTCGTTGAGGTTATCGCCAAAGGCTAGGCAGTCGGCGGCGGTGAGCCCAAGCGACTCCAGCAACGCCGCTAGCGCCACGCCTTTATTCACCCCGCCCGCCATGATCTCTAGCGAGTCCACCGTAGAGTAGGTAATGTGCAGCCCATCGCCATGCGCCGCTTGGGCCTGAGCCTCCAATTCTGCGAGCGCGTCCGGGTCGCCTAAATAGAGCACTTTACCCACGCCGTTGGCGTCCATCTGCTCCGGTGGCACGACCTCATAGCGAAAGCCCGTCGAGGCGTGTAATGAAAGCAAGTGCGGCGCTTCGGCATCCACATGCCAGCCCGCTTCGCGGTAAAGGCTGAGGCGCACTTGGGGCGGCCGGGGTAAATGAATCAGCGTGTGGGCGTGATCCGGGTTGAGGTGCGACGCGCTCACCAAGCCATCGTCCGGGTCGTGGGTGTAAGCCCCGTTGGTGCTAATCAGGTGAGCAGGCACGCCCAGCTCATCGCGGAAGACGCGCATATCGTGGTAGTGGCGGCCAGAGGCCAGCGCCAAATGGTGCCCCTGCCGAACCAACTCTCGGAGCACCTCCACGGTGCTGTCATGTAACCGGTGGTCGCTGCCCAGCAACGTACCGTCCAGGTCGGAAACGATCAGGCGAGGGGTCATCAAAGCGCTCCTTGTGCGTTAGCAGGGTTAGCGTGGCAGTTCGCTCAGCTTAACCGATTCAGCCAACCGTAAGTAAGTCATTGACCTGCCGTCGCCGTCGCCACTTCCCCAGGGGCAACGATTGGCGCGGCCAGTGGGAATCCGTATAGTGGCAACCTACTCTCGCCAACTGATTGAACACATGCTTCAAAACAACTCCCTGCTTGCCCAGCTCAAGCAACAGATCCGTGAAACCACCCCGCGCGCTGAAGGGGTGATCAAAGCCACAGAAAAAGGCTTTGGTTTTCTTGAAACTGATAGCGGCGAATCCTATTTCGTGCCGCCCCCCGCCATGAAACAGGTCCTGCACGGCGACCGTGTGGAAGCCGTGATTCACGAGAACGGTGATAAAAAGTCGGTTGAGCCTGAAAAGCTTATTGAAGCCGGTTTAGACCGCTTCGTTGCTCGCGTGCAAAAGCGCGAAGGCCGCCTCGCGGTGGTGCCGGATCATCCCTCGATTCGCAACGTTCTAAAAGCACGCATCAAAAACAGCCTGGATGAAGACTCGATTGCCGACGGCGATTGGGTCGTGGCGCGTTTGGTGCGTCACCCGCTAAAAGAGAACGACCGCGGCTTCTTCACTCAGATTGATGAGCTAGTGGCCAAAGCCGATAACCCGGCCGTACCGTGGCGCGTGACGCTTGCTCGCCACGCACTGGAGCAAGAGTGCCCGGATGCCGGCAGCGACTGGCCGCTGCACGATGAAGGCCTGACGCGTGAAGACCTCACCGAGCAGCCGTACTTCACGATCGACGGTGAAAAAACCCGCGATATGGATGACGCGCTACACGTAGTGGCACGCCCGGAAGGCGGCTGGCAACTGAGCGTGGCGATTGCCGACCCCACCGCTTATGTGGAAGAGGGCCATGCTGCCGACCTGGAAGCCCGCGTTCGTGCATTTACCGTGTACCTGCCGGGCCAGAACGTGACCATGCTGCCCGAGCAGTTGGCGGATGACCTGTGTTCGCTGTGGGAAGGCCAAGAGCGCCCTGCCCTGGCCTGCACGCTGAACATTAACGCCGACGGCAGCCTGGGGGACTACCGCTTCTTCGCGGCCAACGTGAAGTCCCACGCTAAGCTGGTGTACGAGCGCGTCTCTGATTGGATTGAAGGCCAAGGCTACTGGGCACCGGCAGATAATATTGCTGAGCAGCTACACGCCCTGCGTGAGCTGACCGAAGCCCGTACCGCGTGGCGTAACGAGCACGCGCTGGTATTTAAAGATCGTCCTGATTACGTGTTTGATCTGGATGAAGCGGGCAACGTGCTGGGGATTCATACCGAAGACCGCCGCATTGCCAACCGCATGATCGAAGAGTCGATGATTGCTGCCAACGCCTGCTGTGCGGACTTCCTGGCCAGCCATATCGGCCACGGCATCTTCAACGTGCACCGCGCTTTCGAGCCGGAAAAAGCCGAAGCGGCACAAGAGTTCCTGGCGACTCAGGACATCGAAGTGGCTCAGGAAGCGCTCACCGAGCTTGCCCACTATAAAGAGCTGAAGCGTGCGCTTGAGAGCCGCGACGACGCTTGGCTGGATGCGCGCCTACGCCGTTTCCAGGGCTTCACCAGCATGTCGGCCCAACCTGGCCCGCACTTCGGCCTGGGTCTGCCCGCCTACGCCACCTGGACCTCGCCGATTCGTAAGTATGGCGATATGGTCAATCACCGCTTGATCAAGCGCGTGCTGAAGGGCGAGCAGGCACCGGCAGAAGCCAGCCAGCAGCTCACCGAGCAGCTCACCGAGCGTCGCCGCCTGAACCGCATGGCCGAGCGCGACGTGAAAGATTGGCTCTACGTGCGCTACCTGACCCCGGCCGCGCAGAATCAGGACACCTTCGATGCAGAGATCATGGCGATCAACCGTGGCGGCATGCGGGTTCGCCTGATCGAGAACGGCGCGACGGCGTTCGTGCCCGCCCCCTTGATGCACAGCGACCGCGATAAAGTGGTCATCGATGACAAAGAGGGCCGCATTCAGATCGAAGGCGAAGAGCGCTTCAAGCTGGGCGATAGCCTGCGCGTATCGCTCACGGAAGCCCGCGAAGAGACGCGCTCGCTGGTTGCCAAACCCGCTGCCTAAAACCACGGGGCATTTGCCAGCAAGCGCTAAACGCCACGGCCATGCCGTGGCGTTTTTATTTCCGCCGCGCGGTGACGTTGTCGCAGAACTGACTTATTTCTACCCTAAGGTAATTCGATGACACTCATGTGGCTCGGAGGTTACCTTGCACATCGCCGATGTGACCATGTTCCACGCCCCGGCAAGCGGCGGCGTTCGCACCTATTTACAGGCCAAGCATCGCGTCCTCTCGCGCACACCCAACCTCCGTACCAGCCTGCTGGTGCCAGGGGCTGAGCGTGATAGTTTGGGCGACCACCACACGCTACCAGCGCTGCATCTGCCTCTTGGGCAAGGCTATCGATTCCCGCTGCGCCGCCGCCCTTGGCGTGATGCCTTGGTAGACCTCTCCCCCACGCTAATCGAAGCAGGCGACCCTTACGTCACCGCTTGGGCCGCGCTGGAGGCTGGCCAGCGCTTGGGCGTGCCGGTGGTGGGTTTCTACCACTCCGATTTACCCCACTTGATGGGTGACCGCTTTGGCCGCCATGTTCGCCAACGGCTGATTCGCTACGTGGTGGACCTGTACCAGCGCTTTGATAGCGTGCTGGCTCCCTGCCACGCCATGGCCAACCGACTCACCGAGTGGGGCGTGCCCAACGTGCGCGTGCAGTCGTTAGGGGTTGATTTAGAGCAGTTTCACCCTTCACGGCGCGACCCCGGCTTCCGTACGGCCATGGGTATTCCTGCGGATAAAAAGCTGCTGATCTTTGTCGGCCGTTTCTCGCGAGAAAAGAATATCGACGTACTACTCGCCACCATGCGGGCGCTTGGCAGCGACTACCACCTGCTGCTAATGGGACCGGGCATGCCGACTCAAGTGCCTAGCAATGTCACAGTGGTCAACCGCTGCTGCGGTAGCCATGAAGTGGCCCGCGCGCTTGCCAGTAGCGATGCGCTGCTGCATGCGGGCACCCGCGAAACCTTTGGACTGGTGGCCCAGGAAGCGATGGCCAGCGGCCTGCCGGTGATTGGCGCGCGGGCGGGCGCGCTGATCGAGAACGTACCGCTGGGCGCGGGCGTGCTCTGCCAGCCGCTTGACCCTGACGCGATGACGGACGCCTGCTCCGCGCTGTTTAGCAACGATATTGCCGCCAGCGGACGCTACGCGCGCCATTTTGTGGAGCGCCAGTTTAGCTGGGACAGCGTCATTGGCTCGCTGCTGACGCACTATGTCGATCTATGCGGACTCGAACAGCCCGATGCCCGTGCCGTCCGCCGCTAACGCCCAACGGCTGCTGCGCTTTCGTCCGCTACACGGCGCTCTGCTGCTGGCTGCCCTGGTAGCGCCGCTGGTGCTCACATCGCTTGCAGGGGGCAGCCAAGCGTTTGAGCATGTGGCGCAGTTTCCCATTGGCCTACTGGTTCTGATGATCGCCATGGCGGCGCTGTGCTGGAACTTGAACGCTGCCCGGCTACGCCTGATGCTGAACGGCCGCGCTGGCCAGCTTGGGCAGCGGGGCGCGCTGGGCATCGAGCTGGCGGCGAAGTGCGCGCTCTGCGCCACGCCAGGCGGTAGCGGCGGCCCGGCCACTCTGCTGTTACTACTTGCCCAGCGGGGATTTTCGCCCTCAAAAGGCACCGCCGTATTTCTCATCGACCAGGGGTGCGACCTGCTGTTCTTTCTACTGATGCTGAGCGGTTTGGTGGCGATGTCGGTTTTCGGTGATGCCCAGTGGCCACACCAGGGCTTGGTTCAGCTCTCGTTACTGGGATTGGCGCTGTTAGCGGTGGGCGTCTCGCTGATGATGGGGTACTTACCCAGGCTGCTGCGTACTCGACGCCAGTGGCTGGCCTGGCTACGTCCTAGCCGCAGGCGCTGGCTGGTCCGGCGGCTGTTACGCTGTCGCCATGCGCTGCGTATGACGCTGGCGCTACCCAAAGCCACATTGGCAGCGATGCTGGCACTCACAACCCTACACTGGCTGCTGCGCTACAGCTTGCTTTACCTAGCGGTGATTGGCATCGGGGGGCATGCCGACTGGCTCTGGACGTTTTTAACTCAGATGCTGGCCATGGCCGCCAGCCAATTCAGCTTTCTGCCTGGCGGCGCAGGAGCGGCTGAAGTGGGGGTCGGAAGCCTGTTGCTTCCCTTGATGGGCCGGGAGCAGGCCGCTGCCGCCGTGTTGGTTTGGCGGCTGATTAGCTACCACTTGTATCTTGCCGCTGGCGCGCCGCTGCTACTGCTCTACAGCGCGCGACTGCTGCGTCAGCGCTAGCCACCTCACCGCTTGACTTAACCTCCTCAAACGCAAAAAGGGCACCCGAAGGTGCCCTTTTCAGCGTCACGAAGAAAGTGCGCGGCTTACCAGCCGGTCACTTCTTTCAGCGCGTCGCCAATTTGCGCCAAAGAACGAACGGTTTTCACACCGGCGTCTTCAAGAGCCGCAAATTTCTCATCGGCAGTACCTTTACCGCCAGAGATGATGGCGCCCGCGTGGCCCATACGCTTGCCAGGAGGTGCAGTGACACCGGCAATGTAGGAAACCACCGGCTTGGAAACGTTGGCCTTGATGTAAGCCGCGGCTTCTTCTTCGGCGGTGCCGCCGATTTCACCGATCATCACGATCGCTTCGGTTTTCGGGTCCTTCTCGAACATCTCCAGGATGTCGATGAAATTAGAACCCGGAATCGGGTCGCCGCCGATACCGACACAGGTAGACTGACCGAAACCGTGGTCAGTGGTCTGCTTAACGGCTTCATAGGTCAGAGTACCAGAGCGGGAAACGATACCAACGCGGCCCGGCTGGTGGATGTGACCCGGCATGATACCGATTTTGCACTCACCGGGAGTGATCACGCCCGGGCAGTTCGGGCCGATCAGGCGTACGCCCAGCTCGTCGCATTTTACTTTTGCGTCGAGCATATCGAGGGTCGCGATGCCTTCGGTGATGCACACGATCAGCTTGATGCCAGCGTTCGCAGCTTCAAGGATCGAGTCTTTGCAGAACGGTGCCGGTACGTAGATCACGCTGGCTTCTGCGCCGGTTTTCTCGACCGCTTCTTTCACGGTGTTGAAAACAGGCAGGCCCAGGTGCGTCTGGCCGCCTTTGCCCGGCGTAACACCACCGACCATTTGCGTGCCATAGGCAATCGCCTGCTCGGAGTGGAACGTGCCCTGGCCACCGGTGAAACCTTGGCAGATGACCTTGGTGTTCTTATCGATCAGGATGCTCATTACTTGCCCTCCGCTGCTTTTACAACCTGCTGAGCCGCGTCGGTCAGACTGGTAGCAGCGATGATGTTCAGACCGCTAGACGCCAGTTTTTCAGCGCCCAATTCAGCGTTGTTACCTTCCAGGCGAACGACCACCGGGACGTTAACGCCCACTTGCTCAACGGCACCGATGATGCCTTCAGCAATCATGTCGCAACGAACGATGCCGCCGAAGATGTTCACCAGAACGGCTTTCACGTTGTCGTCAGACAGGATGATCTTGAACGCTTCTGCGACGCGCTCTTTGGTCGCGCCGCCGCCAACGTCCAGGAAGTTAGCGGGCTTGCCGCCACTCAGGTTAACGATGTCCATGGTGCCCATAGCCAGGCCTGCGCCGTTCACCATGCAACCAATGTTACCGTCGAGGGCGACGTAGTTCAGTTCCCACTTCGCCGCGTCGGCTTCACGCTGATCTTCCTGGGAAGGATCGCGCATGGCCTGCAGGTCCGGGTGACGGTACAGGGCGTTGCTATCCAGGCCCAGTTTGGCATCCAAGCAGTGCAGGTTGCCTTCGTCAGTGATGACCAGCGGGTTGATCTCAAGCAGTGCCAGATCTTTGTCGTGGAACAGCTTAGACAGACCCAGGAAAATCTTGGTGAACTGCTTCACCTGATCGCCTTCCAGACCCAGCGCAAAGGCCAGCTCGCGAGCTTGGTAGGGCTGTGCGCCGACCAGCGGATCGATTTCAGCTTTGAGGATCTTTTCCGGCGTCTCTTCGGCGACGGTTTCAATCTCAACACCGCCTTCGGTAGAGGCCATGAAGACCACACGGCGGGTAGTACGGTCAACAACCGCACCCAGGTAGAGCTCGTCTGCGATGTTGGTGCAGGTCTCTACCAAAATTTTAGCAACCGGCTGACCTTTTTCGTCAGTCTGGTAAGTCACCAGGTTTTTACCCAGCCACTGCTCGGCGAAGGTTTTAGCTTCTGCCGGGTCTTTAATCAGCTTAACGCCGCCCGCTTTACCGCGGCCACCAGCGTGAACCTGGGCTTTAACCACCCACATGTCACCGCCGATTTTTTTGCACGCTTCTACTGCTTCTTCGGGAGTGTCCACGGCAAAGCCTTTGGACACTGGCAGACCATAATCAGCAAACAGCTGTTTGCCTTGATACTCGTGAAGGTTCATCGATTCATGCCATTGGTTGCATGTGACTCGAACGATGGTCAGCTGGCTCGACAGACTACCTGTAAAGCACTGATCATCCCCGTACTTTCAGTTTCCTACAAGCTACCGCGCAGGGCTGAAAGTGTTGCGCCACCTGACGGTGGCGCTTGGTTGTTGCTTAGCGAATTACTTACGCTTCTTACGGTTTGCCATATGAATCGCATGGCCTTCTACCGCAAGTGCCGCTTCGTGCACGGCTTCCGACATGGTCGGGTGCGCGTAGCAGGTCAGCGCGAGGTCTTCAGCGCTAGAGCCGAATTCCATCGCGATCACGCCCTGGGCGATCATTTCACCCGCGTGCTGACCCACGATGTGCATGCCGAGGATACGATCCGTTTCCGCATCGGCAATGATCTTGGCGCTGCCTTCGGTGGCGTTGTTCGCCATGGCACGACCGCTGGCCGCGAACGGGAAGCTGCCAGTTTTGACTTCGATGCCCTTCGCTTTGGCATCTTGCTCGGTCATACCCACCCACGCCACTTCCGGGAAGGTGTAGATTACGTTCGGGATGGTGTCGTAGTTCATCTCGGCTTTGTGGCCAGCGATGATGTCCGCCACCATGATGCCCTCTTCAGACGCTTTATGCGCCAGCATCGGACCGCGTACACAGTCACCGATGGCGTAAACGCCCGGCACGTTGGTGCGGCACTGGTCGTCGACGAAGATAAAGCCACGCTCGTCCAGCTCGACGCTTACACCGTCAGCGATCACGCCTTTGGTGTAGGGGCGACGGCCAACGCAAACGATAAGCTTGTCGAAGGTCATTTCCTGTTCGCCGTTGGCATCGGTGTATTTGACGACGACTTCGTCGCCTTTCGCTTCCGAACCGGTCACACGGGCGCCCAGTTTGATGTCCAGACCTTGCTTCTTGAGCAGTTTCTGGGTCTCTTTGGCAATTGCGGTGTCGACCATCGGCAGGAAGGAGTCCATCGCTTCCAGAACGGTCACTTCAGAACCTAAACGGTTCCAAACGCTGCCCAGCTCAAGGCCGATAACACCAGCACCGATAACGCCAAGACGCTTCGGCGTTTCCTGGAATTCCAGTGCGCCGGTAGAATCGACAATCAGGCCTTCGGTCAGCGGGGTCGGCGGAATTTCCACCGGTACGGAACCTGCTGCGATGACGATGTTGTCGGCGTCGTAAGTGGTGGTGTTGCCGTCGAGGTCGGTCACCTCAACCTGCTTGCCAGAAACCACTTTACCGGTCCCTTCGATGGCGGTAACGCCGTTAGCCTTGAACAGGCCAGAGATGCCGCCGGTCAAGTTCTTAACGATCTTGTCCTTGCGCGCCATCATCTTCTTGACGTCCATGGTGACGTCACCGGCTTCAATACCCATGTCGTCGAAATCGTGCTTGGCTTCGACGAACTTGTGCGACGCTTCAAGCAACGCTTTGGACGGGATACAGCCTACGTTCAAGCAGGTGCCGCCGTGTACGACCTTACCTTCTTTACCGATCCATTTTTCAACACAGGCGGTTTTCAGACCCAGCTGCGCAGCGCGAATAGCCGCTACGTAGCCACCAGGGCCTGCACCGATAACGATCACGTCAAACTTGTCAGCCATGTTGGCTCCTTTAGCTTGGTAGCCTCCTCCCGGTGGGATGACAGCGGGAAGGAGGCTGAGTGCGATTAACTAAGCGTGCTCATGAATAGCGAAGGCGGATCAGCGCGCTTCGTTATACGTCCAGCAGCAGACGAGCCGGGTCTTCCAACAGCTCTTTAATCGTAACCAGGAATTGTACCGCGTCTTTGCCGTCGATCATGCGGTGGTCGTAAGAGAGTGCCAGATACATCATCGGGCGAATCTCGACCTTGCCATTGACCGCCATCGGACGCTCCTGGATCTTGTGCATGCCCAGGATCGCAGTTTGCGGCGGGTTGATGATCGGCGTCGACATCAGCGAGCCAAAGATACCGCCATTGGTAATGGTGAAGGTGCCGCCCTGCATTTCGTCGATGCCCAGCTTACCGTCACGCGCCCGCTTACCAAAGTCGACGATCGTCTTCTCGACGTCGGCGATTTTCATGCTGTCGGTATCACGCAAAACCGGTACCACGAGGCCGCGATCCGTCGATACGGCCACACCGATATCTTGGTAGCCGTGGTAAACGATATCGGTACCGTCGATGGAAGCGTTGACATCCGGGAAGCGCTTGAGAGCTTCGGATGCGGCTTTCACGAAGAAGCCCATGAAGCCGAGCTTGGTGTCGTGGGCCTTCAGGAAGGTATCTTTGTACTGGGCACGCAGCGACATTACCGCGCCCATGTCCACTTCGTTGTACGTGGTCAGCATGGCAGCGGTCTGCTGAGCCTGAACCAAACGCTTGGCGATGGTTTGACGCAGACGGCTCATCGGCACGCGCTTCTCGGCACGCTCACCCTCGACCGCTGGCGCAGCAGCGGCTTTGGCAGGCGCAGAGGATTTGGCCGCTTTCTTGGCCGAGCCATCTTTAACGGCTTTCTGAACGTCTTCTTTCAGAATACGGCCGCCTTTGCCGGTACCTTCGATCTTGGACACATCCAAATCGTGCTCGGCCACCATTTTTCGTGCCGCCGGTGCGAGAATCTTATCGCCGACTTTCTCGTCAGCGCCTTCGTCATCGCTGCTGGAAGTATCGTTAGAAGCCGGTGCGCTAGCTTCATCGCTACCGCCACCTTCAACGAAGGTCGCCAGAATCGCTTCAGACTCTACTTGGCTGCCCTCTTCGGCCTTGATCTCTTGCAGCGCGCCGTCAGCCGGTGCTACGACTTCCAGCACGACTTTGTCGGTTTCGATGTCGGCGAGTACTTCGTCACGCTTGACCGCTTCGCCGACCTTCTTGTGCCACGTGGCGACGGTGCCTTCCTGGATGGACTCAGGGAAGCTAGGCGCTTTTACATCGTGCTTTTTACCGCCGCCAGCAGGCTTAGACTCTGCTTTTGATTCGGTTTTTTCAGCGCTGCTATCGCTAGAAGCGCTCTCTTTAGAAGAACTATCTTCTTTGCTGCCAGACGCGCTGCCTTCGCCAATTTTGCCCAATACTTGCTCAGACTCGACGGTCTCGCCCTCTTCGGCCATTACGTCGGTCAGGGTACCCGCTTCCGGTGCGACGACTTCGAGCACCACTTTGTCGGTTTCGATTTCAACAATCAGCTCGTCGCGTTCGACGCTGTCACCCGGCTTTTTATGCCACGCGGCCACAGTGCCTTCGGCAACGGATTCCGGAAAGGTTGGCGCTTTGATCTCAGTAGCCATGTCGTTTCCCTTATGTGTTCTCTAAACCCGGTGGGCGCTTATAGATTAAAAGCGTCTTCCACCAGCTGGCGCTGCTGTTCAGTGTGGACGGACATGTAGCCCGCTGCCGGAGCAGCCGAGGCAGGACGCCCTGCGAATTTCAACTCACGCCCAAGGCCGTCTTTCAACATATCGGCCACGGTACGCATGTGGTGCTGACTGGAGTACCAGGCGCCTTGGTTCAGCGGCTCTTCCTGACACCACACGATGTCTTCCACATTGGCATACGCCTGGAGCACTTCCAGAAGCTCTTCTTTCGGGAAGGGGTAGAGCTGCTCTAGACGAATGATCGCCGTGTCGTCACGCTCGTTTTCAGCGCGCCAGTTAGCCAAATCGTAGTAGACCTTACCGGCACACATGATGACGCGGGTGACGTTGTCGGCGTCGAGATTCGCTTGATCCGGCAGTACCATGTGGAACTTGCCGTGGGCGAGATCTTCCAGGCTCGACACTGCTTCTTTGTGGCGTAGCAGCGACTTCGGCGACATGACCACCAGCGGCTTGCGCAGCGGACGAATCACCTGGCGGCGCAGCAAATGGAAAATCTGCGCAGGCGTCGTCGGTACGCACACCTGCATGTTGTGCTCGGCGCACAGCTGCAAGAAGCGCTCTAAACGGGCTGAGGAGTGCTCGGGCCCCTGCCCCTCATAGCCATGAGGCAGCAGCATGGTCAAACCACACAGACGGCCCCACTTGGTTTCACCCGAGGAGATGAACTGATCCACCACCACCTGGGCGCCGTTGAAGAAGTCACCGAACTGCGCTTCCCAGATGACCAGGTCATTCGGGGCGGTGGTCGAGTAACCGTATTCGAACGCCAACACGGCCTCTTCCGAAAGGAACGAGTCGTGAATGGTGAAGCGCGGCTGACCATCGGACATGTTTTGCAGCGGCACGTAGGTCGAACCATCTTTTTGGTTGTGCACGACCGCATGGCGGTGGGAGAACGTCCCGCGACCTACGTCCTGGCCGGTGATACGGATCGGATGGCCTTGGTCCAGCAGCGTGGCGTACGCCAGGGTTTCTGCAAAGCCCCAGTTGAGCCCCATGCCGCCCGCCTGCATTTTGCGACGGTCTTCATAGATCTTGGCAACCTGGCGCTGAACGTCGACACCGTCCGGAATGTCGCACATCTTCGCGGCTAGCTGCTGAAGGCGCTTCATATCGAAGGTGGTGTCGGCATCGCCGGTCCACTCGTGGCCAAGGTACGGCGCCCAATCCACGAACAGCGACGTGTTCGGCTCTTGCACCAGGGCGTTGGCCACGTGGTTACCCGCCACGAGATCATCGCGATAGGTTTCCACCATCGCTTTGGCGTCCTCTTCCGAGATAACGCCCTGCTCTACCAAGCGCTGCGCGTAAAGCGTGCGCGAAGAGGGATGATCTTTGATCTTGGCGTACATCATCGGCTGAGTGCCTGACGGCTCATCCGCCTCGTTGTGACCACGGCGGCGGTAGCACACCAGATCGATCACGACGTCTTTCTTGAACTGCTGACGATAATCCAGCGCCACTTGGGTGGCGTGAATCACTGCGTCAGGGTCATCGCCGTTGACATGGAAAATCGGCGCCTGAACCATTTTGGCAATGTCAGTACAGTATTCCGTAGAGCGAGCATCCAAGGGGTTCGAGGTGGTGAAGCCCACTTGGTTATTGATGACGATATGCACCGTGCCGCCCGTTTTGTAGGCACGGGTTTGAGACATCTGGAATGTCTCCATCACCACGCCCTGACCGGCGAAAGCGGCATCACCATGGACGTTGATGGGCAGTACTTTGCTGCCTTCATCGTCGTTACGACGATCCTGGCGGGCGCGTACGGACCCTTCGACCACCGGCGCAACGATCTCCAGGTGCGACGGGTTGAACGACATGGCGAGGTGGACTTCCCCACCCGGTGACATGACGTTCGAGCTAAAGCCCTGGTGATATTTCACATCGCCAGAGCCACGCTCGATGACTTTCTTGCCATCGAACTCGTCGATCAGATCCGCCGGGTTTTTACCCAGGATATTGACCAGCAGGTTCAAGCGGCCACGGTGAGCCATGCCAATGACGACTTCTTTGGTGCCGTAGCCACCGGCGCGCTGAATCAGTTCGTCCATCATTGGCACGAACGACTCACCACCTTCAAGACCGAAGCGTTTGGTGCCTGGGTACTTGGACGCCAGGTAGTTTTCCAAACCTTCCGCTGCGGTCAAGCGCTCCAGTACGTGCTTACGCACATCGTCGCTGAACTTGGGCGCACTGCGGACAGACTCGAAACGACGCTGCAACCAACGCTTCTCTTCGGTATCGACGATGTGCATGATTTCGCAACCGATGGAGCGACAGTAGGTCTGCTCCAGCGCGTCGACGATGTCACGCAGCGGCGCTTTATCAATACCCAGGAAGAACGAACCGGTTTGAAACTCGGTGTCGAGATCAGCTTTAGAGAGCTGGTGGAACGACAGGTCGAGGTCGGGAACGGGGGTGGGATTACGCAGCCCAAGCGGGTCGATATTGGCCTTCTGATGGCCACGGAAGCGATAAGCGTTGATCAGCTGCAGGACTTTGACCTGCTTTTTGTTCTCACCGCTGTCGGGGGCGGCGGCTACCCGGCCCGGGCGGCTTTCACGGCCCAGTTGGTAGAACTGATCACGAATGGGGCTTAGTGGAACATCGTGGGAGGCACTGCCCTCAGGACGCGGCAGCTGGTCAAAATAGCTGCGCCACTCGTCTGAGACAGAATCAGGATCGGCGAGGTACTGCTCGTAAAGCGCTTCCACGTAGTGGACATTGCCACCACTAACGTGAGAGGAACGCCACATCAACTCCATTATGCCTTGTTGCATCTCTCGGTCACCCTGCACTGATGGGGTGGTATCGGCATCGCTGCATGCGCGCAACGACATCGCTATTGCCCTGCCGGCGGGGCGGGACGTTTGCCGGCGGCGCCGACCGAAGGCCGGAAGCCCTTGTTCATACACGTATTTGCGACGCGTTTCTCACTCAGTTCATGCTCAAAAGCCGGTACTTAAAGCACCGGCTTTTAAACTTGACTGGTCACGGTGCGACGCGTCGCCGCACCGTGACAGCCCCTATGATAACAAGCGAAGCGCTACGATTTAAGTAGCTTTATGCTGCAACTTACGTGGTAGACGCTTTTTCTTCATAGGATTAAGTAGTTACGTTGCGTCCGCGAGCAACATTTCACGAATTTTACCAATCGCACGGGTCGGGTTGAGCCCTTTCGGACACACGGCGACGCAGTTCATGATGCCACGGCAGCGGAAGACCGAGAATGGATCTTCCAGGCTGGTCAGGCGCTCACGGGTTGCAGTATCGCGGCTGTCGGCCAGGAAGCGATAGGACTGCAGCAGCCCCGCTGGGCCTACGAACTTGTCCGGATTCCACCAGAACGACGGGCACGACGTGGAGCAGCACGCGCAGAGAATACACTCGTACAGTCCGTCGAGCTTGTCGCGCTCTTCCGGCGACTGCAGGCGCTCAATGGCCGGTGCCGGGGTATCGTTCTGCAGGTACGGCTGAATACGCTCGTACTGCTTATAGAACAGCCCCATATCGACCACCATATCGCGGATGACCGGAAGGCCAGGCAGCGGGCGGAGTGTCAGCTTGTTGTTTTTCACAACGTCTGACAGCGGCGTGATGCACGCCAAGCCATTTTTGCCGTTCATGTTCATGCCATCGGAACCGCACACGCCTTCACGGCAGCTACGGCGATAGGCCAGACCGCTGTCTTGCTCTTTCATCAAGTGCAGAACATCCAGCACCATCAGATCGCGGCCTTTGGTATCGACCTGAAACTCCTGCATATAAGGTGCGGAGTCGGTTTCCGGATTGTAGCGGTATACGGATACCTGAAGATTGGACATGGTGACTCCCTCTCGTCGGTGCGGAGATTAGTAGGTACGAACCTTGGGCTCGAACGTATCGACGGTTTTCGGCTTGAAGTTGACGTCGCGCTTCTTCAGCTCTTTGCTGGCCGGGAAGTAGAGCGAGTGTTTCAGCCAGTTGACATCATCACGGTCAGGGTAGTCGTAGCGCGAGTGGGCACCACGGCTCTCTTTACGCTCGAGGGCAGCAATCGCCGTTGCTTCTGCCACTTCCATCAGGTTGTCCAGCTCCAGCGCTTCGACACGAGCCGTGTTGAACGCGTTGGATTTGTCCGGCAGGTGCGCATTGGCAATGCGGCCACGCAGGTCCGCCAGCTTTTTGACACCTTCTTGCATGTTTTTCTCTTCACGGAATACACCGAAAGAGTTCTGCATGATGTCTTGCAGCTCGGCTTTCAGCGCCGGAATGCTTTCGCCACCCTCTTCGGATTCGTTCCAGCGCGTGATGCGCTTCATGGCGAACTCGATGTCCGACTCGGAAGCGTCGAGGTATTCGATACCTTCGTTCAGCGCGCCTTCGATGAACATACCCGCCGCACGGCCGAACACCACCAGGTCGAGCAGTGAGTTACCGCCTAGGCGGTTAGCACCGTGAACAGATACACACGCCGCTTCACCACAAGCGAACAGGCCGTTGACGATACGATCGTTGCCGTCGTCGTCTTGGGTGATGGCCTGGCCATGGATGTTGGTCGGAATACCGCCCATCATATAGTGGCAGGTCGGCACGACCGGAATCGGATCTTTCGCCGGATCGACGTGAGCGAAGGTTTTAGACAGCTCTACGATACCCGGCAGACGCTTGCCAAGAACTTCTTCACCAAGGTGATCGAGTTTCAAGAAGACGTGGTCGCCCTTCTCGCCACAACCGCGGCCTTCGAGGATTTCCATGACCATGGAGCGTGCCACGACGTCACGACCTGCCAGGTCTTTGGCGTTGGGCGCATAGCGCTCCATGAAACGCTCCCCGTCTTTATTGATCAGGTAGCCGCCTTCACCACGGCAACCTTCGGTCACCAGGGTACCCGCACCGTAAATACCGGTCGGGTGGAACTGCCACATTTCCATGTCCTGCATCGGGAAGCCAGCGCGCAGCGCCATACCAATGCCGTCACCGGTATTGATCAGAGCGTTGGTGGTAGAGGCGTAAATACGGCCCGCACCGCCAGTGGCCAGAACCGTGGCTTTCGATTTGACGTGCACCACTTCACCGGTTTCGATGCACATGGCGATACAGCCTACTACATCACCACTGGCGTTCTTGACCAGGTCCACCGCGTACCACTCGTTCAAGAAGGTGGTGTTGTTCTTGAGGTTGTTCTGGTACAGAGTATGCAGCAGCGCATGGCCGGTACGGTCGGCTGCCGCACAGGTGCGAGCCGCCTGGCCGCCTTCGCCAAAGTTTTTCGACTGACCGCCAAACGGGCGCTGGTAGATACGGCCGTTATCGAACCGCGAGAACGGTAGGCCCATGTGCTCCAGTTCGAAGACCGCTTTGGGGCCTTCGGAACACATGTATTCTGCGGCGTCTTGGTCAGCAATGTAGTCGCCGCCTTTGACCGTGTCGTACATGTGCCAGCGCCAGTCGTCGTTCGGGTCGGCAGACGCGATGGCACAAGTGATGCCGCCTTGAGCGGAAACCGTGTGAGAGCGTGTCGGGAACACTTTGGACAGAACGGCTGTCTTCTTACCGGATTTCGCCAGTTCAAGCGCAGCACGCAGGCCAGAGCCACCGCCACCGATGATAATGGCGTCGAATGTCAGGCTACGAAGGTTAGACATGTATCAAGCTCCCCACAGAATTTGAATGCCCCACACCAGATACACGAAGATGGCCAGAATGATCAGCGTCTGGGCACCCACGCGCAGGCGAGTGGACTTGAGGTAATCGGTGGTGACTGTCCACAAACCGATCCAGGCGTGCGCGGCGATCGAGATAAACGCCAGCAGCGAGAAAATGCGCATCCAGGTTTGCTCGAACAGACCGCTCCAGGTGTAGTAATCCAGATTCGGATTGAGCAGCAGGTAGGCGACCACGAAAACGGTGTAAAGGGCCAGAACGACCGCAGAAACACGCTGCATTAGCCAGTCAGACAGCCCGCTGCGCCCAAAACTTGTGATGTTGGTTACCATACCCAAACTCCTGCCAGAATGATCAGAACTGCGCTTACTACGACGGTCGCCTGCGCTTTTTTCACGCCACCTTCTAATGTCACGCCAATGTTGGCATCCATCAGCAGGTGCTTGATGCCCGCGACGAAGTGGAACGCCAAGGCAGACAGCAGCCCCCACGCAACGAACTTGGCGAAGAAATTGTTAGCCAAGGCGCTGCTGACAGCGTCGAAGCCAGCCGGAGATGACAGGGATTTACCCAACGCCCAAAAAGCGAAGATCAGGCCAACGAACAGGATGACACCCGTGATACGGTGTGTAATCGACGTTAGCGCCGGTAGTGGGAAATGTATCGTGGTTAGGTCTAGGTTTACGGGTCGTTTGCTATTCACGGCGTTATACACACTCTCTTGGCCCGCTCTGCGACAGGTCGGGCATAGCCCGAGCGGGCAGTGGTTGCTGGAAGGGGCTCGGCCGTTGCCAAGTCGGGCACGACCACCTACCTGCCGGTCGCGCGCCGTGGATTATAAGAACCTTAGCCCCTGCTGACAAACCGATCTCAGGCTTAACTCGACCATGGTGCAAGAAAAATGCCGCCTACCCGAGTCGATTTTGCGATGCAGCATGGTTATAGTGACAGCAGATTGATGGTTTGATAAGCCTGTTAACGTATCGTCAATCCTCTGGCACTTCGCTACTATGAACCCTCTATTCATCATATACAATAATTGTTCAAAACAACAATGTCTGTACAAGCGTTACTAGCGCTTAGGCTAATTGACAAAATGTCGCACACTTCTATAGTGGGCAAGCCTTTTCGCCGGCGCGGTATGCGAAACAACGACTTTACGTCCCAAACCGAATTCGAAAGGAGGCCAGCATGGCTGACAGGAAAGCGACATTGACGGTAGACGGTCTTGATAAAACGATCGAGCTGCCCATGTATTCCGGCACACTTGGCCCCGACGTCATCGACGTGCGCGGCCTAGGTGCTGAAGGCCTGTTTACCTACGACCCCGGCTTTATGGCCACCTCTTCCTGCCAGTCCGCAATCACCTATATTGATGGCGGCAAGGGCGTACTGCTGCACCGCGGTTACCCCATTGATCAACTGGCGAAAGAGTCGAACTTTGTAGAAGTTTGTTACACCCTGCTGTTTGGCGAACTCCCCAACGACGAGCAGTACGCTGATTTCGAATCGCGCATTCGCAATCACACCATGGTGCATGACCAGATCAACAACTTCTTCAAAGGGTTCCGCCGCGACGCGCACCCGATGTCGATTCTGTGTGGTGTCGTAGGCGGCCTAGCAGCCTTCTACCATGACCACATGGACATCACTCAAGAGGAAGACCGGGTCATCAGCGCTATCCGCCTGATCGCCAAGATGCCGACCCTGGCGGCCATGTCGCACAAGTACAACGTGGGTCAGCCGTTCAACTACCCGCGTAACGATCTGAGCTATGCAGAGAACTTCCTCTACATGATGTTCAGCAATCCGTGCGAAGAGTACAAAATCAACCCGGTCTACGCGAAAGCCATGGACCGCATCTTCATGCTGCATGCGGACCACGAACAAAACGCTTCGACTTCGACCGTTCGTTTGGCGGGCTCCACCGGCGCTAACCCGTTTGCCTGCATCAGCGCGGGTATCGCCGCCCTGTGGGGTCCGGCCCACGGCGGCGCGAACGAGGCCGTGCTGAACATGCTCGACGAGATCGGCGACGACTCAGAAGAGAACATTCAGCGCTTCGTCGACAAAGCGAAAGACAAGAACGACCCGTTCAAGCTGATGGGCTTTGGTCACCGCGTGTATCGCAACTTCGATCCGCGTGCCAAAGTGATGAAAGAGACCTGTGATGAAGTGCTGGCCGAACTCGGCATGGCCGACGACCCGCAGCTCAAAATCGCCAAGCGTCTGGAGCAGATCGCGCTCGAAGATGAGTACTTCATCGAACGTAAACTGTACCCGAACGTCGATTTCTACTCGGGCATCATCCTGAAAGCCATGGGCATTCCGACCAACATGTTTACCGTAATCTTTGCGGTGTCGCGCACCATTGGCTGGATCTCTCACTGGCATGAAATGCTCAGTGAAAGCTACAAAATCGGCCGCCCGCGCCAGCTGTACGTCGGTCACGAAAAACGTGACTATCCTAGCAAGTGATTTGGCGGCTAACGCGCTAATGCACGCATAGGATGACAAAGGCCACCCAAGGGTGGCCTTTTGTTTGCTCGTACCTTCTACCAACAACAAAGGTGTTTTATGCGATTTATCAAAACCGTTGCGTTTATCGGTCTTGGCGTCATGGGCTACCCCATGGCGGGCCACCTCGCCAAGCAAGGTCTCACCACACGGGTTTATAACCGCACCGCCAGCAAGGCGGAGGCATGGGCCAACACATTCGGAGGCACAGCCCACGCGACGCCTGCCGAGGCCGCCAAAGGGGCCGACCTAGTGCTGGTCTGCGTGGGCAACGACGACGACGTGCGCCAAGTGACTACCGGCAGCGACGGCGCCCTGAGCACCATGGACAGCGGAAGCTACCTTGTCGATCACACCACCGCATCGGCAGATTTAGCGCTGGAGCTAGAGGCTGCGTGCCGGGAGCGCGGCGTAGCATTCATCGACGCCCCTGTCTCAGGCGGGCAGCAAGGGGCGGAAAACGGCGCCCTCACCATCATGTGCGGTGGCGAGCAGGCTCACTTCGATGCGGTCGCCCCCCTTCTGAACCACTATGCACGTGCCGTGACGCTCATGGGTCCTGCCAGTAGCGGTCAGCTCACGAAAATGGTGAACCAGATCTGTATCGCTGGACTGGTACAAGGCTTAGCGGAAGGCCTGCACTTTGCCGAACAGGCCGGCCTCGATCAGCACCAGGTGATCGACGTCATCTCCAAAGGCGCCGCTGGCTCTTGGCAAATGGAGAACCGCCACACCACCATGATCGCCAACGAGTACAACCATGGCTTCGCGGTGGACTGGATGCGCAAGGATTTGGGCATTTGCCTAGAGCAGGCGCGACGACTGAACGCCACTCTCCCCGTCACCGCCCTGGTCGACCAATTCTATGCGGACGTACAGCGTATGGACGGTGGCCGTTGGGACACGTCCTCGCTGTTAAAACGGCTGCGCAAGCCAGAATAACGCTTGACTTTCGGGCACTGCCACTCTGGACAGGGTTTTCCACACTATCTGTGGATAACCCTGTTCACAACCACTAGAAAACGTCCCACAATCGCCATGAACAGTGACCCAGCCTTAAATTGGTTATTTTTTAACCTAACATAAGTTACTGATTTAAAAGGGTTTAAGGTAAATCGCTGATTTTTTGCGTCATATTTATGCGGTTGTGCACAACCCGTTTCATCGAGACGCAAAAGTGGACAAGTCAAGCACAATATTGACAAAAAACGCGTGAAATGGACGCAAGTTCTAAACGGCGGGAATGCAAAAAAGGCAAGTGAGAAGACTCATTGCTATTTGCGAATTAGACTGTTTTGAAGAAGCAGATAAACGAGGTGGCGTCCCATAGGGGGTTCGAACCCCTGTTCCCGCCGTGAAAGGGCGGTGTCCTAGACCACTAGACGAATGGGACGTATCTGACCTGAGATATCTTGGACAAAACAACACCAATGGAAATTGATGTTGGTGGAGCCTAGCGGGATCGAACCGCTGACCTCAACACTGCCAGTGTTGCGCTCTCCCAGCTGAGCTAAGGCCCCACATGTCGTGAAGACGGAGCGTATATTACTGATTCGCCTGATCTTCGTCAAGCGTATTTATCGAAGAAAACGCCACGCTTTCTCACTAGGGGTCACGTGGCGCTCCTCGTGTGCAGGGAAGATGGTCAATTACAGGTCGCGATACTCTTTTTCAAAGCGCTTCGCCTGCTTTTTGGACACGCCCCCAAGCACCTCGATGGCGTTGCGCAGCCGAGCACGCGTCACGTCGGAGCCCAGGATGGCCATCGCGTCCATGACCGACGTACTAGACGTGCTTCCTGTGATGGCGATGAACACCGGTGCCAAAAAAGCCTTCATCTTGAGATCGAAGTGCTCCGCCAATGCTTTCACCTCGGCCAATAGCGCCTCTTTATGCCATGCAGGCACGGCTTCAAAGCGCCATACCAGGAACTGCAGGAGCTTGACGAGCTCCTCGTTCTCGAGCTTGACACTCTCGAAGTCATCTTCGCTAAGCGCCGGTAAGCCCGAGAAGAAGTGCCCCGCTAGCGGAACGACCTGGGAAAGCGTCTCTACTCGGGGACGTACTTGCGGCAAAATCTGCTTCACGTACGCATCGTTGAACGCCCATTCACGGAGCGCCTGCAGCAGTGCGTCGTCATCCAAGTCTTCCCGAATATAGACGCCGTTCAGCCACGTCAACTTCTCCAGATCGAACACGGGCCCACCGAGTGAGACACGCTGAATATCGAATTCCGCCATCATCTCGGACAGGCTGAATTTTTCACGCTCATCGGGCATCGACCAACCCATACGGCCCAGGTAATTGGTCACGGCCTGAGGTAAAAAGCCCATGCGGCGATAGTAGTTGATCGACGTGGGGTTTTTACGCTTGGAGAGCTTGGACTTATCCGGATTACGCAGCAACGGCATGTGACACAGCTGCGGCATGTCCCAGCCAAAGTACTCGTATAGCAGTTGGTGCTTCGGCGCTGAGTTGATCCACTCTTCACCGCGCAGCACGTGGGTAATGCCCATCAAGTGGTCATCTACCACGTTAGCCAGGTGATAGGTTGGCATGCCGTCAGACTTCATGAGGATTTGCGCATCGACCTGCGCCCAATCCACCTCGATGGTGCCGCGCAGCATATCATTCACGACGCATACGCCCTCGCTGGGCACGTTCATACGTATCACGTACGGCCAGCCTTCCTGCTCACGGCGCGCCTGCTCGGCGGCCTCTAGGGCCAGATCGGCGGGCTTCAGCGCAAGATGAAGCCCCGCTTCTTTACGCGACTCCCGCAGCTCGTCCAGCTCTTCACTCGTGCGGTAGCACTTGAACGCATGTCCGGCGTCTAGCAGCTGTTGAGCGTGCACTGCGTAAATATCACCCCGCTCGCTTTGACGGTAAGGGCCATGGGGGCCGCCAACATCGGGCCCCTCGTCCCACTCCAACCCCAGCCAGCGCAGGGAATCCAGAATCATCTGCTCGGATTCAGGCGTGGAACGCACCCGGTCGGTATCTTCGATACGCAGAATGAACTGGCCGCCATGCTGACGAGCAAAGCAGAGGTTAAACAGCGCAATATAAGCAGTGCCTACGTGCGGATCTCCTGTGGGAGAAGGCGCGATGCGAGTGCGAACGGTCATCAACGGATCCTTTTGGCAATGAAGCGTGGCGCCATTATACGCACCCTTAGAACAACCAACAGCCTTAGCAAGGGAACGAGTTCGACTTAAAAGCGTCTGATCGGATGCTCAAGGATCGTCGATAGGAAGATGCGCGTTAAAGCACAATCGCTTAGTATGGCGTAGTACCTATGATTCGTGTTCATACATGAGAAAGAGTTGCGCCTTTCTCGATATGATCAGAGCGCCACCTTACGGGTGGAAGTACATTCAACGAGCTGATTTGGCTCATCGACAGGAAAATGAAATGGAATCGCTAGGCTCACGTATCAAGCAACTGCGGCTTAGGGCCAAGCTCAACAAAGCTGCCCTTGCACGTAAAGTTGGCGTGTCAGATGTCACCATTTCTTACTGGGAGTCTGGGGCGATCAAACAGATCGGCCACGAGCGCTTGGTCGCGCTGGCTGATGCCCTTGATTGTTCGCTGGCTACCCTGCTAGAAGGCGACAGTGCACCACAACTGTTAACCCTGAGCCATACGGGTCCCCTCCCCTGGGAACAGGTTCAGGCAACGACCATTACCGTACCGCATCATCTGCCGTTAAAGATCGACTGGAAAGCGCCTTGCGTGATGGCGACTCCTGGCAAAGACACGGATTTTTCACCCATTGCATCCGGTGATTTACTCCTGCTCGGCCCGACGCATGTGTTCCACAAAGCAGGCCATTACTTGGTACAACGTGATGACCGCTTCGTGATCGAACACTTTGCGAAAGCCCCCAGTGACACCTCTATCCATGCCGTGCTGTTGGCACACTGGTGTCCTGCCTAAAGCAACTACCTCCCCATCCCTTTAGTTGTCCTCAATCACCTCCACCTGGTCGCGTGTTCGTCTTGGTTCGTTGCCAATCAAGAAACGGCGCGAGTAGGTGGCTATCTGTCCTAACCCATGGCGGGATTGGCTCACTAGCTCTCCCGCCAAATATTCGCCTTCCGGCCCAATGCGTGCCTGTACGCTTTCCGGCTGAACGGTGGCTTCGCCTAGCTGTACCGTAACCAAGTAGCCGCCATCCGGGAGTCCGCTGCCCGAGCCAAACGGCCCCGCTTCGAATCGGCCGCCGTCAACCCGCGTCCGCGCCTGCCAGCGGACACGACTAAGCTCTCTTTCGACGATCACCTGCACTTGAGCGCTATCCGGCAAGTTGGTCTCTCCTTGCACCATGAGGCGACGATCCAGCCTTAACGATGCCGTGGTAGAGATCGCGACCTGCAGCGGCTCCATTGACTCAGTCGGTTGCTCTGGCTCCGATGCACGCTCCTCGGCAACCGAGGTCGGCTGTGACTGGGCCACCTCCTCTTCCGGCCCGCTGCAGCCGTTCAATAGCAGGGTGCCTACCAGCGCCACGCCAATACTACCGAGCGTTTTCCCCATAACGACTCCTCTTGTTAATGTTCCGCCCACGACAGCCCAAGGCATACTCTCACCATACCGCTTTCGACCGCAAAATACGCAAAGTGATGCAAGGGTTTATAAGAAGAACGATCTGCTGTGCCATTATTGATACTAGCCTTTTCACATCGCCCCCTTTGATAAGCCACGCATCATCGGGCGACACTGCCCTATTAACGTTTGAGCGGTACGCCCAGCTTTGTACTGTTCAGCCCTTCTTGCGTACAATTGCAAGCTAACGATACCCCTCCGACTACATAGCCACGGCGTACCACCTCTTTTCGTGACACGGCAAGAACGTTGACATTGGTACATGAGTGGTCCTCCGAGCAAGACATATAGACAGCATCCTACTGATGCAAGTGATTGATATGACGACACAACACCCAGCAAACGCGGCCCGCCGATTCTCCGTCGCCCCCATGATGGATTGGACGACCCGCGATTACCGCTCCTTCGCACGCACGCTCACCAAGCGGGCGCTGCTGTATACCGAGATGGTGACCACCGGGGCGGTGCTGCATGGTTCTCCCCGCGAGCGCTTTTTGGGATATAGCGAAGTGGAGCATCCCATTGCTTTGCAGTTGGGAGGCAGCGATGCGGGTGAGCTGGCAGAATGCGCGGCGATTGCGCAGGCGTGGGGCTATGATGAGGTCAACTTAAACGTTGGCTGCCCCAGTGACCGGGTGCAGAACAATATGATTGGCGCGTGCCTCATGGGCCACCCCGACAAAGTGGCCGCTGCGGTGAAGGCCATGCAGGCGGCGGTGTCGATTCCGGTCACGGTGAAGTGTCGTATTGGTATTGATGACCAGGATGAAGACGCGGATTTAGCGCGGTTTATTGATATTGTGGCCTCAGCGGGCTGTGAAGTGTTTACCGTGCACGCCCGCAAGGCATGGCTGCAGGGGCTGTCGCCGAAAGAGAATCGCGATATCCCACCGCTGAATTACCCCCGCGTGCATCGGCTAAAGCAGAGCCATCCTGAGCTGCATATTGGTATCAATGGCGGTATTAAAACCCTGGCGGATTGCCAAACACAGCTTGAACAGGTGGATAGCGTGATGGTGGGTCGTGAAGCGTACCAAAACCCATGGCTATTGACGGGTGTGGATGAGCAGCTCTTTGGCGAGCAGGGCCCTGCCCGTACACGTTTGGAAGCGGCCACGGCGTTTCGCCCGTATATACAGCAGCGGCTGGATGAAGGGGCCAAACTGAACCACATTACTCGGCATTTGTTGGGGCTTTTCCAGGGCTGCCCTGGCGGGCGTCGATTCCGTCGTCATCTCTCGGAGCACGCACATAAAGAGGGTGCTGGCTTACGCTTATTTGATGACGCGCTTGGCCTGGTTCGTGAGCCGGAGTTCGAAATGGAGGCTATTGAATAGAATACGACCGACCAGCCCGTGACCTGACGGCCAACGGGCTGGTGGTTTGGCTAACGCCCAGCGATGCTATCGCTGGGCGTTTTCTTTTGAGGGCTACTGCGCGCGAACGCCTTGCTCAATACGCTCGCCTACTTCTTGATCAATATTACGCCAGTACTCAAAGGCGCGCTCCAAGACTGGCTCAGTCACGCCACCGGAAAGATGCCCCACCACATTGGAAACCAAACGGTCGCGCTGGGCATCGTCCATCACCTCACGCACCAATGCGTGCGCTTGGCTCCAGTCATCGTCGTCTTTGCGCAGCGTATACGCGGCACGCACGAATTGCCCATCCGTCGACCACACCGCGTCTTCCGGATAGCGCTGTCCGTCGGCCTTGGGGCCGCCTTTGCTATTGGGCGTGTACACCGGGTCGGTGGCATGACGAATGCGCATCGCACCACCCTGACCGTAGCTATGCACGGGGCACTTGGGCGTATTGACCGGAATATGCTTGTAGTTCACCCCCAACCGCGCACGGTGAGCGTCGGCGTAGGAAATGGAGCGCGCTAACAGCATTTTATCCGGCGAAAGCCCGGTGCCCGGCACCATATTGTTGGGCTCGAACGCGGCCTGCTCGATCTCGCTATGGAAATCCGTGGGATTGCGGTCTAGCGTCAGCTTGCCCACTTCGATCAGCGGATAATCCTTATGCGACCACACTTTGGTAAGGTCGAAGGGGTTAACGCGGTAGGTCTTGGCATCCTCAAACGGCATGATCTGCATGTGCAGCGTCCAAGTCGGGTAGTCGCCGCGCTTGATCGCCTCGAACAGATCCCGGCGGTGGTAGTCCGCATCGCTACCGGCCATCTGGTCGGCCTGCTCTTGGGTCATGCACTTAATGCCCTGATCGGTTTTAAAGTGATACTTCACCCAAAACCGCTCACCTTCCTCGTTCACCCACATATAGGTGTGGCTGGAGTAGCCGTTCATATGTCGCCACGTGGCGGGCACACCGCGGTCGCCCATTAGCCACGCGACTTGGTGGGCAGATTCGGGCACCAACGTCCAGAAATCCCACTGCATATCGTGGTCCCGCAGGCCGTTATCTGCGCGGCGCTTTTGGGAGTGGATGAAGTGCTGGAACTTCATCGGGTCGCGCACGAAGAACACGGGGGTATTGTTACCCACCATGTCGAAGTTGCCTTCTTCGGTGTAGAACTTAATCGAGAAGCCACGAGGGTCGCGCCACGTGTCCGGGCTACCGCTCTCGCCTGCCACGGTGGAAAAACGGATCAGCACATCGGTCTTTGTGCCTGGCTGCAGGAAGGCCGCCTTGGTGTATTGGCTGACGTCGTGAGTGACTTCGAAGTGGCCAAACGCGCCGCTGCCTTTGGCGTGGGGCTGGCGGTCAGGAATCATTTCCCGGTTAAACGCCGCCATTTGCTCCATCAGGTAGTGATCGTGCATGACGATCGGGCCATCCGCGCCTACCGATAGCGAATGCTCATCGCTCGATACCGGAATACCTGCTTCATTGGTGGTGGGATGCTGGCTACCACTGCTCATTGCTCTTCCTCCTTGTCACGCTCGACATGGCACGGTCTGTACCACTGGAAAGCACCGCTCGTTGCTGCTTTTTTAACGTAAGCTAAGGCGGCACCCACACAGGTATAGTCAACAAGGCGGTATCGCGCCATCCATGGCGCTGGTTGCATGGCTATTAGCCTAATAGCATTTTCCTATCGAAGCGTATTAATACATTGCGTCTGGCGGAGGCGTTAGGCTGGATTGGAAACTCTCGATCGCCGTTTCGGCCTCTTCGATTTCGTCGAAGCGGGCGATGTGGTAGAGCGCTTCCCCTTCGTTGGCAAGCGGCAAGCGGCTCATGCCGATGACGATACCATCGGCCATGGAGCGTACTTCATCTTCGTCGTTACCGAACGGGTCCGCTACCTTGCCCAGCACTTCGCCCTTGGCCACCCGTGCCCCCAGGCGCACTTTGGGGCGCAGGATGCCGTCGATGGGCGCGCGTGCCCAGCTTGAGCCATTGGCCAGCTCAGCCGGGGCCGGTGCTCGGCGGCGCTGCTCGCCTGTCAGCATGCCCAACCGGCGCATAACGCGCAGAACGCCCTGTACGCCAGGGGCGATAGCCCACTCATCGAAGCGCAGCGCCTCACCCGCTTCATAGGTGAGCACCGGAATACCGCGGCTTTGGGCGTAGTGGCGCAGGCTGCCTTCGCGCAGTTCCGCGTTCAAAATGACCGGCGCGCCAAAAGCGTCGGCCATACGCTCGGTTTCGCTGCCCGCACTCAACTGTGCACGGATTTGAGGCAAGTTAGTGCGGTGAATGGCCCCCGTATGCAAATCGATGATATGGGTGGCATGATCGACGATCTCCTCCCGGAACAGCGCCGCAATGCGGCCACCCAGCGAGCCCTTTTCACTGCCCGGAAAGCAGCGGTTCAAATCCCGGCGGTCAGGGAGGTAGCGAGTCTGCTGAAGAAAGCCAAAGACATTCACCACCGGCACCGCAATTAGCGTACCGCGCAGACTATTGATCGCTTTCGAGCGCAGCAAGCGGCGGACGATCTCCACACCATTGATCTCATCGCCATGAATCCCGCCGCACACCAGCATCACCGGCCCCTCTTTGCGGCCGTGGACCACTTCGACCGGAATATGCAGCGGCGTATGGGTATACAGGCGCGCCACCGGCACGTCGATCTGTAAACGTTGTCCGGGCATCACAGTATGCCCAGCTAGAGAGAAAGGTGCTCGCGCCATTGCCATTCCTTACACGTACGTTGAGACAGAGCCTGACACGCCAAAACACGGTGCCTCAGGGTTTTAAAACAGCGTTTCTAAATCGATCTTATACGCTTTTCAGCATCAAGTAACGCGCTTGATAACCTACATTATCAACTTAACCCGCTATCCATACAGTTTTGAATGTAAAAAAGCCGTCACATCAGATAAAATAGTGCCATTCTGTGTTGATATTGAGGTAATGGTTTCATGGCAAGAAAAACCAAAGCGGAGGCTGCTGCAACTCGCGAAGCGCTGTTGGATGCTGCTGAAGAGGTGTTTTTCGCAAAAGGCGTTGCACGCACGTCGTTAGAGCAAATCGCTCGCCATGCTGGCCTTACCCGAGGCGCCGTTTATTGGCACTTTAAGAACAAAGGCGACCTGTTCATGGCCCTGGTGCAGCGAGTGCGCATGCCGTTCCAATCGCTGATGGAAGAGGTCAATAACGCCGACCCAACCGTATCGCCGCTCGATGCCATTCGTCTTGCCTGCCACGCTGGGTTGAACCGTTTGGAGCAGCCCTCCCACCAGCGCATCCTTTCCATTTTGCTGCATCGCTGTGAATTCTTTAGTGATATCAATCCCATCGAAATGCAGGACGAAATTGCGGAAGAGTGCTTCGACGAGATGCTCGTGGTGTTTCAGCTCGCCCAACAGCAACAGCTTTTACGCGACGATGTCACGCCGGAGGTGGCCACGCGGCTCATGCAGTCCACGCTGGGCGGCCTGTTCCACGACTGGCTGCGCAACCCGGATGCCTTTTCGCTTCGCGAACGAGGCGGCGAATTGATCGATGCCCTGATGGCCATGCTTCACCGCTGAGCTGACTCTTCCTATTGCGTTGCAGCATAGCGGACTATACTGAGCGTATCCGTTTTGACAGGTACCCCGTATGGATGCGTTAGAGTTTGTTCGCGTGCGCGAACTGGACATTGCCGTTCGCATCTGGAACCCAGATGCACCACGCACGTTGATCGCCTGGCACGGGCTTGCCCGTCACGGCGGCGACTTTGCTGCGCTGGCAAGAGAGCTGGGCAGTGAATGGCGAATCCTCGCGCCCGATACCCCCGGACGAGGGTTATCGAGCTGGTCGCTGTTTCCCGCTCACGACTATCTCTACAGCCACTACCTCACCATCGCGATCGCACTACTGGATCACTATCAGCTCGAACAGGTGGACTGGCTCGGCACGTCGATGGGCGGCCTGTTAGGGATACTGATCGCGGCTAACGAGCAGCATCGCGCGCGTATTTCACGGTTGATCCTCAACGACGTAGGGCC
This sequence comes from Halomonas sp. CnH100-B, assembly GCF_024124605.1. Classification (NCBI taxonomy): domain Bacteria; kingdom Pseudomonadati; phylum Pseudomonadota; class Gammaproteobacteria; order Oceanospirillales; family Halomonadaceae; genus Halomonas; species Halomonas sp. CnH100-B. The sequence goes on along the minus strand of NZ_JAMXRX010000002.1, from coordinate 353,202 downwards.
AGAATTGAACAAAGAGGGATTGATCGCTCTGTCGAGCTACTTTGGCGTGACGCATCGGTTCAACAACTTTGCCGACTTAAAAGCGGAACTCACCAAGCATTACGCTAGCTTCGGCATTACTCGCGACGAGGAGTGGCGAGAGCTTGCCCTTCATAGTGCCCGCCGCCTGCCCGATGGCAGTTGGACCTACCACTTCGACCCACGCATCGGCGAGCAGTTTATCCACGACACGCCCAGGGACACCTGGGCGGACTGGGCCAATATACGCTGCCCGATCATGGTGATTCGAGGGGAGACATCGACCCTGCTCGACGCCGAGACGCTTCCCAAGATGGCGGAGGCACAGCCTACGTTGACGACGTTGACCGCAGCGGGCTGTGGTCACGCGCCGATGCTCAATACGCCTGAGCAGGTCACGCCCATTCGCCACTTCCTCAACGAACCGGCACGTGCACATCGCGCAGCGGCCCCCAGCACCGCCGTTTCGTCCTCATTACTGAGTTGGCTGACGAAGCAGTGGCGGCGCTGGTTTCATTAACCCAAACAGAAGTCAGGTAGAGTAGCCGTTAGGGTGATGCTTGTGCTGCAAACGAAGCTTGTTGATACGCACGCGCGTGTCCAAGTAGTGCTGCTCTAAAACGCTTCGGTACGCACCCTCCTCAGCAAGATATTTCACCAGCACACGGCGCTCCCCTGGCTGCGGGCAGTCCCCGGCTTTGCAGTGCAATTTGACCGTACTGTTGGGCTCATTGAGCAGCGTAGCGCTGGCAGATTCATCGTTTTGGCGCTCTGCCACCACGACGGTAGCGCCCAGCAGGCAGCGACGTTTGAAGGGTTGATAACGGTGCAGCCCACGCTGCAACACATGGCATACAGCGGCGGCCATGGGAGAAGCCACCGCGAGCGCAGCCCACACCACCAGTACCCCCACCGGCACCCTAAGCATGCCCAGCGCCATCCAGCGCAGGGCCAGGAGCTCAACGGCAAGCGACAGCGCCCCGGCAAAGAGCACTAAGACGCTGAGCGCTAGCGTGGCGGGCACGCCAGCAAACCCTAGCGAGACGAGCGTGCTGGCCATGTGATCATCGCGCAAGCTGTCGTGTTCGAATAGCTCCAACGGCGCTAGCCGAATGAGCACCAGCAGCCAATAGAGCGCAATGAGCACTAATGAAAAGGTAAAAACGATGGTAGGAAACTGCAGAGCAGCAGAGATAAGCGTTTGCATGGCGTGTTCTCCTCTGAGCGCGTTGCCCAGTCTTGTTTTCGCCTGACCCAAGCTCTATTTATTGGCGTTTATTAGTACAAGCTGAAAACGCTGGTCACTACTAGCGTAGCTTATCTTAATCGCTTATGAAGCGGCAGATTTGCCCCACATCATAACGCTGGCAAAAAAACGGGCGCCCCGTAAAGGGGCGCCCGTGGTAGGCCTGGCCAGATAGGTTACGCCTTATCGTGGCCGAGCTCCGCTTGCTCTTGACGCTCCTGGTTCGGATGGCACTTGCGGTAGAGCCAATCCGATACTGCGGCAATCATGGCGTAGAAACTGGGAATGAACAGACTCCCCAGAATCGCTACGGATGCCATCCCCACGGCGACCGTGGTACCGATGTGGTGACTACTTACGTCACTGGCACCGGTCGCCAAGGCCAAGGGCAAGGTACCGAAGACAAACGCCAGCGACGTCATGACGATCGGACGGAAGCGCAGTTCTGCTGCGGTAATCGCCGCTTCGCGAATCGATTTACCCAGCTCTTTACGCTGCAGCTCGGCAAACTCGACGATCAGGATGGCGTTCTTCGCCGCCAGACCGACCACCACTAGCATGCCGATCTGCACATAGACACTGGTATCCAAACCACGCAGCACGATCCCCCCAATACCGCCAAGGAATGCGAAAGGCGTGGCGGTCAGTACCGCCAGCGGCAACGACCAGCTTTCGTACTGCGCCGCTAGGATCAGGAACACCATCAGGATACCGAACACGATCGCAAGCGTTGCCGTATTCCCCAGGTTGGATTCCTGATACGCCGTACCGGTCCAGCCCATGCCCCAGTTATCGCCCAGCGTCTCCTGCACCACTTCTTCCATGGCTTCGATGGCCTGAGCCGAGCTGTAGCCCGGTGCCGGGTTACCCTGGAACTGCGCCCCTGCGTAGACCCCAAACCGTGACACGACCGCAGGCCCCGTCTGGCGTTCGAGGGTGACGAACTCAGAGAGCGGGATACGCTCGCCATTACCGCCGCGCACGTAGACGTTGTTGACGTCTTCCGGCGTTTTACGGAACTCGTCTTCGTTCTGTAAGTACACCTGGAAGTTACGGTTTTGGTAGCTGAAGTAGTTCACAAACCCGTTACCAAAGGTGTTCGCCAGCGCCGAATTGATATTCTCAAGCGCGACGCCGTAGCTGAGCGCTTTTTGCTGGTCGATTTCTGCTCGGTAAGAGGGCACGTTTACGTTGAACGTCGTGAACACTCGGTTCAATACAGGGTGCTGGTTCGCAGCCTGCATGATTTGCAGCGAGGCTTCATACAATTCCCGAGTAGACGCCCCGTCGAACGACTGCAGGTAACCGGTGAAACCACCGGTGGTAGACAGTCCCATGATCGGCGGCACGTTGAAGGCCATCGCCGAACCGCCATCGATACTGGCACCCAGCTGCATGATGCGGCCAACCAGCTCATTGGCAGTGAGCTCACGCTCCGCCCATGGCTTCATGTTGATGAACATGATGCCGCGTGCGGTATTCACCGCGCTGGACAGAATGTCATAGCCCGCCACCGCAGAAGAGTACTCGACCCCTGGAATCGCTTCGATCTGCTCGCTCAGCTCCGCCATGTATGCCTGGGTACGGCTCAGCGAGGCAGCATCCGGCAAGGAGATACTCGCCAGCACGATCCCCTGGTCGGTCTCGGGCACCAGTGTCGAGGGCGTGTTGGCGTAGAGCCAATAGGAGCCCGCGCCCACTGCCACGGTGAGCGCCAACGCCAGCACCCAGAAGCGCACCAGCTTCTTGACGAACCACATGTACACGGCGGTAAAACCGGCAAAGAAGCGGTCGAACAGACGCAGTGGCGTGCTAATGGCACGCCTAAAGGCCGACTGCTTGGAATGGTGCAAGTTGTGCTTGATGAAGATCGCCGACAGGGCTGGGGTAAAGGTCAACGCCATCAACGCCGACAGCGCTACCGAAATGGCCACGGTGATCGCAAACTGCTGATAGATCTGCCCGGTAAACCCGCCCAGGAAAGCCACCGGCACGAAGACCGCCGCCATGATCAGTGACGTGGCGATAACCGGCCCGCCCACTTCCTTCATAGCGCGGATCGTCGCGTCACGAACGCTGATATCGTCCTCTTCGCTAATGACCCGCTCGACGTTCTCGACCACCAGTATCGCGTCATCCACCACGATACCTATCGACAACACCAACGCGAATAGCGTCAGCAGGTTGATTGAGAAATCGAATAGATAGAAGCCTGCGAAGGTACCGATCACCGATACCGGCACCACCGACATGGCGATGACGGTAAAGCGCCAGTTCTGCAGGAAGATAAACAGAATCACGATAACGATCAGGAATGCTTCGATGAACGTCTTGATGACCGTTTCGACCGAGGCATCGATGAACAGCGTCGTATCATACGGAGTTACGTACTCCAGGCCCGGCGGGAAACGCCCGGACAACTCCTCCATGGTAGCGCGCACCGCATCCGCGGTTTCCAGCGCGTTGGCCCCCGGCTGCTGGTTGATAATGATCGGCGTCATGGCATCGCCGTTCAAACGCGCATCGACACCATAAAAGGAGGCACCCAGCTCGATCCGTGCGACGTCTTCCAGACGCAGCGATGAGCCATCGGGGTTGGTACGCAGGAAGATTTCGCGGAAGTCGTCAGTGCTCGTGAGACGTCCACCGGCGGTAATCGTATAGGTATAGGCGCGCGGCTCGCTTTGTGGCGTAGCGGCCAAGTTACCGGCGGGGATTTCGGTGTTCTGAGCACGAATGGCACTGGCCACTTCGCTAGGCGTAAGGTCGTACTGCGCTAGCTTGTCAGGGTCCATCCAGATACGCATGGCAAACTCGCCACCGCCAAGTACCTCGGCATTACCCACCCCAGGCACTTGGCGCAGCTCATCGAGAATATTGAGCGTAGCGTAGTTCTGCATATAGATCTTGTCATAATCACCGCTCTGGGAGGTCAAGGCCACCAGCATCAGGATCGAGTCTGACCGCAGCTCGACGGTCACTCCCTGAGACTGGACGGCCTCGGGCAGCTGCGATAGTGCCCCCTGAACACGGTTATTGACGTTGATCGTATTGATGTCGCCATCCGTGCCGATGTTGAACGCCACGCTCAGGCTCATGGTGCCATTATCGGCGCTGTTGGAGGTCATGTAGAGCATGTCCTCGACGCCGTTAATCGCCTCGGCCAGCGGCGCAGCGACCGTCTGTGCCACGGTTTCGGCATCCGCCCCTGGGAACTGGGCCTGAACCGATACCGTGGGCGGCACCACGCTAGGGTACTGCTCGATCGGCAGCACTCGCATGGCCATCACACCTACCAGCGTGACGATAATTGCCAGTACCGTGGCAAAAATCGGGCGGCTGATAAAGAAGTTAGAGAAATTCATTATTGCGCGCCCTCTTCCCCTTCAGCAGCGGGTTGTGCGCCGTCGGCTTGTTGCATCGCGTCGGCGGCTTCCGCTTCTTCCTGGGCTTCTTCTTGCTCGGTCTCTTCCACGAGGTCAGCAGCGTCGCCACTAAACGACTGAGGGTCGATCACGACGCCCGCCTCCAAGCCAGCCGGATCGCCGACGACAACGCGGTCACCTGGCTCCAAGCCATCGCGGATGATTTGCCAGGGGCCTGCGACTTCGCCTAACTGAACGGTGCGTTCGCGAGCTTTGTTCTCGTCATCCAGCACGTAGACCAGCGGGCCCATCAGACCTTGGGTCACGGCAATTTCCGGCACGGCCAGTACGTCGAAGCGTTTCAAACCTTCGATGCGCACGCGTACGAATTGGCCGGGCAGTACCGCGCCATCGGGATTGGCAAAGGTCGCCGAGGCCTGCACGGTGCTGGTGCCGGTATCCACGCGGGAGCCGAGGAAGTCCAAACGACCTTCCAGCTCGCTGCCTTCACTACCATCCAGCCCAGGCACCTGTAGGCGAGCGGTGATTTGGGAAGCATCACCGTCGTTGCCAAGCTGACGACGCAGCTCGAAGGCATCCCGCTGGGGCAGTTGGAAGCGCACTTCCAGCGGATCCAGCGGCGTGATCGTGGCGAGCTCGGTGCCCGAATTCACCAGGTTACCGACGTTGATCTGGCTCAAGCTGATCATGCCGGACACCGGTGCCGTCACGTTGGAGTAGCCTAAATCCAGATTGGCGCTGGTCAGCGCCGCTTCCGCCTGGGCCACGTTGGCTTGCGCCACGCGCTGCTCGGCAAGCGCTTGGTCGTACTGCTGGCGGCTAACGGAGTTTTGGCTCAGCAACTGCTCGAAACGCTGAGCATCCCGCTGGGCACGTGCCAGCTCGGCGCGAGCGCTTTGCAGGTCGGCTTCACGCTGGTTGACGGTCGCCTGATAAAGGTCAGGCTCGATGGTATAAAGCCGGTCGCCCTGCTCCACCATTTGGCCCGGCTCGAAGTGGCGCTCTTCCAGAAACCCGCTCACCCGCGCCACCAGCGTCACTTCGCTGTCGCTGCGTAGCAGCGAGGGGTAGGATTTATCCAGCGGTATGTCTTGACGCGCTATCTCAGCGACTTCCACCGGGTGGGGCGGCGCTTCCTGCTGGCTTTGCTGCTCTTGTGGCTGCTCCTGACCACATGCCGTGAGCGCTAACGCGGCGATCAGCGTCACTAGACTCGCTCTACCTGAGTGAATCACTCTTTTCATGCGTCGATTTCCCATTCATTTTTCTAAACATTGACCGATCGCCACGGGGGCATGCACAACGAAGATTAGGCGCCTGGGGTGGGCGGCGCGCCAATGTCCATCGCGCGCTGGTACGCGTCGGGCTCGTTGCTTTCCGGTAGGGTGAAGTTGACGTCATCGCCGGTGAGCCATGCGTTCACTTCTTCGATGGCGTCCACGTCGAGCAGTCCCGCCTGCTGGCGCAGCGACAACAGATTCACGACGTAGTCGTAACGCGCTTCAGCGTAGTTGGCGATGGCGTTATAGAGATTCTGCTCGGCATTCAGCACGTCGACGATGTTACGCGTGCCCACTTCATAACCTGCGCGCGTCGCTTCCAGAGCGCTGCGGTTGGACACGATGGCCTGCTGGCGCGCTTCGACCGTTTCGACGTTGTTGCTGACCTGGGTGTAGAGCGAGCGAACCTGCTGAATCGTGGTGCGGCGCTGAGACTCGAAGTCGTACTGACTGCTCTCTAACTGGAACGTGCCCTGACGAATGCTGGCGCTGGTACTGCCGCCGGTGTAAATCGGCACGTTCGCTGACACACCGACCTGAGCGGACGTGTCGTAACCGCTGACCAGCTCGCTATCGCTGTCGGCGTACTGGTAGTTGGCAAACGCTTGCACGGTGGGCAAGCGACCCGCGCGGGCCAGCTCTACCCCCACACGGGAGACTTCGATACCCGCCTGCTGGGCAAGTACCTGCGGGTTGCGCTCCAGAGACTGCTCGACCCAGTAGTCACGGTCGGTGGGCGTCGGCAGCGCGATGGGCATGCTGTCGCCCAGGGCTTCGATGCTGGCATAACGCTGCCCCGTGAGCTGCTCTAATACTTCAAACGCCACTTGCAGGTTGCTCTCGGCGGCAATTCGATCGGCGCGAGATTGATCGAAGCTCGCCCGCGCTTCCTCTACCTCGGTAATCGCGATCAGGCCGACTTCGAACTGCTCGCGGGCCTGCTCGAGCTGGCGACCAATGGCACGCTCTTGGGCCAAGCGCGCTTCTAACACTTCGTGGGCGCGTAAAATATCGAAGTAGGCACTTGCCACATCGATCAGCAGTTGCTGCTCGGTGGCGGCCAGCAGATACACCTGCTGATCAATCTGACGCTCTGCCTGGTTGACTTCCTGGCGCGTGACCGCGTTGAACAGCGCCTGGGTGGCTTCTAGCGTCAAGGAGACAGTGTTATAGCTATCGTCACTGACGCCGACGCCAGCGCTGGAACCCGCTCCAGCACCGGTGCCAGTGCCTGCACTGCGGGCAGAGCCCTGGCTCTCGAATTGCTCGTTATGCGTAGCGCTACCGGAGGCATTCACCTGCGGCAACAGTCCGCCACGTGCAACGTCTCGTGCCGCCTCGACGCTGGAAAACTCAGACCGTGCAGAGGCCAGGGCAGCGTTGTTATTCAGCGCATCACGGGTAATGGTCACCAAGTCGGCCGCTTGGGCAGGCAGGATGAACGAAGACGTGAGCACTGCTAACAACAGGGGGCGAAAGGGGGCATTGACTGCCCAGTGTGCTAGTCGCATGGGATTGCCTCTAGGTGTCAACGTAAGACGGCGCGGCAGAGCGCCATTCTGAAAGAGTGGCATTATAGTTACATTCATGTATGTATGCTAGACTTGAACTTGCCTGATTTGTGTGTACAACACTGATGTCAAGCGGATCCTTCCTTACCTTAGTCCAAAGCATCGTTGGTGGGCGCACTTTTGCGACCACGCTGGCGATATTGCCGCGGATCGACGCCCCATTTCTGTAGACGTGAGGCCAGCGTCGTCGGCTTCATCCCTAACAGTTCCGCCGCCCCTCCCGCTCCAGACACTTTGCCCTTTGCCGCTTTCAACGCTTTTAGCGCATTGCAGCGCTGCTGGTGACATAGCGCTTGCTCGGTGAGCGGGTGTTCAGGTAGCGCGCTATGATCTTGCGCCGGTATGTTGAACGTCGTATGACGGGATAGCGGCTCTGCCAGTAGCAAATCATCAAAAGAGAGCCGCTGATCCTGGGTCACGATCACCTGACGTTCGATCACGTTCTCCAATTCACGAATATTGCCCGGCCATGGGTAACGAGCGAGGACCTCTAGCTGAGCTGGCGGTATTCGCACGCCCGGCTTATTGAATTTCAGGCAGGCGCGATGCAAGAAGTGGCGCGCCAGCAGCGGGACGTCTTCGATACGTTTTCGTAACGGGACGGAATCGATGGGAAAAACGTTCAAACGGAAGTAGAGATCCTCGCGAAACTGACCGGCATCGATCATCTCTTTTAGCTCGCGGTTGGTCGCCGCAATCACCCGCACGTCCACTTCGCGGGTGCGGTTATCCCCCACCCGCTCGAACTGCTGGTCCTGTAGCACGCGCAGCAGCTTGCTTTGTAGCTCCAGCGGGATCTCCCCCACTTCATCCAGAAACAGCGTGCCGCCGTGGGCCAGCTCAAAGCGCCCTGGCCGGTCCTGCACCGCACCGGTAAACGCGCCTTTTACATGGCCAAAAAACTCACTCTCGAAGAGGTCACGAGGAATCGCGGCACAGTTCACACGGATCAGCGGCCGGTCGCTGCGGCTACTGCCCGCATGAATCGCCCGGGCAATCAGCTCTTTGCCCGTGCCCGATTCACCGCTAATCAGCACGTTCGCGCTGGTGGGGGCTACCATGGCGATCTGCTGCACCAGCTTGGCGACCGCTGGGCTGTTGCCGACGATATTACGATGATTCACCTCGGCTTTAATCTCTTCTTGCAGGTACTGGTTCTCCAGCTCCAATCGGCGCTTGAGCGACTCCACCTCTTCCAGTGCATCGCGCAGCTGCTGCTCGGCCCGTTTACGTTCGCGAATATCGCGAAACAGCACGACGGCCCCCACTAGTCGGCCCATTTCAAAGATCGGTGTGCTGGTGTACTCCACGGGAATCGCCTCGCCGTTTTTATGCCAGAACACCTCGTCATCCACATGGTGCACTTGGCCATCGCTAAACGAGGCATGGATGGGGCACTGCTGTACCGGAAAGTGGCTGCCATCGGCGTGGGTGTGGTGAAACATTAAGTGCGCATCGTGGCCCACCATATCTTCCGTGCTCCAGCCGAGAATGCGTTCGGCAGCCGGGTTGACGAACGTGGTTTTCCCCTCCGCATCCAGGCCATAAATGCCTTCCCCGGCGGCGCTGAGAATCAGCTGGTTCTGCTTTTCGATACGCTCGAACACCTGCTCGACCCGCTGCCAACCCACCTCCCCCTGGCGGTGCTGGCGGCTGAGCTCAGCCTTGGCGCGGCGCTGCTCGGCTTTATTGCGATCAATCACCGTCAGCAATAGCTGTGAGGAGTCGTGTAAGCGCTGCCCATAGACCTCGACACGGCGAGGCTGGCGGACGCTATCCAACAGCACTAAATCATCCGACCAGCCTTGGCCGGTCGTCAGCACCTCATCGGTAAAGCTGACCCATAGCGGCAATGAAGCGCTTAGACGGTGGCTAAAAGGAGTAGCGAGCGGCTGCTCGTGATGAATCAACAGCAGTTGACACGCTGCGGTATTGGCATCAATTAAGCGGTCGCTCAGTGGGTCAATAATCACCATGGCCAACGGCGTGTGGTGAGCCATCAGCGTTAAGGACGGGTGAGCGTCATCTTTCAGGGTGGCAGCGTGCATCGCAGGCTCCTCATTTGCCAGCAGGATGTCGCTTACTCCATACAAACAACGGGCCAATCACGAACTTTCGTTATTTAAACAACGAAATATCGTTATCAACGAAATATCGTGAGTTTTTGCTACTCGAAAAATGCCGCCATGAAAAATATTAAATATTTGATTTTATTGTATTAAATCCAAAATAAGACGTTATGGCACGTAAGTCGCTATCTACTAAGTAGCGCCGCAGGGACACGTTTCGCACCAAGACGGCGCAGCTTAAAGCCCTTTTGCTCCTGTGAGGTGAACGTCCATGAAAGAGAACAACGACCACAGCAGTCTTGGCAACCCGTTTGATCATCGCCAATCACTGATTCACGGACGGCAGTGCGATTGTCATCAGTGCCACTCTTCCCAACCCAGTATTATTACATCCTCTACTCAGCCAACCGCGAAAACAGCGGCGCCCACGCCGAATAGTGCCGATGATGTGATGGATCGCATGGTCGAAAGCGCTTTGGTGCGCGGTATGTTTGGCCATAGCGATATGCACCGCCGCCAGTTTATGAAGCTGGTAGGTGGCGGCACGGCCGCCGCAGCTCTGGCGAGCCTGTTCCCCCTAGATTCGATTAAAGCCGCGGTGAAAGAGAGTTTAGGGCCGCTTGAGAAAACCCAGCTTAATGTCGGCTTCGTTCCCATCACCTGCGCCACGCCCATTATCATGGCCCACCCTATGGGCTTTTATGAGCGCTACGGCCTGGATGTCTCGGTGATTAAAACCGCTGGCTGGGCGGTAGCGCGGGACAAGTCCCTCAACCGCGAATACGACGCGGCGCACATGCTAACGCCCATGCCGCTGGCGATGACCCTCGGTGCAGGCTCTACCCCAGAGCCGTTCATTATGCCCGCCGTAGAAAACATCAACGGCCAGGCGATTGTGCTACATAACGACCACCTGGATAAGCGCGACCCGCAGCAGTGGAAAGGCTTCACTTTTGGCGTACCGTTCGAGTACTCCATGCACAACTTCCTACTGCGCTACTACGTGGCCGAGCACGGCTTAGACCCGGATCAAGATATTCAAATCCGCGTAATTCCGCCGCCCGAAATGGTCGCCAACCTGCGGGCAGGCAACATCGACGGCTTCTTATCCCCCGACCCCTTCAACCAGCGCGCGGTGTTTGAACGCATCGGCTTTATTCACCTGCTGACCAAAGAGATTTGGGACGGCCACCCCTGCTGCGCCTTTGCCACCAGCGCCCGCTTCGCCCGCGAAAACCCGAACACCTATGGCGCACTGCTGCGGGCGATTATCGATGCTACCCAGTACTCTTCAGACCCCGCTAACCGCTCAGAAATTGCCGAAGCCATTGCCCCGACGAACTACCTGAACCAGCCGGTCACGGTGATTGAACAGGTACTCACCGGGCGATTTGCCGACGGTTTAGGCGGCGTGCAGAACGTGCCGGACCGCATCGATTTCGACCCCTTCCCCTGGCACTCCATGGCGGTGTGGATCCTGACGCAAATGAAGCGCTGGGGCTATATCGAAGGCGACGTGGATTATCAGCAGATTGCCCGGGATGTGTACCTGGCCACCGATGCCCAGACCGTGATGCGCGAGCTGGGGTACGAAGCGCCCGAAGAGACCGCCCGCAACTATCAAATCATGGGTAAAACCTTTGATTACACCCAGCCTGAAGCGTATGTCGACAGCTTCGCGATTCGGAGGAGCTAACCATGGATCGCACCACCACCGAATGGAAATTAAGCTTGAACGCCCGCGCCACGATTCTCGCCATTATGCTGCTCGTGGTAGGCCTGGGCGTCTGGGAAGGGTTGAATCAATCGCCCTTGATGGGCGGCGGCGAGGCGCTAAGCGAGTACGAACAGCTGCTGGCCGGGGCCGATGAGAGCGCCAAAGTACCGCCGCCCTCGGAAATCGCCGTGAAAGCGTGGCAGGAGCTTTCTAACCCTTTTTACGATGCAGGCCCCAACGACAAAGGCATTGGCATTCAGTTGGGCTACTCGCTCTACCGCGTGCTCAGCGGCTACCTGCTGGCCGCGCTGGTGGCGATTCCGATTGGTTTCTTAATTGGCATGTCGCCCCTGGCGTACAAAGCGCTCAACCCGTTTATTCAAGTGCTGCGGCCTATCTCGCCGCTGGCCTGGATGCCGCTGGCGCTGTTCATCATTCGCGACTCTGAAGCCTCCGCCATCTTCGTGATCTTTATCTGCTCGATTTGGCCAATGCTGCTTAACACTGCCTTTGGCGTGGCGGGTGTGCGCAACGACTGGGTGAACGTGGCCCGCACCCACGAGCTGTCGTCGCTGCAAACGGCCTTCAAGGTGATTCTACCTGCGGCCGCACCCACCATTCTGACCGGCATGCGGATCTCCATCGGCATTGCCTGGCTGGTCATCGTGGCTGCCGAGATGCTGGTGGGCGGCACCGGCATTGGCTACTACGTCTGGAATGAGTGGAACAACCTCGACCTGACCAGCGTGATCTTCTCCATCCTGATGATCGGCGTGGTGGGCATGCTGCTGGATATGTCGCTTGCCTATCTTGCCCGCTTTGTCACTTACGCCGAATAAGGAGCCGACCATGAGTCATGCTTTTGTAGAGGTACAGAAAGCTGCCAAGCGCTTCCCCGGCGCCACTAAAGAGGCAAAACCGCTAACGGTGTTTGAGAACATTAGTTTTCAGCTCAAGAAGGGCGAGTTTGTGTGCATCATCGGCCACTCCGGCTGCGGCAAATCCACCATCATGAACGCACTCGCCGGGCTGGATCAGTTCTCTGAAGGCTCCATGGTGATGGAGAACAAAGAGATCAGCGGCCCTGGCCTTGAGCGTGGCGTGGTGTTTCAAAACTACAGCCTGCTGCCCTGGCTCACCGCGCTTGAAAACGTTCGCTTTGGCGTACGCGCCCGCTGGAGAGCGTGGAGCGACCGGGAAGTCACCGACCACAGCATGAAATACCTAGAGATGGTCGGCTTGAAAGAGGTGGTAGACCGAAAGCCCTCCCAGCTCTCTGGCGGTATGCGCCAGCGGGTGAGCATCGCCCGGGCGTTTGCCACCAAGCCCAAACTGCTGCTGTTGGATGAGCCGTTCGGCGCGCTGGATGCGCTGACCCGGGGCGTCATTCAAGACGAGCTGATCAAAATCTGGAGCCAGGATCAGCAGACCGTGTTCATGATTACTCACGATGTGGACGAAGCGATCTTACTGGCCGACCGCATCTTCTTAATGACCAACGGCCCCCAAGCGCGTATCGCCGAAGCGGTGGAAATTGATCTGCCAAGGCCCCGCCAGCGGGCGGAGATCGTCAAGCATCCGCACTTCTACACGATTCGTAACTACTTGGTCGATTTCCTGGTGAACCGCTCCAGCGAGCTGCGCACCCAGGAGTTCGACGGCCAAGGCCTGCGCTACCCGACGCCGGTGAATCCGGTACAGCTAGCGTCTGCAGACACCACTACACATTCAACCCCGGCATCCCCTGCCACCGAACCACAAGAAAACCTAGTGAAGTTCACTCCCAAGGAGGTCCGTCATGGATAAGCTCGAAATGCGCCATACCCTGCTGGCTGCCAAAGCCCGCAAAAAAATGAGTTGGGATGATATTGCCAGCGCCGTCGGCATGTCGCCGGTGTGGGTCGCCTCTGCCTGCTACGGCATGAACAGCGCCAGCGCCGATATCGCCCATAAGCTCTGCGACGTACTCGAAGTGGATGGCGACGTGGCCACCGCGCTCACGGCCTTCCCCACAAAAGCGTGGGATGAAGCCATCCCCCAAGACCCGTTCGTCTATCGCCTCTACGAAGTGGTCGGCGTGTACGGCGAAACGCTGAAAGACGTGGTGCAGGAGAAGTTCGGCGACGGCATCATGAGCGCCATCGACTTCACCATGGAAGTGGACAAAATCGAAGACCCGAAAGGCGACCGAGTACTGCTGACCCTGAACGGCAAATTCCTGCCTTATAAGTCCTGGTAACGTTAATAACGCTTGCTTAATCGTGTTCCAGCAGCGTTACGCTGCGCTCGACCCCACTGCGGTAACTGGCACCAAACAGCAGCAGATGGTTAAGCAGTGGGTAGAGTTGAAACAGCGCTTCACGCCTCGGCCAGTCGGCCGGGGCGTTGCCGTTCCAGTAGGCCTCGAAAAATGCGTCACCGGGGGAGCCGAACAGCGTCAGCATGGCCAGGTCGGTCTCGGGGTAGTGGCGATAAATCGCCGGGTCGATCAGCGCTGGCCCGCGGGGCGTGGTCAGTACATTGCCCGACCACAAGTCGCCGTGAACCAAACTCCCAGGAGCATCCGGCAACCAGCTTTCCAGCTGTTCGGCCTGCTGTTCGATACGGCGACGTAGCGCGCTATCAAGCAAACCACGCTGAAAACAGGCCTCGCAAAGGGGGAGCAGGCGGCGCTCGCGCTGAAACTGCCGCCCGTCAGCCAGTGGCGCATTGGGCTGCGGGGTCAATCCGCAGGCGTTGTCTTCATGCCAACCGTGGGAGGCGCCTATCACGCCGTGCAGTTGGCGAAGGCCCTCTCCCAGCGCGGTCGCATCCTGCTTGTTGGCGGGCTGAGTCTCCAGGGCTTCCATCACTAGCCAGCCTTCCGCTTGGCCGAGCACTTCGGGAATGATGAGCGAGGTATTGGCCCCGGCCAGGGCGTGCAGCCCTTCTGCCTCGCCCCTGAGACGCTCGGGATCGTCATGCTTCACAATCACCCGCCCCTGGCGCGTGGCTAACGTATATACCGCCGCACTGTCGCCCCCGCTTAGCGGCTCTAGCTCGCCGGTGGGCGCTATATCGTGAGTAGTGAGCAGGTGGCGTAAGCTAGCCTCCATGGCATTCTCCGCTGCGTTACCGTGGTTGAGTGGATCACGGTACAAGGCTATCGGCCATGGAGGCAATGGGTGGTTACAGCGTATGGCGCTGCCCTAGCGCGGCCAAATAGCGCTGATAGGCCCCTTCATAGGCGGCCACACGCTCGGCATCAGGCTCCGCTAGCGAGGCCGCATCCAGATGCACTAAACGCTCGCAGAGTGATGCCAGGCTAACGCCCTCGGGCTGTAAATCGCACCAGGCCGCTTGAATGGCTGCCCCTAGCGCGGCGGCATCGGTAATCTCGGGGCAAATCACCTGGGTGTTGGTAATATCAGCGACCATTTGCCGCCACACCGGGCTTTTCGCCCCGCCGCCAATCAATCGAATCTGGCTAGTGCCCGCCGCCAGCTCGCCCAGCAGCTCCAGCCCATAGCGGAGGCCAAAGGTTGCGCCCTCCATCACCCCACGGCAAAGGTTGGCCTGGGTCATATTCAGGCTGGTCAACCCGAGAAAATCGCCGGTGGCATCGGGCAGCATGGGCACCCGTTCACCGTTAAAAAACGGCAGCACGGTGACGCCCTCGGCACCAATCGGGGCGCTGGCGACCTGTTCACCAAAGGTAGCCAAGTCCAACCCAAACAGCTCACGCACGCGAGTCGTTGCCGAGGTCACGTTCATGGTGCAGATCAGCGGCAGCCATCCCCCGTGGCTGGCACAAAAATTCGCCACCATGGCGCTGTCACACACCACGGAGTTAGGTGAGTAAGCACACACCGTGCCGGAAGTGCCCAAACTGAGCGTGACCAGCCCCTGGGTAATATTGCCGGTGCCAATCGCCCCCATCATGTTGTCGCCACCGCCGGAGGAGACCACCACGTTATCGCCTAGCCCCAGCTCCTGAGCCACTAACGGGCGCACGCGGCCAGCGGGTTCATGGGCGTCAATGATCCGAGGCAGTACACGGTCAGGGTCGAGTTCTGGCGCAATGGCGGCAAACACCTCTTTTTGCCAGCACTGGGCGCGGGTATCAAAGTAACCGGTGCCCGAGGCGTCGCCTGCCTCGGTAACCCGTTCGCCGGTCAGCCAAAAATTCAGGTAGTCATGGGGCAGCAAGAGCGTAGCAATACGCTGGTAGGCATCCGGCTGATGCTCGCGTAACCAGGCCACTTTTGAGGCGGTATAGCCCGTTTGCAGCACCAGGCCCAGCTTCTCCAGGCAGCCCGCCTCGCCCCCCAGCGTTTCCACTAGTGCGCTATTTTGAGCGCTGGTTTCGGTATCGCACCAAAGCTTGGCGGGATACACCGGCACGCCATCGGCATCGAGTGCCACCATGCCGTGCTGCTGGCCAGACACGCCAATACCGCGCACCTGCTTGGCATCGATCCCGGCGCGCTCAATCGCTTGAAAGAACGCGCCCTTGAGCGCCGCCAGCCACTCCGCGGGTGCCTGCTCCCGGCGGCCATGCTCCCCTTCATCCAGGCGGTGCGGGCGGCTGCCCTCGCCCAGAATGACGCCCCGTTCTACATCCACTACCACGACTTTGGTACTTTGCGTACCGCAATCCACCCCGATATACATCACAACGTTCCTTTGGACGCGACCAGAGCCTCAAGAGTAGCCCGTGCGCCTCGTTCATGCAGCGACTTCAGCGCCTCCAGGTAGGCGTTAATGAAGCGAGGCTGATCCGCCAAGTCGCCAAACAGCTCGCGGTTTTCCACGAAGGCCGCTGGATGGGTGCGGTTATTGGCGGCAATGGCCATTAACGGCTCGCGCAAACGGTCCACGATCTCAATGGACTGACCCTGCTCATCGACGCCTTCGGCGTAGCGTGCCCAGCTGGCCACCACGGCGGCGCTGCGCTCAATCTCACCGCCCTGGGCAAGCTGCTGGCGAATCACCGGCACTAACCATTTCGGAATGCGATCCGAGCTTTCGGCGCACAGCCGCGCCAAGGTGTCTCTGATTTGCGGGTTCGCAAAGCGCCCGATCAGCGTCAGCCGGTAGGTTTCTAGATCCACCCCCGGCACGGGGGCCAGCGTCGGCGTGCCCTCTTCGCGCATGTAGCCGAGCAAGAACTCGACAAACAGCGGGTCTTGGCACACCTCATGGGCGTAGCGGTAGCCCGCCAAATAGCCAAAGTAGGTCAGCGCCTGGTGGCTGGCATTGAGCAGGCGCAGCTTCATGAGTTCGTACGGCTCGACATCCTCAACAACTTGCACGCCGACCTTCTCGAACGCTGGGCGGCCCAAGGGGAAGTGATCTTCCAGCACCCACTGGGTAAAAGGCTCACACACCACGGGCCAGGCATCTTCAACGCCAAAGCGCTGGGAGAGCTCTTCGATATCCGTGGGCGCGGTCACTGGCGTGATGCGGTCCACCATGGCGTTGGGGAACGCTACCTCAGCGGCTAGCCAGTCGCCCAGCTCCGCACTGCGGGCGCGGGCATAGGCGCTGAACATGCGCTTGGCGACATCGCCGTTGCCTTGAATGTTATCGCAGGACATCACCGTAAACGGCGCAATACCCCGTGCCCGGCGGCGTACCAGGGCTTCCACCACCAAGCCAAAGCTGGTGGAGGGGCGCTCAGGATGGGCGAGATCGTCGCGCACCTGGGGGGCGTCCAAGTTGAATTCTCCGGACACCGGATGAAAGTTGTAGCCGCCCTCCGTAACGGTGAGCGAGACAATTTTGATGGCGGGGTCGGCCATGGTCTCGATGACCGCCTCGGGGTCTTCCGGGGCAAACAGGTAGTTCACCATGCTGCCAATCACCCGAGGCTGATATTCACCGTCAGGGTGCTTGACCACGAGGGTGTAAAGGTAGTCTTGTGCGGCGAGGGCCTGCTGCATGCGTTTGTCGCCGGGCATGACCCCCACGCCCACAATGCCCCAATCCAGCGCTTCGCCTTGGTTCATCAGCGCATCCATGTACATCGCCTGATGGGCACGATGAAAACCACCGACGCCAATATGGACGATGCCAGGCGTCACGGCCTGACGATCATAGGTCGGCGTCTCAACCGCCGCGCTGAGGGCACCCACATTGTGGTTATTAAGCTGGGTCATCGTCACTCTCCGGGTTATTGGCTGGGCAAGCGCGTCCTAGCGCCAGCGCTGGTCAGGTGGCACGCTGCTGGTTTTTACCAGCGCGGCGTTCAGCATGTCTTTTTGGTGGGTGCGCTCAAGCGCGCCGCTGTGGTCTTGGCCCATACAGAGCCAGCGGTTCACCAACCGCTCTACGAGCACGTCATCATCGACGTCGATCATTAGCGTCCAGTCGAACAGCGCGTGCAGTGAACGCCACGGATCTTGGTTCAATAGCAGATAATTGCCTTCCACAATCACAATGCGATGCGCGGGGGTAATTAACCGCCCACCGGCACGGGCAAGGTCCAGCGGCCGATCAAAGACCGGCACAGCCACTGGCTTATCCGCCCGACGGATGCGCATCAAATCGTGATGCAAGCCCTCCACATCGAAGGTGTGGGGCGCACCTTTCACAGGCAGCTGTTCATCGCCCAGTACGGCGTTATCAAAGTGGTAGCCATCCATCGGCACCACCGCCGCCTGCCCTGGGCGCAGCTGATTAATCGCCTCGCAGAGCAGCGCGCTGCGGTAGGATTTTCCGGCCCCCGGCGGCCCCGCCAGGGCAACCATAAAGCGCGCCTTGCCTTCGGCGGCATCCAGCAGTTGGTGGCTTAACGAAACAAGATCAGGGCTCATGGGCGTCTTAGCTCATCCAGTTGCCGCCATCGACGTTGAGGGTCTGGGCGACGACGTAATCGCTATCCTGGCTGGCGAGAAACACGGCAGCGCCGGTGTGATCTTCCGGCAGCCCCATACGGCCATAGGGCACCGCCTCGCCCACTAGGCGCTTTTTCTCGCCCAATGGGCGGTTCTCGTAGCGAGCAAACAGCGCATCGACCTCTTCCCACATCGGGGTATCCACCACGCCGGGGGCAATGCCGTTGACGTTGATACGATGCTTGATCAAATCGAGTCCGCAGGACTGGGTCAGGCTAATCACGGCGGCTTTGCTGGCGCAGTAAACACTCACTAGCGGTTCGCCACGTCGGCCCGCCTGAGAGGCCATATTGATAATTTTGCCTCCCTGACCTTGGGCCACCATGGCGCGGGCCACGGCCTGCAGGGTGAAAAACATGCCTTTGGTGTTCACCGCAAACTGTTTGTCAAAGCTGGCTTGGGTCACTTCCAGCACCGGCGCCATATCGAACACCGCCGCGTTATTGACCAAAATATCAATGCCACCAAAGCGCTCGGTGACGCTCTCCACCATGGCATCGATAGAGCCTTGGTCGCACACGTTCAGCACCACGCCCATGACCCGCTCGGCGCTGGCATCCTGCTGCAGCGTGGTGAGTGCGTCTTCGATGGCCTTGGCATCGATATCGGCCACCACGACACTGGCCCCTTCGGCCAAATAGCGCTGGGCAATGGCGAGTCCGATGCCACGGGCACCGCCAGTAATCACGGCACGTTTATTGAGCAGTTTCATTGTTATCTTGTCCTTGCAGATGTAATTGCCACTCGTCCACTAAGGCGCGAAGCCCGCGCATATGGGGCAAAATTCGCCAAGCACCCGCCGCGAGCAGGCGGTTAGGCTGCTCGTCGTCGATATGGCTGGCGCCCACAAAACCAATCACCCGCATGCCGGCGGCATGGGCAGCGGTAACGCCTGCCACGCTATCCTCAACCACTAGGCAGCGGCTGGGCGGGCAGCCAAGCTCATGCGCCGCCAAGCGGTAAATCGCCGGGTCCGGCTTAGGGTTATCGACCTGCTCGGCCGTGAAAATCGGCACATCGCCCAACGCCTCTTCCAACTGCGTTGTCGCAAGCGATGCCAATACGCGGCAGCGGCGGCTGTTGGAGACCACGGCCTTAGGTAAATCGAGACTACTCACGGCGTCGTGAACCCCCGCAATCGCGGTGAGTTCTCGTGCCAGGCGCGCTTCTATGGCGCTATCGACCCGCTCGGAGGCATCGGGCGGCAGCTGATGGCGGCTTAACTGCGCCAAGTGCTTTAGGATGTCGGCGGTCGTCATGCCCAGGGCTTGGCTGAGCAGCGTGGGAATATCCAGATCCGGCAGCCACTGCACAAGGTGGGTTTCCAAGGTCTCTTCTGCCAGGGCTTCGCTATCCACCAGAACGCCGTCGCAATCAAAAATCAGCGCTTTCATACCTGCGCCCCTGGCGCAGCAGGCTCGGTAGCCGCACGGTTATCCTGGCGGGTCAGGCTGGCCAGCGGGTGCTGTGACAGGCTCTCTAGCGCCAAGCCTTGTGCGTCGAACAGATGAGCACGCTCGGCGGCAAAGCCAAACTGCACGGTATCGTTCACCCGGTAGGCCACGTCGCCATCGGCCATAATGGTGATCAGTAGCTCGCCCATCTGCACGTACAGCGAGGTCTGCCCGCCTAAGCGCTCCAACACTTTAATCTGCCCACTCAGCGGGCCGTTTTCATCCAGCTGTAGATGCTCAGGACGAATACCCAGCTCCAGCGCTTCATCGCTGGCGAGCTGTTCACCCGCCACAGGGATAGTGCAGGGCCGCCCGCCGGGCAGGCGCACGGTGACGCCATCATCACCAATGGACTGCTGTTCGACGCTGAAGAAATTCATCTTGGGCGAGCCGATAAAGCCTGCCACAAAGCGGTTACGCGGGTGGTGGTAGAGCGCCATGGGCGAACCCACCTGCTCCACCACGCCATCGTGTAGTACGACGATTTTATCGGCCATGGTCATGGCTTCTATCTGGTCGTGGGTCACGTAAATCATCGTGGCATCCAGCTCTTCATGCAGCCGCGCCAGCTCGATACGCATCTGCACCCGCAACGCCGCATCTAGGTTGGAGAGCGGCTCGTCGAACAGGAAGATGCTGGGGTTGCGCACAATCGCTCGGCCAATCGCCACCCGCTGGCGCTGCCCGCCGGACAGCGCTTTGGGCTTGCGATCCAGCAGCGGTTCAAGCTGAAGGATCTTGGCAGCTTCCAGCACCTTGGCGCGGCGCTCCTCTTTGGGCACCCCAGCCAAGCGCATGCTGAAGCCCATGTTGCCCTCAACGGTCATGTGCGGGTACAGCGCGTAGCTTTGAAACACCATCGCCAAACCGCGGTCGGCGGGGCCCACCTCGTTCATGCGCTTGCCATCGATGAGAATATCGCCGTCGCTGGCGCTCTCCAGGCCTGCGATCATGCGCATCAGCGTGGATTTACCGCAGCCCGAAGGGCCTACGAACACCACGAACTCACGATCGTTAACGTCGAGATCAATGCCCTTGATGACCTTGGTGTCGCCAAACTGCTTAGTAATGTTCTTGAGTTGTAAGGTTGCCATGGGGAACTCCTTTACTTGACGGCGCCAAAGGTCAGGCCGCGCACCATTTGTTTTTGGGTCATCCAGCCGAGGATTAGGATGGGGGCGATGGCCATAGTAGAAGCCGCCGATAGCTTGGCCCAGAACAGCCCTTCGGGGCTTGAGAACGAGGCAATGTAGGCGGTCAACGGCGCGGCTTTCGACGAGGTGAGGTTGAGACTCCAGAACGCTTCGTTCCAGCTCAAAATCACCGAGAGCAGCCCGGTCGACGCAATCCCTGGCAGGGTCAGCGGCAGTAGCAGGAAGAACACTTCCTGCAGAGTGGAGGCACCGTCCATCCGGCCCGCTTCGAGAATGTCTTTGGGCATATCTTTAAAGAAGGTGTAGAGCATCCACACCACGATGGGCAGGTTCATCAAGGTATAAATAATGATCAGCCCGGTACGGGTATCCAGCAACCCGACATCGCGGAAAATCAGGTAGATAGGCACCAGAACACCCACCGGCGGCAGCATTTTGGTGGAGAGCATCCACAGCAGCGTACCCTTGGTGCGCTTAGTGGGCAAAAAAGCCATGGCATAGGCTGAAGGAATAGCGATAAGCAGCGCTAAAAACGTAGAGCCAAACGCCACCGCGATGCTGTTCAGCGCGAAACGGGCATAGCCCGAGCGTGCCTGCACCTCCTGATAGCTTTCCAGCGTGGGCGAAAAGAGAAAGCTGGGGTCGGCTATCGCCGCCGTCTCGGTTTTAAAACCGGTCAGCACCATCCACAGGATAGGGAAAAAGATAATCAGCGCGATCGACCAGCCCAACAGGGTCAATACCAGTTGCCGGATGGGCAACGAGCGAGTGTGTGCTGGTGCACTATTACGATGAGTTGTCATTGAAATGCTCCCAAGACGCCCTGGTGCCGGGGTCAGTCTTCTAAGTTCTTAGCGACCATACGGACAAGGAAAATCGCGACGATATTGGCCAGAATGATGGCGATCACCCCACCCGCCGAGGCCATGCCCACATCGAAATCCAGCAGCGCTTGGATGTAGATCAAATAAGCCAAGTTGGTGGTGGCGAGCCCAGGCCCACCGGAGGTAGTGACAAAGATCTCGGCAAAAATCGTCAGCAGGAAGATCATTTCAATCATGATCACCACGCTAATCGCCCGCTTTAGGTGCGGTAGCGTGATAAAGAAGAAAATCGCCAGCGGCCCCGCGCCATCCATCCGCGCGGCTTCCACTTGGTCTTCATCCAGCGATTGCATCGCCGTCAGCAGGATCAGTAGCGCAAACGGCAGCCACTGCCACGAGACGATGATGATGATGGAGGTCAGCGGTAGCGATGAGAACCAGTCCAGCGCAGGAAGTCCCAGCGACTGTGCTAACCACGCCAACACCCCGTTAGAGGGGTGCATCATCATGTTTTTCCATACCAGCGCGCTCACCGTTGGCATGACAAAGAAGGGAGAGATCGCCAATACGCGGGCTATGCCCCGCCCAGCAAAATCCTGTTGAAACAGAACCGCTAAGAGCGTACCGCCCACCACGGTAATCACCAGCACCCAACCCACTAGCAGCAGCGTGGTGCCCATGGCCGACCATAGCGCGGGGTCGGTCAGCAGGTACTCATAGTTTTCCAGCCCGGCGAAGCCGGTCATCTCGGGCATCAGTAAGTTGTAACGCTGGAAAGAGAACCAGATGGTCATGCCTAGGGGCACAATCATCCAGAGCAGGAGCAGCGTTACGGCGGGCGCTTGAAGCGAAAGCGTTCTCAGCCCGCCGACCGTACGGCCAGAAGCACGTGTTCTATTCATGGAAATACCTGCAAGAAAACAGACCTGCGAGAACCACCAAAAACGCCTGCCCGTGGCCGGGCAGGCGCAGGAGTGCATTAACGTTCGATGTAGCCCGCCCGCTGCATCGTGCGCTCAGTAGCACGCTGGGCGCTATCTAGCGCCTGCTCAACCGACGTATCGCCGGTCAGCGCCGCCGCAATGGTTTGGCCTACCTGAGTGCCAATCGATTGGAACTCAGGAATACCCACAAACTGCACGCCCACATAGGGGTTCGGCTCTAGGCTAGAGTCGGTGGGGTCAGCCTCTTTAATGGCGTTAAGTACGAAGCCAGCAAACGGCGCGGCTGAGGTGTACTGCTCGTTAGCATAGGTGGATTCACGAGTACCCGGCGGTACGCTGGTCCAGCCGTTAGTCTCACCGACAAGCTCGATATACTCTTCAGAAGTGGCCCAAGTAATGAACGCTTGAGCTGCCTCTTTATGCTCAGAGGAGGCTGGGATAGCCAGTGCCCAAGACCACAGCCAGTGGGAACCTTTGGGAGTTTCCGCGATGGGCGCGGGCGCAAAGCCAAGCGTACCGGCTACGTCGGATTCGCTCTCGTCGTAGAGCTTGCCTGCCGCCGAGGTAGCATCGACCCACATGGCGCAGTTACCGCGTGAGAAGAGCGCTAAGTTCTCGTTAAAGCCGTTGGAGCTGGCGCCTGGCGGGCCGTAGTTGCTGAGCAGGTCTACGTAGAACGAAATCGCGTTATTCCACGCCTCAGAGTTCAGCTCCGGATTCCACTGCTCATCAAACCAGCGGCCGCCGAAGGTGTTCACCAGCGTCGAGACAAAGGCCATGTTCTCGCCCCAGCCCGGCTTGCCGCGCAAACAGATACCCGCCAAGCCCTCTTCGCTACCATGGAGCTGTTCGGCCCAGTCACGCACCTGTGTCCAGGTGGGCTGCTCGGGCATCTCAATACCAGCCTGCTCAAACAGATCGGTGCGGTAATACATCATCGAGCTTTCCGCATAGAACGGCAGGGCGTGCAGCGTGCCGTCCAGGCTTAAGCCGTCGCGTACCGATGCCAGCAGATCGTCTTCGTTATAGTCATCGGGCAGGCTGTCCAGCGGCTCAAGCCAGCCGCGTTCCGCCCAAATGGGCACTTCATAAGTGCCGATGGTCATCACGTCGAACTGCCCACCGCCGGTGGCAATATCCGTGGTCATACGCTGACGCAGCACGTTCTCCTCAAGCACCACCCAGTCCAGCGTGATATCCGGGTGCGCTTGCTCAAAGGCATCGGTCAGGCTCTGCATAATGACCATGTCATTATTGTTCACCGTGGCGACGGTGATCTCAGTTTGAGCCTGGGCTTGGCCAGCTACCGCAATAGCAGTTGCTAGGGTCGTGACGGGCAAATGACGCACGAGACGCATACAGCACTCCTCTTGGCAAATATTGGCATTGTTGTTGCCTTGATCTTATTGATCACCAACCGAACAAATGATCGTATGCGAGCCAAAAAAAAGCAAAGCTTGCCGCGTTAGACTTTACGCTAATTCATTCAATCGCTTGCATGTTGCAACCGCGAAGATAGCGCTCACTCCATCGCCTCGAGGATATGCCGCGCAGCGATCTCATCGGTGATCAAGCCCTTCAGCCAGCCACCGCGCAGTGCGGCTAAAATGGCAGGCGCTTTATCCCGGCCACCGGCAATCCCCACCATGAGGTGCTTTCCAAAACGCTCCAGCGGCAGGCTGGTCACACGCCGGGTAATCGAGCAATCGATCACCTCTCCACGCCGGTTCAGCGGCCAACCCAGTAGCTCTCCCACCGCTTCGCGACCCAGCAGCTCATCTAGCTCGCTTTCGCTAATGAAGTGGTCTTGAAAAAGCGTGGCCTGGCGGTCAATACGGCCAATGCCGATAAACGCCGCCTCTGACTCTCGCGCTACATCGGCGATCGCTTTGAACAAGCGCTGGGACAGCATGGCCTCTTTTTCCGCCAGCGACTCCGCCACTACGGGTGCAGGCAATAAAAAGCGCTCGCCGCCGGTTTTATCCGCCAGCACCATCACGGCGTCGTAGCGGTTGGCGGAGCCATCCCGTGCCACGTTGCCCACCAGCGAGACAAACCGATGCTGCGGCCGCTCCACGCGGCTTAGCGCTTCCACCGCTGCGCGCACCGAGCGCCCGGTCCCCAGCGAGAGCGTCAGCGGCTCGCTGCGCTCCACCAGCCGCGCAATGCGCTCGGCCCCCGCCACGGCCAGATAGTACGCGCCGCTTTCGGGGGCCTGGGTGTCCGCAGGCACCACGTCGCAGTAGGCCAGCTGAAAGCGCTCCCGCAGCGCGCTGCCCAGCGCCATACAGGTTGAGATGGGGTGATCGATATGCACTTTTACCAACCCCTCTTGGCGCGCCAGGGCCAGTAAGCGTTGGACGCCAGGGCGTGAGACGCCAAGCTGAGTGGCAATCTCATCCTGGGTCATGCCGCCCACATAGGACATCCAGGCGGCCCTGGCTGCTTGGTCGAGCTTTACTTCAAACTTATCCATGGAGAGGGTCGCCGCCTTGTCGTTAAAAAAACCTCATCATACAAAGCCTTCGCCAAGACCAGTAGTGTCCTATCCGCTAACATAAGCGCCTAACGACGTATCCCGATGCACAGAGGTCGCTGCTATGTATAAACTTGCGTTTTTCGTTCCCATTGAGAATGCCGACAGCGTCAAACGCGCCGTCTTCGACGCGGGTGCCGGTCGAATCGGCAACTACGAGCATGTTTGCTTTCAGACCCGAGGCACCGGTCAGTTCCGTCCGATGGCAGGCGCCGAGCCGCATATCGGACAGGTCGGCACGCTAGAAACCGTCGAGGAGTTCAAGGTCGAGCTGGTCTGCGCCGACGAGCATATTCAGGCCGCTATTGCGGCGCTCAAACTGGCGCATCCCTATGAAGAAGTCGCCTACGACGTGTGGCAGCTCGCCGACCTTTAAGCCGACTAGGCGCTACCCACATAGCGCTCGCGATCTTCGGGCGTGATTTTACTGATATGCAGCGGAAACACGGCGTTTTCGCGGTCGGCAAAGTAGTGGCGCAGCGTGCGCTCGATGGTGGGGAAGGCCAGCGCGTCCCAAGGAATCTCGTGCTCCTCGAATAGCGCCACCTCCAGGCTCTCTGGCCCGGCACCAAAGCCGCCCACCAAATCCGCGCGAAAGATCATATAGACTTGGTTGATATGCGGAAGATCGATCAGCGTGTACAAGTCACCTAGGGTGACCTCCGCGAAGGCCTCCTCCCAGGTTTCCCGCGTGGCGGCCTGCTGGGTGGTCTCGGCGTTCTCCATGTACCCCGCCGGTAGCGTCCAGTACCCTTTTCGAGGGGAGATCGCTCGCTTGCAGAGCAGCACTTTGGAGCCGCTCACCGGCAGCGTACCCGCCACGATGCGGGGATTTTGATAGTGGATCGTGCCACAGCCGTCGCACAGGTAGCGGGGGCGGTCGTCTCCCTCGGGAACGGCAAACCGGACTTTCTCACCACACTGACTACAAAAGTTCATCGCGTTTTCTCTACGGCTGGTGGGTCGAGGCATCAACGTGCTTGACGATGATCACCGTGGCTGGGTAAAAGAGAGCAAAGTAAAGAGACTCCTATGTTAGAGAAACTGCGCAAACGGCTGCAACAGCATACCCCTCAACGGCTAGACCATGTAGCACTGCCGGAAGCTGCCGTGCTCATGCCGATTGTTGAGCGCCCTGCCCCCACCCTACTGTTTACTCGCCGAGCCAGCCACTTGAATACCCACCGTGGCCAAGTCGCTTTTCCTGGCGGTAAACGTGAACCGGGTGACGCTGATCTATATGCCACGGCGTTGCGGGAAGCAGAAGAAGAGATTGCGTTAGCCCCTGGCCTGGTACAGCCCCTGGGGCGGCTGTCGGACGTCATTTCGCTGCACGGCATTCGCGTGACGCCCTGGGTGGGTATCATTCCGCCGGACCTACCGCTGGTGGCGGATCCCGCGGAGTTGGACGCCATTTTCGAAGTCCCGCTCAGCCACTTTTTAGACGACCAGCGTACCCATACCGATGTGATCACCGTCGATGGCGTTGCCCACTACGTGCCCAGTTATCACGTCGATGGCCACGTGATCTGGGGCTTATCTGCGATGATGCTGGTGGAGCTGCTGGCCGAGGGGTTTGGTATGGAGATTGACCTGTATCAGCGCCCGCCCGGTGCTTTGCGCCACTACCCTGAACGTCGTACCCCGACTAGCCGACGCTCGGCCAACGCCGAGCGCGCGCCCGTGACGAGAACCACGAAATGATTGCTTCGCCTGACATCGACACCCCGGCCCTCGATCCCCACGCCCACCTAGCGCTGGTAGACGCGCTGGTGGAACAGGGGTGGTATGTAGGTAAAGGCGTGATCGACCCGGCGCTTTGCCAAGCGCTGCACCGGGAGATTCATCAGCTGGCCGAGCTGGACGCCCTGGACGAGGCGGGTATTGGCCGCGGCCAGCAGCATCACTTGCGCAAAGACATACGCGGCGATGCCATCCACTGGCTAGACCGAGAAAGCGACGCCCAACGCCGCTATCTGGATGCCATGGCAGCGCTACAGCAGTCTCTCAACCAAGCGCTGTTTCTGGGTCTGTTCGAGTACGAGGCCCACTTTGCTCATTACCCTGCCGGTGCCTTCTACCAGCGTCACCTAGACAGCTTTCGCGGGCGGGCCAACCGAGTGATTTCTACTGTCGGCTACTTGAATCCCGACTGGCCGAGCGACGGCGGCGGTGAAATGGTGATTTATCATCCGGATGACCCAACGCTAGAAGTGGCCCGCGTGGTGCCCGAAGCCGGCACCTTTGCCTGCTTTTTATCGGAAACCATTCCCCATGAAGTGCTGCCCACCCGCCAGCCTCGCGCCAGCATTGCGGGCTGGTTCCGCCGCAACGCATCGATGGGCGGCGTGTTGGACCCTGCGCGCTAAATGATGAGCGAGACGTGTCCCGTGAGTGCTGACAGAGCGGCCGCCCTGGCGGCGAAAGTAGCGGCCCTGGAAGCGCGCAACGCCGCACTCGAGGAGGAAAAGCGCCACTATCAGTGGCTGGCCGAAAGCACCACGGACCTGATCTCCCGTCACGCCCGGGACGGCACGTTTTTGTATGCCTCCCAGGCCGCGCGGGAGCTGCTGGGCTATGAACCCGACGAGCTCATCGGCGTCTCCGCGTACCAGCTGTTTCACCCAGCCGATTTGAGCGACCTGCTCAACAAGTCGCCGCGGGTGTACTACCACGACGGCTTCTATCAGCAAACCTACCGTTTCCGCGCCAAGGCGGGCCATTACGTATGGTTCGAAACCACCAGCCGCACTCGGCGGGACGCCGAGACTGGCGAATTGATCGATATCCTCTGCGTCTCCCGAGACGTCGGGCGTCGTATCGAGGCCGAAGCCACTCGGGAGCGTTTGGCACAGGTGGTTGAATCCACCACCGACTACGTGCTGTTTTTAGGGCCCAACCTGCGGGTATTCAGCGCTAACGAAGCCGCTCGCCGCTGCTTTGCCTTACCCAACGAAGCGTCCACTGCGCTCAGTGAGCTATACCAAGCCGAGTCGCTGTGCTTGTTAAATGAGGTGGTGTTTCCCGCCGTGGAGCGTTACGGCTCCTGGAGCGGGGAATTGGAGATGCGCACCGAGCACGGCAGCGTACCGGTGCTCAGCGTGGTACTGGCCCACCGCAGCCGGGGAGCCGAGCCTGGCCACTACGCCCTGGTCAACCGCGATATTAGCGCTCGAAAAGCCGCCGAATCCCAAGCGCGTCGCCATCAAGAGCAGATTGCCCACGCTAACCGGTTAGCCGCCGCAGGCGAGCTTGCCTCCAATATCGCCCATGAGCTAAACCAACCTTTAGGTGCCATTGCCAACTATACCAGCGGCGCGCTGCTCAAGTGCCAACAGCAGCCCACACCGCTTGCCAGCGAGCTACAGCTGCCTCTGGAGCGCATTGACGAGCAGGTACAGCGCCTTGCTCAGCGGCTGCGTCATCTGCGCAGCTTCGTCCGTAAGCGCAGCCATCACGTGCGCCCACTGGCGCTGGCCGAGGTGGTCGCGGCTGCCTGTCGCCTCTGTGAGTGGCAGTATCAGCAAGCATCGATCGAGCTCGTGGTACGCCTGCCCGATACGCTGCCGCGCGTCTACGCCGACCCGATTGCCCTGGAGCAGGTCATCGTGAACTTACTGCTGAACGCGCTGACCGCCAGCCGCCGAGTGAACGACGCCAAGGTGGTCTTCATGAGCGCCCGGCGAAGCGGCCAGCGCCAGATCACCCTAAGCGTTGAGGACGAGGGGCCAGGGGTGGAACAAGCGCACCAGCAGACCATTTTTGACGCTTTCTTCACCACCCGCGAGGAAGGGTTGGGCATGGGGCTGGCCATTAGCCGCACGCTCATGGAGAGTATGGGCGGCGCCCTCTCTTTGCGCGACGAGAGTGCCAGGGGCGCCTGTTTTGACGTTTCACTGCGAACGGAGACCGATGCCTAATGCCCTCGCCTACTCCTTTATCGACGCCCCCTAACGTCATTGCGGTGATCGACGACGACGACGCCCTGCGTGACTCTCTTGTCTGGCTGTTGGAATCGGTGGGGCTCACCCCCCGCGCCTTCGCCAGCGGTGACGCTTTTTTTGCGGCCTCCCACGATGACTTAGGCGCTCTACTGCTGGACGTGCGCATGCCGGGCATGAGCGGGCTGCAGGTGCAGCAACGGCTAATCGACCAGCAGGCCCGCCTGCCGATCATCATGATGACCGGGCATGGCGACGTGCCCATGGCGGTGGCGGCGCTAAAAAATGGCGCGTTCGAGTTCATCGAAAAGCCTTTCAACCACCAGCAATTGATCGACGTCGTGCAGCGAGCGCTCAGCAGTGCCGAGCAGCAGCACCAACGCCAGCAGTCGATAGCGCAGCTAAAAGCCTGCTTCGAGACGCTTCGCCCGAAAGAGCAGCGCATTGTGGTGCACGTGGCGGAGGGGATGACGAGCCGGGAAATCGCCGACCATATGGGGATCAGCGCCAAAACCGTCGAGGTGTATCGACTGCGGGCGATGAAGGCGATGGGAGCGGCCAATGTGGCCGCCCTCGTGCGTCAGGCAGTGGCACTGTCGCTAGTGCCCGCACTTCCTCCTGCCCCAGGGACGCGTGATTAGCTCAGCGGTACGATCTGGCCGTTGGCTTCTTCCAACACGCGGCTCACCTGCTCGTAGTTGGCACGACCTTCCCCTTTATGCTCTTCGATCAGGCTCACCACGTTCAACAGCGTTTCCATGCCAAAGGCCTGCTCATCGGTCGCCGTGAACGCCTGAATGTAGGCATCGTCATTGGCGCCCCAACCGAGCTTGATGGGCGCGTCGATGATGTTCACCTGGGTGCCCACCGGCACACGCCAAAATACCGACTCGATATCCTCCGGGTGCATACGGATACAGCCGCGGCTAGCGCGCATGCCAATCCCATCCGGCTGGTTGGTGCCGTGGATCAGATAACCGGGAATATCCAGCAAAATGGCATACTGGCCCAACGGATTGTCTGGGCCGGGCGGAACGACCGCAGGCGGTGGATCCCCCCGCTCGGCTGCCTCGCGACGGATCGACTCAGGCGGATACCACGCAGGGTTTTCCAAACGCATGGTGGTTTCGGTGATACCGAGCGGCGTATTGTAGGCATCGCGGCCAATCCCGATCGGATAGGTTTCGACGCGGGGCGCTTCTCCGTCTTCGACCTCGGGATAGTAGTACATCCGCAGCTCGGCCACGTTGATTACGATCCCGGTGCGAGGTTCATCAGGCAGAATGAACTGGCTGGGGATGGTGACCTCAGTGCCCTCGCCCGGCACCCAGATACTGACATCCGGATTGGCCATGCGGATCTCTTCGTAGCCCACGTTATGCTCCCGGGCGATATCCAGCAGCGTATCCTCTTCGCTGGCGGTGACGGTATATACCTCACCGACCATGTTGCCTGATTCGGGCAACAGAAAGTGGCCTTTCGGCAGTTCGGCGTCACTGGCCATCGCGCTGGCCGTCATCAGCCAAGTGCTGAGTGCCACAACGCCACTGGCTAAGCGCTGTTTCAACGGCTGAAACGACAGTAAGGGGGCAGTCAGGGTCATGAAGTCTCCTTTATATGCAGCCGCCGCGCTGCGGCAAGCCTGGATGGCTATGAATATGCCCAGCCACGGGCAGCGGGTCAATTCGCCAGACTGTCGCAGCGCGTTTAACGTCGCCGCCGCTCTTTCTTGATATGGATTAAGAGTGCGCCCTAATGATTGCAAAGAGGGCTTCAACGCCTACCTTGAGAAGTGTCCCTGCACAGCGAGGTGCCGGGACACTTCGGACGAAAAGAGGTGCCACTCGCGTGTGCCCTCTTCATCACCACGCAAGGAGCAATCACGATGAAACCGACTTTTCTCACGACCCTCATTCTTCCCGCCCTGATGGCCACGGCAGGTATCGCTCAAGCCAATGAGGGCAACACGGGTACGGAAGCGTCTTACCTGACCAATGCCCCAGACAACACTTTCCACTCCGATTCACTGACGGGCAATCAAGTACGCAGCAGCGTTGAAAACGACGAAGACATCGGCACCATCAACGACTTGATCATCGACGAGGATGGCAAAATCAACGCCGTGGTCGTCGGTGTAGGCGGTTTCCTGGGAATGGGCGAAAAGAATGTCGCCATCGAGTGGGACTCCCTGGAACTGACGAAAGGCGAGAACAATGAGGAGTACGTGATTTCCGTCAACGCCTCGGAAGAAGCGCTACAGGATGCGCAAGCGTACGAGCGCGAGGGAGACCTGCACACGGAGCGCGATACCGAGATGAACAATAGCGACGAAAACACCATGGACGAGACACAAAGCTAATCTCGTCATTGGGTCTTCTAGCAGCCATTGCTCGCAAAAAGGGCCTTGCCACTTGGCAAGGCCCTTCTCGTCTTCAGGGCAGTGCGGCGGGAAAGCCGCTGCCCAGGGGCAAAGGTATTAGCCTTTCAGCTTGGCTGACATCGTGATGTCAGCTTTGAGAACCTTGGAGACCGGGCAGTTGGCCTTGGCGGTTTCTGCGGCTTCCTGGAAAGCAGCGTCATCGGCACCGCTCACGCTGGCTTCCACGTCCAGGTGAATGCTGGAAATATCGAAACCCGCATCGCTTTGTGACAGCGTGACGCGCGCCTGGGTATCGATCGCATCGGCCGTATAGCCTTTCTCGCCCAGAATCATCGACAGCGCCATGGAGAAACAGCTGGCGTGTGCGGCGCCAATCAGCTCTTCGGGGTTAGTGCCCGGTTCGCCTTCGAAACGCTGCTTGAAGGAGTAACCTGCATCCAGGACACCGCTTTCAGTGGCGACCTTACCTTGGCCATCTTTCAGACCACCTTCCCAATGTGCGCTTGCTTTACTATCCATTCTGTTCTCCTTTCCTAGGGTAGTGTGCTTCTCGCAGGGTGAACGCAGGGTTACGTTCGGTGCTTGTTCAGCGTAGCTGATTCTAGGCGGTGATTCTACGACCCTCGTCTTACGGTGCGCTGACCGTCGCCAACGATGGCGACGCCTCCGAGGCACTGGCCTGCAACGACTGCATGGAGCGCTCACCGTGATCGTCAAAAGGCGCGCTAGCATCGATGGTCAACTCGACCCGGCGATTCGCGGCCCGCCCTTCTGGCGTATCGTTGGCGGCAAGCGGCCGCGTTTCGGCAAACCCTTGGATGATCAAACGCTCGGGGGCAATGGCACCGGAATTCACCAGGACGTTGGCTACCGACGCGGCGCGCATCGCCGACAGATCCCAGTTACTGCGAAACTGCGCGGTGCGAATAGGGACATCGTCGGTATGGCCATCAATCGATACGGTACCGGTCAACTCCCCCAACAGCACGGCAAGCTCCTGCAGCAAGCTGGCAAACGCGGGGGTCACCGTAGCGGTTCCCGAGTCGAACGTGCCGTTTTCGGCAATGCGTACCACCACGCGGTACTCATCCACCGTAATCTCCGCTACGCCTTCAGGCAGGGCGTCTTCGAGCAGCGACTCGACGCTGCCAGCCACTTGCAAGCTGCGCTGTCGCTGCTGGGTTTCCAGCATGCTACGCATCGACTCCAACTGCGGCTGCTGTTGCATGGTACGCTGGCGCACCTCTTCGATGAGCGTTCGGTCCGGCGTCGCAGGGGAGAAGTTTTGCATCACCGCACTCGTTCCCATGGGAATCTGCATGGCTTCGATATCCCGCTGCACCCCAAAGGCTTTGGACAGCTCGTCCGCCACGCGGCGAAACTTCTGCGCGTCGATTTCGGCAAACGACAGCAGCAGCACGAAGAAGCACAGCAGCAGCGACATCAGGTCGGCGTAGGTCACCATCCATGCGGGAATGTTGGTCTGCTTTTGTGCCATGGCCTACGTTCGCTCGCTTGCCGCACCGCGCTCTTCGCTGCTCTCGGCAGTGCGATGCTCTGGCGGCAGATAAATGGTCAGCATCTGTTCGAGTACCCGCGGGTTTTTGTCGCCCTTGATGGCGAGAAGCGCATCTATCCAAAGCTCCTGCATTTTGGATTCTTGGTTCATGCGCACCCAAAGCTTGTCGGCCAGGGGGGTGGCGATCATCGTTGCGATCATCGCGCCATACAGCGTGGTGAGCAGCGCGACTGCCATGGCGGGGCCGATGAGGGAAGGGTCTCCCATATTCGAGAGCATCTGCACCAGCCCCACGAGCGTGCCGATCATGCCCATGGCGGGCGATACTTCACCGAGCGCGGAGAAGACTTGGCCACCGGCTTCGTTACGCTCGAGCGTCAGTAGGCGCTCTTTCTCCATCATCTCCTTGATCATGTCGGCACTAAAGCCATCGGCCAGCATTTGTAGCCCTTTCTTCAAGAACGGAGAGTTTACGTCTCGGCTTTCCAGCGCAATCATGCCTTCTCGACGGGCGACCTTAGAAAGCTCCACCAACTCGTCGATACTCTCTTGAATACTGGGTAACTGAAACTTGAAGGCTCGCGCCGCTGCTTTAAACGCAAACTTGAACTGTGTGATGCTGAACTTGGCGAGCACCACGAATAAACTGCCGCCCACCACCAATAAAAGCCCGGTAGGGTTCATAAACACTTCCGGCGACGTGCCCATGATGACAGAGGCACCTACCAGCACGGCAGCTCCTACCAAGCCAATCAGCGTTGCGAGATCCACGGCGTTTCCTCAACGAGTATCCATTGCCCTACTACGATTGGCTGAGACAGTAGAGACTCCCACCATAGGCGTCAACGCCAAATTCGTGACATGACAAATATTGACAAATCTATTTACTGACTTGTACATACTTCGCTTTCATACGCTTTATGGATAAGCTGACGGCCACTCAACCCCGTGGTTTTCTACGTAAGGACACACCATGTCATCGGCCGATGCGCTGCGCCTTTTATTACTCTCTTCGTTATGGGGGCTATCGTTTATCTTCATGCGGGTCGCAGCGCCCGAGTTTGGCCCTCTGCCGCTGGTGTTGGTGAGAATGGGGATTGGCGCCCTACTGCTGCTACCGCTGCTGTTGAGCCTGCACTACGTGCGTCTGATCTGGCAGCACAAAGGGCCGCTGCTGCTACTGGGAGTGGTCAACCATGTCTTGCCTTTCTCGCTGCTGGCACTGGCGACGACGCGGTTAGAGGCGGGGTTTACGTCACTGATTAACGCCACCACGCCGATTTTTACCGCGCTGTTAGGGGCCGCCTTCTTTGCGACGCCCGTGCAGCGCCAGCAGTATCTGGGGTTGGCGCTGGCGCTATTGGGCGTCTATGTGCTCTCCGCCAACCGGCTGGACTTCGGTTTGGGCGGCGATGGCTGGTTCATCATCGCCGTACTGGGTGCGACGTTCTGCTACGGCTTGGCGGGCAACTACTCCAAAACGCGCCTTAGCCACTTGCCTACCCGGGTACTTGCCGCTGGCAGCAGCGCCATGTCGGCGCTGGTGTTACTCCTTCCTGGCGTGCTGCTATGGCCCAGCGAGCCCATCAGCCCCCTGGCGTGGGGCAACGCCCTGGCACTGGCCATGCTCAGCACGACGCTCGCGTTCTTGCTGTACTTTGGTTTGCTGGCAAGCGCCGGGGCAACGGCGGCGTCGACGGTGACGTTTCTCGTCCCCGTCAGTGCCCTGCTGTGGGGCTATTTGCTACTGGATGAAACGCTGAGCCTACAGGTCGTCACGGGTATGGTGGTTACTCTACTGGGCACCGCGATTGCCACGAAGCTTTTGCGCTTCAAGCCTCGCGGGGCGTTACGGACACCGCATCCCCCACACGAATGACACTGCCTTCACCCGCCGTTAACGTGGCGTTTTGACCAAAGTGCGCGCCTTTCAAATGAGGCTGGGTATTCAACGCCAAGAGCGTTTTGAGCGGCTCGGCCTGAGTGGGAATCGTGCCTGTGTGCTGATCGACGGTAGTGATCTTGCAGCGTTGGCAGGGTTTGCGCAGAGTGAGTTGGTAGATTTCACCCTTGATCGTTGCCCAGCGATCCTCTTGCCAAGCCTCGTCGGCGTCTACCACGATATTGGGGCGAAACCGGTTCATGGGTACCGGTGTATTGCCGCCCGCCACCAGCGCGCTGTTCAACGCATCCAGGGAACCGGTAGTGGTGATCAAAAAGGGATAGCCATCAGCGAAGTAGGTGTGGGCTTCCCCCCCTGCCAGAAAATCCTCTTCCACCGCTCGGGTAAAGGTCGTGGCGAAGCGGACCAGGCTAATGCCTCGGGCCTGCTCACCCAGCGCAGCCTCCAACCATTCGGACACTGCCTCGCTCTCCGGCAGCGCTTTACAGTGATCATTCCATACCGATACCAGCCTCAGGTTACCCCCGGGCTCTGCCAACGAGATGGATATCGGCTCGACGCTGGGGTGAGAGAGCACCAGGGCTTCCGACGTCAACGCCACGGATACCGTCGCCAGCGCGGGCAGCTGCCGCTGGGTGACAAAGCGCTGCTGGGCATCCACCAGCATCCACCGGCGGTCCCAAGCAAGGCCGTGGGCATGAATCTCGCTCTGGGTTACATCGATCCCCTGCAGGGATTTCACCGGGTAAACCGTTAATTGCGTAATCTTCACAGCGGCCTCGTACGCTTTGGGCATGGCAGAATGAATCGCTAGCCTAACGGGGTTATCGTAAGCAGCCAAACAGTTTTTAGCGCGGACGTTAAAGCGTGCTCCCTGCCTCGATGCGGTATCCCAAATCCACCACTTTCTGCTCCAGCGCTTC
Source organism: Halomonas sp. CnH100-B (assembly GCF_024124605.1). Lineage (NCBI taxonomy): Bacteria > Pseudomonadati > Pseudomonadota > Gammaproteobacteria > Oceanospirillales > Halomonadaceae > Halomonas > Halomonas sp. CnH100-B. The sequence continues at coordinate 317,459 of NZ_JAMXRX010000002.1, read as the reverse complement.
GCCACGAATGCGCGCCAGTAGCGTCTTGGCAGCCGCTTTACCGATGGCTTGACGAGGAGTCACGACACTCGCCAAGCGTGGCGTCATCGCCTGCCCAACGTCGTGGCCATGGAAACCGGCAATGGCCATCTGCTCTGGCACGGCAATGCTCTGGCGCAGGCACTCGAAATAGGCCCCCACGGCGACGTCATCGTTGGTACAAAAAATGCCGTCCGCGTCGGGGTAGTCGCGCTGAATTTCCTGCATCAACGCGGCACCCACGGTGTAAGAGGAGCGCTGACTGCTCTGTAGCGTCACGGGGGTAAGACCCCGCTCTTCCATGGCTTGACGATACCCCAGCTCGCGCTGACGGGTACGCTCATCGAGCCGAACGGCGAGGTAGATCACCTGACGACGGCCGCGGCGAATCATCTCGCTGACCATGTCGTAAGCGGCACGAACGTTGTCGTAGCCCACCGCCTGCTGCAGCGGCGGACGGTGGGTATCCATGATCTCGACGATGGGAATACCCGCCGTTTCCAGCATGCGCAGGCTGCGCGGCGTGTGGTCACGATCAGATAGAATCACCCCATCCACATTATAGGAGAGCAGCGAGGCAAGGCTGCGCTCCTCCAGCTCCTGACTGTAGCCGTAGTGGGAGAGCATCAAGTGATAGCCCGCAGGCTCGGTGTAGGCTTCGATCCCCACGATGACGTCGGCAAACACCTGGTTGGTCAGCGAAGGAACCAGCACGCCGATGGAGTGGCTGGTGGCACGGGAAAGCAGGTCGGGGGCGCGATTGGGGATGTAGCCAATTTGCTCGGCAATGCTGAAAATGCGCTCTCGAAGACCTTCCGACACCGTTTCCGGGTCGCGCAAACAGCGGCTGACGGTCATTTTGGTGGCACCAACGCGATCAGCAATATCTTGTAATGTAGGGCGTTTTTTCTTCAATGGCGTCGCTGCCTTGTACAGTGGATGGCGCTCGGGCCCTACCATAACGAATAGCAGGGCCCGTCGCCTATCCCTCCCTTTAGCCTAATGAGCGGTGCGGCTCTGGCACGAGCGTGGCACGAAAACGCTCGACGATCACTTCGGGCGTCAGGCTGATGGAGAGCGTCACGGCCTCATCTGCCTGGGGCGGTTCCAAATCGGCCAGTTGGCTGGCCAACATGCTGTCGCCCTTGAAAAAGTGCCCGGCGCGCGTTTCCAAGCGCTCGCGTAGCAGCGCTTGGGTGCCTTCTAGATACAGGATACGCAGCGCGCTATCCCCTTCTCGCAGACGGTCGCGGTAACGCCGTTTGAGGCCGGAACAGGCAATCACCACCGATTCGTCCCGCGACTTGTAATCGGCAAACAGCCCAGCCAGGGTCGCCAGCCAGTCGCGGCGGTCATCGTCGTTCAGCGGCGTCCCACTGGCCATCTTGGCCACGTTGGCGGGCGAATGATGATCGTCGCCATCGATGAACGTGGCCCCCACACTGGCCGCTAGCTGCTGACCAATGTGCGACTTGCCCGACCCAGAGACGCCCATGACGAGAATACGATGCGAGCCGTTATGAGCTGAGTAAGTAGTCACACGCGACTCCTATCAGTTACCGCGTACGGCGGTGAGGTCAGGTAACCAAGTCACGATGCTTGGGAAGGCAATCAGCAGCACCAGCACGACCAGCAGCGCCGCGTAGTAAGGCAGCATGGCTTTGACCAGCGACTCCATAGAGACCTTGCCCACGCCACAGCCCACATAGAGGCAGGTGCCCACCGGCGGCGTGAGTAGGCCAATCCCCAGGATGAAGGCCATCAGCACGCCAAAGTAAGCGGCATCCACCCCCACCGAGGTGACGATAGGAGCCAGCATCGGCGCCATGATGACCATGGCCGGCGTCAGGTCCATCACGAAGCCGACGAGCAGTAAAAGAGCCGCCACGATCAACAGCAGTAGGAACGGCTCTTGGGTAATCGCCTGAACCTGACGCACCAGCGTTTGCGGCACCATGTTGATGGTCAAGAACCAAGCAATGACGGTGGCAAAGGCCAGGAGCATCATTACCATGCCCGTCAGCCTGGCCGTGCGAATCAGCATGCCCATGAGTTCACTGAGCTTGAACTCCCGGTAGACCAAGAGCGAAATCGCCAGCGAATAGAGCAGCGCCGCCACAGCGGCTTCTGTTGCAGTGAACACGCCGCCAATAATGCCGCCAATCACGATCACCGGCAGCACCAGGGCCAGCCACGCGTCTTTGAAGGCTTTCCACAGCACGTCCCAGCGGAATTTACGCACCCCGCCACCCTGTTTGTTGGCCAAAATGAAGGTGGTCACCATCAAGGCCGCGCCGATCAGCAGCCCCGGGACGATACCGGAGATGAACAGACGGCTAATGGAGGTTTCCGTGACGATGCCGTAAAGAATCAGCGGGATGGAGGGAGGAATAATGATCCCGATCACCGACGAGACGGTGTTAATCGCCGTGGCGTTGGCAGCGGTGTAGCCCTGCTGCTTCATGGAGGGAATCATCATCGAGCCGGTGGCCGCCGTATCGGCCACCGCCGAGCCGCTAATGCCGCCAAAGAACATCGAGCCAGTGATCGCCACTTGCCCCAGGCCACCGCGCATGAACCCAACCAGCGCACCGGCCAGTTCCATCAGACGGCGCGCGATGCCGCCGTTACTCATCACTTCACCGACCAAGATAAAGAACGGAATGGCCAGCAGCGGGAAGCTATTCACCCCACGGATGGACTGCTCGATCATGATGGAGAGCGGAATATCGGACAGTACCGCCATCACCAGCGCCGCTACCCCTAAACCAAAGGCGATAGGCAGGCCAATGATGATCGACACGAATAAAATAATGAGAAAAATCCATAGCATGACGCTTACTCCCCTTGCGCGTTAGCCGAAGGGCCATGTGGTTGAACAATGACGCGCACGCTCATCCAAACCCGCCACAGCGATACGGCAGCGATAAAGATGACACACAGCACGAGGGAAAGACTGACCAAACTCAGCGGCACTCCCATGATGGCCGAGCGACCGCTGGAGCGCGCCAGAACCTGATAGCCACCAAATATCATGACCAGCATCAGGCCAGTAATAATCAGGTGCTGCAGGCAGTAGAGCATATGCGCCAAACGCAGCGGCAAACGCCGCACCAGTGCATCCACGGCAATGTGCTCATAGCGGGCGAACGCGGCCGCCGCACCAATGAAGACCAGCCAGATGAATAGCATGCGCGCCAGCTCGTCGACCCAAGGCAGCGAGTGGTTGAACAGCGAACGGCCCACCACATTGCTCGACACCGCCACGATCAACGCGACCAAAATCGCGCCAATCAAATACTCCATGCCAAGCGTTAACCAGCGAAACAGCGCCGGGCCCTGGCGCGTTTCGGTATCGATTTCCAGCAGCTTGCGATTGGGATCGTCCAGGTAGACCGACGGATCTTCCATCGCGGGCGCTTTCAAAGAGGATTCAGCATTGGAAGGTGTTGAGGAGGGTGTCATAAGAACTCCAAGGGGCACTGACAAGTCGGGCAGGCACAAAGGCCTGCCCGATGGCGCGCTTAATGGTGCGTATTAGTTGCTGCTGTCTTCGACGATCTGCTGAATTTCAGCGATCAGATCTTCGCCAATGCGCGGCGCCCACTCTTCGTAAACGGGCTGCACGGCGTCTTGGAACGCGGCCAGCTGCTCATCGCTCAAGCGAGTGATCTGCATACCACGCTCTTCTAACTGCTCACGAGACCAGTCGTCGTACTCAGCGGAGAGCTGAATTTCGTACTCGGCAGATTGACGCGCAGCTTCCAGTACCAGCTCTTGATACTCGGGTGCCATGCGGTCCCAGGTACGCTCGGACAGCATCATGATGAACGGGGTGTAAACGTGGCGGGTTTCGGTGCCGTAATCCTGCACTTCATTGAAGTTGGAGGTCAGGATGGTGCTCCAGGGATTCTCCTGACCATCGACGACGCCCTGCTCTAGCGCAGAGAAGAGTTCACCAAAGGCCATCGGCGTGGGGTTAGCACCGAGGGCTTCCCAAATCGCCAGGTGCACCGGGTTCTGCATGGTACGTACGCTCAAACCGCGAACGTCCAGGCCTGCCACGTCTTCCGGCGACTCCACCGGGCGTGCGCTGTTGGAGAGCTGGCGGTAGCCGTTCTCGGAGAGGGCCAACGCTTTCAGGCCAGTACCTTCGAACTTATCCAGCATTTCCTGAGCCACGTCGCTCTGCATGACGGCCATGGCGGCTTCACGGCTGGGCAGCAGGAACGGCAGGTCAAAGACGGAGAGCTCTTCGACGTAGCTGGTGGTGGCCGAGCTGGAGGGATACGTCATATCCAGCGTACCGGTCTGCAGCATTTCCATCATTTGAACGTCGTCACCCAACTGGCTGTTGGGGAACACGTTGACCGTAATGCGGCCTTCGGTACGCTGCTCCAGAATTTCGCCAAAGTACTGGCTAGAGAGAAACTGCGGAGACGTTTCCGATAGGCCAATGCCCATACGAAGCGTATGGCTACCGTGGTCGGCCACGATATCCCCTTCGATGGCCGGCGGGTCGGAAAGCTCGGGGCTCTGGGCATGCGCCATGCCAAAAGTCAGGGTCGTTGCGCCCACTAGGGTAAGCGTGCTGCGCCAAATCGCTGTCATGACGTTATCTCCAAACATTCATTGTTGTTAAATGATGAGCGGTTGAGTGCTGGGTTGCTGAGCGTTTATCTGCCAACAGGCTAATGGCCTTTCATTAGCATGATCGAATAACGCCTCCGCATGAATGTTGCCGCTAACCAGCGGTTTCACACTTTCCTTGTTACCGGTAACATTCAATAAGCGAAGGCTAGCGACCGCTAGGCGGGGTGTCAAAACAAAACTGCTAACTTACGACCAACGTCTAGGGATAGCCACTCATCGTCTGGCGCGCTACATTACTGGCTATGCATCCCGTCCTGGAGTCCACATGCCTGCGTTAGACCCTTGCAGCGAATTGGAGCTCGATCATCAGCTCTGTTTCGCCCTCTATTCAACGTCGTTGACGATGACCAAGATCTACAAACCGCTTTTGAAAGAGCTAGGGCTGACCTACCCGCAGTACCTTGCCATGCTGGTGCTGTGGCAAGAGGATGGTATTACCGTTGGCTCATTGAGTAAGCGGCTGCTCACCGACCCCGGCTCGCTGACCCCGTTGCTCAAGCGCCTGGAAGCGGACCAGCTGCTGCGCCGTCAGCGCAGTGTGCAGGATGAGCGCGTCGTCGAGCTGTTCCTGACTGATAAAGGCCATGCGCTGCGCGAGCAGGCGCGCCATATTCCAAGCTGCATCGTCAACGCGAGCGAGAAATCGGTGGAAGCCTTGACGCAACTCAAAGAGGATCTCGTTCAACTGCGCGACAGTCTGCAAAAAGCGAAATAGACACGGTCGTTTCGCCAGCGGAACATACTTTTATGGCAATTAACTTGCGCGCAAAATAAAGCTGAACTAAATTAAAACCCGTTTTGCACCAACGCGTCACACACCCAACGATTGATGAACAGGAGATACCCGATGTCGATTGAAACTATTGCTTATCGTGCCCACGCCCATGCGACTGGCGGCCGTGAAGGCCATGCCAAATCCTCCGATGGCGCGCTGGACGTCAAACTGAGCACACCTAAAGAGCTGGGTGGCGCAGGTGGCGACGGTACCAATCCTGAGCAGCTATTCGCAGCGGGCTACTCCGCCTGCTTCCTGGGCGCGCTGAAGCACGTGGCCAGCCAGGAAAAAGTCAAGCTGCCTGCTGATACACAGATCGATGGCAGCGTGGGCATTGGTGCCATCCCCACGGGCTTCGGCATCGAAGTGGAGCTAAAAATCAGCTTGCCGGGTCTTGAGAAGGACGTCGCGCAGGCGCTGGTCGATAAAGCGCATATTGTCTGCCCTTACTCTAACGCGACCCGTGGCAACATCGACGTCACCTTGACGCTGGTGTAAACCGCCTTCCCCGCCACCTTGCCTATCGGCAGGGTGGCGGCTGTGTGATCTTTCCCACTTCTCTCTTGCCGTGCTGACTTCGCCGCGGCCTTCCCTTCACCACCCCGCATATTTTTATTTAACGAACTCAAGGTCTACCCTTGTACCCAGGTTTTACGTCCCCATAAACCAGGGACAACTTAGCAAGCTAGGCAATTGGCACTGCTCTTTTCACCTGTTCAACAGCGAGGCTACTATGAGCGATACGACCTACACGCCACCACGGGTATGGAAATGGGAGCCGGGTAACGGCGGCAAGTTTGCCAATATCAACCGTCCGGTGGCAGGCGCGACCCACGAACAGCCGCTGCCCGTTGGCAAACACCCCTTACAGCTCTATTCGTTGGCGACACCCAACGGCGTCAAAGTAACGGTCATGCTCGAAGAGCTGCTCGAAAAAGGCGTCACTGCCGCCGAGTATGATGCTCACCTGATCCAAATTGGCGAAGGCGACCAGTTTGGTAGCGGCTTCGTTGAGGTCAACCCCAACTCGAAGATTCCAGCACTGATGGATCACAGTGTGAACCCGCCCCAGCGCGTATTCGAATCAGGGGCCATCTTGCTTTATCTCGCCGAGAAGTACGGTGAATTCCTGCCGTCGGATCCTGCCAAGCGTACCGAGTGCCTCTCTTGGCTGTTCTGGCAAATGGGCAGCGCACCGATGTTGGGCGGCGGCTTTGGTCACTTCTACGCCTACGCGCCAGAGAAATACCAGTACCCGATCGATCGCTACACCATGGAAGTCAAACGCCAGCTAGACGTGCTGGACCGCCACCTCGCCGACAACCGCTTCATGGCAGGCGACGAGTACACCATTGCCGACATGGCGATTCACCCCTGGTACGGGGCACTGGTCAAAAACCGCGTGTACGACGCCGCTGAGTTCCTCGAGGCACACACCTATACGAATGTGCTGCGCTGGACCGAAGAGATTGACGCCCGCCCCGCAGTACAGCGTGGCCGCATGGTAAACCGTACCTGGGGTGAACCCAGCGAGCAGCTTCACGAGCGTCACGACGCTAGCGACTTCACTGAAAAAACCGAAGACAAGCGTTAATTCGCGTATTAGGAAAACGCACGATGTTCGATCCGAAATACGCCCAGCTGATATTTTCATGCCTGATGGCGCTGTTCATGTCATGCATCATGTCGCTGGTGATTACGCTGTATAACGTGGGACTCGTCGAAGGGATCGTGATGATTTGGCTCAAGGCGTGGCTGTTTGCCTTTGCCGTCGCGCTGCCGGTGATCAACCTAGTCTCCCCCATCGTGCGGCGGTTAGTGAAGCTACTGATCAAGCAGCCACACTAATCGTCGACACACGAAGAGACCCAAAAAGAGAACGGGGCCTGCTCATCGCAGGCCCCGTCGTTTTATGTGGCAACCTGCCACCGTATGTCGCGCGTATTAAAACTGATAGCGCACGTTGGCCGTGACGCTGCGGCGGTCGCCGTAGCCACAGTCGCCGCCGTCATAACGACACCAGGAGACATACTCTTCATCCGTGGCGTTTTTCAGGTCCACCGAGAAGTCCCACTCGCCCATGGTGTAACCCACCATCGCATCATACAGCGTGCTGGAAGGCACCACGGGCGCACCGCCAGACCCCACGTTGTCGCCGACATAACGAACGCCCGCCCCAATACGCCAGTGACTACCCACATACAGTCGGTTCCACCAGGAAGCCTGCTCTTCGGCCACGTACGGTAACCGCGTACCGGTGCTGTCGTTGGTGGCGTTCAAGTTGGTGTAGGCGAGCTGGGTTTCGAACTGCTGCCAGCGCTTGTTCACCTGCAGTTCCCAGCCATCGACCACGGCACCTAGCTGCTCTACGCCGCCTGGGGTAACGCCGTCGCTAATACGGTTTTGCTGCGTGATGTCAAAGTAGGCGGCACTCACGGCCAGCGATTGATCTGGAGAGACGTACTTGAAGCCAACTTCTTCTTGGTCGCCGGTCGTAGGTTTCAACGGGCTCGGATTGGCCGTTCCGTCGGTGCCCAGGTTCATGGCGAACGCTTCCGAATAGCTCACATAGGGCGAGAAGCCGTTATCGAAACGGTACATCAGCCCCACGCGCCCCGTGGTTTCGCCCTCATCGCTCACCGTATCCGGTCCAGACAGCGCCAGCGTGCGGTTCTCTGCCCAGTCACGACGCAGGCCTGCGGAGACGACCACGGGCCCTACTTCGATGTGATCCGCTAGATACACGCCCACCTGCTCGATTTCATTATCCGGGCGGTCGGTGGGGTTCAGTGAGCCCAGCTGCAGGTTGCCATACTGGGGGTTGTAGACGTTGAACTGCCCACCTCCACTGGCCACTGAGCTGTAGTTATCCTGAGACCAGCGGGCGTCCTGACGGTCGATGCCTGCAATGAGGGTGTGCTGAGTATTGCCAAGTGCGAACTCGCCTTCCAGCCGGGCATCCATATTGAGAATGCGCGTTTCGGCATCGGCGGTGAAGATGGTGCGGTTGACGTTACCGTCGGCATCGGGAACGCTCGGAATATCGATCCAGTGTTCGCGGGTTTCGGTGCTGGAATCGGTGTAGCGCGCGGTGGCTGCAAAGGTCCAGTCATCGTTGAGCTGGTGATCGACGAATAGCGTCGTTTCGGTTTTTTCGCGGTCATAACGATCCCAGCCGGGCTCGCCCACGAACCGCTCAGAGCCAATGAACCCACGCGACCCCGGCTCCAACGTGCCCGCCTGGGGCAGAAACTGCGCTGATACCTGGCCTTTATTTTCCTGGCGATTGAGCAGCAGCGTAATGCTGGTCTCGTCGCTGGGACGCCAAGTAAACGACGGCGCAAACAAGTAGCCATCATCCTCGACGTAATCGACTTGGGTGTCGCTATCACGGGTCAATGCCACCAAGCGATACAGAAATTCACCGTCCTCATCTGCCGCGCCGGTGACATCCAGCGCCAGCTGCTTGCGGTCATAGGAGCCGTACTGCGCCCACACTTCTCCGCTGCTCTCCTCTTGAGGCAGTTTCGAAACGCCGTTGATGATGCCGCCTAGATCCGCTTGGCCATAAAGCATGGAAGATGGCCCACGTAGGACCTCGACGCTCTCGAGTGCGTATACGTTGGTACGCACGGTGTTGTAAGAGCCATACACCTGGCGCAAGCCATCCAAATAGCGACCTGCGTCTAGCCCGCGCACTTTGGCACTGTCGCCACGGGTATCGAAGCCAAAGTTGCCTGCATACACGCCGGGGGTATACAGCAGCGCATCTTGAATGTTTTTGGCACCGCTATCCTGGATGAACTCTTGGTCGATGACGGACATGGCATAAGGTTGCTCGGCCAGCGGCACATCCAGCTTACCGACGCTGGGTTCGCGTTCGGCATCGCTGTAACCAAAGCGGCCCGCTGCGTCAGCAGTGACTTCCACCGTTTCCAGATTAACGCGGTCAGAGGCATTTTCTTGTGCGCTAACTGCCGATACCGAAGTGGCAGACGCTAAGGCGACCGCGACGCTCAGCGCCCGCAGTCGAAAGTGAGGAGTGGTTTTCATCATGTTAGATCCCGGAGCAAATATTAATATTAATGATAGTAATTTTTATTCACGGGAAATATAGGGAGTTGTACAAACGTTGTCAATGACGCCGAATGGCTAGTTGAAACGCAAGCGACGATACGTTAAACGCAAACGCTTATCACTCACAAAGCCTCTGCCGACGCTCGGCAGAGGCGATATTGTGGCGCGGGTGGACGTACAACCGGAGAGATTACTGCAGACGAGCGTTATTGAGGGCGTAGTTCCACACCCGGTAAAAGTAGAAGATGTAACCGAGCCCCAACGTAAGAAATGAAATGACCATCCATAAAATGATATGGCCAACGTTGCTGAAGATATTGATATCACACACCATTTTCCGCTCGATACCCGTTGCGTTATCGACCACGCGGGTGCGGTTGATTACGAAACGAGCAAACGAGTAAGGAAAGAAAAACAGTGCAATGCCAAAGGTAATCAGGGTCAGTACCACCCAAATCAACAAATGGCCAACGATGTCCAAGATCGAGAGATCAGCTTTAACGTTCACGGATTGCCCTTACACAGTAGGAGAGAAAGGCGCGCAGCGTACCACCATGGCGGCTAGCCGTGAACGGCATAGCGCTATCGACAGCTAACGCCCCATCGCTAGGGGCTCTGCACACCTCGCAGGCTGGTTTCCCCCGGTTGGCTGCTGCGTTTCACCACGCTCAGCGAGCCATCGGTCTCCAACACCACCGCCTGAGCGGCATCGAGATTGGCCAAGCCGCTACTCCGTACCGCAGAGCGTACTTCATCCCGCGTCACCCGTGCCTTGCGCAGCGCGTCGAGCAACAGCTCACCCTCGTACAGCAACAAACGCGGCTCGCCGGTCACTAACCGCTTGACCCAGCTCACGCGAACGCTCAGCCACGTGATCAGGAATTGAAGAAAAATCAGCAGCCCCAACGCCAGCGCGCCTTCTGCCAGCGCCACGTCTTTCGACAGCAGTACCGTTGCCAACGTAGAGCCCAACGCGACCGTCACGATCAAATCAAAGGCGTTCATTTTCGATAGCGTGCGATTGCCAGACATCCGCAAGAAGACAACCAACACCGTGTAAGCAAGCACGCCTACGACGAGGGTACGGGCCAGACTTTGCCACCCGCCAAAAAACACCATGTCCATATGCCACTCCTCCTGAGTGAAGAAACCTATTCCTTACACAGCTCAGGGTAGCAACCATGGTTTAGGAGTGCGACGCCCACCACTGGGCATACGAACTGTTATGAGGCGCCAGGCCTCCCTCATCGGGCGCGCCATCTTCCCACCAGACAGGACCACGCTCGCCCAAGGCTTCCTTGGCCTCTTGCACCGACTGACGCGCTTGACGCAGCGCGTCGTCGTCCCCTTGCTGCTGGGCGCTGCGTACCGCCCGACGCGCCTTCATCAGCGCTTTGATATGGACGCGCTTCTGCTCTTCCGTGAGGCGGGGGTCGGTGCAGCGCCAAAGTCGGTTTTTAGCGACGAAATAGCGGCCATCCGGTGTGTGAGGGTACTTATTAGCCATCTCGAATCACCTTACCCCGTCGTTAATCACTGCCCTTGCAGGAGATTATCGGATGGCTTAGAAGCGCCGTGTCAGCGTAACGGCGCCAAACGTGTCCTGCTCATCCTGACCATCGAATTCGCGGGTGCGCTGAACGGCGGCGTACGTCACCTGCCACGCATCCCAAGCCAATGCTAACCCGGCAGATGCCTCGGCCACCCACTCGTTGCGGTCGACCGAGTGGCTATCACGGAAGGTATTCCCATCGAGCGTCAGGTTTTGTGCCATGTAGTACCCTTCCACGTTCGCGAATAGGTACCACTGCCAGCCGCTAGTGCCGTTCAACTGATGACGACTGCCAGGATTTGGCGTCAGCGTGGGAATACCCTGCGCATCGTCTCCCCAGCGTACGCTGTAGCCTGCACTGGCGTAGGTGTACAGGTTCCCCAACGCCGCACCAACGCTGGGCCCATGGGAAAACTGCTTTCCGGCCAAGGGGGCATCGTGCCACCACTGGCGACGCATGGTCAGGTTGAGGATGGCCTCATCACCGAGCTGGTTTCGCCACCCGCGCGGACGGTCGCTATCGGTCACCCGGTGCACTTCCCGCTGAATGCTATCCGCTTGAGAAGAAGGTCCGACCAACCCCACGTCCAAGTGCAAATCCGTAGCCTGCTGCCAGCGGCCGACCGCTTTATCCTCATAAAGCGATACGCCACCGTACACCAACCCAGCGTAGGGGCGGTCATCTTCGATCAAGTCACGACGCTCGATCACATTGGGCGTGTAGATTTGATGCACCAGACGATACGAAGCGCGATCCGCTTCACCAATGAGGCTATCCGGTAACGCCGTGGCCAAACGCTGGGTCCAGCTCTGCGGCTCCGGGGTAAACATCCAATTCAGCTCGAAGCCACTGGTAAAGTGGCCATCGTCGCTGCTGGCGAAGCCATCATTTTCCAGCTTGACGGACAGCGCGCTATCGTCGGCCAACGCCATGGTGGGTAACAGGCCCATGGGTAGCACGAACGGCAGGATCGCTTTGTAGAACCTTAGCGGGTGACGCTTTGGCTGTTGAAAACGCGTATCGCAGCGTGCAACGCTGCGTGATATAGCAGATGGCATCATGCTCATTCCTTGAGTTGAGGGCTAAAACGGGCAAATACGAACGTAGCGGGGAGCAACAAACATTGCTGATTGTATGTAATCATGCAAATAGATAGCAAGCTACATTCTAGGAATCACCCATCATTAACGCGACTTCCTGTTCAGACCGACCACACGTCTTTAAAACCTAGCACAACATGGTTCAGCGCTCCCGCAATAGCCACTGCGGGGTCATCTCATGCTGACCATTGTCGTCGGTGATGAACAACGATCCATCGCTAATCATCACTGCCCAGTTAATCGCCCGGGGCAAATCTGCTGCTACGGTGGCCAGCGTTTCTTGGGGCAGCCCGGCGACGTGCACGTTCTTCAACGAGGCAACGGCAGGCAGCACTTTGCTTTCCCAAATATCCACGCGACCATACGCCAGCAGCGAGACCCGCTCTGCCCGGCGCGAGCACCAGGTCAAACGTTCGGCATCGGGTAGGCCGACTTCGATCCAGTGAAGCACGCGACCATCCAGGCTCTTTTCCCAAAGCGCAGGCTCGTCCACATCGGAAAGCCCGCGCCCAAACCCCAACGATTCGCTGTACCAGAGCAGGTAAGCAATCAAACGTGCGCAGAGACGCTCTTCGGTTTCTGAGGGATGACGGGCCACGGTGAAGCGCAGCGTCTCGTAAACGCTACGATCCAGATCGGTCAAGTTAACATCGACTTTATAAGGGGTCGCGCTCAGCGCCATGGCAAAGGTCTCTCTCGAAAGAAGGGGCGCGCCAGTGTAGCGGATTTATCCCCATCACGCCGTGTTGCGTTCATCGCGAAGCAGCGTGGCGTTTTTCAACGTTTCCTCTTCGTGCATAGGTTCGCGCCAGGCCTCCTTCAGCGCGGCGTCGTACCAATCCTGCATAGCGGGAAGCGCCAACAGGCGCTGCACATAAGCAAGGGAGGCGTCACTCAGCGGCAGATTGAAGGTTTGTATCCGAAACGCCACAGGGGCGTAAAACGCATCCACCGCCGTAAAGTGTTCGCCTGCCAGAAACGGGCCGCCAAAACGCGCAAGCCCTTCTTGCCACAGGGCATCTAACCGAGCCATATTGCTTTTCAGCCCTGGGGAAAGCTCGTTCATGGCCACGCGTACGCCACAGTTCATCGAACATTCGTCGCGCAGTGCGCCAAAGCCGCTGTGCATCTCGGCACTGGCCGAGCGCGCCCAGGCCCGCGCCCCACGCGCTGATGGCCATATGTTTGGATGTGTCTCGGCCACGTACTCGACGATCGCCAACGAATCCCACACGGCCACATCGTGCTCACTATCGACCAAACACGGCACTAAGCCCGACGGTGAAAAGCGCTTGAACGTGGTGTGACTCTCCCCAAAGCCACCCTCAAACGGCATGAGGTGCTCATTAAAGGGGATCTCCAACGCTTTCAGCAACACCCAAGGGCGCAGCGACCAGGAAGAGTAGTTCTTGTTAGCGATATACAGATCGAACATGCCACGCTCCTTACGGTGAACATCACAGTGACTGGCCCTATCGTGCTGCCTGCACCAGTGTATTACCTCCGAGCCCCATTAATACGCCTCCGCCAATCCGTTGAATCAACCGGGAAGAGCCATGAGACGTTTGCAGCCATGCGCGAAGCGGGCTGGCCAATAGCACCACCACCACATCCGCTGATGAGAACAACAGATTGGTGGCAATGCCTAACCAAAGCAGTTGCCACGCGACCGGCATGGCAATATCGGGCTGCACAAATTGCGGCAGAAACGCCACGAAGAAAAGCGCCGTTTTGGGGTTAAGCACTTCCACCAGAAAGCTATCGCGCAGTACCCGCTTGGTTGAGGCGAGCGGCAGTTCGTCACTGCTCGTGCGAATGCCTTGTTGCCATAAACGCACGCCCATCCAGAGCAAATAGAGTCCACCGATGATTTTCATCGCCAGATAGGCAGGTGGAATGGCCGCAAACAGTAGCGCTAACCCCAGTGCAGCGGCGATAACATGTACATAGCAACCAAGATGCACCCCAGCCACCGCCAACCAGCCCGCCCGTCGGCCACGTCCCAGCGTTTGTGCTGCGGTGTATAACATCGCAGGCCCGGGTAAATAGGCAAACCCCAGCGCGGCAAGAAGAAAGGCGGCCCACTGCATCGCGGTCACTCCGGCATAGTAAGAAATAGTAAGCCTGAGAATAAAATAAGGGATGACGCATGCGCCACCCCTCAAATAAGTAAAACTCGAAAAAAGAGAGCTTAGAAATTGGGTTTACGCTTTTCGACAAAGGCACTCATGCCCTCTTTCTGCTCCTGGCCTGCAAAGCAGAAAGCGAACAGGCTGGTTTCCAGCGCCAGGGCGCTATCCAGATCTTGGTCCATGCCGTCATGAACGGCTTGTTTGGCTCCGCGAACCGACTGCGGCCCGTTGCCCTTCAGCTGTGTAGTCAGCTCTTCAACATAGCTCTCAAGCTCTGCCTGGGGCATTACGCGGTTCACGAGACCAATGCGCAGCGCTTCGTGGGCATCAATTTTGCGCCCGGTAGTGACCAAATCGATCGCCATGGCGGGGCCGACTCGGCGCGGCAGGCGTTGGGTACCGCCAAAGCCAGGAATGACGCCTAACAGGACTTCCGGCTGGCCGAAGACAGCGTTGTCGCTGGCGACGGCCCAGTCGCAGGCCAGCGCCAGTTCGCAGCCGCCGCCAAGGCAAAACCCGTTCACCAGCGCGACCACCGGCACGGGCAGTGTTTCAAGTCGCTTGATGGTACGCAGTGCCTGGCTGGCAAATGCGCGGGCCTCTTCGGGGGTTTTATCACGCATTTCAGTGATGTCTGCCCCGGCCACAAAGGATTTTTCACCAGCGCCGGTAATCAATACCGCCCGCAGGTTGGGGTGCGCTTCAAGCTCGACTAAATGCGCTTCCAAAGCGCTGAGCACGTCGCTATTCAGCGCGTTCAGGGCTTTGGGGCGATTAATGGTCAGGCGCACTACACCGTCGTTATCAACCTTCTCGATCACTGCGTCGCTCATGGTGGCTCCTTGATTGTTATTGCGCTTGTAAGTGATGACCACTCAACCCTAGCGAACGCTTGGTTGGGTGGCAATCACTTCTTTTGTCGCGCTTCAATCCGGCAGTTGGCTATTCGTAGATATAGAACCCACGGCCGCTCTTACGGCCCAGGTAGCCTGCGGCCACCATGCGCTTGAGCAGCGGGCAGGGGCGATATTTGGGGTCGCCAAAGCCTTCCTGCAGCACGTCCATAATCGCGAGGCATACATCCAGGCCGATCAAATCCGCCAGCGCCAGCGGCCCCATCGGGTGGGCAGCACCCAGCTTCATGGCCTCATCGATGGCTTCCGGCGTCGCGGTGCCTTCCTGCACGATAAACGCGGCTTCGTTAATCATCGGCACTAGCAAACGGTTCACGGCAAAGCCCGGCGCGTCGCCTACCGGCACGGCGGTTTTGCCCAGCGCTTTGGCCAGCGCTTCAATGCGCTCGACGGTGGCATCCGAGGTTTGCTCAGCACGGATCACTTCCATCAACTTGAGTACCGGCACTGGGTTGAAGAAGTGCATACCCACTACTCGCTCCGGACGCTCGCATACAGCGGCCAAGCGGGTGAGAGACAACGAGGACGTGTTAGAGGCCAGGATGGCATCGCTGCTCAGATGGCTGAGATCGCGAAACAGCTTCTCTTTCAGCGCAGGCTGCTCAGGGGCGGCTTCGATAATCACGCTGCAGTCGCTGAGCGCATCGAGCGCCGTGGTGGTAGAGAGTCGAGCGAGTGCTTCTTGCTTGCCCTCTGCGGTCATCTTCTCTTTGGCAACGAGCTTCTCGAGCCCTTTATCGATAGCGCCTTTGGCGCGGGTGAGCTGCTCGTCGGCGACATCGTACAGCCGAACGTTAAAGCCACTGGCGGCGACCACTTGGGCAATGCCCTGCCCCATGGTGCCTGCGCCTACCACGCCGATCCGTTGTTCGCTCATTGCTGCCCCCCTGACTGGTGCTGCTTGGCTTCTTCACGCAGCACGAATTTTTGAATTTTGCCCGTCGATGTTTTCGGCAGCTCGCTAAAAATCACCGTTTTGGGCACCTTAAAGCTCGCTAAACGCTCACGGCAGTGGGCGATGATATCCGCCTCGGTGACCTCGCCGTAGCCGATTTTTAACTTAACAAACGCACAGGGCGTTTCGCCCCACTTTTCGTCCGGCTTCGCGACGACCGCCGCCTCTTCAACCGCCGGATGGCTGTAAATGGCATCTTCCACTTCGATGGTGGAGATATTTTCACCGCCGGAGATGATGATATCTTTCGAGCGGTCCTTAATCTCGATATAGCCATCGGCGTGCCACACCGCTAAATCACCGGTGTGGTACCAGCCGCCCTCTAGCGCTTTTTCCGTCGCCTCGGCGTTTTTGAGATACCCCTTCATCACGTTGTTGCCGCGCATCAAGATCTCGCCCATGGTTCGGCCATCTTTAGCGACGGGTTCTAACGTCACCGGGTCGGCCACGCAGAGCGCTTCCAGCATGTGGTAGCGCACGCCTTGGCGGGCCTTGATTTTGGCACGGGACTCCAAGGGCAGCTCGTTCCACGCATCACGCCAAGCGCATACGGTCACCGGGCCGTACACTTCAGTAAGCCCGTATACGTGAGTGACTTCGATACCCAGCTTTTCTACCCCGGCAATCACCGAGGCGGGCGGCGCGGCACCGGCGGTGGTCACTTTTACCGGATGATCAAACACCCGCTTTTGGTCGGCCGGTAGGTTCACCAACCCATTGAGCACAATCGGCGCGCCGCTGAAGTGGGTGACGCCCTCTTCGACGATCAGGTCCGTGATGCGTTTGGGATCGACTTTGCGCAGGCACACGCTAACGCCCGCATTGGCGGCAATGGTCCAGGGGAAGCACCAGCCGTTGCAGTGGAACATCGGCAGCGTCCACAGATACACCGGGTGATGGGGCATGGCCCACTCGAGAATATTACTCACCGCGTTCAGGTAGGCACCGCGATGGTGATACACCACGCCCTTGGGCTTGCCGGTAGTGCCGGAGGTGTAGTTCAGCGAAATCGCCTGCCATTCGTCGTTGGGCAGCCGATAAGCGTAATCAGCGTCGCCCTCAGCCAGTAGCGCTTCGTACTCCAACTCGCCAATGCCTTGGGTGTCGCCCAAAAACTCGGGGTCGGCTACGTCAATAATCAGCGGTTTGCTTTCCAACTTGGCAACCGCCGCTTGAATCACCTCGGCAAACTCAGGGTCTACTAGAACCGCCTTGGCTTCGCCGTGGGCCAGCATATAGCCAATCGCATCGGCATCGAGGCGAATATTGAGCGTATTCAGCACGCAGCCCGCCAATGGCACTCCGAAGTGCGCCTCGAACATCGCGGGAATATTGGGCAGCATGGCGGCCACCGTTTGCCCGGGCTGAATGCCGCGCTTTTCCAGTGCCGAGGCTAGCTGGCGGCAGCGCGTCCAGGTCTCGGCCCAGGTGCGGCGCGTTGCGCCATGCACGACCGCGGGGTAGTCCGGGTAGATGGCCGCCGAGCGCTCAATAAACGTGAGCGGTGAGAGCGGCACATGGTTGGCGGCGGTCGGCGGTAAGTCTTGTTCAAAGATGGAGGTCATGATCGGTTCCTGCACTCTCGCTGTTGTTATAGGACGTTTTATTATTGGACATTCATAACGAATACCGCCGCCCATAAGGCGGCGGTGGCGTTAGTGAGCCGCGCTATCGAACTGGCTAAAACACTGCCAGCCGGCCTCGATCACGGCACGCTGGGCGCGGCCAACCGGCAGCCATTGGTGAATGGCAAACTCGGCGCTGCAGAGCTTGGTGCGGTAAAACGGCTCATCGCTGCCGCCTTTTACAGCCTGTTGGGCGTGCAGCGCCGCGATGCCCATTTGCCAAGCGCACAGCACGTGTCCGGCCAGGTTCAACAGTGGCGTGGCATACGCCTGTACGGCATCGGGACCGTGTTCAGGGTCGCTGCCCTGCTCCAGCACCAAGGTCATGGCAGCGCGCAGGTCGTCAGCGCCCGCCGCGAGCGCACTGCCCATGCTGGCCAGCGACGCTTCACCCCGCAGCGCTTCGGCCGTTTTATGCACCTCATCGATCAGCGCAGAGAGCGCCGCACCGCCGTCTCGTTGCAGTTTGCGGCCCGCCAAGTCCAGCGCTTGAATGCCGTTGGTGCCTTCATAGATAGGCGCAATGCGCGCATCCCGCAATAGCTGGGCCGCGCCGGTCTCTTCCACGTAGCCCATGCCGCCGTGTACCTGCACGCCCATAGAGGCGATATCCACCGCTTGGTCGGTCGAGAAGCTCTTCACAATCGGAATCAGAACATCGGCGCAGGCCTGGGCAGCTTGGCGTTCGGCGTCGCTCTCTGCGCGGCGAGCGATATCTAACTGCCCGGCACAGTAGAGCGCCAATGCACGCAGCGCATCAGTACGGGCACGCATGGAGAGCAGCATCCGGCGAACGTCAAAGTGGTCGCTAATGGTGCATTCGCTGCCGCCCCGCTGTTTGGGGGAGCGGCCCTGGGTACGGTCATGAGCGTAGGCAAAGGCGTGTTGGCAGGCGCGTTCGGCCACGCCAATGCCTTGAATCCCAACTTTATGGCGCGCCTCGTTCATCATGGTGAACATATGGTTCAACCCGCGCCCTTCCTCGCCGACGAGGTAGCCCACGGCACCGCCGTTTTCCCCAAAGCTCAGCGTACAGGTGGGCGAGCCGTGAATGCCGAGCTTATGCTCGATGGAGGCACAGGTGACGTCGTTACGCTCGCCGAGCGTGCCGTCGTCGTTCACCAGAAATTTGGGAACCAGGAACAGCGAAATGCCCTTATTGCCTTCCGGGGCATCCGGCTTACGGGCAAGGACGAGGTGAATAATGTTCTCAGCGGCGTCGTGTTCGCCCCAGGTGATGTAGATCTTTTGGCCGCTAATGCGGTAGTGCTCGCCTTCCGGCACGGCTTTGGTACGCACTTTGGAGAGGTCCGACCCTGCTTGAGGTTCGGTGAGGTTCATGGTGCCGGTCCAAGTCCCTTCGACCAGCTTGGGTAGATAGATGGCTTTGAGAGCATCGCTACCGTGGTGGGCCAGCGCTTCGATGGCACCGGCAGTGAGCATCGGGCACAGCCCCAGGGCCATGTTTGCGCCGTGGAGCATCTCCTGTACCGCGCTGGCCACCACTTCGGGTAGGTTCTGCCCACCCAGCTCTTCAGAAACGCCAATACCGTTCCAACCGCCTTCAACATAGGCGTGATAGGCGGCGGCAAAGCCTTCTGGGGTGGTCACACTGCCATCAGTGTGGCGCTTAGCCCCCTGACGATCGCCGGTGCTGTTGAGCGGGGCCCACACATCGCCCGCCAGCTTCGCGGCCTCTTCCAGAACGGCCTCGACGAGATCTGGCGTGGCCTCTTCGAACCCTGGTAGCGACAGGGAGTGGTGGGCTAACATCTCTTCGAGCACGAAGCGAAAATCACGAACCGGGGCGGCGTAATAATTCATGGTAAAACCTCAGGCGACGGCGGTAAAAGTAGTAAAAACACTATCGCCGATAGTAGTTTCCCTAGTCTCACCACACTATTAGCTTAAGGTCTCACCTGTCGCCGCCTCAGCGGCTTATTTGCGCACCTCGGTTTCCACGTCATCGTAGTAGGTGATGTGGCTCTCGTCTTCTTGGGGCGGCCCCACTACCGGCTCAGCCACGTCGACTTCGGGCACGACGTCGGAAAGGTCTTCCAGGTGCTCGTGTTCGAGCGCCCCTTGTACCAGCTCTTCGGTCACCACCAGCTCAGCACCTGCGGCGGTCATCGGCGTAGTGGCCGTAAACGGTGCCACCGGCACCGGTGCCGGGCGAACGCTACGACGCCAGCTAAAGAACAGCACGAAGAACAAACTGAGTGAGCCAAACGCCCAGAACAGGCCCGCATCGCCCATGGCGGTCATCACCGGCGAGATCATCAGCGGGCTGATGGTGGCACCAATCGAGTTGATCAACAAAAGTCCCTGGCTCATCCGCACCAAGGCACCAGCAGGCGCACGGTCGGCAGCATGGCTAACGGCCACCGGGTACAGCGCGAACACGCCACCACCCAACAAAAAGAGCAGCACGGCGAGCAGCGGCGTGGAGAGCGGCAACCACAGCATCGCCGCTGAAATCACCACGCAGAAGGCGCTGATACCAATCAAGACCATCTGGCGATCATGGCGATCCGACCAGCGGCCAATGGGGTACTGCAGCAGCATCGCCCCCATGATAACGACGGCCATCATTTGGCCGACCTGATTGACGCTCATGCCAATGCGCTGCAGGTAAAGCGGCAGCAGCGTGTAGGCGGCAGCGACCACCATGCCAGAACCGAGGCTGCCCATGACGCCGGTGGGGGTCATGGTGATCAAACGGTGCGGCGGTAGCGGTTCGGCGTGCTCGATGAGCGGCGACACCCGGGGAATCATCGCCATGGGCAGTACCGAGAGCGACGCCAACAGGCCAATCACCATGAAGGGCGCGGTGTCGCCCATGGCGCTGGTGATACCGAGCATGAGCTGCCCCAGCACCCCGGCGGCGTAAAGAGAGATCATATAAAGCGCCAGCAGGCGGCCGCGCACTTTCTGGTCGCCCGCCGTGAGCAGCCAACTCTCGATGACCAGATAAACACCCACCGTGGCCCAGCCGCCGATCAAACGCAGCGCAAACCATGCCCAAGGTTCGAAGAAAAGGCCTTGCAGCAGTACCGTCACCGCGACCAGCGAGGCAAAGCTGCCGTAAGCGCGAATATGACCAATGCGCAGCAGCAGGCGGTCGTTGACCATGGCACCCAGGGCTAGGCCGATGAAATAGGCCGACGAGACAATCCCGATCACCGTCGCCGATTCGCCCGCTGCGTCCAAACGCACGGTAATCAGCGTAGCGAGAAAGCCATTGCCAATCCCAAGAATAAACAGCCCTAATAGGGGCGCTAGCGCCATGGCCAGCAGTTGCCGCGACATGCGTACCTCACCTTGCTCAATGGATGAATCGTTGCCGTTAACACGCCATCACATCGAACAGGCAAGAAAACGGGCGCGCAATTATTGCTTTCAGAGGCGCAAAGTCAATGCTTTTTCGCCCCTTGTGCAAGCAGATTAGTGTTTTCTAAAAATTACCACGTCATTGCCAGTAAATTCGACTGTTAACCCCTGATCAGCCGCCCACCAGCGGAAGGTTGCTTCGCTAAAAAAACTGACATGGGTTGGGTCGTTGATGTAGTGCCAACGGGCGAAGGCTTCTTGGCTCGCCACTCGCTTGGTCATCAGCCCAAGATAGCCGCCGCGGTCGAGTTGCGCGACACGCTCACCCAGCACCTCGCCCGGCGTCGCCAAGTGCTCGACCACTTCGGTGGCGGTAATGAAGTCATACTGGCGGGTAAGCGACACGGCATGGGGCGCGTAAAAGATGTCGTACACGTCCATCTCAAAGCCCGCTTCCTCGAACATCACCGAGAGCGTGGGCCCGGGGCCACAGCCAAAATCCAGCCCTTTTGCCCCTGGAGCCAGCTTTGCCGCCAGCGGAGTGAATAAACGCCCCAAAAAGCGCCGATATCCCGTATCCTGCGGCGAGTTTTGGTGCTGGTCGTACTCGGCTTTTTCGTCAGCGGCACTTAAATGCTGCTCACTAGGCACAAACACCAGCGCACACGTGGCACACTGGTAGTACTCGCGGCGACGGTCTTGGTGGTACAGCGCAGGCTCCTGCGCGTGGCATAGCGGACAGCGTCGCATCATCGTATTCTCTGGTTTTTACGTTTGTATGAAGGAAAGAGGCATGCTCTCAGGTCTGGATCATCTTGTGGTTACCGTGACCGATATGGGTCGCGCAGTGGATTTTTACTCTCGCGTACTGGGCCTGGATGTGCGTTATCGGGACGCACAGCGCGTTGACTTGATGCTGGGTGACACGGCCCTGCGCTTGCACCAAACCGATACCGATATCGCGCCCATTTCAGCCACGCCGACACCGGGCAGCCTGGATTTATGCCTGCGCTGCCAGCTACCGCTGGACGAGTTCAAGCAGCACCTGGATGCGCTGGCCATCGAAGTCGAGCTTGGCCCCGTCGCTCGCCAGGGGGCTAGCGGCCCCATCGAGTCGCTTTACCTGCGCGACCCCGACGGCAACCTGCTGGAAATCTGCCGCCCGGCAGCCCGTTAAGTATGCCCCCGACGTGGGCGGCCTGCGGGTGATAAGTCGCCCCGCCCACGCTATCATAGCGGGCAGTCAAAGTGTCCGCTGGATGCTGGAATAGACCTGATCAAAGAAGGAACGCCCATGCGCGATGACGCCCCGCTGGAAGGTGAAGTGGTCGACCGCCACGCCACGCCGGACGAGACCTCCGCCACCACCCCGCCCCCGGACACCACCATGGCCATGGTGAATTATGCCCTCTATCTCGCCAGTTTTGTGGTGGGCTTTACGTCACTGATCGGCGTCATCATTGCCTACGTGTACCGTGGCAAGGGTCCGGCTTGGCTGGATGAACACTACCGCTACCAGATTCGCACCTTCTGGATCGGCCTTCTGTACGGCAGTGTTGCCACCCTGCTCACGCTCATTCTGATCGGTTTCCCCATGCTGCTCGCGCTGGCCGTGTGGTTCATCGTGCGCTGCGTGAAAGGGTTCAAGGGGCTACAGGAAAAACGCGCCCCCTCCAATGTCGATAGCTGGTTGCTGTAACCCATGACCGAACAGGTAACCCCTTCCACGACGCGCTTTCAAGCCCGCGCCATTGCAACGCTATGGCGCACGCTCTCCCGCTGGCCGGTGCGCTGGCTCTGGCGCATTGCGGCTCTGGTGGGCCCGCAGGTGTACCGCTTTAGCAAGCGCGAGCGCCAGGTGACCGAGATCAATTTAGAGGTGGTCTACCCCGACGCGCCTGCCAGCCAACGACAATCCCTGGCCAAACAGAGCCTTCAGCACTCCACCGCGACAATGCTGGAACTCGGCCACGCCTGGATGGCCCCGCCCGAGAAGGTAGAAGCCAGTATTCTAGCGGTACATGGCCGCGACAAACTGGACAGCGCCCGGGCCGAGGGGCGCGGCGTGATCGTGCTGGCTCCTCACTTTGGCAACTGGGAAGTGCTGAACTTTTGGCTCTCCAGCCACTTTCCGTTTACCGCCATGTACGAACCGCCCAAAATCGCTGACTTAGAGCCGATTATCCGCCATGGCCGCGAGCGCATGGGCGCGAAGCTAGTACCCACCAACCCGCGAGGCGTGGCGGCGCTGCTCAAAGCGCTGAAGCGTAGCGAGGCCATTGGTATATTGCCGGACCAAGAGCCGGATTGGGGCAGCGGCGTGTTTGCGCCGTTCTATGGCCGCGATGCCTATACCGCCACGCTGTTACCCAAGCTGGTGGCGCGCACCCAAGCGCGGGTAGTCACCGGTGTGGCCCTGCGCATTCCTGGCAAAGGCTTCGAGATTCACTTTCTCGATGCCGACGAGCAGGTGTATAGCGAGGAGGATGCCACGTCCGCCACCGGCGTAAATGCCAGCGTCGAAGCTTCCATTGCGCTGGACCCAGCGCAGTATCAGTGGGAGTACAAACGCTACCGCAAAGTGGTGGAAGAGCAGCAAGGGCTGCCTAATGCCAACGACTTCCGTCTCTACTAGCGAGGATGGACATGACTGAACGATACCTCCCCAAAGAGGATACGCGTCCGCCACAAATTATTTATGCGCTTTATTTGGCAGGGCTCGTCACGGCCAACGTCACCCTGTTGATTGGTGTGATCATTGCCTATGTCTACCGTAAAGAAGCGGCCCCCTGGCTGCAGGCGCACTACCGCTATTTGATCCGCACGTTCTGGATCGGCAGCCTCTACTTTATCGTCACGTTTACCCTGAGCCTGATCTTTATCGGCACGCTACTCTGGCCGCTGCTGGTGGTATGGCTCGGCGTGCGCTGCATTATCGGCTGGGTGGCGGTGCGTAAAGGCCAGCCACCAGCACGGCCGGGTAGCTGGCTCTGGTAGGTACGCTCCATTACTCGTCGCTGTGGCGCGCGTACACGTCATCCAGTCGTTCGATGTCATCCTCGCCCAGGTAGCTACCGGACTGCACTTCGATCAGTTCCAGCGGAATTTTTCCCGGATTCTCCAGGCGGTGTAGCGCGCCAATGGGGATGTAAGTGGACTGGTTTTCGCTGACCAAAAACGTGCGCTCGTCCACCGTGACCTTGGCCGTGCCGCTGACCACCACCCAGTGTTCGGCGCGATGATGGTGGCGCTGTAGCGACAGCCGCGCCCCAGGACGCACGGTAATATGCTTCACTTGGTAGCGCTCTCCGTTGTCCATGGCTTGAAAGCTGCCCCAAGGGCGATGTACCTGCGGCGAAGTATGCGGCTCGCTGCGCCCGGCCTGGGCCAACGCCGCAACGAGCTGCTTGACGCCCTGCGCCTTGTCGCGCCGGGCCACCAGCACGCTGTCCGAGGTCTCCACTACGATCAGGTCTTCAACGCCCAACGTGGCCACCAAGCGGTGGTTCGCTACCACTAACGAGCGCTGGGTATCGCTCAATATTCCATCCCCGGTGACCACATTGCCCGCCGCATCGGGCGCATGGGTCGCCATTAGCGCGTCAAAGCTGCCAATATCGCTCCATTGGGCATCCAAAGGCACCACGGCCGCTTGGGCGCAGTGCTCCATGACCGCGTAATCGATCGATTCGCTAGGGCAGCGCTGAAACGCCTGCTCATCCAAGCGCAGAAAATCCAAGTCACGGTGGGCGCGGGTTACAGCCTCTTGGCAGGCGGCCAGCATCGCTGGCTGAAGCCGCTCGAGCTCCGCCAAATAGCGGGAGGCGCGCAGCAAAAACATGCCGCTATTCCAGAGCGTGTCACCCTGCTCAAGCAGCGCTTTGGCATGCTCGAACGCGGGTTTTTCGATGAATGCTGCCAGATGGTGACCCTCCCCCAACGCGTCACCGCAGGCAATGTAGCCGTAACCGGTCTCTGGATGGGTCGGCACCACGCCAAAGGTCACGAGATAACCCTGCTCTGCGAGCGGTTCGGCACGCCGCACGCTATCGATAAACGCCGCTGCATCGCCAATAACGTGGTCAGCGGGTAGCACCAGCAGCAGCGGGTCTTCGCCGGATTGCCGCGCCAACAGGGCCGCGCAGGCAATCGCCGGGGCGGTATTGCGCCCTGCTGGCTCTAGCACGATCTGGCCCTCCTGCTGGGCTTCACGCAGCTGTTCGGCCATCAAAAAACGGTGCGAATGGTGCCCCATCAGCATCGGCGGTAGCGTCGTCAAGCCCTCAAGGCGAGTGAGCGTTTGCTGAAGCAGGCTCTGTTCGCCGGTTAAGCGCAAAAACTGTTTGGGCATCTGCTCTCGGGAGAGCGGCCAAAGCCGGGTGCCGCTGCCACCGCTCAAAATAACCGGTTGAATCATGGTGTCGTCCTTGGTGATAGTGCCGAGGGGCCAAAGTCCTGCTGCAGCCAGTGGCGCAGCTGGCTCATTCGCGGCGCATCCTGCGGGCGCGCTATTGGAGGCAGCATACCCTCCACGAAACCGCGCTGTTTAAACGGTGCCAGCAACGCCGGGTCGCCGCTAATGATATGCACCGGAACCGCGGCACTGGCGTCATCGCCGGTAATCAGTGGTGCGGGCTGATGGTCGCCCAAGACAATCAGCAGCGTCTGCTCATCGGCCACTCGCGCGGCCCAGCGCCCGGTCACGCTAACAGCGTAGTCCACCGACCACGCGTAGTGATCGCGAATTCGCTCCAAATCTCGCCAAATCACTTCAGGCGGATCGCCTGCGTTTTCCCAAGGCGCATAGATACTCCCATCACCCACCAGCGACCAGTTTTCCAGCACCGGGAGCACCGGCGTCCAGGGCGCATGGCTGGAAATCAGCGCGAGTTGCGCAAAAACCGGCTCGTCGCCCAACAGCTCGCGCTGGGTATAGTCCAGGGTAAATTGATCCGGCATGGTCACCCAGTTGAGCGGCGGCCCGGCGTAGGGGATATCCTTCGCTGCGGCGATTTGGTCGAAGCCGTAGGCCTGCCCCTCTGGCCACGCCAACGTAATCGCGGGCATCACGCTGAGTGTGCGCTGACCGGTGGCATGAAAGTCATCGATCATCGTCGAGTGGCCGCTCTCCAGCATCAGCCGATACCAGAGCTGATTGTCGATCCAGCGACCACTCAGCGTCGTCGCATGGGCAAGCCACGACTGCCCACCGCGGATGGGAGATTCCACCAGCCCCGACACCACGTGCAGGCCACGGTTGGATAACCGACGCTTAAGGTCTTCCAACGTAAGCAGCAGCGTTCGGTTATAGCGCGGATCATCGAGAGCAGACACGCCGTAGGACTCGATGAACGTCAGCAGTACGTTCCGTCCAGCCAAGCCTGGCAAGGCCTGCGCCGCTAACGGAGACGCTTCTAACTGCTCACTGAATGCCTGCCGGGCCCGATGGGTATCGAGGATCTGCGCCCATTGAAAACGGGAGGTCGTGACCATCGGCAGCGCGGCATGGGGAACCAAGCGGTGGTGATTCGCCTCTAAAATACTCATACCTAAGCTACCCACCAGCAACACGCTGGCTGTGACAACCACCCCACCTCGGCCCTTAGGGGGGCGAGCAGGCAGTAATAGGCGCAGCATCAGCCACAGCAAGCCAAGGAGCAGCATACCGCCTAGCAGCATCAGGAAAATTGCCGCCAGTTGGCCTACATTACCCACTAGCAGGTGGTAAATGGAGCGTACCAGCGGCACATCCAGGTAGAGGTTGAGCGGCCGCCCAAATGCCGTATAAGTCGCCGCCTCCCCCAAATTGGCCGCCGTGGCCAGTGCCAGGGCACTAACGACCCCGATACCCACCCAGCGCCGCCATGGGCCAGGGGGTAATAGCAGCATGGCGGAGGCGATGACCCATGCTTCCCATGCGATCAAAGGAGATAGCGTGCCAAAACGCCACCACAACGGGGCGACCAATAGCACGTTCAGCGCACAGGCCGTGACAAGGAGACGAAGCATTCATTCCACCACTAGCGTTGTAGAGAGCATCAGCGGTATAACCGATTGACGGCGTACGCGCGTCGCTGCGTTTAATCTCAATATTTGACCCAACTTGTTAAGCGTATAGTTTTTGTTTAAATATTTCACACAATGACGTGTTGTCCACTCTATCAGGTCACGAAAGGAACTCGCCCATGGGTTGTCGTAGGACTGCAAAATGGATGTTATCACTGAGTTGGGCACTCGCCCTGCCCGCCACCGCTAGCGAAGACGCCGTATTTCAACAGGTCGTGGCGCGTGCCCAACAGTTAGCCAATGCCCCCTATGAAGCGCCCGAGTCTTCACTGCCCGAGGCACTGCAATCGCTTAACTACGATGGCTACCGGCAAATTCGCTTCAATCCCGAACGTGCCTACTGGCACGACGACAGCCCCTTTAGCCTACAGCTCTTCCACAGCGGGTTTCTATTTCAAACGCCGGTAGCGCTGAACATGGTCGAGAATGGCGACGTCGTCCCTCTCGACTTTACCACCGACGATTTTCGCTACGATGGCGACGCCAGCGAACTGCTCGAACATGATTTGAGCGGCAGCGGACACGCCGGTTTTCGTCTCCATTATCCGCTCAATAATCCCGACTACGCGGATGAATTCGCCGTCTTTCTCGGCGCCAGCTACTTTCGTCTGGTTGGCCAGCATCAAGCCTACGGGTTATCCACACGAGGGTTGGCGATCAACACCGCCTCGTCTCAAGGCGAAGAGTTCCCGGCCTTTCGCGAGTTTTGGTTGGTCACGCCGGACAGCGACGCCGAGAGCGTCACGCTGATGGCATTGATGGATAGCCCGTCGCTGAGCGGTGCCTACCGCTTCACCCTCACTCCCGGCGAGCACACCGAAGCGGAAATAGAAGCCGAGATCTTTGCCCGTGACGATATCGAAAAAGTCGGGATCGCCCCGCTGACCAGCATGTTCACCTTTGGGGAAGCAAGCGCCCAGCGGCCGGATGACTTCCGCCCTCAGGTGCATGACTCCGATGGCCTGCTGATGCATACCGGGCAAGGCGAATGGATCTGGCGACCGCTAAGCAACCCATCGGCCGTACGCGTTTCAAGCTTTACCGATGACGCACCCCAAGGGTTTGGCCTCATGCAGCGCGAGCGCGACTTTGATCGCTACCTCGACCTAGAGGCCAACTACCACCGCCGCCCCAGCCAGTGGGTCGAGCCACTGGAGGCGTGGGGCAAAGGTCACGTTGAGCTGGTGGAAATTCCCACGCCGGACGAAACCCACGACAACATCGTGGCCTACTGGGTCGCTGAGGACGCGCTCAAGGCTGGCGACACTCAGCGCCTGCATTACCGCACCTATACCCTGAACGAACAGCCTGAAGGGCACGCTCTGGGGAAAGTGATTCGCACCCGTCACGGCAGCGCCGCCGTGCCGGGTGAAGCGGACTCGCCTTCCGCCGAGCAGCGCCAGTTCGTGGTCGATTTTGCCGGCGGTGCTTTGGAGGCACTGTCGGCCGATGCGGAACTCACGCTGGATATCAGCGTGCGAGAGGGCGAAGCGTTACTGCCCCAGGTCAAAGTGCTGCCCAATAGCGGTCGACGCGCCACGTTCAGGCTGCCTCCCAGCCGCCAGCCCAGCGATATCCGTCTGCGCCTGATGCGCGACGGTGAGCCCGTAACCGAGACCTGGAACTACGTGTGGTATCCCGATGCGTGATGTGCCTACGCTGACGCCCTCCATCCCGTGGCTCAACGCTCGGCGTGCGCTGCTGGCCACGCTGGTCATCGGGTCCAGCATCGTAGGCTGTCTAGCGATGGTCCACGTGGTCGACAACCTTGCGCTGGGTTGGCAAATCGCCATGCTGACGCTGTTTGGCCTCACTTTTAGCTGGATTGCGCTGGCCTTTTGGGGAGCCGTCTGTGGTTTCGTGATCTGCGCGTTACGCCTTGACCCCCTCAGTCTCAAACGCGTGACGACAGAGCGCCCAACCGCCAGCCGTTTGGTCAGCCGCACGGCGTTGGTCATGCCGATTTACGCCGAACCCCCGATTCCCACGATGGCGGGGCTTGAAGCCACCTGCCGCTCGCTGCTTCAGCAGCCCAGTGCACAGGGCGAAGACACCGCGCGCGTGATCGGCCAGCACTTCGAAGTGTTCATTCTCAGCGATACCCAAGACCCCGCCCAAGCCGACGAAGAAGCCGCTCACGTGGCTGCGCTACAGCAGCGCTTGGCGGGGCAGCTCGCGGTGCATTACCGCCGTCGCCCCAACAATCACGGGCGTAAAGCGGGCAATATTGCCGACTTCTGCCGCCGCTGGGGCCGCCGCTACGACTATATGATCGTGCTGGATGCCGATAGCCTGATGAGCGGCGACACCCTGCTGCACATGGTGCATCAAATGCAGCGCTACCCCACCGTAGGGCTGATTCAAACCGTGCCAATTCCCGTGGGGCAACGCACGCTGTTTGGCCGCTTTACCCAGCTTGCCTCGGCGCTGTATAGCCCCATGCTGGCAGCGGGCCAGAGTTTTTGGCAGGGCGACGCCGCCAACTACTGGGGACACAATGCGATCATTCGTACCCGCGCCTTCATGGCCCACGCAGGGCTGCCAACGCTGTCCGGCAAACCGCCGCTTGGGGGCGAGCTTTTAAGCCACGATTTCGTAGAAGCGGCCCTGCTAAGGCGTGGCGGCTGGCAGGTACTGCTGGATACCTCGGCAACGGCAGCGCTGTCTCGACGTAACCTCCATGCCAGCGCGTCGCGCAACAGCTTCGAAGCCATGCCCAGCAATCTGCTCGATTTTGCCAAGCGCGACCGGCGCTGGCTCCAGGGCAACCTCCAGCACCTGCGCCTATTGACGGGCGCTGGCTTCCACATCATCAGTCGCCTGCACTTCTTCTTTGGTGCATTTGCCTACTTATCCTCTCTGGTGTGGCTGGGATTGCTAGTGTGCACCAGCCTCATGGTGGGCTACCACGCACTCGACGGTGCCACAGAGCCACTGTTGCCCAAGGCGCTATCCCTATGGCTATTGAGTACCACGCTAGGCATGCTGATGGCTCCCAAGCTGCTCGGATTACTGCTGACTATCTGCCAATGCCCCCACGCCTTTGGCGGGCGCTTCAAGCTGGTGGCCAGCACGCTGCTCGAGATCGTGTTTGCCGCGCTGATTGCGCCGCTGATGATGGCGTGGCACAGCTTGTTCATCATCAACGTGCTGATTGGCCGCGCCATCGACTGGCAAACTCAGCACCGGGGCGAGCGCTCGTTGAGCTGGCGTGAAACCTGGCGGCATACTGGGTGGATGACGCTCTGTGGGGTGCTGTGGGCAAGCCTGATGGCGCTGTTCTCTCCATCGGCGTTTGGTTGGCTGACCCCCGCTTGGCTTGGCCTCGTGGCCGCTGCCCCGCTGGTAAAATACTCAAGCAGCGGCACCTGGGGCGGCGTGGTCAGCCACCGGCTAGGGCTGCTGCACACGCCCAGCATTAGCCTGACACCGGCACTGCTCAAGGACTTTGCCGACCTGACGGCGCGCAGCTCTCAAGCGCTGGATACCCGTGGCGATCTCACGCTGAACGTGCCCCCCAACGAGCTGTATGGCGATATGCCTTGCCAACTGTTAAAACCCGGCAAGTCCTCTCAAGAGCCAGCCGTTTCCCGGGCGAAGGAGCCCCATTAGATGCCCTCTACGCTTCAACAGCTTCGTAGTGCCAGCGGCTTGGCCCGCTCCTTGTTCATATACTGGCGGCCTGGGCGGCAGCGCAGTTTGAAGCGGCTCTACCAGCCCTTTTTAGCACCGGGCGATATCGCCTTCGATATTGGCGCGCATTTGGGCGACCGCAGTGCCGCCTTTCAGTCACTGGGGGCGCAGGTCATTGCGCTAGAACCCCAGCCAGCGCTGGCCAAATGGTTTCAACGGCTGCTAAAAAGTCCCCATATCACCTTACTGCCTCTGGCGGTTGGCCCCGCCCCCGGCCATGCGGACATTGCCATCAGCGTGGGCAACCCTACGCTCTCGACGCTCGCTACCGAGTGGCGTCGCCAAGTCGGCGAGCGTAACCCGGGCTTCCAGCGAGTACGCTGGGAAGAGACGCTACGGGTGGAGATGACCACTTTGGATGCGTTGATCGACCGCTACGGCGAGCCTCGATTCATCAAGATCGACGTGGAAGGATTCGAGGCGGAGGTGCTGCAGGGGCTTAACTATCCCGTGGCCGCGCTGTCCGTGGAGTTCGTGGCGGGCATGCTCGAAGTGAGTCACGCTTGCCTAGCGCAGATTCAGCGCCTGGGCGACTACCGCTTCAACGCCATTGCCGGTGAGCAGCGCCAGTTCCGCTTCGATACCTGGCTTACGCCGGACGCCATGGCCGCATGGCTTGCCGAAGGGGCCGATCAGCTTGCCTCGGGAGACATTTACGCCTGTCGCAGCGACCACGCGCTATTATCAAACACGTGTGCCAAGCCCGGCGCGGCCCTTGGATGACACACGTTAATCACCCTATCGCAAACGGGATGTTCATGGTTTATCACTGGCAGCACCTGACCGCTCCTCAGCTTCACGCCCTATCGCCACGCGACCCGGTCGCGGTCATTACTCTGGGGGCCATCGAGCAACACGGCACCCATCTACCGCTGGGCACCGATCTCATCATCGGTGAAGGCTTGCTGGCGGCGATGCTGGAACGGTTGGACGCGCAGGATGCTCGCGTGGACGTCGTGTGCCTGCCCGCCATGGCCGTGGGCACCAGCGATGAGCATGCAAGCTTTCCGGGCACGTTGAGCCTACCCGCCCCGCTGGCCATTGCCACGCTTGAAGCCTACGGCGAAAGCATTGCTCGCGCTGGCATTCGCAAGCTCGTACTGATCAACAGCCACGGCGGCAATAAAGCCGTCATGGATTTAGCGGCCCTCACACTCCGGCGGCGCTGCCATATGCGCGTGGTCAAAGCGACCTACACCCGGCTACCGCCACTGGAAGGCGCGATGAACGCCGATGAGCTGCGTTACGGGCTGCACGGCGGGCTGCTCGAAACCGCCATGATGCAGCATCTGGCACCGCAGCTCGTCACTCTAGACGGCTATTCCCCCACCGCCCCTGCCACTCCTGCGACAGGCGCGCTGGTGAGCCCCGAAGGCAGCGCCGCCTTTGCCTGGTTAGGGGAGGATTTAAGCGAGCACGGCGTGGCCGGGGATGCCAGCCACGCCAACGCTGCACTGGGTAAACGCCTCATGGATCACTACGCCATGCAGCTTGCCCAAGTCGTTACGGAAACCGCACAGCTACCGCCGCTGGAAGTACCCGCGGCGGGCAGACGTTAACGACCGCGGCTTTCGAGCACTTCGTCCAAAAAGTGGCCCGCCCGGTTGGCTTTGGCACTCAGGTAACGGTGGTTGTGGTCCGTCACGCTGCCATACAATGCCTGGCGGGACACCACCTCGATACCGCCCTCTTTCAGAGCTGACATCTTCAGCGGGTTATTGGTGAGTAGCTGCACTTGCTCGATATTCAGTGCATTCAGCATGTCCACTGCCACGGCGTACTGGCGCTCGTCATCGCCAAACCCCAGCACCTGATCAGCATCTACGGTATCCAGGCCGCTATCCTGCAGGGTGTAAGCACGCAGCTTGTTCGCTAGACCAATGCCACGCCCCTCTTGGGCCAGATAGAGCAGCACGCCGCCCCCCATGGCCTGGATATCCGCCACGGCATTGCGAAGCTGCTCGCCACAGTCGCAGCGCAGGCTGCCAAACAGATCGCCGGTCAAACAAGCGGAGTGCATCCGCAGCGGCACCGGGCCTTCCAGCGCCTCGACCTGGCCAATCACGACCGCCACGTGCTCGCGCAGGCCATCCGGCTCACGGAACAGCACAAAGCGGCTGTTCGGGGCGTCTTCCAACGGAATACTCGCCTCGCTCACTCGCTTCAGCATGCCTGGTGCGCCCGCCAAGCACTTCTGCGCCTCGTCAGCCTTGACTTCTAACAGCCGCCCTTGAGCAATTTGCTCGGCAATATCGGCATGGGCGTCTTCGCTGACCACTGCGGTCAAAGCAGCGGGGATCAGCAGCGCACGGCGCATTAATGCCACGGCGCCCCGTTCGGCGGCCCCTGCGGGTTTCAGTCCGCTCAATAGCGCGCTGGGTTTGCTGCCGGAGTGGGCAACGGCCAACTGATGCAGCTCACGTTCGCTCACCTGCTCCGCCAGCGGTAGGCAAGCGGCTTCTGCAGTGAGCGATAATCCCATGGCTTCCAAGCGGTGGCGGGTGAGTACCAGCGCAGGACGCGCCCCGGATAAATGGGCCAGGGTATCCACCGAACGGCTGCCCTCTAGTGCTTGAACGAGAAGGCGCTGCTCACCGTTGCTGATCACGACCGGTAAACCACGACGAATATCGAAAATAGCGCGTTCAATTTGATACATGTAGGCCTCCAGGTTGCCTAATGATATGGGCAAAGGTTGCTTGCGTTGGGCAACATGGCCCCGCATGATCTGAGGTTATTTTCAGTGTGGAGGCGTCATGCCCGACTCCAGTAGTACATCCCATTCGATCGATATTG
The DNA here is from genome assembly GCF_024124605.1 of Halomonas sp. CnH100-B. NCBI lineage: Bacteria > Pseudomonadati > Pseudomonadota > Gammaproteobacteria > Oceanospirillales > Halomonadaceae > Halomonas > Halomonas sp. CnH100-B. Next base: position 283,772 of record NZ_JAMXRX010000002.1, on the reverse strand, counting down.
ATACCGCGTGGCAGTGGCTGCTCGCTCAGCGCGAGAGAATTTCCAGCACGGCGGCGCTGACGGTCACCAGCGACGGTCGGTGGCACTCGCCACACACCGTGACGCCTCAGGCCGAGATGCTGTTGGACTGCCTGACGCCGCTGGCGTTGCGTCCCCACTGGGTAGTCGCCCAGTTGGGGCAGAGTCTGGATGGTCGAATTGCCACGGAAAGCGGGCACTCCCACTACATCAACGGTCATGACAGCATCGTCCATTTGCACCGCCTTCGCGCCCTGGCCGATGCGGTGCTGGTCGGTGCGGGTACCGCTGCCGCCGACAATCCCCAGCTCACCGTACGCCACGTCCACGGCTGCCATCCGACCCGGGTGGTACTTGATCCGCGCGGGCGCGTGCCAGGCGATTTGGCGCTGTTTCGCAGCAGTGACGTCGAGACCCTGCATATCACCGGGCCAGACGCGATGCCTGCACCGAGCCACGCGGAGCGCTGCGTGCTGCCATTGAACGCCCGCGGGCAGTTCGAGCCGTCGGCGGTCGTGGCACTGCTGGCGACACGCGGGCTTAAACGCGTGCTGGTAGAAGGCGGCGGTGTCACTATTTCTCAGTTCATCGAAGCGCAGTGTGTCGACCGTCTGCACCTGATGGTGGCCCCGCTGCTGATCGGCTCCGGCAGGCCCGGCCTGCAAATGACGCCCATCGAGACGCTGGAGAGCGCGCTGCGCCCCACGATGCGCTCGTTCCGGTGTGGCGATGACATGCTGTTCGACGTGGAGCTGGGTGCCGTCTAACCCACCGGTCGGGGCTGGGTTAAACGAGGTCGAGCCAGACGAAGGGGTTGCGTGAGCGCGTTTGGCAAACGCTACCCAAATGCCCGGCAGGCTGGAGAGCAGCACCAGCACGCCATACGCGAGCGAGATCGCCACCCCTTGAGCAGCGGGCAGACCGACCAGCACCCAAATACCCGCTGCGGCTCCTTCCCGCAGCCCCCAACCGGCAATCGAGAGAGGCACTAACATGGCCAGCAGCAGCACCGGTGCCAGCGCCAAGATGTCCAGAGCGGGCATCTCGCTGCCAATGGCACGAGCGGCGCAGACCATCACCAGTCCGTAGCTGATCACGATGGCCAGCGACGAGGCCAACTGCAGTGGCCATACCCGGCGCTCCAGCAGGCCGCGACGCACATCCCGCCCCAGCGCGACGCACCAGGACGGCAGCGTCGGCCCACGCTCGCGGCGACACCATATTCCCAGCGCGGCAACCACCAGTATCAAGGCGACCACCCACGCAGCCAGAACGAGCAGACCCGTACTGCCCAGAGCAGCGTGCCACAGCGACGAAGTGAGCAGTGCCACCAAGGTCAGCAGCGCCACCGCCATTTGCCCAGACGCCCGCTCGATCACCACCGCCCGCCAAGCGCTACCCTTGGACGTAGCTTGACGAGCATGACGGTGGGCACGTCCAGCATCGCCCAACACGCCGCCCGGCAGCAGCTGGTTGACCAGCAGCGCCAAGTAGTACTCGCGCAGGGCGTACCGAAAGCGCAGCGGCACATCTACCCGGCCGGCGGTGAACTGCCAGCGCCACGCGCTGAGTATCACCTGTAGTACGCTGACCGCCAGCGCCGCCAGCACCCACTCGGGCGCTAGGCGTGTCACCTCGGCTAGAACGGCAGCGGGCTCTACCCATAGCGCCACGGCCACCAACAGCGCCACGCTGACGATGCCGCGCTGCACCCAAGGCCGACGCAGAAAGTGCCCGGCAGGCATGGGCTAGCCCTGCTCCGCTGGCAGCGCCAGCAGATCACGATGGCCCACCCAAACGCCCACTTGCCCACGCTCAACGGCATCCAGGCGCGCGGTGCGCCACTCGGCGATCCGAGTAGCGGCGTCTGGCGCCTGCTCGGTGGCCGCTTCCGCCCAGCCATTGATCAGCGAGCTGACGAGCGGCTGCTGCTCATGGCTCCCCGCGGCGAGCTGCCAAGGCGTAGCGGCCTCTTCCACCGCGTACCCCTGCTCCGCCATGGCGTGATAGAGCGCTCGGTGAGCCTCGCCGCCTAACGCCTCGCCCAGCCCTTTATCCCGCTGCTGATGGGCGTTGAACAGCCCCAGCACAAAGCGGTCTTCCGGGTCGTCGATGGACTGCTGATCCGCATCGGTAAAGCACCACTCGCCGGTGACGCTCAAGCTCACTAGCAGCGCTTGACGATGCGCGGCACACTGCTGTGCCAGCGTGTCGATCCACTGCTGAGACACCAAGTCGATGAGCGCTGAAGCAGTGACGACATCCGCCACTTTCAGTGCCGAGTGATCGAGATTCGCAAGCGACGCGCAGTGGGTTTCCACGTTCAGCGGCTGGCCCGTCGCATCATGAAGCGGCAGGGCACGACGGCGCGCCTCCCGTAACAGGGCGTCGTCGTGGTCGAACAGCGCCCACCGCTGCGCAATGCTCAGCCGAGGCGCGAGAAACTGCATATTGCTGCCCCGTCCGCAGCCTAAATCTGCCAGCGATACCGGCGCTTCGCGCATGGATAGCCACGCATCGAGCCGGTTGACCAGCGCTTCACTGCGGGCGTGACTATCTACCGCTTCCCGCAGCGTGAGCCAGCTGGCCGCAAATTGGCTGCCCGACGAGAGGTCGGGCATACCTGTGCCATTCAACGCCTTGGCGAACTCAACGCCAGCGGCCTGCCAGTCGTTGAGAGCGCCTCGCGCCACCGCTACCCCGGCACGTAGTTCGGTACGTAGCGCCTCATGGGTGCAGAAGTTAGCAATCGCAGCGCTAAGTGCTTCCACATCGCCAGGAGCGACGCTGATGCCTGCGCCTTCCGGTAGGGTATCGCGCAGGGCGCCGCCAGTCGTGGTAATCACCGGCAGCCCGTGGGCCAACGCCTCGGTGACCACCATGCCGTAACCTTCGTACCAAGAAGGCAGCACCAGCGCATGGGCACGTTGGTACGCGGCCTCCAAGGTGTCGGCATCGCACTCACCGTGGAGAGTGACGCGCTCCGCAAGCCGATGTTCGTCAATGAGCTGCTGCACGCTAGCGCTAAATGCTGTATCGCGGTCCCCTCCGTAGCAGTCACACTGCCACTGGTCGCTATTCACGCGCGCCAGCGCCTTGACCAGCACATCCTGTCCCTTGCGCGGCGTGAGCGTGGCCACGCACAGCAGGCGGATGGGTTCACCCGGCGCAGGTGCGGGGCTGATCGGCGCGTGAGCAACGCCCGGCTCGACCACCGTAATGGGCGCAGTAATGGGCAGCGAGTAATCGCTGGCCAGTTCACTCAAACGGCGGGCGGTGAAGCGGCTAGTGACGATGACCCGCGCCACCTCCGCCAGACCCGTCAGCTCGCTGCGATGAAGAGATTGCTGCTCGTCACTTGAGAGCCCTTGTTCATCGCCCAGCGGGTGATGCAGCAGCGACGTGATATCCAGCCGATCCGCATGGCGGGCCACCACATCGGGCAGTGCGCCCATGGCCAAGCCATCGATAATGACGCGCTCGCCATCGGCTAGGGTTTCCAGCGCGCTATCAAGCGCACGTTTTGCCGTTGCATCGGCCTGCGGAAAGCGCCCGTCCAGGCCGACCACGTCCACCTGAAGGCCCTGTTCGCGCAGTGCGGCAACGATCTGCGCATCGTAGATATAACCACCGGTACGCTGGTCCGGATCACCTGCTACTAGTAAGGTAAAGCGCTGGCTCATAGTGCCCCTTCGTAGCTGGCCCAGGCCACATGAGATTCATGTAGCTTGATGTCCATTTGCGTCAGGCCTTTGGCGGTCTCGCCCATACGGCCCGCTTTGATGGCAGCGGCGAGCTGGTCAAAAATCACTTTCGCCATGAACTCCGTCGTGGTGTTCTGGCCGTTAAACTCACTGACCTCATCGAGGTTGCGATAGTTGTAATTGGCCAGCACTTCTTTGACGGTCTCACTGGCGAGGCCAATGTCGATCACCAAGCCATCTTGATCCAGCTCTGGGCGCTGAAATACGACATCGACCACATAGGTAGCGCCGTGGGTGCGCTGGGCCGGGCCAAAGATCTCGCCTTTGAAGCTGTGGGCAATCATGAAGTGATCGCGGACGCATAAACGGTACATGGCAACTCCAGTCGGAAACTAACGGTTAAGGGGTTTAGGGGTAGCGAATTCGGTGGCAAAGCGCCGTGCTCTGTGGACTAAACAGCGCCGGGGCTCGTTCAGGAAAATCGATAAAATCGCACTCGCTGCTGATCAACGCCTCCAGGGCGGGGTCCGCCAACAGACGTAGCGCCACGCTCAAGCGGCGGCGATAGTTCCAGCGCGGTTGCAGCTTGGCAGGCAGCTGACCCACTTGGCTCGCGCGCAAAGTCAGCCGCTGGGAATGGAAAGCCCCGCCGAGGGGCAGTGCCACCTCCCCTTGGCCAAACCAGCTCATCTCGATAACACGCCCTTCATTGCCGACCCGTTCCATGGCCAGACGCAGACCATCCGGGTGGCCGCTGGCGTGAATCACGCAGTCTTGATCGTTGGGTGCTTGTTCAGGCAGGGAAAACGGTACGCCGAGGGCGCGGGCAAGAGATTCACGCTCGGGATTGATATCGACCAGCGTGACCTCGACCCCCGCAATGCGCGCACACAAATACGCCACCAGCGCCCCCACCACGCCTGCGCCCATCACGCAGACGCGCTCACCCAACATGGGGTTGGCATCCCACACGCCGTTGAGGGCGGTTTCCATGTTGGCAGTGAGCACGGCGCGCTGGGCAGGTACGTCATCAGGGACCGGCACCACACTGTCGGCAGGCACTACGTAGTGATTCTGATGGGGATAAAGACAAAACACGGTTTTATCGAGAAGTGAATCAGGGCCGTGAGTCACACGACCCACGCTGCAGTAACCGTACTTTACCGGGGTGGGGAATTCTCCGGCCTGGAAAGGAGCGCGCATCCGCTGAGTTTCGCTTTCCGGCACGCGGGCATGAAACACCAGAGATTCCGTGCCGCGGCTCACGCCGCTATACAGGGCACGAACACGCACTTCTGATGTATCTATTGTGGGCAGCTCTTCCTGCTGCAGTTCGCCGTGACCTGGGTGCGTTACCCAAAAGGCCACCGCCGTATCAGGCGCCGACATGACATTTCCTTATCGTTGAAGCGCTGTTTCCATCCGTTGATCTTAACGTTACTAAGATATGGCGACTTTTCAATGGCTCACCTATAGCTTAGCGTAGAAAAGCAATCGGTCTATTAACGCTTGCCAACCTTCAACATTGTTTAAGTGGGGAACTTTTTGGGATGCTAACCACCATACACCCTATACAATAATGGTACATAGATAAATTATTGCATCACTAATTTCAACTGCGGACGACCGCGCCGCTTCGTGAGCCACCATGCCGCCTGTTTCTAACTCCTCCTCCTACCCACTGCCCAAGCGGCTGTTCAGCAGTCTCGAGCTGCTAATAGGCGCGCTGTTTCTCGTGGGTATGGGCATGCTGCTCGCGCCGCTCATGGCAAGCGCCGCCAACTGGTGGGCAGCCGGTATCTTCTATACGCTCATCAGCGGTTTGATCTTGGTGTTTTGGCCCCATGGCCCGCTAGGTTGGGCCAACCGGGTGACACTAGGACGCGCGGTGCTGGTCGCTCTGGTTGCGGGCGCGCTGGTGAGTGACGCTTTCATCGATGCCATTTGGCTATGGCTGGGTGTCTCGGTCATCGCTCTACTACTGGACGGCGTGGATGGTTGGATTGCCCGCCGCACCCGAAGCCACTCGCCTTTTGGCGCGCGCTTCGATATGGAACTGGATGCCCTGCTGATCATGCTGCTCTGTGTTGGCTTGATCATGGAAGAGGGGCTGGGGCTGTGGGTGCTGCTGATTGGCGGCATGCGCTACTTATTCGTGGCCGCTAGCCTTCTCTTCCCTTGGCTGGATGCACCGCTTAATGAGAGCTACCGCCGCAAAGCCGTGTGCGTCTGGCAGGTCGTGGCGATGCTGTTGGCGTTAACGCCACTGACTTCGCCTTTGTTAGCAGGGCTGCTTGCGTTTAGCGCGTTAGTCACGCTGGTTTACTCTTTCGGCGTGGATGTTAAGTGGCTGTATCAACATCGCTAATTCTAATCGGCGTTAAATAATGCGTCTTTAAAAAGCCGCCTGACGTTTTCAACCAGGCGGCTTTTCATTTAACCACTATGCAACTAAACGTCAAAACACCAACAAAATCAGCTAGTAGACACATTGTTAGCCAAAGCTATGTTTGTTCGCTATTACAAACTTTATTTTTCGCAAACCGCCTTGTTACCAGCCAAAAACCTGATAGGATTCAGCGCTATTCAATATTTTCCTTTTACACTCAAGTAAGCATTTTAAAGATCGCGTTTTATCTAAAGAGCCTATCTACCATGACGCCTGTTGCGCTACTGTTTCTTGCGGTTTCCATGTCGGCGGATGCATTCGCAGCCTCCATCAGTAAAGGCGCCGAACTCAGCAAGCCCCGCTTCCGACATGCCCTGGGTATTGGCTTGGTGTTTGGCATCATCGAAGCGATGACACCGGTGCTGGGCTGGGTGGCTGGCAAGGCGTCTCAACAGTACGTCGAAGCCTGGGACCACTGGGTGGCGTTCACCCTACTTTTCATCATTGGCCTGCACATGATGCATGAAGGGCTGAAAAAAGAAGAAAAGGTAGCACACCGCAAACAAACGCTATGGCTGCTGATACTGACGGCTACTGCCACCAGCTTAGACGCCATGGCGGTAGGCGCTAGCCTAGCGTTCATCGACGTGAACATCATTACCACCAGCCTCGCCATTGGCCTTGCCACCACCGTCATGGCATCCATGGGAACGCTGCTAGGCCACAAACTGGGCAAATACGTTGGCCACTGGGCAGAACTTGTAGGTGGCGTTGTATTGATTGGGATTGGAGTAATGGTGGTGGTGGAGCATACGGGAATTTTATAGGCTTACCGTCATTCGCTAAATTCAATAACGCCAGAACGGTTAGCGATTTAGCAACTCTACTTAAGCGCTTTTATAAAAAAACGGGTGGCCAATTGCCCCCCCGTTTTTTATTAATGAGCTGCCAACGATTCTTGAACCACTTCACCTAAAGAAGCAATAGCCGCATTGCGCTCTTCAAACGATGCCTCGGTTTCGGTGATATAAAACACCACGACCGTAGGTGCCTGCTCCGGCGGCCAAATAATCGCGGTAATGGAGCGTGAGCCGTAACCGCCTGCGCCGGTTCTGTCCGCAATTATCCAATCAAACGGCATGGCGGCACGGAACAGGCCATCCGCCACCGCATTGCCCTTCATCCACGCTTCCAACTGCTGGCGAGACTCATCTGATAACACATCCCCAAGCACTAGCTTTTCCAGCGTGGCTAGCATGGCGTTGGGCGTGGTGGTGTCGCGCTCATCCCCTGGCGTGGCCTCGTTTAGCTCGGTCTCATAGCGGTCTAGGCGGGTAACGGGGTCATCCATACTCCGCACGAACGCCGTGATGGCTTCCGGCCCACCTAGCGCTTGCAGCACCAGATTAGCAGCGGTGTTGTCGCTGGTGGTCATGGTGGCATCGCACAATTCAAACAGCGTCATCGGCTTGTGGCCCGCGTACTGCTCGGTGACCGGCGAGTAAGTCACCAACTCCGATGCTTCAAAACTGACCTCGGTTTCCAGCGCCAGCTGCCCCTCATCCACCTGCTCCAGCAGTGCGCCGCAGGCCAGGGTTTTAAAAGTGCTAGACATGGCAAAGCGCTCATCCGCATTCACTCCCCAGCGCTGGCCTGTGGCTATGTTGTGGGCAGCAAAGCCAATGCGCGCATCCAGGGTTTGCTCAATGCGCTCAAGCTCAGCGTTAATACGATCCTCCTGCGCCATAACAGTGGCAGAAGCTAAAAGTAAGCAAGCCGACAGCGCAGCACGCATCCAGCGTGGTTGACGGTGATTCATTGTGTGCATTCCTAAGCAGTGTGGAAAATATTGGAGATGAGTGTAGCGCTATTCTGGCTAAGGGCTAAAACGCATGAGCAGCTCCGGCTCTCCCGTGTGCTCATCTAACTGCTCGCCCATTGGCACAAAACCCCGCGCTTCATAGAAACGGATACTAGGAGCGTTCTGGGCATAAACAGTTAACTGCAGCCACTCCCTGCGGCGCTTGGCATCTTCCAGCAGCGCACTGCCCAAGCCGTTGCCCTGCTGGTTGGGTTGCACAAAAATGGCGGCCAGCGTGTTTTCGTAAAGGCTGTAAAAGCCCACTACATGCCCCGACGCTTCAGCCACGTAAGTCTCTGAAGCGGGAAGATACACATCTCGCATCGCGCCCTGCTTCGATTCCCAAAAGCGGGGCGCGATAAAATCATGCGCTTGAACCGACGCCGACAGCCAGATAGAGAGCACGGCCTCCCTCTCGTCGGCCTAAAAGGGGCGTATGCGATAGTCGGTTGTAATTGCGTTCATGCTCACACCTGCTGAAGTGCGCTGTGCAGCGCCTGTAGGCTCTCTGGAGAGGCATCAAAGCGCTGGCAGTGGCCCGACTCCTGCTCCCAGGCGGCAGCTGAGTCCATATGAAGATGCACCGCTACCCTGGCAGTGATCTCACCTTCTAATAACCCGGCAGGCACCCACATCCAATCGCTACCGCGCAGTTGGTTGGGTACCGGGCTGCCGCATGTCGCGCAGAAATCGCTTCGGTAGCCGCTTTCACGCTGATAAGAACGGATATTCCCCTGCCCCGAAAGCCACTGGAACTGCTCGCTCTGCACAAAGGTGGCCGCATTAGCAGCGGCACCGGTTGCCTTACGGCATAACGAACAGTGGCATTGGTACAGATGAGGCAGCTCGCCTGCAATCTTAAACGCCACTTCCCCACACAGGCACTCGCCTTTCATTTCCTTCTCCTTAAGGAATTTTTGATACACCACCGCTTTCGCGCTACTCCACGCTGGCGTTATACAAGATCACCTCATCCCCTGCGCCATAGCCACTAATCACCGCCGCGCGGGAGACGCCCAGCGTGGATTGATACAGTTTCTCTGCGAAGTTGCCTTCCGAGGTGGTCACCATTACCGCCCCCACGCCACAGCCCTGGCGGCGCACGTGGGCTTTGAACGGCGCTAGCGACTCTACAATAAGCTGTTTACCCAGCCCCTTACCCGCCGCATCTGGGTGAATGCCGATTTGTTCCAGCTCGATAATGCTCTTTTCCCGAAAACCGTTCTTCACGCACCAAAGGATATAACCGCGTACTTGGCCTTCCACTTCGACCACGTAGTAAACGCCCCTTGGGTAAGCGTTAAACGACGCCTCTATCCACTCTGCGTGGTTTTTCTCGCGGGGGAAACAGGCCTGATACACCTGGGCGATGGCGGCAATATCGGTTCTTTCTGCAGCTCTTACGGTCACTTTAAAATCCTTTTTCCGAGACTTACCTCATGACTTTCTCAAAGCCAAAAAACTCAAGCTTATGCGCCTTACTACCCCGCTCTTCATCATCGGGTAAGGGGTAATAACGGTTATAAAAAGAGACAATCTTAAAACCGCACTTATTGACATAAAAGTGGATGTTTCGCTTTTCAAAGTAAGGCGTGTGGGTCATCCATACCCGTGTTTGCGGGTATGCCTGTTCGATGGCTTGCCAAGAACGATAGCCCACGCCACGCCCGTGGGTGCTGGGTAAGAGATAAAACAGATCCAGCGCGTTGTGTTGGGTGGCTTCGTCAATGGTCACAATCGCGCCGCCCACTTTCACGCCGTCTAGCAATATGTGATGCACCACGGCATCTGGCGCGGTAAGAGAGTTGTCGATATCGGCGTCGGAAGGAAGCAAGCTCGCTTCCACTGCGCCAAACGTCTCTTCCACTGCCACGCTAAACGAGGCTTTTAACTCTTGCTTGAACGCTTCAAATGCCGATGCGTCTGCCAACGCCAGCGTGACGTTAGAGATATCTTCCATGGCTGCGCCTATATGCTCAATGAGCGTGATTAACCAACCGTTTAGGCTAACCGCTGCCATGACGTTTTGCTATACCACGCTCAAGAAGCCGACGACTTAACGACTTTAATTCTGAATCTCGGTCACCACATCGGTCTTAACCGAGTTAGCGATAAAGCACTTTTCATGGGCAGCATGATGAATCTGCTCAAGCGCCTCCATTGAGGGCGGATCTCCTGCAAACACCGCCTTTGGCCGCAGCGTGACTTGGGTCATGGCGATCTTCCCATCGCGGCCCTTCTCCATCACACCCACTGCGTTATCCAGGTAGCTTTCCACGACAAAACCCTGCTGCCCGGCGATGGCGAGGAAGAACAGCATATGGCAACTGGACAGCGAGGCCACAAACGCCTCTTCCGGGTCGACGTTGGCCTCGACCGAATAAGGCAACGGCACCACATGAGGCGATGACGACGCAGGCACGCGAACGCCGCCATCAAACACCCACTCGTGCCCACGGCTATAGCGCTGATCTAGAAAGGCTTCATCGGCCCCACGGGCCCACTGAATAGAAGCGGTGTATTCGGCCATTTGGGTTCCTCTGGTTCATTGAAAGCTGCCACTAGGGTCAGCATGGGTAGCTTCTGACATGATCTCAGAATTGTGCTCATTGATCTTCTCTCGTTCACCACCTTCAAAGCGGATCGTCTACGATGGGAGCATGAACGCCGATGGCCTTGGGCAGTCAGAACCACATCACAGCAGGAAATGACACTAGGAGAGTGAGATATGCAGACGATTGAGCTAGGCGGCGTCAGCGTACCCCGTATCGGCCAGGGCACCTGGCACATGGGCGAGGATGCCGGGCAGCAGAAGGCTGAAATCAGGGCGCTGCGTGAAGGCCTAGACCTGGGTATGACGCTGATGGATACCGCCGAGATGTATGCCGAGGGCGGCGCTGAAGAAATCGTGGGCGAAGCCATTCGCGGACGGCGCGATGAGGTGTATCTCGTCAGCAAGGTTTACCCGCACAACGCCAGCACCCAGGGTGTTCAAGCCGCCTGTGAGCGCAGCCTGCGCCGATTGGGCACCGATACGATTGATCTATATCTGCTGCACTGGCGCGGCCAGTACCCGCTGAGCGAAACCGTGGAAGCGTTTGAGCGGCTGCGCGAACAGGGCAAGATCCTGCGCTGGGGCGTGTCAAACTTCGACGTTGACGACCTAGAAGAACTAAACGCGCCCGCGTGCGCCACCAATCAGGTGCTCTACAACCCCGAAGCACGGGGCATTGAGTACGACCTGCTGCCCTGGCAAGCACAACGCCACATGCCGCTCATGGCCTACTGCCCGATCGGGCAAGGCGGCGCGCTACTTCGTGACGCTACTCTGCAACGCATCGCCGACAAACACAGCGCCACCCCCGCGCAAGTCGCCCTTGCCTGGGCACTGCGACACCCCGGCGTGATCGCGATTCCTAAAGCCGTAAATCTGGACCACCTCAAACAGAACGCTGATGCAGATAAAATCAGGCTAGATGACGAGGACCTGGCACAGATGGATGCCGCCTATCCGCCGCCAACGCGTAAGCAGAGCTTGCAGATGGTGTGAGGAGAAACCACTAACGGCCTAAAACATCAGACCCCAACGGCCCAATGCAGGAGCGCGGTACTTGCCAACGCGCTGGTTGGGGTTCTGAGAGCGCATCAAGCCTTTGCTTTGCCAAGCCATTAACCCAGTCAAGTTAAACGCTGCAAGATAAACGACACGCGTTCTTCTAAAGTGGCACGCGGAACGTCCAACGTTTCGTAACCCCATTGCGCATACCACTGCTTCATCCCCTCGAATACTTCTATAGCCTCTTCAAACGTTTGGTCACGCTCTGAATCGGTAGCGTAAATCTCTTCCCATGGCGGCAGAAGAAAGACAACGGGGTTATAAGGGAATGCTTCGACATGGTGGGCGATGTCAGCCCGCGAACGCGCACCCGCGGCATCCAGCATGTACAGCGCATCCAGTACCCCACGATCAAAAAACGTGGCCTGATCGCAGGCAGCGACACGCCGGTACTTTTCAATATCCGCATTCAAGATTTGCTGAGCAAAATCGACAGGGTCTGGCCGGGGCGATAACCCCGCCGCCAACCGATCTTTGATAATGCGGCGGGCAGACTCTGGCAAAGTGCAATAGCCGCGCGCCGCTAAGGTATCAAGAAGAGATGTTTTGCCACCACCGGGGCCGCCGGTGAGTACGAATTTCTGGTTCATCACGCTTATACCCACGACAACAAAAACCGCAGCACAGCGACACCGCCAAGTAGCGGAAACTCGACCGCTGCACAGCCTACAATTTATTCCGCTGCGATACCTTTCGAGGCCGCACCCAACCGGCCACCAAAGAGCCCAGCACGATGAGCACGCTGGCGCTCACGACGGCGATAGTCGCCTCGCCGTAGCCTGCCAGAATCAGCAGCACCACGGAGATCAGCGGCGCGCTATACGCCAGGGTGCCCAGTAGCTGAATATTCCCGTGCTTGACGCCATAATCCCAGGTAAAGAAGGCAATTCCCACGGGGCCAAGCCCTAACCCCACGACACCCACCCATTGCCGCCAGCCGCTCGGCCAGACCGTCTCTTCCCACAGCACATGGCAGCCGAATGCCAGCAACGCCGTTACCCCGCAGAACCAGCCCACGGCATCGGTAGGCACGGAACGCACCCACCGGCTGAGCACGGAGTAAGACGACCAGATCAACGCACACGCCAAGGCGACCAAATAGCCAGGCAAGTACTCCCACGCAAACCCACCGGCCTGGCGGCTGATCAACAGCCAGCAGCCCAGCAGAGCCAGCAACGCCCCCACGATAGACTGAGCCCGCAATCGCTCGCCCGGCAACAGCGCCGACAGTAGCACGATCAGCAGCGGCCAGAGGTAAGCCAACAAGCTGACATCTACCGCTGGCGCCAACGTCATCGCCTTGAAATAGGCAAAGTGATAACCGAACAACCCGCCAATCCCGATACACCAAGCTATCAACGGCTGCCGGGTATAACGAATGCCCGTATGCCCAGCGAGCCCCCATCGACCCATCATCAGCAAAAACGCAATGCCAAAGGTCATGGCCATAAGCTGAAACTCAGGAATGTCGCCGCCAGATAACTTGGTCAGCAACGCCAGCGTGCCCCAAAGCAGCACAGAAATAGACCCAATCCAGGTAGCCGCGTTTACGTTTGGCATATGGCTCTCTCCCCTTACATTCTCTCATTCGCTGTGTCGGAAGAGCGTAATGGAAGGGGCTAATGGGGGCTTTCGCGTTCTAGCGGCTTTATGTCGGAAAACGGCGAAAGTGGCTGGGCGGTTTGCCAAAGTGACGACGGAAGCGCTCGCTGAAGGCCGACAATGACGTATAGCCCACCGATTCCGCCACCCGCTGGATACTGAGGTCTGACTGCTCCAACAGCCGCCATGCCTCGTTCATACGTCGCTCTAGAAGGTATTGATGAGGCGTCGCGCCGACCTGCTGGCGAAAAAGATCGTTCAACTGGCGAATGCTCAGATGCGCGGCGCTGGCCACCTCCGCCATGGAAACCGGCCGATGAACGTGGTTTTGCAGAAACTGTTGCGCGGCGTGCACCCGGCGGTCCAACTGGCATCGGCTGCCGTGGCGCTCGTGCAGCAGTTGGATCAGCAATAGCAGCATATGATGCTGAGTCGCGTGCGCTACCGCCCCACCCAAAGCTTGGGCATGCAGAAAGTGAACGTAATGGCGCAACGACGCATCCAGCTCCACGAAATGCGGCAGTCTATCCAGAGAGGGCGCCAGCCGCTCGGGTACATCGACCACCAAAAACCGATTGGCCGAAGTGGCCGCAAAGCCATGGCTGCTGCCTGACGATATGATCGCCGCACGATGTTGCGACACCTCCCCCGCCCTGGCATCGATAGTGAGAAACAGCGTACCGGTTAGGGGAAGCACCAACTGATGATGATCGTGGGCATGACGCGTCACTTCATCATCGTAGGTGCGTATGTGCAGGGCGGTATCAGGCTGTCTCATGGCCTTACTCAAGAGTGGTGGGCACTTTGGGCGGTACCTTACCATCGGTTCTTATCATCTTCCGCTACCAGCGCCAACCATGCCTGGGGGTTTGATTCGGGACCGCTGGTGGCCAAATACCGAGTACGGAGAGCAGGTAAAGTGTTTCCTGAAGGGCAGCCCCATCTTCCTCGGAAACCAGGGCGGCCTTGTGGCTCTTCCCTATGATGACGATGGATTGGTGAGATTCGGCACAGTCTCGTCGATCAACCGATATAAGTTGCTGCGCGCCTCAATGGCTATGATTCCAGTCATGACGCACCTCTTGCGTGTTCAAATTTTCACCGAGTGTACGCGAATGCCAAGACGAACGCCCCGCATAACGCTCTGTTATGTGCCTGTTTTATCGTACTTTTCTTGGACGATTCTCATTGCTGACTCAGCAGCAACGCTGTAACTTTCAAACTCTTGCTTGTAAAAATAGAAAAACGCGACCCCAAACTCGGCTAACTCAATAAATATAAAGTTATTTGTAGAGTGGAAAAAGTGAAAATCTTTGTTTGTAGTGTGGATAACACAGAGAGAATTAAGTCTTTTTACTTTTGATTTCACGCTTAACACTTGCAGTGCAGAACGAAGATTCGAGAAAACTTTTGAGGGGCTTGTATCCATAGGACCTTGAAACATTGCTATTGGCATTTTGCCAATAAAAGGTATGTATTCCGCGCCTTTTACCTTGTTTAGACTTCTTCTAAGGTCAAGAACTTGGAATTTGTATTCTAGAATTTCTAACCACAAAACGATTAACTCTAAGGTCTCTTGAGAGAATTCTTGCTTGCTCACATCATTTTTTTCAAATTCATGCTTCAAATGCCTTTCCAAGTAGCCAAGCAGATTCGAATTGCAATCTTTGCATGCCGGTAGCGTCGTCTTGTTGTACGTTTGATAAGCGCCGTTAGTCGTTGTATTGAATGTTCGTTTTGTACAACGATTATAGACCCACTGAGGAATCACATGCTCTCTAGTCAATTGCTCTGGAGAACCGCAAATTATGCATATGCCTGCGGAGTGATTTGCAATTATTGTATCGATTACTTTCTTCTTATTTGCCCTGATTTTCTTTCTAAGCTGAATCAATTTCAACTGAACACTCATTTCACAAATGACTCCTAACTCACTCAGGCACATAACGCCGCCAACACGCGCAGCTTTGTAGTGAAGGCGAAGCCGCAACGAAAAAGCTGTCGCCGTGCTTGGCCTTGTTATCTTCTGCTTGCATACAGTTTGGCAAGCTCCTCATAATTTTCGATCACATGTGAATTTGCATGAACTGCCCTGTGACAGTTGGCGCACAAAACCGCCAGATCGTTCAGTGTAGTTCGCACCGGTGTCGCAGCAGCTGCAAGCGGGTTCCTGTGATGAACCTCGTATGCGCGTTCAGCGAACGGCTTTGGATGATGGGCGGACGCCGAAAACCCACATATCTCGCAAAATAAGCTTCCATGTTCTTTTCGAAACGCAGACAGCTTGTCGCGGCGTAGCCGCGATGAACGCTCACGAGCATAGTGAGCGCGGAGCTGTTGTTTCCCCTCAACAACACCGGCGGCTGGGAAGATATCTATGGGTGCCCCCCACAGATGTATCAGCGCCGCCATCTCATCGTCTGACAAGTGAAAGACTGTACCACTTGGAACCGTAATGATAGTTGAAGAGGCTAATGTAACGTCATCCTTTGCGATAGACCTCGCGACCATGCCCTCGTCAGTTGAAAGGCGAACCTCGCTGAGCTGAATACCGGTCTTGAACTCAGTGGGGCTCAATTCGTCCGCGACCCACAGATCATCACCAAGCGCTTCCGGGTGCTTCACTTCCTGAGCTTGCGTTGGCTCCTCGACTACCCGACCAACCGCTACAGCGCCAGCATCGCTGCCTGCGCGCCAAATAAATACAGGGTCACCAACCGAAATTTCTTTGATGTAACGGTTCGTACGCCAGTAGATCAGTTGCGAGTAGCGCGAAAGGTAATCGTCAATATCAAAACGATTCGGATTCCCTTGAAATATCCACGCCATGAGCTACATGCTCCAAAGAAGATAACGCCCGCTTAAGCGGACGGAAATAGTTGGCTAAAATTGTGAGGAACGAACAATAGCCAATTGTTGACGTTCCGTTTAAAGCGCTTGTTAGCCGTAGTAGCTAGCTAGTACCTATTTTTATTAGAAAAACCAGCGATTAACAAACCTATGGTCAAGGCACCTAGTAAAGCTTCAGAACCAGCCAAAATTTTCAAAACTTCCGTATTAGGTGTTATGTCACCATACCCAAGAGTACTAAATGTAACTACTGAATAGTAAAAACTATCAAAAAGGCTCAAATCATAATCATTTCCACCTTCATCAACCCAGCCTACTGCATTATAAACACCAGCATATGAAGATATAACAAAGGCTGCGAAGAGTATTATTCTTAAAGGCCTCTCACCGTACCCCCAAACCAAATTATCCACCATTGAAACAAGCCATTTAAATCGGTACTTAATCAAAGAGAATAATGAGTTAGGTGTTATATATTTTTTGATTTTTGACACTAGGGCTTTCTTTATTAAAGAAGGGATTCCTGATATTTCACACCTCCCCTTAATGTAGGAGTCCAATACTTTAGTAAGCCTGCCGTCAAAAATAATTCCCTTAAATCTCTCGCGGTCTATGCTGTAAGGATGAAAGTAAGACTTTCTTTCAAATGCTCTTTCTTTATAGTAACACTCAGATGCTTCTTTCGTTAGACCATTGACCTGATAGGCTGCTCTGAACATCCTGTAAGTAATAGCTATTTCTGAAGGTTCAACATTTTTGTCTGGTTGAAAAGTGACTTCTCTCATCTCTGTGTATTTAATGAATGGTTTAACTCTCGATTCTTTAAAGCCCATCCTGTAAACATTTGAGCTTTCAAAATGCAATTCGTTTATATTGGTTTTTTCAAAATAAAAGTCTTGAAGCTTCGAATCTTTTACTAACAACTTATCAAGCCAGCATTCATGAAAAGTATAAAAGTGTACTGATGCACTCACGAATGTCAGCTCTCTGAAGGAGGAATAACTTATAGTTTTCCATGAAGAACCATATCCATGCATATCACCTTTTATTGTTAGAAAGTCTAAGTCACAGAAATCAAGGTTTTTGCCTCCTATTGAAGCACGGCTACCTAGGCAGACCTGCCCCAACTTCAAAAGTGTATAATCTCTAAAAAGATGGGCTTGAGTTACACATCCTGAAACATTGATCCCAGAGCATGATCCGCGAATAAACTTATCTGAAGTTTGCTTATTAACCTGATCCCATATAAAAAAACGCTTTCTTCCGAGCTTTCTTTTCGCCCATTTGAAATAAGGTTCAATTTCACCAAGTATTTCAATATCACTTTGCCTTTTTTGCCACCATTGCTTAGCTTCATTCTCTGTGCCCTCGTAACATTCAATTAAGGTCTTTTGAGAATAATCAGTTCTTCGAATAACAACTTTATTCTTTCCTTTAAAGATGTCTCCTGTCGGTACAATTCTCAGTACAACATCCGTATCAAAAGGTAAGCTTTCCAGCCAATCACTAAAGCCAGGAAGAAGCTTCAATAAGTAGTTGAATAGTCTTGGCAAGTCATTATTTGCTCGCCATTCATTAAACTCATGTGGCTGCATAGACCATAACTGTTCAGTGTTTTTGTTAAAATCTGACATACTCACCATACTATAAATTATTTTCTAAAACGGCTAACGCTTGGGCTCAGCGGCCGATTTGGAGGCGCATCGCGCCGGAAAAGCGGTCCGCTGCAGCCCCTTGTTAGGCTTTTTCTCAGCGCTTCAACCTTCGAAGCCAAGTGTCCCATGATTCAATACGAACTGGTGGAGTAGAGGTCGTTTCATAATCATGCCTCTTTTTACTCTCTTCTAAATCATTTACAGTTCTACCACCAATTACAACAGTGCGAATATTTACATCCTTTTCAGGATCAACTCCTTTGCAAGAGTTCGGTCCAACAAACGCGTTGTGAATCAAATCACCCGATAGGACTTTAAGCCTTCTTTCATGGGCGTCTTTACGAAATGGTTCATAATTCCGATAAACCACTCCAAGCCTTTTTTGGATCTGTTCAGCAGCGTCACTAACTTTGTGATTAAACGAGGCATAATGGTTCGAGTTAACTAGGTTAAATTCTGCACCTTTTACTTCAACTAAGGTAATATCCATACGCGACCTGCCTGAAAAGATCACAAAATCCACAGCACCATCAGCTAACGGGTATTCCGAAAAACATATGTACTCTCCATCGCCAACATAAGCTTCGGCCATGAGGGAAAGATCTTTTTTAATCAGCCTTTGGATTTCTTGCTCATTAGCGCGAGATTCTATTAGTTCTGAAATGGAATCCTTTGCAATCATTGACTCCATAATTTCAAATTTACGAGCAATTACGGCCGGACTTTCAATGTGCACAGATCCCCTGAAAGGATCCCTCTGGTATCTAATCTGGTCAGCCTGCTCGTAGACCGACCTGTTCTCTACACTTCTTTCAGAAAGCTCTTTTTCATCACCGGCAATCAGCTCAACTACCTTTTCTCTTTTTATAGACTTCCACTGGGTAGTTGGGATCAGCGTTACCACATCAAATGTATCGAACTCAGCTAGGTCTCTTTCGTAATGCTCAATAAAAGTAGCACTTTGAGTCACCAACCCTTTTCTAATAACCGAGTCTATTATTTTTTCTACGGCATTCGTGACTGATTGCCCATCATTGAGATCACCCAAATCAGTCAAAAGCACGACAACGCCTTCGCTTCCCACATAGGTTCGCACCCGGCAAATCCCACCACAGGAATGCATTTTACTATTTCCAAAATCATGAACCACATCTGAAACTTTCAAACCAATAACACTCCTTACTTATTAGACCTAACAGTGATTATACGCCCTGCCATCAAACCTCAATGAACGTGACATCACAATGACTGAGGTTTCATAGCCACCAAATTGAATCTACCTCATCGATTCTACAGCGTACAAAGAGAATTTTGGCGATGTAGCCAAAATTCGCGGGCTTGCGCGTTTTGCTCGTCTCAATAATACTGTTTTTATGAACAGCATTATTGAGGCATTCTCCTACGAAACTGATGGAACGCGTCAAGGTGGCCCTGTGGGCCAAACGTCATAGCTTCCGTACTGAGAAAACCTATTGCTAATGGATTCGCTTTTACATTAGGTTCAATAAATTACGACACCCTGCCCACTGACAGATCATGAAGTGCGGCAATTTTTAGGGTATCTGGCAAACGACAAATACGTGGAGGCGGTTACATAGAAGCAGGCGCTTAGTATCGTCGTGTTTCGGGCTCTTATCGATTTCGCAGTAGCCCATTACCAACCATTTAGAAAATAAACCCCTCTTGCATCTCCCCCACCCGCCTCCTACACTCCACCCACGAACAGCTTGACGGGGTGCCGGTGATATCCGGCTGAGATGGCGCAGGGTGAGCTTTTGGCTACCGAGCGCTGGTCCCGCTGAACCTGATCCGGCTAATGCGCTGCTTTATGAATAGCGGCGCGGGTACCGGCGTAGGGATCAAGCGATGGCCGCGGCGCACCTTTACGCCACCCTTCCGTGCCACTCCCTCGATCTTTCTCGCCTGCCCTCCGGATCATTACCACCGGAGGCATACAATGGGCTACCGCTTTACCGATCTCACCACCGCTTGCCAGGACGATTGGCGCGCTTATATCGAGCACGATTTCGTGCTCCAGCTGGGCACCGCTAAGCTGCCAGAGGCGTCGTTTCACCACTACCTGAAGCAGGATTACCTGTTCTTGATCCACTTCGCCCGCGCCTACGCGTTGGCCGCCTACAAAAGCCCCACCCTCGCCGATCTTCGCCAAGCCCACGAAGGCTTGAAAGCCATTGTGGATGTGGAGCTGAGCCTGCACGTGGGCTTTTGCCAGGAATGGGGCATTAGCGAGCAGGAGCTTGCCGAACTCCCAGAAGCCCGCGCCACGCTGGCCTATACCCGCTATGTGCTGGATACCGGCAACCGCGGCGACCTGCTGGATTTGCACGTGGCACTGGCTCCGTGCCTGGTGGGCTACGGTGAAATCGCCAACTGGCTGAACGCGCAACCTTCCACGCTGCGCGGCGCGCAGAACCCGTTCGATGCCTGGATCGCCATGTACGAAGGCGAGGAGTTCCAAGCTGCTATGCAAGCGGAGCTTGCGTGGCTCGATGCCCGCTTGGCTGATGTCACCCCCGCCCGCTTTCGTGAGCTGAGCAAGATCTTCCGCGATGCCACCCGCCTGGAAATCGACTTCTGGCAGATGGGCTTAGACCTCTCTGAATAATGACCAACAACGACAAGGACACCGTCATGACCAAGACCGTCAAAAGTAAAACCGCGCACTTTTTAGCCGAAACCGCCCAGGTAGATGCCGCCGCCGTGGCCCCGCTGCCCGGCTCGCGCAAGGTGTATGTGGAAGGCTCGCGGCCAGATATTCGCGTGCCGTTTAGGGAAATCACCCTCTCTCCCACCAAAACCAGTGGCGTGGATGAACAGAACCCGCCGCTGCTGGTGTACGACACCTCCGGCCCCTACACCGACCCCAGCGCCAACATCGATTTGCGCCAAGGCCTGCCGGAACTGCGCCGCGCCTGGATCGAAGAGCGCAACGACACCGAGTTTCTGGATGGCCCCACCAGCCAGTACGGCCAGCGCCGCGCCAACGACCCCACGCTGGCACAGCTGCGCTTTGATCTAACCCGCACCCCGCGCCGGGCAAAAGCGGGCAAGAACGTGACCCAGCTGCACTACGCCCGCCAGGGCATCATCACGCCGGAAATGGAGTTCATCGCTCTACGAGAAAACCAGCGCCGCCAAGCGTTGGGGACCGCAGAGGTGGAGCGCATTCTGGGCCATCAGCATGCGGGCCAGAGCTTTGGTGCCAGCCTGCCCAAGGAGATCACCCCGGAGTTCGTGCGCGATGAGGTGGCTCGTGGGCGGGCAATCATTCCCAACAACATCAACCATCCGGAAAGCGAGCCGATGATCATTGGCCGCAACTTCCTGGTGAAGATCAACGGCAACCTGGGTAACTCGGCGGTCACGTCTTCCATTGAGGAGGAAGTGGACAAGATGACCTGGGGCATCCGCTGGGGCGCGGATACCATCATGGATCTCTCCACTGGCCAGAACATTCACGAAACCCGCGAGTGGATCATCCGCAACTCGCCGGTGCCGATTGGTACGGTGCCCATCTATCAGGCGCTGGAGAAGGTCAACGGCATTGCCGAAAACCTCACCTGGGAGATCTTCCGCGATACGCTAATTGAGCAGGCGGAACAGGGGGTGGATTACTTCACCATTCATGCGGGGGTGCTGCTGCGCTACGTGCCGCTTACCGCCAACCGCGTCACCGGCATTGTCAGCCGTGGCGGCTCCATCATGGCGAAGTGGTGCTTGTATCATCATCAGGAGAGTTTCCTGTATACCCACTTCGAGGAGATCTGCGAGATCTGCAAGCAGTACGATGTGGCGTTCTCGCTGGGCGACGGCTTGCGCCCCGGCTCGATTGCCGATGCCAACGATGAAGCGCAAATGGCGGAGCTGAAAACCCTAGGCGAGCTGACCCACATTGCCTGGAAACACGATGTGCAGGTGATGATCGAAGGCCCCGGCCATGTGCCCATGCACCTGGTGAAAGAGAACATGGACAAGCAGCTGGAGTACTGCGATGAAGCGCCCTTCTATACCCTTGGCCCGCTGGTAACGGATATCGCCCCCGGCTACGACCACATTACCTCCGGTATTGGGGCGGCGATGATTGGCTGGTTTGGCTGCGCGATGCTCTGCTACGTCACGCCGAAAGAGCACCTGGGCCTGCCCAATAAAGACGACGTGAAAACCGGCATCATCACCTACAAGATTGCCGCCCACGCGGCGGATTTGGCCAAGGGCCACCCGGCGTCGCAGCGGCGCGATAATGCGCTCTCTAAGGCGCGCTTCGAGTTCCGCTGGGAAGACCAGTTCAACCTGGGCCTAGACCCAGACACCGCGCGGGAGTACCACGATGAAACCCTGCCGAAGGATTCCGCCAAGGTGGCGCACTTCTGCTCCATGTGCGGGCCAAAGTTCTGCTCCATGAAGATCAGCCAGGAAGTGCGCGATACCTACCGCGACCGTACGCCGGAAAACGCCGCTGAAGGCGATGCCGAAGCGGTGAAACGCGGAATGCAGGAGCAGGCGGAGAAGTTCCGCCGGGAAGGGAGTGCGCTGTACCAGGAGGTGTAGCCCTTAAACACAACAACCGGAGCCAATGGCTCCGGTTGTTTGTTCTGCGCAACAAGCATTACTTTTTCTTCTTGGCGCCCTCTTTGGCATCGCCCTTGCCTTTTTGCAGTTCGCCTTTGGCTTGCTGGGCTTTACCTTTGGCTTCGGTTTTGCTGCTACCGGTGGCCTTGCCTGCTGCTTCTTTTACTTTACCGGCGGCTTTGTTGGCCGCACCTTTCGCTTTATCTTCTTTGCCACTTGCCATGACGAACACCTCTAATCCGTTAGTAGGGAAATAGTCGCACGCCAAGTATGTAGCTACGTTAGCGCCGACTCCCTTTCAGAGTAGCTCTTTGTTAAAAAGTTGCCTCAACTTCTTTCGGGCAAGCGCGTGGGCTCCCAGCGGTTCAGAAGATAATGCAAGCAGATCATTACCGACAGCGTGCCGATCAGCGCCACGCTCATGGAAGAGAAGCGGTAAAGCGCGCTGTAGACTAGGTCTTGCTGCGGCCCTAACGACTGGCCGAAGAGAATCCCCATTGTGGTCAGCCCACCAAACCCAATGCCTGAACCGCCACCTTCTAAGATATGCTCCCTTGCAAACAGCATTAACCCCAGCCAATAGAGCAGAATCACCAGTAGAAAGTGGTGGCTTTGGGTGTAGAGCGCCAGCTGCATCACCAGTGCGAGATTACAGCCCAGCAGCGTGCCTACCGCACGTTTTGCTGCTGATACCTGAGCGCCGAAATAACCCAGCGTGAACAGAATCAAGATGGTGGCCATTTGCGCTGAGAGCGAATCGCGCAGGTCAAACACCTGAAACACCACAAATGAAAGCGTGGCGGTGATGCCGCCAATCAGCGTTTCATGGCGGATTTGTGCCACCGTTTTAGTGCCTCTTGGCGGCGGCTGGCGTGGCTCCACATCGGGAAACAGGGTGTACATCAGCATGGCGATAAACACCGCCAGCACGCTGGCCATGAGATTACTGGCCAGCAGATCACTTAAATCCACCCCCGGATAGCTGGCAAAGTGCAGCAGAATACTTAACGTCAGCACCCCGTTGGCACCAAACAGAAACAGCGGGCCTTTGGCCATCAAGTTAAAGCGCAGCAGAAACAGGCCCAGCACCACCAGCGTCATCACCACGGGCATATGTTTTAACAGCCCGACGACCAGGCTTACCTCCAGCACGTTGAGGCTCACGTTGGAGAGAAACTGGCGAATGATCGAGCCATTTAACACCGGCACCAAGCCCAACAAAAACATCGGGAAGACGGTAAAGAAGACGCCGTAATTCCATCCCATCAGTTGGCTGATGATAAACCCCAGCGTGCCACCACCCGCGACTCGTAGGCACTGGCGCAGCCCGTTCTGGCTAAGCGCCGAGGGATTGGGAGCCGAACGAGTGGCGGGTGTCGCCGCGTGTGGCTTTGAAGTAGCCAACGATCTCGCCAAGCGTCTAATAAACATAGTGCAGCCAGCTAATGAGATGCGCCTGCAGCCAAGCAAACGGCTTTGCCAAGGCGTGCTCGCCGGGCACTAATTGCACCGTGGCCCGCGCGCCGCTGGGCGGGAGTTCTTCCAGCGGTTCATCCAGCACGACGTGAATACGCACCCGCTGGGCGTCGCGCACCCATCGGTCAGAGGTAGGAATATCCACCAGTTGCCCGTCGGCGGCCTGCTGCCCTTCTCGCACACCGGCATCGAACGCGCTCACGTGGCCTGCAAAAATACGCCCCGGCAGCGCATCGAAGACGATCTTTGCGTCATCACCAGGGGCCACGTGGCGCAGGCTTTTTTCGCGAAAATCAGCCACCACGTCGACATTGCTGGCCACCAGCGCCACGGCTGGCTGGCCTGCCTGCACGTAATCCCCCGGCTGGAGCTGAAGGTTCGTCACTTCACCCGCTTCCCGCGCTCTAACCGTGGTACGCGCGATATCCAACTCGGCCTTCTCCAGCGCATTGTTAGCCTGGCGCAGCCGTAGGTTGGCATCGCCCTCTTCGCCTAGCTGTACTTCCAAACTATCGATTTGCGCACGAGCGGATGCTACGGCAGCTTGGGCCGTATGCTCAGCGGCCACTTGCTGTTCATACTGCTGGCGGGAGATACCCTGTCGCCCCAAAAGCGCCTCGGCACGGCGGCGCTCGCCGCTGCGCTCATCAAACGTGGCCTGAGCTGATGCCAGCGAGGCCCGCGCCGCCGCCAGTTCGGCGGTTAGCCGAGCGTTCTCCTGCTCAGCTTGCTCGCGATTCAACTCCGCCTGCTGCCGGGCAAGCTCGAACGGTGCCGGGTCCAGCCGAAACAGCACATCACCCGCTTCTACCCGCTGGTGGTCACGCACCACCACGTCTTTCACCGGCGCGCTTAGCTCCGGCGCAATCCGCGTCACGGGCCGCATCGCCCGCGCCTCCGGGGTCATGGGCATAAAACTATCGGCGAGTAAGAAATAAACAAACAGCACCACAAACGCCGCCAGGGCTATTTTCACCCAGCGGGTAAATCGTTGATCAGGGGTCATTAGCGTTTCTCGTTCACTGTTCCCAAACGGTCATGGCCCTTGGGTCGCGTTAGATGGAATACTTTAGTCTAACAAACTTATTAGCACGCTAACAATATGGATTTAAAAAACCCGCTGCCGAGTCTTGGCTCAGTCAGCGGGGTATGACGTAACCCGTTGTGGTCGCTGCTCGCTTAGAAGCGGTAGCGTAGGCCAATGCTGTAAGCGTCTAGATCATAGTCTGCTTGGCTCAGGTAACGAGTGACATCTGCGCTAATCGCCAGGGTGTCGGTGACATCGACTTCTGCGCCTGCACCGAAGGAAACGTCGTCATCGCGGCCGCTCTCGTTCAGGCCAAAACCACTGGCGGTTAGTTTGACTTCCGAATAGCCTAGAAGACCAAACAGGCGGGCGTTGTCGCGAAGCGGAACGATACCTTTCAAAAAACCGCCCACTAAGTAGTCCAGTTCAACGTCTAGCCCATAAATGTCGTCTGAGCCGCCAGTGGCCCCGTGAAACTCAACGGCCAAGTACTCATCCAGCTTCATGCCTGCCACCAAACGCAGGCCCACTGAATCATAGCTCTCGTCTATACCCTCAAAATCTAACGTCCATGCCATTGCGTCTGCGCCTACGTACCCCTCGGGGTAGCCCGCATCAAAGGACTGCGCATGGGCGGCGGCGCTCACGAGCAGAGTAGAGGCAATCGCAAGCGCTTTGGCTGATGTTTTCATGTTATTCCCTTGGTTTTAATACTTTTAGCGTCGTAAACAGCGGCGATACATTAACTAAAATTAATCGTCGTTGCAAAAAAACCCCGCTGCCGAGTCTTTGCTCAGTCAGCGGGGTCGTATTCCCTTGAAGCAGCGCTTGCGCGCTAGAACATCAGAAGCGGTAGCGAAGGCCTATGCTGGCCGCATCAAAATCGTAGGCGGATTCGTCCAGGTAGCGCATGTAATCGGCCCCAACGGAGACGTTCTGCGCAATGTCCATTTCGGCACCCGCACCGTAAGAGAGGCCGCTTTCGCGATTGTTGCTGATCTCGACTTCGGAGAAACCCGCAAGGCCATAGAGACGGAAGTTGGGCGCCACGGGGATGATGCCTTTGGCATACGCACCCGCTAGGTGGTCTAGATCGGCACCGCGATCCGAGCCGCCGGTGCCCAGGTGGCCTTCCAGGGCGAAGTAATCATTGAACTGAGCACCGCCGCGCAGGCGCAGGCCGACGTCGTCGCGGGAGTCGCCGCGCTCAGGGTTCAAGCTCCAAAACATGGCATCGCCACCCACGTATCCTTGTGGGTATTGGAAGGACTCTTGGGCTTGGGCGGATGCCGCGAACGCACCTGCACCCGCCAAAAGCGCTGCAGAGGTCAGTGATAGTACGGTCATCTTCATGGGGATCACCTCAGTTAAAAAACAGTGTTTCCTTACACTTCGAAGTGTGGCCCAGCCCCCTGAAGAACGCAATTCACCCGCTCACGCTTGCATCGAGTTTCCTTTTTTCTTGCGCTGTTCATGACGTTTTCTAGCGCCCTTTCGACAGGCTCAGTATGACGATGCCCCCGACCACCACCGCGCCGCCCACGAGCTGGCTAGGGCTGAGCATTTGCCCAAGCACCAGATAGGCGATTAGCAGCGACGCCACCGGCTCGAAATTCATCACCGGCGCGTTGCGGGCCATATCCAGCCGGGGCACGAAAATAAACAGAATCGAGAACCCGCTGCCGTAGAGCAGCGCCAGCAGCGTTAGCCCTACCCAGCCGGTGCTGTTGTCCGGCAGGCTCATACCGCCCGGCACAGCTCCTAAAAACCCACCAACGATCATGGCGATAAACACGGTTTGCATGGTCAGCAGGCTACGCAGCGTGCTGCCTACCCCGGCCAAACGATGCTCGGTCACCCACAGCGCACAGGCAAACGCGAACGCGGCAAATAACCCAAAGCCAATGCCTGCCAGCCACTCCGGCCCCATTGCATCGGCGTTGGCCACCCAACTGGGGATATCCAGCACCACCAACAGGCCAATCAAAATAGTGCCCATAATTAAGCAACTGCGCAGCGATGGCCGAGGCCCGCCCAGCGCCCAGCTAATGAGCGCCAGTTGAATAGGAAAGGTATTCACTAGCAGCAGCGCAATCACCACCGGCAAGCGCGCCACAGCGGAATATAAGCTGACACTTTGCAGGGTAATAAGAAGCCCCACCGCGAGCTGCCAGCGCCACGCTCCCGGAGGCAGCCAAAGGCGCTTTTTCTGAAGGATGACCAAAGAGAGCAGAATCAAGCAAGCCACGCCTGAGCGCATCAACACCGCCAGAAGCAGCCCCGTGCCGTTATCAAACGCCAACCGGGCTGAGACGTGGTTCGCAGCGAACATCGTCGCCACCGTCATCATCAGCAGAATGGCAAGATGACGGGGTAATAGGTTGGGGCTAGAAATCGAGGACATAGGAACAAAAGGGCTCACGATGGGTTATATAAGGAACAGGATGCCGACATTTTACATAGAAGGCTAACTAAATTCTTCGCTGATTTTCCGCGTCGCAGCATGTTAAACTAAAGTCTATCCCCTTACCTCCTAACTACGTTACAAAGGTTGTTATGAACGCACCGGTGCTGGTTATTAACTGTGGCTCTTCTTCTATTAAATACGCTTTGATCGATGCTGACCCGCAGGCACCACGCTTAGCCGGGCTAGCGGAGCGCTTAGGCAGCAGCGACGCCCGCTTGAAAGGTAAAAACAGCGCCGGTGAAAGCTTTACCCAGCCGCTGCCGAATGCTGACCATGCCGAAGCCCTCAACGCCATTCTGGAGCGTTTGGAAGGCCGCGTGCCGGGTGCCGTGGGCCACCGTATCGTTCACGGCGGCGAGCACTTCACCCAGGCTGCCCTCATTGATGACAGCGTCATCGAGGCCATCGAAACCACGGCAGCTTTAGCACCGCTGCATAACCCCGCTAACCTGGCGGGCATTGCTGCGACTCGCAAGGTGTTTCCGAAACTGCCGCAAGTGGCCGTGTTCGATACCGCCTTCCACCAAACGCTGCCGCCCCGCGCCTACCGTTACGCATTGCCGGAAGCGCTTTACACCGAGCACGGCATTCGCCGCTACGGTTTCCACGGTACCAGCCACGCCTTTGTGAGCCAGCGCGCTGGAGAGCTGAGTAGCCGTGGCGCGGGCGGCTGGCTGACAGCCCACCTGGGCAACGGCTGCTCTACTGCGGCGGTGTGGAACAACCAGAGCCTGGATACCAGCATGGGCCTGACCCCGCTGGAAGGCTTGGTAATGGGCACCCGCAGCGGCGACGTGGACCCCGGCCTGCATGCCCATCTGCATCGCCAGCTAGGCTGGTCGGTAGACGAGATCGACAACGTGCTTAACAAGCAGAGCGGCCTGCTGGGCCTTTCTGGCCTGACCAACGATATGCGCGAAGTCGAAGACCAAGCCATGGCCGGGCACCCTGGCGCTAAGTTGGCGTTAGACGTTTTCTGCTACCGCATCGCCAAGTCGTTGGCCGCGCTCTCCTGTGCACTGCCTACGCTCGATGGCGTGATCTTCACCGGCGGCATTGGCGAAAACTCGCCCATCGTGCGTCGTGAAGTGCTGGCCCTGCTGCCCCACTTTGGTTTCAGCTTAGATGAAGCGGCCAACGAAGCCACCATCCGTGGCAAAGAGGGCAGGTTGGATAGCGCCGGTCACCAAGGCCCGGAAGTGTGGGTAATCCCCACCGATGAAGAGGGCCGCATTGCCATGGAAACCCGCCACTGCGTGGAGACCCCTGAATGAACAGCTCCCCCGAGCAACCGCAAGCCATTCTCCTGGTACCCACCAACGTTGGTGCCGGGCTAACGTCCGCTTGTCTTGGGTTGATTCAAGCGCTCGACACCATCGGCTTGAAAGCCGGTTTTTTAAAGCCGTTCATGCAGAACGAGTTGAACGGCCCCGGCCTGGATCGTTCCACGGCGCTGGTATCGCGCACGCTAAGCCAGCGCCCGCCCTCGCCCATTTCCCAGGCGCGTTTAGAGCGACTGCTGCGCGACGACCAAACCGACGAGCTGATGGAAAACGTCATCGAGCTCTACGAGCAGGTGGTGCAGCAGGCCTACCGAGACGGCAGCGCGCTGGATCTGATCGTGGTGGAAGGCGTGGTGCCTACGCAGCACACCACCTACGCGACTCAAACCAATGCGCAGCTCGCTCACGCTCTAAACGCGCGAATCATTCTGGTGGGCACTGGGGATCTCAACGAACCCCAGGCGCTGGCCGAAGAGTTGGATATGCACGCCCGCAGTTTTGGCGGCGTCAGCTCTAGCCGCACCCTGGGCGGCATCTTGATGCGCATGAAGAACCTGCCCTACGGCCAGGAAGATGACCTTTCTGCCGCGCCGGGCACCATCAAACCGCAGCTGGAAGAGCCGGTACTCAACGAGCTGCGCCGCTACTCCCCGGCACTGGCCACCGACCGTTTCCACCTGATTGGCGTAGTGCCTTACAGCAAAACCCTGAGTGCCCCGCGCACGCTGGACGTGGCCCGGGCGCTGAATGCCAAGGTGCTCAACGAGGGCGAAGCCGCCAGCCGCCGCGTGCTCTCTACCAGCCTGTGCGCCCGAAGTGCGGCCAACGCGCTGCATATCTTCACCCCGGGCAGCTTGGTCGTGGCCTCCGGCGACCGTGACGACGTGGTGCTGGCCTCCGCGCTGGCGACCATGAACGGCACCCAGCTGGCGGGCGTGCTGCTCACCAACGGCTTCTTGCCCAACGAGGGCATGATCGAGATGTGCCGCCCGGCGCTGAAAACCGGCCTGCCGGTGCTGGCGGTAGAAACCGACAGCCTGACCACGGCGCAGAACCTGAGCCAGCTCAGCACTGAAATCCCCATGGATGACTTCGAGCGCGCCGAGCAGGTGGCCCGCTACGTGGCTGCCCACATGGATTTGGAGTGGCTGAAAGCCAAGCTGAGCCGTGGCTACACCCGCCGCCTTTCGCCCTCAGCGTTCCGCCACCAGTTGGTGAAGCTCGCTCAGCAGGCCAAAAAGCGCATCGTGCTGCCGGAAGGCGACGAGCCGCGCACCATCGAAGCGGCAATCATCTGCCAGCGCCGCGGCATTGCCGACTGCGTGCTGTTGGGCAAACGGGAAGATATCGAGAGCGTCGCCCATCACCGTGGCCTCACGCTGCCCGATGCGCTGACCATCATCGACCCGGAAAGCACCCGCGCCAGCTACATTGGCCCGATGGTGGAGCGCCGTCGCGGCAAGCTCAACGAGCTGACCGCCGAAGCGCAGCTTCAGGATAACGTGGTGCTGGGCACCATGATGCTGCAGCTTGATGAAGTGGATGGCCTGGTGTCTGGCGCGGTTCACACCACCGCCAACACCGTTCGCCCAGCGTTTCAGCTGATCAAAACGGCCCCTGAGTACAATCAGGTGTCGTCGATCTTCTTTATGCTACTGCCGGAACAGGTGGTGGTGTACGGCGACTGCGCGGTGAACCCAGACCCGGACGCCGAAACCCTGGCAGAGATCGCCCTGCAGAGCGCTCGCTCTGCCGAGGCGTTTGGCATCGAGCCGCGCGTGGCGATGATCAGCTACTCCACCGGCGACTCCGGCACCGGTGCGGATGTGGACAAAGTGCGCGAAGCCACTCGCATCGCCAAAGAGCGCGCGCCGCATCTAGCCATCGACGGCCCGCTGCAGTACGACGCCGCCGCCATCGAGAGCGTAGGCAAGCAAAAAGCCCCCGACTCCCCCGTGGCAGGCAAGGCCACCGTGTTCGTGTTCCCCGACCTTAACACCGGCAACACCACCTACAAAGCGGTGCAGCGCAGCGCCCGCGTGGTGAGCGTTGGCCCGATGCTGCAGGGTCTGAACAAGCCGGTAAACGACCTCTCCCGTGGCGCGCTGGTGGACGACATCGTCTACACCATCGCTCTCACCGCGATTCAGGCCAGCCAGCGGGAAAGCTAGCCACTCGCCGCGTGCTATACGCGCTAAAAGCAACGCCCCGAACAGTGAACTGTTCGGGGCGTTTTAGGTTTTGCGTCAGGTTGAATCGTTGGGATGCATCACGCCCACATGGGCACCATGGCTTCCAGCACCATCACTAAGCTCATGGCGGTAATGGTCAGAATCGACACGCCGAACACCTTCTTCGCCCAGCGAACGTCGTCCTCTAGCCGGTAGCCGCATAGCGCCAGATAAAGCCAGTAACCACCCATGGTGAGCGCTACACATAGGTAGCCTGCGCCTGCTTGGCTAGCCAGCACCAGCGCCAGTGACGCAGGAATGAACGCCACGATATAGCCCAGAATATGGTGCTTGGCCCGCTTAATGCCGTGCACCACCGGCAGCACCGGGATGGAGGCGCGACGGTAATCCGCATAGCGGAAAATCGCGATGGCGTAGGAGTGCGGCATCTGCCACAGGCAGAAAATCACTAGCAGCATGAACGCGCCGCTGTCGAACTGTCCTGTGACCGCGCAGTAGCCCACCACCGGCGGCATCGCGCCGGAAAGGCTGCCCACCAGCGTGCCGTACTCGGAGTGGCGCTTCATATAGAGGCTGTACACTCCCACATACACGCCCCAGCCGATTACTGCCAGCGCCACCGTTAAGCCGTTGGTACCCAGCGCCAAGCAGACCACGCCGGCCACCCCCAACAGCGCTGAAATCCCCAGCGCCTGGGTGATCGAGATGCGGCCCTTGGCCAGCGGGCGATGGCGCGTACGCGCCATCAGTGCATCGATATCCCGATCAATCACGTTGTTGCAGGCGCAGCCCGAGGCGATGACCAGGGCAATGCCCATCATCACCGAGGCAAAGGTGACCCAATCGAAGGTACCGTGGGCGGCTAGGAAGTAGCCGCCCAAGGTCGCAATCAGATTGCCACCGATGATCCCCGGCTTGGTGAGCGCCAGCACGTCGCGCCAGCGGCTCGGTGCCACGTTCAGCCGATCATCATGTTGAGATGCAGATGCTGCATGATCCATAACGAGCCCCCTACCACCAGGACGAGTATCGTCAGTGTGAAAACGAAGGACATGACGTTCCAGCCTTCGTCGGCCTTGGTATTCATATGCATAAACATGACCAGCTGAACCAAAATCTGCAGCACGGCTGTTATAGCGATGACCACCACCGTCGTGGCGGTGCTTAACGCACCGCTCATAACGACCGCGAACGGAATCACGGTTAGCACTAAAGATAGCAGAAGCCCCGTCACATACGATTTAACGCTGCCGTGGGATGACGTTGAAGATGATGAATGGCTCATGTCACAGCACTCCCATCAGATAAACGAACGAGAACACGCAGATCCACACGATGTCCAGGAAGTGCCAAAACAGGCTGAGGCACAGAATCCGTGGACGCGTCATCGGGGTGATGCCCTTGGTCGAAAGCTGCACCAACATCACCAGAATCCACACCAAACCAACGGTGACGTGAAGGCCGTGGGTGCCGACCAGGGTAAAGAACGACGAGAGGAACGCGCTCTGATCAGGGCCGTAGCCCTGATGAATCAGATGCTGAAACTCGTACACTTCCATGCCGACGAACGCGGCACCCAGCAGGAAGGTGATCGCCAGCCACGCTTTTACTTGGCCGACGCGCTCGGCGTTCATCGCCAGCACGCCCATACCAAAGGTGAAGCTACTGAACAGCAGCAGGAAGGTTTCCACCAGCACGAAGGGCAGCTCGAAGATATCCGCCGCCGTGGGACCGGCAGCCGTGCCTTTCATCAGCACGGCGTAGGTAGCGAACAGTGACCCGAAGATCACCAGGTCACTCATCAAGTAGACCCAGAAGCCAAACACTTTCGTGCCGGTCGCGTCGTGGTGCTCATGGGGC
The DNA here is from genome assembly GCF_024124605.1 of Halomonas sp. CnH100-B. Classification (NCBI taxonomy): domain Bacteria; kingdom Pseudomonadati; phylum Pseudomonadota; class Gammaproteobacteria; order Oceanospirillales; family Halomonadaceae; genus Halomonas; species Halomonas sp. CnH100-B. The sequence goes on along the minus strand of NZ_JAMXRX010000002.1, from coordinate 251,182 downwards.
TCGGCTGCGGCGCCATGATGTAGGGTATCGGTGGCCATTACACTCGTGCCTCCACATAGTTGGTCTGTTCACGATCAGACGCTGCGCTACTCGGCGCAGAGGTTTTGCGCTTTTCGTGCTCGCGCTCGATGCGCGCCACTTCAGCGGCGGGCACGTAATAGTCGATATCTTCGTTGAATACACGTGCTAGGAAACTTACCACCGCACCCAGCGCGCCGACGGCGGCCAGCCACCAGATATGCCACACCAGCGCAAAGCCTAGAATCAGCGCGAAGAAGCTGATGACCGGCCCCGCCACGGTGTTACGCGGCATGTGAATATCGGTGTAGGGCGCTTCGTCCAACTGCTCGTTACCCCGCTGCTTTTGCGACCAGAAGCTGTCGATATCACCGACTTCCGGCAGGCGCGCGAAGTTGTAGAACGGCGCAGGCGACGAGGTCGACCACTCCAGCGTGCGGCCATCCCAGGGGTCGCCGGTCAGGTCGGCATTCAGATTGCGGTCGCGGATGCTGACCCAGAACTGAATGATGGTGCAGGCAATCCCCATCATGATGATCACGGCACCTACCCAAGCCAGAATCATCCAGGGTTGCCACTCAGGATTCGCGTAGGACTGCATACGGCGCACGGCACCGAAGAAGCTCAGCACGTAGAGCGGCATGAACGCGACGTAGAAGCCGATGAACCAGCACCAGAACGAGCGCTTGCCCCACTTCTCGCTCAGCGTGAAGCCGAACGCTTTGGGGAACCAGTAGGTCAGGCCCGCCATCATGCCGAATACCACGCCGCCAATGATCACGTTATGGAAGTGGGCAATGACGAACAGGCTGTTGTGCAGCACGAAGTTAGCCGCCGGGAGCGCCAGCATCACGCCGGTCATACCGCCTAGGGTAAAGGTGATGATGAAGCCAAGGGTCCACAGCACCGGCGAGGTCAGCTCAAGGCTGCCGCGGAAAATGGTAAACAGCCAGTTGAACACCTTCACCCCGGTGGGGATGGCAATGATCATTGTCATGATGCCGAAGAAGGCGTTCACGTTGGCACCAGCACCCATGGTGAAGAAGTGGTGCAGCCACACGATAAACGACAGCAGCGTGATGGCCACCGTGGCCCAGACCATGGTTTTGTAACCAAACAGACGCTTGCGCGCGAAGGTGGCGATGACTTCAGAGAACACGCCAAAGGCCGGCAGAATCAGGATGTACACTTCCGGGTGACCCCAGGCCCAAATGAGGTTGACGTACATCATCATGTTGCCGCCAAAGTCATTGGTGAAGAAGTGCATACCGAAGTAGCGGTCAAGCGTTAGCAGCGCGATGGTCGCGGTCAGAATCGGGAACGAGGCAATGATCAGGACGTTGGCGCACAGCGACGTCCAGGTAAAAATCGGCATGCGGAACAGGGTCATGCCTTTGGTGCGCATTTTCAGAATGGTAACGAAGAAGTTGATGCCGGTGAGCGTGGTGCCTATCCCGGATATTTGCAGTGCCCATATCCAGTAATCGACCCCCACCCCAGGGCTAAACTCTATCCCCGATAAAGGCGCGTAAGCGAGCCAGCCGGTTTTGGCGAACTCCCCTACCACGAGGGAAATATTGACCAAAATCGCCGACACGGCGAACAGCCAGAAACTCAGGTTATTCAAAAACGGGAAAGCAACGTCGCGGGCGCCGATTTGCAGGGGCACCACCAGGTTCATCAGACCGATGACCATGGGCATCGCAACGAAGAAGATCATGATCACGCCGTGGGCGGTAAAGATCTGATCGTAGTGTTCAGGAGGGAGATAACCTGCGGCCCCACCGGCCGCCATGGCCAGTTGCGTCCGCATCATGATCGCATCGGCAAAGCCGCGAAGCAGCATGACCAAGGCCACCACGAAGTACATGATGCCGAGCTTTTTGTGGTCGACGGAGGTAAACCACTCGTTCCACAGCCAGCCCCATTTACGGTAGTACGTCAGTGCGCCCAGTAGCGCGGCACCCCCAATCGCCATGAAGGCGGCAACGACCATAATGATCGGTTCGTGATACGGAATTGCTTCTAACGTGAGTTTTCCAAACATGCTTAACCCCCCGCTTCAACGCTTGTGGGATGGCCGCCCAAGGCGTGGTCATCACCTGCATGCTGATTGGTAACGTGGCCGATCGCGGCCTGCTGTTGAGAAGCGCTGGCGCTCTCTAGCTCGCTGGATTCGCCATGGCTATCGTGGGTATCACTGATGGTGTCACCGTGGTTTGCATGACCACCGTGCCCACTGCCGTCACCACTGTGGAAGCTGCTGACGATCGACTCATACAGCTCGGGCGTGACCGCCGAGAAGTACTCCACCGGGTGATACTCCGTCGGCTGCGCCAAGGCTTCGTAACCATCCGGGAAGGTCAGGGTGTCATCAGTCGCACGCACGTTTTCCACCCAGGCATCGAATTCCGCCGGAGAGGTGACGTGGGCATCGAAGGTCATCCCAGAGAAGCCAGCACCGCTGTAGTTGGTGGAACGGCCGGGGTAGACGCCCTCTTCGTCGGCAATCAGGTGAACGTCGTTATCCATGCCCGCCATGGCGTAAATCTGGCTGCCTAAGCGTGGAATGAAGAAGGCGTTCATTACCGAGCCAGAACTCACTCGGAAGCGCACCGGGGTATCTACCGGGAAGGCCAGTTCATTGACGCTAGCAATGCCCTGTTCGGGGTAGATGAACAGCCACTTCCAATCCAGCGCGACGGCTTGGATCTCCATGGGTTCCACGTCGCTTTCCAGCGGTTTGTGGGGGTCCAGGCTGTGGGAGGTTTTAAAGGTGAGAAAGGCGAGTACGGCAATGATCAAGCAGGGCACGGTCCAAACGGCCGCTTCGATGGCGTTGGAGTGCGCCCAGTCCGGCAGATACTTGGCGACGCGGTTACTGCGCCGGTAGCGCCAGCCAAACAGCAGCGTCATCACGATGACCGGAATGACCACGATCAGCATCAGCCCAAAGGAGGTCAAAATCAGCGAGCGTTGCTCGACGCCAATCTGCCCCTTGGGATCCAGCAATGCAGAACTGCAGCCCGTTAACAGCAAGCACAATACGACGAGCACAAAGGTGCCTCGCCTGCGCCAGTGGGTAGGTAGTTGCATGGTGTGATCTCATCAGAGAGTTGTCTAAAACAGCCTGCTGCTTGGCGGACGTGTAGCCAACTAAGTAGCAAGCTAACTATCACCCCATACTTTTCCCAGAACAGTGAGCGCAACTGCGTTGCTCCGGGAAAAATATGCGCCACCTTATGGGGTTGGTGGCGAGCCTTGGCCGTGCACCTTGCGTGCATCAACTAAGACTAAAGTATTTTCTATTGATCTGGGTCAATCAGAAAGAGACGTTATGCCGCACCCTGCGCACCCGTTGGGTGCCAAGCAGCATCCTCTCTGTTTAGGCGAGCGTGACGCTCAAGGTGGGCAGTGGATGGCGCTCCAGCAGGCCAGGGGCTCGCTCATCGTCAGTGACGACGATATCGAAATCCTCCAGCGAGGCAAAATAGGCCGGGCGCACCACGCCAAATTTGCTGGCATCGACCACCAACAGCCGCTGCATCGCCGTGGCAATGGCCGCTTGTTTGGGCCCGACTTCATGAAAATGAAAGCAGCTTACGCCTCGTTCGCAATCCACGCCTGCGGCAGAGATCAGCGCCTTGTTAATGCCTAAGCGCTCGATGGCGGCGCCCATACCGTCGCTGCCAAACGATTGGGAGGAGGCATAGAACAGCCCGCCCAGCAGCACCAGGCGCACGTTGGGCAACCCGGCCACGGCGTTGGCCACGTTGAGCGCATACGTCACTACGGTTAATTCGCGGAAGCGGCTGAGCTGGCCCAGCAGCGGAATCAGTGTGGAGCCGCAGTCGATGAACAGCGTATCGCCCTCTTCGATAAAGCTGGCTGCACGCTGGCAAAGCCGCTGCTTCACTTGGTAGTGACTCGCCTGTTGTTCGGTCAAATCATACACCGGCGTCACGCCCGGGTAGCTGGCCATCACCAGCCGCCCACCCAGCAGACTAATGGCTGACGGCTGCGTTGAAAGATCCCGACGAATGGTCATTTCGGAGACGCCGCACAGCTCGGCGGCATCGCGAAGATGCAGCGTTCCCCCGCTAGCCAACGCTTCTTGCAACATCGCCATGCGCTGTGCGCTCCGATCGTTCATGTCCGGCATCTCCTTATGATTCATTTTGTTATCAGCACTAAGCCCTACCAGGCGCTCTATGCTGAGCTAGCCCCTCGCTGATTTCCACTGCTACGCACGTTTATCACCCGCACATGATGCGCTTATCACATTTAAATAGCGTTGATGTGACAATACTTGCAAATCAACGTTAAAAAAATAACACTCAATGTTATAATTTTAACATCAACGCCAGCCCACACGACCCATAACGTCGGAACGCCAGCCCCTCTGGCCCCGAGATACAAACCTGTTGAGGCTTCCATGACTGCTCTATCCCACTCTCGTTCTTCTTCGTTCGTCACGCTTGGCGCTGGCGTTTTACTGGCCAGTGCTGCCGTAGCAACCCCTGCGTTTGCCGACGATGCCGAGCCGCAAACCCTCGACCGTCTGTGGTCGTTTGCCAACGTTTCAGTCAACTACCTGGACTGGTCGAACGGCACCGAAGCACGCACCGCCAGCAACGCGGCGAAAAGCGACTTTACGTTCGTTGAAATCGAAGGCGGCGTCGGCTTTAGCTGGGGCGAATTCTACGGCTTCTTCGATTTCGAGAACCCGACCAACGACCAGTTCGACCAAGCCAGCGGCGGTAAAGACAACTTCCGTACTGCGGGTAAAGTGACCTCTCACATCTACTTGGGCGACAGCCCGCTGTCGATTTATGCCCACCTGTACGATTTCCGCGACTACGGCTACGAGTCTCGCGAGCAAGACCAAATTCTCGGCTTGGGGTATCGCACCACGTTCGACAACGGCCTGTGGTTCAAACCGTTCATCGGTGCAGCCCGTGTGCAGAGCAATAGCTACACCGGCATGAACGGCTTCATGGCTGGCTGGGTCGCAGGCTACGACTTTACCGCCCTGAACCAAAACTTCAGCGTGACCAACTGGCACGAGCAGACCTTCGGCCGCGACGACGAGTACCTGACTCAGAACTACGTGGGCGACAAAGCAGGCAGCGTCGGTACCAACGGTGCGCTGAGCCTGTGGTGGCACCCGTCCGATCTGATCACGACGGGCGTGCAGTACCGCTACTCAGAGAATAAACTGGGCACCCCGGACGCTTATCAAAACGCGATGATCTACTCAGTGAAGTTGAACTTACTGTAATCGCTCACACTCCTCACGATCCGAAGGTACTCCCATGACCCTCATCATGAGCTTGGTTGGTATGGTCACCCTGGTGGCCATCGCCCTGATCTTCTCTTACGACCGCAAGTCGATTCGGCTGCGCACCGTGCTGGGTGCCTTCGCCATCCAGGCCGGTATTGGCGCGTTCGTGCTGTACGTGCCGTTCGGCCAGGCGGTGCTTCAGGCCATCTCGGCAGGCGTTAGCCAGGTACTGGTGTACGCCAACGACGGTATCGGCTTCCTGTTTGGCGGCTTGGCCGATGTGGAAAACGTCGGTTTCGTGTTTGCCATCAAGGTACTGCCGGTCATCATCTTCTTCTCGTCGCTGATTGCCGTGCTCTACTACCTGGGCATCATGCAGTGGGTCATTCGGATTCTGGGCGGCGCGCTGCAAAAAGCACTGGGCACCTCACGTACCGAATCGCTCTCCGCGACAGCGAACATCTTCGTCGGCCAAACCGAAGCACCGCTGGTGGTGCGTCCGTTCATTGCCCGCATGACGCCTTCGCAGCTATTTGCGGTGATGTGTGGCGGCTTGGCATCGGTAGCCGGTTCCGTTTTGGCGGGCTACGCGGCGCTGGGTATTCCGATGGAGTACTTGGTCGCGGCCTCTTTCATGGCGGCGCCGGGTGGCCTGCTGTTCGCCAAGCTGATCATGCCGGAAACCCAAGACGCTGAAGACAGCGACAGCGTTTCCAAGGTCGATGAAGAGCTGAAAGAGCAGGACGACAAACCCACCAACGTGCTGGATGCAGCGGCCTCCGGTGCAACGTCTGGCCTAATGCTGGCAGCCAACGTCGGTGCGATGCTGCTGGCGTTCATTGGCCTGATCGCGCTGATCAACGGCATTTTAGGTGGCGTTGGCGGCTGGTTCGGCTTTGAATCGCTGAGCCTTGAGCTGATTCTCGGCTGGCTGTTTGCGCCGCTGGCCTTCCTGCTGGGCGTGCCCTGGGAAGAGGCGACCCTGGCGGGTTCGTTCATCGGCCAGAAGCTGGTGGTCAACGAGTTCGTGGCCTACATCAACCTGGCCCCCTATATCGATGGGGAACAGGTGGTGGCGGCAACGGGTCAGATGATGACCCCGCACACCATGGCGATTCTCTCCTTTGCCCTGTGCGGCTTTGCCAACCTGTCGTCCATTGCGATTCTGCTGGGCGGCCTGGGTAGCATTGCCCCCACGCGTCGCAAGGAGATTGCCCGCTTCGGTGTGAAAGCCGTCTTGGCCGGTACGCTCTCTAACTTGATGTCTGCTTCCATCGCCGGCTTCTTCATTGCGCTGAGCAACGTCACGGCGTAACGCAGCGAGTACGACACCATGCAACGGGCGCTGCTATGTTTTCGCAGTGCCCGTTTTGTCTTTTATTGATTTGCGAGAATTTCATGAACGCGACTGCCTCCCCCCAGCTCACTCAAGCCCAACTCACCCAAGCCGCTCGCCAAGCGTTGACGCTGATGGATTTGACCAGCCTGAACGACAGCGACACTGACAGCGTGATTGAAGCGCTGTGCCAGCAGGTGAAGACGCCGTTCGGCAACCCGGCGGCGGTTTGCGTTTATCCGCAGTTCATCGTCACCGCCGCCCGCGCCCTGAGTGCCCACAAGTTGGACGGCCAAGTCAAGATTGCCACCGTGACTAACTTCCCCCACGGCGGCGACGACATCATGGGTGCTGCCCGTGAAACCCGCGAAGCCGTGGCGTCTGGCGCCCACGAAGTCGACGTAGTGTTCCCCTACCGCGCGCTAATGGCAGGCGACGAAGAGACCGGCCGCGAGCTGGTAGAAATGTGTAAAGCCGCCTGCGGCGGACAAGCGCAGCTAAAAGTGATTATTGAATCTGGCGAACTCAAAGCGCCTGCGCTTATCCAACGCGCTAGCGAGCTGGCCATTGAAGGTGGCGCGGACTTCATCAAGACCTCCACTGGCAAAGTGCCGGTGAACGCTACCCTGGAAGCCGCCGAGATCATGCTCAAGGCGATTAAAGCCAGCGGCAAAGACGTTGGCTTCAAAGCCGCAGGTGGCGTACGCAGCGCCGAAGACGCCGCCGAGTACCTCGCGCTGGCCGCTGATATCATGGGCCCGCAGTGGGTCACGCCCGAGCACTTCCGGTTCGGTGCATCCAGCCTGCTGAATAACTTACTGAACACGCTAAACGGCAATGCTGATGCCGTGACGAATGGAGGCTACTAAATGCCGTCTAACGCTTCTCACCACGCCCTGCTCCCCCAAGAACTGATTCGCCTGAAGCGCGACGGCCAGCCGCTGCCCGCTGAAGAGATCAAAGCCTTCGTACAGGGCATCGCCGACGACCGCATTAGCGACGCGCAGATTGGCGCCTTCACCATGTCGGTGTTTTTAAACGGCATGAGCCGGGAAGAAGTCGTGGCGCTGACCACCGCCACCCGGGACTCCGGCCACGTGATGCAGTGGGATTCGCTCAACCTGCCCGGCCCGATTGTGGACAAACACTCCACCGGCGGCGTGGGTGACCTGGTATCGCTGGTGCTCGGCCCGTGGGTCGCCGCCTGCGGCGCGTTCGTGCCGATGATTTCTGGCCGTGGCCTGGGCCACACCGGCGGCACGCTGGATAAGCTGGAATCAATCCCCGGTTACGACCCCTACCCCGCGCCCGAGCGCTTCAGCGATGTCGTAAAATCCACCGGCGTGGCGATCATCGGCCAAACCGGCAACCTCGCCCCGGCGGATAAACGCATCTACGGCGTGCGTGACGTGACCGCCACCGTGGAATCCATTCCGCTGATTACCGCTTCCATCCTGGGTAAAAAGCTGGCTTCCGGCCTGGACGCTCTGGTCATGGACGTTAAGGTCGGCAGCGGCGCGTTCATGCCCACTCCGGAAAAATCCCGCGAGCTGGCGAAAAGTATCGCCAACGTCGCGACCCAAGCGGGCACGCCCACCACTGCGCTGCTCACCGATATGAGCCAGCCGCTGGCCCCCTGTGCCGGTAACGCGGTAGAAATCGTCGAAACCCTGGCGCTACTGCGCGGCGAGCGCTCCAACAGCCGCGTGATGCAAGTCACCCGCGAACTCGCCGTTGAGATGCTGATTGCGGGCAAACTGGTGGCCAACCGCGAAGAAGCCCTCACCAAGCTGGATAAAGCGCTCACCTCTGGCGCGGCGGCGGAAGTCTTCGCTCGCATGGTGCGCGAACTGGGCGGCCCTGCCGACTTTATGGAGCGCTCGGACAGCTACCTGGCCACCGCCCCGGTGATTCAAGCGGTGTACCCCGAGCAGAGCGGCATCGTCCAGCGCTTCGATACCCGCGCCGTGGGCATGAGCGTAGTGGAACTGGGCGGCGGTCGCCTGCGTAACGACGCCAGCGTCGATCACAGCGTCGGCTTTAGCGATATCGTCGAGATCGGCGACCGTGTGGATAGCCAGCGCCCGCTGGCTATCGTCCACGCCCGCACCGAAGAGGCCGCCGCTCGTGCCGCCGCCCAGCTACGCGCGGCGGTCACCCTCGGTGACGCCGAGGCCACCGCCGACACCCTGCTGCAAGAGACCTTCCGAGGAGAAGCCTAATGCGTCGTGCCGTTGTCTTAGTACTCGACTCTTTTGGAATCGGTAGCGCGCCAGACGCCGCGACCTTTGGCGACCAGGGTGCCGACACCCTGGGCCACATCGCCGCTGCTTGCGCCCGTGGCGAAGCGGATACCGCCGAGCGTTCCGGCCCGTTGAAGCTCCCCAATATGGCCGCGCTCGGCCTGTTCCACGCCCACCGGGATGCCACCGGCAGCGTGGCGGAAGGCGTCAGCCTGCCCGAGCAGTTGAACGGCGCTTACGCCCACGCCAAAGAGATCTCCAGCGGGAAAGACACCCCTTCCGGCCACTGGGAAATTGCCGGTGTGCCAGTGCGCTTCGACTGGGGTTACTTCAGTGACAAAACCGATAGTTTTCCCCAAGCGCTGTTGGACAGCATCGTCGAGCAGGCAGACCTGCCCGGCGTAATCGGCAACTGCCACGCCTCGGGCACCGAAATCATTGCCCGCCTGGGCGAAGAACATATCGCCACAGGCAAACCTATCGTGTACACCTCGGCGGACTCCGTGTTCCAGATTGCCGCCCACGAAGAGCACTTTGGCCTAGAGCGCCTCTACGCCCTGTGCGAAACCGTGCGCGAACTGCTGGAGCCGTACAACATTGGCCGCGTCATCGCCCGCCCGTTTATCGGCGACGACAGCCAAAGCTTTGCCCGCACCGGCAATCGCCGCGACTACAGCATCGAGCCGCCGACCCCCACCGTGCTGCAAAAGCTGGCTGAAGCCGGCGGTGAAGTGGTGTCGATTGGCAAGATCGCCGACATCTACGCCCACTGCGGCATTACCCACAAGGTCAAAGCCAGCGGCCACGACGCGTTGATGGAGGCCACCCTGGCAGAAGTGGCGCGAACCGCCAACGAAACCAGCGACCGCCCGACCATGATCATGACCAACTTCGTCGATTTCGATTCGGTCTATGGGCACCGCCGGGACGTGCCGGGCTACGCCGCTGCGCTGGAGCACTTCGATGCCCGCCTGCCGGAGCTGCTCGCCGCCCTTAACGACGACGACCTGCTGCTGCTCACCGCCGACCACGGCTGCGACCCCAGTTGGGAAGGAACCGAGCACACCCGCGAATACGTGCCAATCATGGTACGCGGCGCAGGCTTCACCCCCGGCCCGCTGGGCGAGCGCGGCACCTTCGCCGACATTGGCCAAACCCTCGCGGCGTTCTTCGCCGTCGATGCCATGGCCGATGGCGAGAGCTTTTTACCGAACGCGGCATAAAGGCCGATCACCCATTATTTGCACGCTAATGTGCACAGCCAGCATCAACCCGTAGCGGGGGGGCTTTCGCCAGGGCCGGAAAGTGTTCCCAACAATTCCGGCATTTCCGCCATCCATGGCGGTCAGATGGCGAAAGTAGCGCCCAGGGAAGGGTTTACAGCGCCCCCGCCTAGGGTGGTTCTGGCTACTAATTTTTGCAGAGGAGTGTCTCATGGCTACCCCACATATCAATGCCGAAAAGGGCGATTTCGCCGATACCGTACTGATGCCCGGCGACCCGCTGCGCGCCAAGTACATCGCTGATACGTACCTGGAGAACGTGCGCCAAGTGAACGATGTGCGCAATATGTTCGGCTACACCGGCACTTATAAAGGCCGCGAGATTTCCGTAATGGGCCACGGTATGGGTATTCCTTCCGTCTCCATTTACGCCAAAGAGCTGATTACCGATTACGGCGTCAAGTCGATCATTCGCGTCGGCTCCTGCGGCGCGGTACGCGACGATGTCAACGTGCGCGACGTGGTGATTGGCATGGGCGCCTGCACCGACTCCAAAGTGAACCGCATGCGCTTCAACGACCACGACTTCGCTGCCATCGCCGATTTCGAGCTGACCAGCCACGCCGTTGCGGCCGCCAAAGCGCAGAACGTGCCGGTCAAAGTCGGCAACATCTTCTCAGCGGACCTGTTCTACAACCCGCAAACCGACATGGCCGAGCTGATGAAGCGCTACGGCATTGTCGGCGTCGAGATGGAAGCCGCTGGCCTGTACGGCGTAGCTGCCGAGTTCGGTGCCCGCGCACTGACCATCTGCACCGTGTCTGACCACATTCTGAAAGGCGACTCGCTCTCCAGCGCCGACCGTCAAACCACCTTCAATGACATGATGGTGATTGCGCTCGACACCGTTCTGCGCGACGACGCTGCCAACGCTTAACCGCTTGGGAACAAGCGCCCACTGAGAGGATAACGTCATGAGCCGTGCGGATCAGGCCCTGGTAGACACGCTGTTGACCACCCTGGGCAACGCCTACGCGCCCTACTCCAACCACCCGGTCGCTGCCGTCATGGAGTGCCCAGATGGTCAGCAGTTTGCCGGTAGTAACGTGGAAGTGGCCCACTACAAAGGGCTATGCGCCGAAGCCTCGGCCATTTCTGCCATGATTACCGCTGGCCAGCGCGAGCTTGCCAAGGTGTACGTGATGGGCCCTGGCGAGCATCTCTGCACGCCCTGCGGCGACTGCCGCCAGCGCATTCGCGAGTTCGCCACCCCCAGCACGCAAATCATGGTGCTCTCCAAGCAGGGTGACGTGCTAAAAACCTACACCATGGACAGCCTGCTGCCCGATGCTTTTGGGCCGGAGCAGCTGCCGGAACGGTGATGCAAAAGCACTTGAAAAAAACGGGCAATTATCTGCCCGTTTTTTAGTGCTCATATATTTTATATAAAGATTAGAGTTCGCATTAAGCCATCGCGGCTGTACTTCTCAAAGTAGCATCATCTTTATCAAATCCTACCCCCTCTAACTCTTTCCATACTAAAGATTATTTTTATAGACAGCGCCAGCTTTCATAATAAATAAAAGCTGACAATCCGGATCTGTAAGCACAGTAATGTCCTCAAGAGGGTTATTTTTTAGCACTATCACATCCCCTCTCGCCCCCGGAATGATCTCACCAAAATCGCCTGTGTGCCCATAGGCGTCGGCGGCATGGCTGGTTGCAGCACGAATCAGCTCGTCGCTGGGCACCACATCTTTACGCAAATGGAATTCGTTGAGCTGATGGCGCTGCATCCGACCAAGCAGATCAGAGCCGTAAAGCATTTTAACGCCATACCGTTGAGCCATTTCCAATGCTTTGCCGCCAGCATCCAAAACATCATAAACCTTGCGCTGTAAGTGCTCGGCCATCCCCGCCTCTACACCCTCCTTCGCTAAAGCATCATAGGTGCAAAGCGTCGGCGTTAGGTAGGCGTTGTGCTCAAGAAATAGTCGGCAACTCTCTTCGTCCATTAGGTTACCGTGCTCGATAGTCTTGACGCCTCTTGGGATAAGCCGGTTGATTGCCCGAGCCGTATAAGCATGTGCCATGGTATGAATATTTGCGGCGGTGGCCTCTTCCACAATGGCGTCAATTTCCTCAAGCGAAAATTGCGTGCTGTCGATACGGTCAGTCGGTGAAGAGACGCCGCCTGAGGCCATAATTTTAATCTGGGTGGCTCCCTTGCGAATTTCATCTCTAGCGGCCCGACGCACTTCGCTGACACCATCGCAAACGCGACCTAACCCCGCACAGCAGAAGCAGCCCTCAAAGGTTTGCTGCCCTGGGCCGCGCATATCAGCATGGCCACCGGTCTGGGAGAGTGCATTCCCTGCGTACATGATGCGCGGACCGACCAGAGCGCCTTCGTCTACCGCTTTGGCAAGTCCATAATCTGCTCCACCGGCATCGCGCACGGTAGTGAATCCGCGCATCAACATAGCTTCCAGCAGCTCGCTTGATTTGGCACCGACATAGAAAGGCGAGAGCGTCTCAAGCAGTGCAAAATTGGGTGTGATTGCCGTAACGTGAACATGCGAATCAACCAAGCCGGGCATCAGGAAGTGGCCCTGAATATCGATGACTTGATCATCACTGTCCTCTAGCGGCGAATCGCTAACATCGGTGATACGGCCGTCCTGAATGCGCACCTGCTGGTTGGCGAGTACCTTTCCGTTGCGCGTGTCGATAACGTTGGCATTAATAAAGCGTGTAGTTGTCATAAGTATTCCTTTTGAGTGTTCTTGTGAGAGTGGCGTTAAAACATCTTTTGCGGAAGGTAAAGCGAAAGCGCTGGAATCAGCACAATCAGCAACAGGGCAACAATATCCATGACGATGAACCAAGTGACGCCCTTGAACACTTCAGACAGGGTGACACTATTGCCCAAGGCACCTTTAATGACATACACATTCAGCCCGATAGGCGGAGTGACCAACCCCACTTCAAGCAGCTTGACGACGATGATCCCGAACCAGATCAAGTTAAGGTCAGCACCCTCTACTAAGGGCAAAATCAACGGCAGAGTAAGCAGTAGCAGGCCAATGGAGTCGATAAACATACCCAGCACTAGATAAATCAGGGCTACCGCGAGAATGATCCACCAGGTCTCCGTGCTAACACCGAGAATCAACTCGGAAAAGGCGGCGGGTACGCCGCTCATGGCTAGAAAACGGGTGAAAAACAGCGACCCGATGAGAATAATGAAAATGCTTGCCGTGCTCACCGCCGTGCGAATCAGCGCTTCCCGAATGGCTGAAAAGGTTAGCGTGCGCCGCGCCAAGGCAATCAGAGCTGCAATGGAAGTACCCACAGCCCCCGCTTCGGTAGGTGAGAAAATACCCAGAAAAATCCCGCCAAGAACTGAGCCGATCAGCAGCGGCAACGGCCAGATATGCTTAAAGGCATCCCACTTCTCGTCCCAGCTAGAGCGTACATCGGTGTTGCCCGCCAGGTTGGGATTAAGCTTGGTGCGCACCATGATCATGGCAATGTAGAGCAGCGCTGAAAGTACACCGGGAATGAATCCCGCCATAAACAGTTGCCCCACCGACACCTGGGCATAAACGCCATAGAGAACCAGCAACACGCTTGGGGGAATCAGCGAGCCTAGTGTTCCAGAGGCGGCGACGGTACCAGTGGCCAACCCCTTATCGTAATGATGCTTGAGCATTTCGGGCACGGCAATCCGTGACATGGCCGCCGATGTTGCTACGCTAGAGCCTGAGGCGGCGGCAAAGAAGGCAGAGGCCATGACACTGGAAACAGCCAGACCGCCAGGCAAGCGCGCAAGATACAGACGCATGGCATGAAACAGGCCTTGGGTCATGTTGGTGCTGGTGCACAAATAGCCCATAAACAGAAACATAGGTGCTGCGGTCAGCTCCCAGGTACCTGCAAAATCAAACGGCGTGGCAGAAATCATGCCCCAGGCCACGCGCATGCTGGTCATTTCGCCAATGCCGATGATCGACACTAATCCCAGTGCCACGCCGATTGGCACGCGCAGGGCGATAAGGGCCAAGGCGATGGCAATGCCTGCCACACCTATCTCGATATTACTCATTAGGAAACTCCTAGAAGGCTCGGCGTTGTTGCAGCGCCTTAATCATGTTGGCGAGAATGGCCAGGCACATGGCTGCAAAGCCAGCCGGTAACGCCCAACGACTGGGCCATAGATAGAAGGTAAAGTTGGCCATGGCAGTTTCCATTCGAACCGTGGCGCGAACCGCATCAAGATAGCTCTGATAACAGAGCATGCCGAAATAGAGGAGCCCAAGGGTGCTGGCAAACAGGTAAAGTACCAGTTGGGCACTAGGCGGAAACCTGCCTACCAGCACATCCACGCTGATGTGTTCACGCTGAAGCTCCACATAAGCAAGCGGCAGAAAGACGACGGCGACCATGTAATAAAATGAGACAAACTCCAGGGTGCCGGTAAAGGACTTTCCGAATAAGTAGCGCAGCCCTACGTCCAGTGAGACATGCAGCGCCATTAGCACCAGAAAGAGGGCCGCCAGCACCATAGCACTTTTGGCGACCCACTGGCTTAGTGATTCGACATATTTGGCCATCATACGGGCTCACTCCTTTTCGGATCCGGGGCAGAAAAACCCAGCTCTAACAGGGTTTCTTTCCAGAACAGCAGCATGTCGCGGTAGAGTTCGGGGTCATCACGCCAAATGCTTTGCGCCCCCATACCTCGCATCATGCACAAAGTGGCGTTCAGGGCGACGCGATTCTGATGTGAGGTGTGCTTGGAACTGGCGACCAACTGCTCCCAAATCTGCTCCAATGAGTCATTGAACTTTGCGGCCAGCGGTACCAGCACTTTCATGATATCGGGGTCGGTTCGGGCATTTGTAAGGTATTCGAGAGTCACCATGTATAGGTCACCTTTGAAATGCTCATGTAGCGCTTTAAGCAAGCTGTCAAAGTTAAGCTCCCCTGCTTTAACCTTTACGGCCATCTCCCTTACGCTTTCCACTTCGCGACTCAGCAAATCCTCGAGCGCCGCCTGCATCAGCAATGTTTTGGAGGGGTAATGGTGAACTAAAGCGCCACGGGACACGCCCGCCTGACGCGCGACATCCACGGTTGAAGTGGCACGAATGCCCTTCGCGAGAATGCACTCGATAGTCGCTTGGGTCACCCGAGCCTGGGTTTGGCGTGAGCGTTCTTCTTGATTCTGTCGCTTCGTCATAGCGAACCCTTATTTGGCCCAGGCCGCCTCAAAGAGGCGGCCTCAGTATTGCCGTATTAATAGATTCCGTAGTCAGCAGGAAGCTTATTGTAGATCTCTTCCATGGCCAGTTCGGCCAAGGCCTCTCCGTCTTCGCGATCAACTTCGCTGATTAAGGCATCCCACTTTTCGTAGGTCGCGATAAAATCATCAATCAGCGCTTCGGGATCTTCAACACCGTACTCATCACGGGCTTTATCGTAGACATTGGCCAAGGCCTCATCGCGGAAAGCCTCCACGGAAGCCATCAGATCCTCTTCGGGCTCGTAGATGTTGTTGCCATGGGCAGCGGCTTCTTCCAGCGCGGATTCAGAGGCATTGAGGAACTGGACGATCATGCGTGTCATTGCGTTGGCCGTCGCTTCTTTAAAGACATCGCGCTCTTCATCGCTGAGGCTAGCCCAAAAGCCCGAGTTGAAACCCCACTGAGGGCCAGACCAATACATGCCTGTCGGCAGCAGCGTGGTGTGCTCGGCGACCTCCCAAAGAGACCGGTCGATCAAGTCATTAGGTGCATTCGTTGCGCAATCCAATGACCCTCGATCAAGACCACTGTACATCTCACTGGAAGGCACATTAACCGGCGTTCCTCCCGCCTGTTCGACCCAGGCAGAAACAGTCGAGCCTGCAGTACGAATACGCTTACCCCGTAGCTCGTCAATATTGCGGACGGGCTCGCGGCAGAACAGCACATAAGAAGGCGTGTTGTAAGCACCCAGGTAGACAATATCCAGCTCCTCCCACTCGGCTAGCTGAGTGGGATTATTCAGGCTGAAGTCTGTCACTGCCAGAATGCCAACCAGCGGGTCATCATAGTTAAAGCCCAACTCCTGCACGGCATTCGCTACCGGCATTTCAGAAGGCGTGTAAATAGCGGCATGGTGAGCCACCTGAACCACGTTATCTTGGATACCCTGCAGGTTAGCCCGCGGTGCCAGCAGTACGGTACCTGTATAAACTTCCGGCTGCAGTTCGCCGTTCGAGAGTTCCTTGACCATTTCTGCCCACTCGATGTAACCGTAACGGGAGTGAGGGTGTTGCTGGTCGTAGAACGAATTGGCAATGAAGGAGGTTGCGGCATGGGCCGAAGAAGCAACGGCAGGCAAGACCAGCGCCGCAACAGCGAGTGTCAGCGTATTACGAGTAAATTTCATATAGTTTCCCGAGCCGATTAATCGGCTGCTTTTTTCTGTTGTATTGTTTCATCTCGTTGACACGTCACCAGCTATGGAGCGTGTTCATAATTTAATCTAGACTTCAAATAATAAAAAAACAAGCAGGCCTGTTTGTTTTTAACATGACCAGTTTCGCGGAGAAAGGTTAAGTAATGAAAGTAAAGGAAAATCCCACTCGGCTTGATAAAGCGGGCACCTGGCGAGGGATTCGCATGATGCTCCCTTTGGCGTTTTTTACCATCGCTTTTGGATTGGCGTTTGGCGTTGCCGCCGTGCACCAAGGACTGGCCGCTTGGGAGGCGATGTTAATGAGCCTTTTTGTCTTCGCGGCGCCATCGCAATTTGCGGCCCTAGAGATGTGGCATTCGCCTCTGCCACTGCTTGCTCTGGCAGCGGTCACGCTCGCGATTCACACTCGGCATATGCTAATGAGCGCGGCGCTCTACC
The DNA here is from genome assembly GCF_024124605.1 of Halomonas sp. CnH100-B. Classification (NCBI taxonomy): domain Bacteria; kingdom Pseudomonadati; phylum Pseudomonadota; class Gammaproteobacteria; order Oceanospirillales; family Halomonadaceae; genus Halomonas; species Halomonas sp. CnH100-B. The sequence goes on along the minus strand of NZ_JAMXRX010000002.1, from coordinate 234,172 downwards.
CCTGGCTCAAAGCGTTACCTCAACGCCAGCAATTCGCGATGGTGATTCTGCTGACAGACTCCAATTGGGCGATGGCACTGGGCGAGTATCAGCGCGGTGAGCGAAACCTGGGCATTCTTCTAGGTGGTGGGATCGCGTTGTGGGGCTCCTGGGTCGTCGGCACGGCGGTAGGGCTAGCCTTTGGCGGAGGCATTACCGAGCCAGAACGCTTCGGCCTTGATGTTATTATGCTGTGCTTTCTGCTGATGATCGTTGTGGGTGGCAACCCTAGAGCAGTGATGGCCCTGCCCTGGCTAGCCGCAGCGGCGAGTGCATTAATGGCGCACTGGTGGTTGCCGCCTTACCTACATGTGATGGTGGGTGCCATTACTGGTGGCGTGGTAGCCGCGCTATTGCCTGGACGCTGGTTCAGGGAAAGCGCCTCATGAGTTCATCATCAGTGTGGCATTCGTTGATAGCCATCACGCTAATGGTAGTCATTGCTTATGGCTCCAGAGTGCTGGGGCTAATGGTCATGTCGCATGTACCGCTAGGCCCTCGGGTGCGGCAATTCGTCGATGCCATGTCTAGCTCAGTGCTGATTGCCGTTATTACGCCCATCATCGTACATGGTGACGGCGGCGTTCGGCTCGCAGCCATTGCGGCGGGTACGATGGCGGTAGTATTGAGAAGCCCGATGGTATCGATTGCCATGGGTATGCTTTGCGCTGCGGGTTGGCGCTGGTGGTTTCAAATGTAGAGCGCATTGTTAGTTCAACCGCCATCAATATCCATTTCAAACTAGGCACTAAGCCCGCACTAACCACTTTCCCGCAGCACTAGCGCCACCGGCAGCGAGACGTGCCGGGGCGCTTTTCCCGCCAGCGCTTCGCTCAATAGCTCGACACTCATCGCCGCAATGGCCGCAATATCCTGGCGAACGGTGGTTAATCCGGTGGCTAGGGTAGGCAGGTCGTCAAAGCCGGTAACGGCCACGTCTTCGGGCACACGAATATCGCGATCTTCCAGCGCGGCGACACAGCCGAGTGCCAGCTCGTCAGTGGCGCAGACCAGCGCATCGAACGGTAGCTGCTCAGCGCCTTCCTGATTGAGAAAGCGATTGAGATGGCGGTAGCTGGTCAGGGAGTCGGAGGTAAACCGATGGGGCAGGTTCAGCAGCTGCTCGCTCAGCCCCGCCTCGGCCATCGCGTGTTGATAGCCGGAAAGGCGGCTGTGGGGGCGCGGCACGTCTAACTCCCCGCCCACGAAGGCAATACGCGTTCGCCCTTGTTCGATCAGATGCTGAGTGATCTGGTAGAGCCCGGAGACATCGTCCGGGGCCACCGAAAAGCCCTCCCCCGCATTGCCAATGCGCACGAACGGTATGCCTGCCGCACGCAGTACGCTTGGGCGCTCGTCCTCCCCGGTTTCCCCTAACAAAATCGCGGCGCCCGCCCGTTCGGGCAGCTCATGGGTTTGGTCGTGATGAAAGAAGATCGGCACCATACCCTGCTGGTGCAGCGCGACGGTCAGGTGCTGATAGAGCAGAATATAGTAGGGGCGCAGCTCGATATCCTGCCGCCCAAGGGAAATTCCTACGACAGCGGCTTTGCCGCTGATGAGCTGCCGGGCTGCCGCGCTGGGCTGATAGGCCACTTCGCGGCTGATGTTGAGAATCTTGTCGCGCAGCGCGTCGCTGATCCCCGGCTTGCCGTTCAGCGCCCGGCTTACCGAGGCAATCGAGACCTCGGCACGCCGGGCAATTTCACGAATGGTGGCGGTTTGTGCACTCGGTTTGTTCTGTTTCATGCCATGCCTCAGCCAGTCGGGCCCTGATTGTACAAAAAGCGGGGCCGAAAAGCGCTGAATGCACGGACGCTAACGCCGCTCGCGCTACCAGCCACGCCGTCCCAGTCGCGCCAGCTCGCTATCCAACTGCTGCACCGCCTGCTCCGGCGTGACGCTGCCGGACAGCGCATCGTGCACGCGGTTGAAGATCGCGTTGGAGACTCGCGGGTAGGCATCGCCGGTGACGCTGGCCGGACGCGGTACGCCGTTCATCACCGTTTCATACAGTTCTCCAATGAACGGATGCGCGGCCAGTACCTCGTCGTCTTCGTACAGCGCTGGGCGCGTGGGGTTGCGGCCAAACTCGATGGCGTGGGCTTTTTGCTGCGCTTCAGCGGTGAGATAAGCCACCAGGTCAGCGGCGGCCTGGGGCTCATCCGAATAGCGGGACACCGCCCAATTCCAGCCGCCCAGCGTCGCGACGGACTCGCCCTCTGGCCCGCTGGGCAGCGGCGCCACGCTGAATTTGTTCTGAATCGGCGTGCCGTCCGCTTGGCCCAGCGACCACACGTAGGGCCAGTTACGCATGAACACCGCGTTGCCCGCCTGGAAAACGCCGCGAGCCTGCTCTTCCATGTAGTTACGCACACCTTCTGGACTGATATCCCCCACCCAAGAAGCCGCTAACGCCAGCGCTTCCACCGCCTGGGGATTGTTCACCGTGACCTGCCCCTCGGCATCCACGAACGTACCGCCGCCGTAGCTCGCCACCCACTCCAGCGCGTTGGTGGTCAGCCCTTCGTAAGCGCGCCCTTGAAAGACGAAACCATGCATGCGCTCGTTACCCGCTTCCCGCTCGGCGTTTTGAATGCGTCGGGCGGTGTCGGTCATCGCTTGCCAGGTAGTTGGCACCTCGGCGTCATACTGCTCGAGCAGATCATGACGGTAGTAGAGCAGCCCGGCGTCGGTAAACCACGGCAGTGCGACCAGCTTGCCCTGCACGGTGTTGTTCTCCATCAGCGAGGGGATAAAGCCTTCTGCTGCACCTTCCGGCAGATAATCGTTCAAATCCACCAGATGCTCGGCCAGCAGGCCCGGCCAGACGATATCCACCATCAGCACGTCGACATCCTGGGATTGGCTGCCCAACAGCTGTTGGTAGAGCGACAGTTTTTCGGTGGCCGACGCAGGCGTGGTGACGATATTGACCTGGTGGCCGTTGGCCTCGGCCCAGCGCTGGGAGAGCTCGGGGCAGAAATCCGCCGCCCCACCGTCGCCGCAGGCAACGGTAATTTCGGCGGCCATGGCAGGCAGCGCCGTGGGCAGCAGGGTCAGCAGTAGCAGCGGTGTTTTCAGTGGTTGGCGCATCGTCGCGTCCTCATTTTGTTATTGGGTGTCGTACGTTTAAAGATGCGTGTTGCAACGTGCTCGTTAGCTGGCAATCGCCATGCTGCGATCTTCCAGACTGGACACAAAGCAGGCGTCTAGCACGGTTTGAATGGCCGCACCGCGAGCAAAATCGGGCTGGTCGTTCTCGCCCGTGCGAATGCTCTCGATGAAGCGCTGATAAATGCTGGGCGTGGGCGGCGCCTTGACCGTGCTCCAGCGGGCAGGATGCACATCGTCGTTCAGGCACACCTGTACCTCGTCTTTGGAGGCATCCAGATCCACGCGGATGGCGCCTTTATCACCGTGAACGCTCAGCGTTAACGAGTTGTGGTGGCCAGTGGCCCAGCGGGTCGCTTGGATAGTACCCATGGCACCGTTGGCAAAGCGTACGCGCATCAGCGCGGTGTCGTTGGCGTCCAGCACGTAGTCGCCAATGCGGTTATCCGGCGCTTTATCGAAGCAGGTGAGTTCGCAGTTGACGCGGGTGATGTCCCCCACTGGGAAGCTGGCGAAATCGACGATGTGTACACCCACATCCCCCAGTACGCCTTTGCTGCCGTGGGCTTCCGAGAGCCGCCATAGCCATTGGCTCTCCTGATCCCAGCGGCCCCAGGCGTTGCTCACCAGCCAGCTTTGGCGGTAGCTGGCGTCCACATGGCGCACGGTGCCAATGGCGCCGCCGGTGACGAGTGCGCGGGCGTGCTGAATGGCAGGGGCGTCCCGGTAGCTCAAGTTGACCATGTTGATGACGTTGGCGGCCTGGGCGGCGGCGGCCATCTCATGGGCATCCTCGGCGTTGGTGGCTAGGGGCTTTTCACACAGAATGTGTTTACCTGCGGCAATGGCAGCCAGCGACGTGACCTTGTGCACGCCATCCGGGGTGACGTTGCTCACCGCGTGGATATCGTCCCGGGCCAACATGGCGTCCAAGTCTTGATACACATCGGCAATGCCGTAGCGCTCGGCAAACGCCTGGGCTTTGGGATAGTCGCGATCGCAAACCGCCACGACCTCAACGCCTTCGATGCGGCCATAGTGCTTGGCGTGTTCGCCCGCCATGCTGCCTGCGCCAATAATTGCGATACGAATCATTTGAAGCCCTCCTCGCCGGGTTTGTGCAAGCTTTCACCTTTGATCTCGACCGGGTTGGGCGCCTGGTCGGCGGGCACGTTGGGGCAGCTATCGATCCAACGGGAGCCTTCCGGCTGTGCCCAGACAACGGCATTTTTGAGCACCCGTTTCACCTGCTCGTCGTAGTAGATCGGGTAGGTTTCATGGCCGGGGCGGAAGTAGAAAATCTTGCCGTTGCCACGCTTGTAGGTCAGGCCGGAGCGGAATACTTCGCCACCCTCGAAGGCGCTGATGAAAATCACCTCATCCGGATTCGGCACCGCGAAGGGCTCGCCGTACATTTCGGTATGGGGCAGCTCTAGATAATCCCCCAGACCTTGCACGATGGGGTGCCCAGGATTCACGACCCAAAGGCGCTCACGCTCGCCGGCTTCCCGCCATTTCAGCGAGCAGGTAGTCCCCATCAGCCGTTTGAAGATTTTGGAGTAGTGGCCGGAGTGCAGCACGATCAAGCCCATGCCCTGCAGCACGCGTTTTTGCACCCGATCAACGGTCTCTTCCAGCACGTCGCCGTGGGCGGCATGGCCCCACCACAGAAGCACGTCGGTATTCTCCAGCGTCTCCTCGCTAAGACCTTGCTCTGGGTCTTGCAGCGTGACGGCGGTGGCGGACAGCGCCTCTGACTCATTCAACCCATCGGCGATGCACTGGTGCATGCCGGTTGGGTAAATGCGTGCTACCACCTCGTTGGTTTGCTCGTGGACGTTTTCGCCCCACACGGTGACTCGTAGTGTCATCGCTCTCTCCCAAGCGTGTTCGTGTATCACTTCACCAGCCGTTTCGACCGGCGCCTGGGCAAAAAAGTAAACGTTTACGTTATTAGAGTAAACGTTTACTTATTAGCTTTTAGTCGCATTCAACGACACAAGAAGCGATTAGTCATCGCGGTTTTCGGCCACTTGCTCGACATCCACGATGCCCGAGCGGCTCACCGCGACTTTCCAACGGGCAAGGTAGGGAGAATCTTCACTGCCGGTTTCGCGCACCACTAGATTAAAAAGATGGCGGCGCTCGACGCTTTCCCGCACCGCTTGGCCCTCTTTTAAACGGTAGATGTGGTGCTTCTCTTTGCTCATTAGGCGAGTCAGCATCGAGAGGTCGATATGCAGCGTTTCGCGGGTGTGTTCGTAACCGCTGAGAAAACGGGTGGGCGACATGTGCGAGCTGGAGCGGTAGTGCATCACCACTTCGTCCCGCTGGGCGACGGTGCGCCGTCGCATCTGTTGAATGTCACGATCCAGCGCGGCGTAGCGTTTGTAGTCGAACCACTCAAGCTGCCGCCCCACCAGGGCGTTACGGGTGGGGTCGATGTACTGGCGGCGCCATTTGGGGCGGCCACGGCGCAGCCAACGCCATAGCGTATTACGCAGGTCGTCTTTGAACACCTCCCGCAGCGCATAGAGCAGCGCCATGGCCAGTACGAATAGCGCGGTGATATCGCCCAAGGCGCTGCGCAGTTGCAGTACGCCCAGCGAGACGAAGGCCATCACCACCGCCGTGGCCAGGGCTTTCACTGCCTTTTGTTCGCCGCTGCCCAGCTCCAGGGCTCGCTGCTTGAGGGTGATGGGGTGTTCGATGAGCCGCCGTAGCAGACGCATTTTATTCGACATGCGGGTCGGGTCGTCCACCACCCGCTCGGCGTTATACTCCTGGGCCTCTCGGTACTCCCCTTCGCGCTGGCAAATGGTAATGAAGCGCCGCTTGATCTCGCTGAACGCCCCTCCCCTCGGCATGTGGGCAACGAGCGCCAATAGCTGCTGCTCCGTGAACCAAGAGAGGTAGTTATCGATATTGGCAAAGTACTTGTAGAGCCGTTCGTCGCTGGGTGGGTTGCGCCGCAGGCGTTTGAGAATGCCGTCGCTCAGATCGCTCATCTCGGCGAGCTGCTCGCTCAGCGCGTCGGCTTTCTCTTGCCAGGCGGCGGGGTCATCGCTCGGTTCACGACGCAGCTTGCGGGCGTCGGAGAGCAGCGTTTGCGTGGTGCGCTCCAGTGCTCCCACGTATTGGTAGGCGTAAAGGCTAAGGCTCAAGCGGTAAGAGTCGCTGCCTAGCTGATTGCGGCTGGCGAGCCGACTGTGCACCAGCGGCAGGTGGTACTCGTCGCTGTAGTAGGTTCGCGAGACGCTGATCGCGCCATGGTAAAATGCCTCTTCGGAGATGACGTGGGTGCTCAATCCAAGCTCTTTGGGCACGAATAAGTAGACATCGAGCGTATGCGAGGTTTCCTCTTTCAATCGCCGCGACAGGCGCAGCTGGAAGCTATTTTTACGCTCAACGTTGATCACCTCACGAATCTCCTACTTCATTGCCAAACACGATGATATACCATGGTTAATTCGCCATAGTGGTCTGCTATACAGAGGCTACGGTTTACTACTTCGCCTTGGAGCTAGGGAATGTCCATCGCCCGTTTTTCCCCCTTTGAGCTGCTGCTGCTCAAAAGCCGCAGCCAAGTGGATACGGCTACCCTGCTACTGCTGGGGTGGGTGCTGGTGCACCGCCAGCACGTCTCGGAAGGTCAGCGGCGCCGCCGCTTGGCCCAGGTGACGGCGCAGTTTCGCCATGGGCACGAACTGGGGCCCGTGATGAGCATTGCCCACAGCCAAGATCTGCATGCCATCCAACTGGCTGCCGAGGTGGTACGCAAAGAGTGCTCTAAAGAGCGTAGCCTGAGTGTGATGCACCAAGCGATTACCGTGGCGACGGACGACGGCGATATTTCGTTGGCCAATCATTACATTCTGCGGTTTTTAGCCGATTTGTTAAACGTGACGCCCACGACCCTGGGCACCCTGTTCCAAGAGCTGACCGGCAAGCCGCTGCGCCCGCCGGAGGACCCCAGCCGCGACGCCTACTGGCAAACGCACGACCCGGCCTACTATGCCCACAAAGCGCAGGAGGAGGCCGACGCCGCTCAGCGCGAGAAAGCATCGCAAGAGAAGGCCGAGCAGCAACAGCGTTCCAAAACCGACAAACAGCAAGAAAAGAAGCAGAAGCAGCAGGAAAAAAAGCAGCAAAAAGAGGAGGCTCGCCGCGCCAAGGCCCGAGCGGAGCAGTCCAGCGCCGACCAGGCCCGAGCCGAACAAGCCCGCCAGGAGCAGGCCCGGCAAGAGCGCCAGCGTCAAGAGCAGGCGCGCCAGGAAGAGGCGCGGCGCCGCCAGCAGCGAAGTAGCCCGCCGCCGCCTGATCGCACCACCCGCGCGTTAGCCGTGCTGGGCTTGACCCCTGGTGCCAGCAAAACCGATGTGCGCCGCGCGTATCGTCGCATGGCCCAGCTCCATCACCCGGATCGTTTCTACTCCGAGAGCGAGCATCAGGTGGCGCTGGCCTCGGCGCGTTTTCAACGCATCAAAAATGCCTATGATTATCTGATGCAAACCTACTAATCGTTACGCTTGGAGAGAGACTCCCTGGATTATGCGCGACCTGTACCAACGCCTCGCTCTGACACCGGATGCCAACGACCAGCAGATCAAGAGTGCCGTGGCCCGCTGCCCCAATAGTGCGCTGCGCCAGGATGCCACGTCCGTGCTCGCCGTGCCGCCTCACCGGGAAACCTACGACACGCTACATCATACGCTGAGCGACATTGGCCGCCTGCGCGCTCGCTTGGGTCTGACCCACGGTGCCCATTGGCAGGGCGACGTGGCCAACGACTTCTCTCTGCCGCCGGATCACGCGATCTCCCGCCACGATGAGCTGGTCGATCGCGTCAGCCATGCGGTGTCACTCTACAACCGCTGGCGCCGCCTGCGCGGGCCATGGTTACTCATCGCCGTTTTCACCGTGGGGGCGGGCATAGGCCTCGCTCTGGGGTTTGCCTTGAGCGTGGGGCTTGGCCTGGGTTGACGCGCCGCGGCGCTCCCGCTCGTCTTGGCGAATTTCCGCCTGAGTGGGGCGCGGTGCGGGCTTCGGCGGCGCCGGCTTTTTATGCGCCTCGTCTGCCGAGGAGGAAGCGCCCTCCTCACCCCGCTCCAGGCTTAGATCGGTACCGGAGGTGTCTTCCATGCGCGACTCGGAGCGCGCCTCCATGCTTACACTTAAACGCGGCACGCCCAGGTCGATCTCTTGTGCTTCCATGCGCTGCTTCAGCAACAGATTGAAGGCACGAGAGACATCCCACTGCATTTCCGGCGCGGTGCGAAAACGCATCCGCAAAATCGGGCAGCCCTCTTCAAAGCCCTGCACGCCCTGCATCTCCAGCGGCGACCAGATGTAGTGGCGCATCATCGGGTCTTTACGCAGCTCCTGGGCGGTCTCCTGCATCAGAGTAATCGCATCGTCGATTTTCATGTCGTAAGGAATACGAATACGCATCAGCGCGATGCCGAACTGGCGGGACATGTTGTGGATCGACTCGATACGACTGAAGGTGATGATGTGCACCACGCCATCCAGATCTCTCAACCGCACGGTGCGCAGCGTCAACCCTTCCACCGTGCCCATGTGGCCGTTGATCTGGACGAAGTCGTCCACCGCCAGCGAGTCTTCGATGAGGATGAAAATACCGGTGATCAAATCCTGCACCAGGGTTTGCGCACCAAAACCGATGGCCAGACCGATCACACCGGCACCGGCCAGCAGCGGCGTGACGTTCACCCCGAGATTGGCTAGCCCCGCAATCGCCGCGATGATCAGAATGGCGACGAAAATGACGTTGCGAATCATCGGCGTGATGGTCTGCGCCCTTGCCTGATTCACCCGCCGGCCGCGCGACCGAGCCGACGATGTCAGCGCCCGCTGAATGGCCGTATCGGCAAAGATCCACACCAGCCAAGCCAGTAGGATCGTCGCCCCCAGGCTCACCAGCGCTTGCCCGATCCGGGCGCTCGCGACGGCCTGCTGCCCCAGGCCAAACAGCGAGCCACCCCACACCTGCATGGAGAGCTCGGCAAAGACCATCCACGCACAGAGGTGTGCCAGTACGAAACCAAAGCGCTCCAAACGTTTGCGGTACTGGCTAAAGCGGCGACGGTGGCGGCGTTTGTTGAGCCGCTCCGCTTGACGGCGCAGCAGGCCCGTCACCACCAGCGTCAACACCAGTAAACTGGCAGAGACGATGGAGCGTGCCAGGGCCGTGCCTACATCGCCCACGGTAATGAAGATCGCCAGCAGCGAGCCGCCCACCATCAGTAGCGCGGGGATATGCCAAAGCCCGCCCAGGGCACGAATCATCTCGACGGCGGTGCTGGCATCGCGGCGCTGCTTGTAGGGCCGGTTGCAAATCAGATGGCGAATCGGCCGTTGGAATTTGAAGATAAAGCGAGCCGACAAGAGCGCAGCCAGCATGTTGGCCAGCACCGACACGAGGCTGGAGAGTTCGGCCCCCAGCAGCTCGACCAGCCGCGTGGAGTTCACCGCATCGCCCAAGGCAATCAGTGCGCCGATGACAAACAGACCGCGCAGCGCTTTGTGTTGCAGCACCTGCACCGCCGGGAAGCGATGCCCACGGCTGAAGAAGGCGATGACGGTCTCAAATACCACCGAGAGTGCCCGGCCGCACAGGCAGATGTAAGCCACCACGAGCACCACGGCGCGACCGGGGCTGTAGGGGAGGATTTGCCCGATACCAAGCGTAATGGCAAAGGCCAACGTCCACGGCAGCATGCGACGCAAAAAGTGCACCGCCAGCAGCCACGCTTTGGGGTCGCGGGGAAGGTCCAGCGGCCAGTGACGACGCGTGGCGACCAAACGGCCAAAGGCAATCATCACGACCAGCAGCACGCTCCAAACGAAGGCCAACACTGCACCGTCGGCCACCGCGCGAATGGCTTCGCCCTGGTCAGCGTCATCGTTCAACGCGCGTAAATCATCGGCCCCCTGCACGAGCTGGCGAGACCACTCGTCGATGGGAGAATCCCCCGCCTGGGCCTGTTCGCCGATGTCGGTCAGCGTGTCGGCCAGCGCCCCCAGCAGGCCCTGGCGGACGACGCCATCCTCCTCTGCGGCATCGGTACTCACCTGCAGCTCGCGTAACGATGCCACCAGCGCGGTGCGCTGCTCTTCGTTTTCGAGCATCGAGATCACGTCGCTCAGCGACCGTTGAAAATCCTCGTTGCTCACCTCCGCCTGCTCCGACGAATCGTTACCGGTCAGATTCGGCAGAGACACACCCTGCGCAAGCGCTGGCGCGTTCAGCAGCAGGCTGAGCACCACGCCGACGATGATCTTGGTTATCCAGTGCTGTCGCACACGTTACTCCCGACATAGACCGGCCACGGGTACCGGTGATTGACGTTGACCACGTTGATGACGCTCAGCCTCAACGCGTGATTGTGATAGGCTGGCCCTTCAAACGTTCACCTCAAGGATACCGAGATGACGCTGCAAGCCCCACCCAAACGCGTAAATAAAGATGGCCAGACTCGCTGTGTCGGTGTCGAAATCGAGTTCGCTGGCCTACCGCCCCGCGAGACGGCCGAACTGGTGCGCACGCTGTTTGGGGGGGAGCTTAACGTGGTCAGCCCCCATCGGCTACAAGTGGAGGGCACGCGGTGGGGAGAGTTCGGCATCGAACTGGATACCCAGTATGCCCACCCCGATAAAGCGCTGCTGGAAGAGCATCATGAAAGCGATAGCGAATGGGCGCGCCAGCAGCATCAGCGCCGGGTCGAGTTCCACCAAAAAACCCGCGAGCTGATCGGCGATATGGTGACCGGATTGGTGCCCACCGAGATCGTCTGTCCGCCCATTCCCTGGGATGAACTGGACACCCTCGATACGCTCTTCGAAACGCTGCGGGAAAAAGGCGCCAAAGGCACCGATGCCAGCCTGCTCTATGGCTTTGGCTTGCACCTCAATCCCGAGGTAGAGCGCCAGGAGGTGGATTACCTGCTGGCCATGATGCGGGCGTATCTGCTGCTGGCTAGCTGGCTGCGCGAAGAGATCAAGGTCGACATCACGCGCGAAGTGCTGCCCCACGCCAACCCGTTTCATAAAGAGTACGCCCTGAAAGTCCTGGACGCACGCTACCAGCCGGATTTGGACACCTTCATCGACGACTACTTGCACTACAACCCCACTCGCAACCGAGAGCTCGACCTGCTGCCGCTGTTTGCCCATTTGCGCCCCGACCACCCCCACGAGCTGCTGCATGGCGAACTCACCAAGCCGCGCCCGACCTTTCACTACCGCCTGCCCAATGCCCAGCTCTCCCAGCCAGGCTGGGGGTCGGTGGTAGAGTGGAATCGCTGGGTGGAGGTCGAGAAGTTAGCCGCCGATGACAAGGTATTGCGCGCCCGCTGCGATGAGTACATCGCCGAGCACAGCAAGCCCTGGTGGGCACGCTTGAAAGCCGCGCTCTTGAAGCCATTCGGCAACGCCTAACCCCCGCTTATTCTCACAGACAGACGAGACGCCCACTGCATGCCTCGACCGCTGATTGGAATCACCACCTCGGATCGTAAAAGCCAGCTTGCCTGGTGCTTTGACTGGTTTGCCGTCTGGCGGCATGGCGGTAAACCGCTGCGCCTGTCCCCCTCTCGCCCCATGCCCGAGCATCTGGACGGGCTGATCATCGGCGGTGGCGACGATATTCAAGCGCAACTTTACGGCGGCGAAGTCCAGCTCGACGTGCGCTTGGACCCTGCCCGGGACGAACTGGAACTGAGCCTGCTCAACCGGTTCATTCCGCAAAATACGCCGGTGCTGGGCATTTGTCGCGGAGCGCAACTGATCAACGTCCATTTGGGCGGCACGCTGGACCCCGACATCTACACGACCCATGAAGGGCTAAAACGTCGGCGTACCGTACTACCTCGCAAAACGGTCGACATCGTCGGCGGCAGCCAGCTGTATCAACTGCTGGGCGTGACCTGGTGCCGGGTGAACAGCCTGCATCATCAAGCCGTCAATCGGGCGGGGGAAGGCATTCAAATCGTCGCTCGTGACCGCGACGGGCTGGTACAGGGCATCGAATCAGAAGCCCACGATTTTCTCATCGGCGTGCAGTGGCACCCCGAGTGGCTGATTTTCAACCGCCCCCAGCAGCGCCTCATCAGCGCGCTGGTGGCGGCTGCCCAACGGGGGCGCGACCGGATTAAGCGTTGAGCACCGCCAGCGCCGCCTCGTAATCCGGTTCGTTTTTCAGCTCACTCACCAGCTCGCTATGTAGCACGCGGTTGTCTGCATCCAGTACGACGACCGCGCGGGCACACAGCCCTTCCATGCTGTTGTTACTTAGCGCCACGCCCCACGCTTCCTGGAACTCCCGATGGCGGAAAGTTGAGAGTGTTTCAACGTTATCCAGCCCTTCGGCCCCGCAGAAGCGCTTCGCGGCGAACGGCAGGTCTGCGGATACGACGAGAACGATGGTGTTGTCCAACTTGGAGGCCAGCTCGTTGAACCGCCGGGTGGACATCGCGCAGGTCGGGGTATCGACGCTGGGAATGATGTTCAGCACCTTACGCTTACCCTGATAGGTGGCCAGCGTGACGTCTTCCAAGTCGCTGTTGGTCAGCGTCATGGCTGGGGCCGTTTGACCAACGGCTGGTAGCGTGCCCGCCACGTCCATCGGCGCGCCTGCACGTGTAATCTGTTGCATATCAAGCTCCTAATGTATGGTAAAACGGTCGTCAAACAAGACGTTTCAGCTTACAGCGGAATGACCTGATTCGGCTATCTTTCCACCGCCGCGATACGATAACGAGAATGCCATGGCCTCTTTAGTCATCATCAAAACCGGGGATGCGTTCCCTGAAGTGGTCGACCAGCACGGTGATTTCGAGCAGCTGTTCATTCACCGGTTACACGAGGCGCTTCCCGAGGGCGTGACGCTCAAGGTGTGGGATGCGCGGCTAACGGCGACACCTCCGGACGACATCGTCGGTGCCGTGATCACCGGTTCGCATAGCATGGTGAGCGAGCAGCCCCCCTGGAGCGAGGCGCTCAAGCCGTGGCTGCGGCAGGCGCTGGCCGATAACCTGCCGCTGCTGGGCGTATGCTATGGTCATCAGCTCATGGCGGCGGCCTTTGGTGGCGTCAGCGACTACCACCCCGCCGGGCGCGAATCGGGCACGCGCACGGTGCGCTTGACCCAAGCCGGCTTGAAGGACCCCCTCTTTAGTCAGCTACCTGGGCATTTCGACGCGCACCTTACCCATGCCCAGTCGGTGATGCAGCTACCCCATGGCGCCACCATTCTGGCTCACAACTGCCACGACGCCCACCAAGCGCTTCGCTACGGGCCGCGCCAATGGAGCGTGCAGTTCCATCCGGAGTTCTCACCGCCCGTCATGCGTGCCTACATCGAGCGTCAGCGCACTGCCCTGCGCGACCAGGGTGACGACCCAGACCAGCTACTCAGTGAAATTAGCGAGACGCCAGAAGCGACCAGCCTGCTGCAGCGTTTTATCAGTTTTATTTAACGCTTCTGTTGATCTCGCCGTGACGCCAGCCGATCTGCCAGCCGGGTCGGCTCGGGCAGCTTGGTTCGCCCAAGGCAGCGCATCACCCACTCAAGGGAGGTATCCAGCGACAACCGATGCCCCGGCGAGACGAATACCGGCTTGACGTTCGCCCGCGAGCGCAGCACGGCACCGATCACCTCTTGCCCGGCCAGGAGCGGTACCCAATCGCCTCGCGCGTCTCCGACCGCTGCATGCGTGCCGGTTAAGCGCGACTTGGCGATACCGATGGTAGGCAGATCGAGCCAAAGCCCCAAGTGCGCGGCTACGCCCAAGCGCCGAGGGTGAGCGATGCCTTGGCCATCGACCATCACCAGCTGTGGCTGAGTCTTAAGCTTGGCAAATGCCCCTAGGGCGGCGGGGATTTCACGAAACGACAGCAATCCTGGAATATAGGGCATGCGGGTAGGCTCGCGATGCACCACCTGCTCGACCACTGGCAGTTGAGGAGCCGCCTCGGGCGACCACGTCAACACCACCACTGCCGCCCGCGTTACCGCACCCCCTTCCTCAAAGCCAATATCCACCCCCGCGATATACCTTACCGGGTCGAGGCGATCACGGCTCTCCAACCGTTGGGCGAGCTGTGACTGAAGGGCAATGGCCTGTTTGGGTGACAGGTTCCATTCGTGTAGCGCAGCGTCCATGCAGGCTCCTTGTATCGAGGTAATGAACGTTTAGCGTAGCCAAAAAAAATCCCCCTACGCCAGCAGGCACAGGGCCAGTGGCATAGGGGGAGGTGACTCACCGATCAGGCGCTATCCAGCGCCTAGCGCTGAGTTACGCACGTTCGCGACGGCGAACCGGCGCATCGCCATCGTCACGACGACGGCGCGGTGCGCGTTCCGGCGCACGGTCTTCGCTGATTTCCAGCGGGCGACCGGCCACACGGGCACGAGCCATTTTCGCCAGGATGGTGGAAGGCAGACCGCTGGGCAGCTCGACCACGGAGAAGGCATTACGGATATCGATACGGCCGATACGCGCGCCTTCGATACCGCCCTCGTTCGCCAGCGCACCGACCAGTTGGCCCGGCTTCACGCCGTCTTTATGGCCCACGGAGACGCGGTAGCGGGTCATGCCTTCGCTGGGCGCACTGGAGCGCTCGCGACGGGCACCACCCGGCTTGCCCGGTGCGCCATCGCGCGGGGCACGCTCTTTGCGCGGTGCCTGAAGACGACCGATCGGCGCTTCGTCGGCACGGGCCATGGCGGCAAACGCACAGGCCAGCTCAACGGCGTCATGCCCCTCTTCCACCAGACGCTCGACCAGTGCGCGCTGCTCTTCAGCACCTTTGGTCAGTGCCGCCACTACACGGTGATGGAACACGTCGTCACGGTGAGCGCGAATAGCGGCTTCGTCAGGCAGCGGCATTTCGGTCATTTTCTGACCGGTAGCCTGCTCCATCCAGCCCACCTTGCGGCCTTCACGGAAGCCCGCGAAAGTGATCGCAATGCCGCTACGGCCCGCACGACCGGTACGACCGATACGGTGGGTGTAGGCTTCTGCATCCTGCGGCAGGTCGTAGTTGATGACGTGGGTGATACGCGGAACGTCGAGGCCACGGGCCGCTACGTCGGTCGCGATCAGCACGTCGACTTTGCCACGCTTCAAGCGGGTAATGGTGCGCTCGCGCAGGCTCTGATCCAGGTCACCGGACAGGCCAGCAGCGTTGACGCCACGAGCGGTCAACTGCTCGACCAGCGTGGTACAGGCCGCACGGGTACGCACGAAGACGATCGCGGCATCGACCGGCTCGACTTCAAGAATACGCGACAACGCTTCCAGCTTGGCACCACCGTCCACGCGCACGATGCGCTGTTCGATGTTTTCGCCCGTCGTGGTACGCGATTCAATCGCGACCTTCACCGGGTTGACCAGATAACGGTTGACGATGCGCTCGATTTCCGTCGGCAGTGTGGCCGAGAAGAACACGCGCTGAGCATCTTTCGGGGTATCGGCAACCACGCGTTTGACGTCGTCTATAAAGCCCATGCGCAGCATTTCGTCGGCTTCGTCGAGCACCAGCGCCGAGAGGCCGTCCAGCTTCAAGCTGCCACGATCCAGGTGATCGATCACACGGCCCGGCGTGCCGACGACCACTTGCGCGCCACGCTTCAGCGCGCCTAGCTGTTCACGGTACTCTTGACCGCCACACAGGGTAGCGACTTCCAAGCCCTGAAGATTTTGACCATATTTACTAAAAGAGACGGCGACCTGCTGAGCAAGTTCGCGGGTCGGTGCGAGTACCAGTACTTGGGGCTCGCGACGCTGCATGTCGAGACGCGACAGCAGCGGCAGTGCGAAGGCGGCGGTTTTGCCGGTGCCGGTTTGTGCTTGGCCCAGCATATCGCGGCCTTCCAGCAACGCAGGAATCGTCTGCGCCTGAATAGGCGAAGGAGTTTCGTAGCCCTGTGCTTCAACAGCAGACAGAACGGCAGGCAATAGAGCCAAATCGCCGAAGCTCGGCGAGGCGACAGAAGTCGAGGTCATTAATCACACCTTGGTAGGCCGGCTGAACCGGCAAAAAACATCGTAAGCGTCTCTGACTCTGTTTTATGCAGCGCGTAACGGTGCGCAGCAAAAGAACAAGGCTCCGCATAGCGGATATCGTCATCAGTGGAGTCGGAGACGCCGGTCGCACCTAGCATTCGGTTGGCAACACCGCGTTGCGGGCCAACCGCTGTGGCGACCTTCTGCGCCGATTTCACCCGTTTGGTGAAATGCTGGAGGCGCGCCATCTTCACAGCAATGAACATCTGCAATGAATGAGATGTTCCCGCAAACGTTTCGACTGGCGTGGCACATCAGGCTCAGCGTCAGTGAAGAACGTTTATCGTCGTGATGGAGGGGTCAACACATGCGAGGAGAGCGCATCCTAACACCGCCAATGGGTTCTGACCAGTCTTTTTGATTTAACCCATATCAATACCGGGGCTTGCACATGTGACTATGTCGTCTAACCTGAAAGGTGCCCGATGACGTTCACGAACTTCAAGGAGTGATGCACATGAACTGGGATCAAATCGAAGGCAGATGGACGGAAATGAAAGGTAAAGCTCGCGCCAGCTGGGGCGAACTGACCGATGATGAACTGACGCAAATCGGCGGCAAGAAAGACCAACTCGTTGGTAAGCTCCAACAGAAATATGGTTTGGAGCGCGAAGAGGCCGAGCGCCGTGCGGATGACTGGGCGAACGGGCTCTAAGCCCCTCCACTTTCCACGTCCCTTCCCTACGAATTCACATACCGAATTCACTCACAGGTAGCATGACGCTACCTCTTGATAGCCACATGGAGAGAAGCTATGCGTAAATCGATTCTGACGACTGCAATTACGACTGCCCTATTCGGCGGCATGGCGTTTGGCGTCCAAGCGCAAACGGAACCCCAGGGCATGTATTCGGCCGACGACATTCTTGATGCAGAAGTGTTCTTTGCCGACGGCTCTGAGGAAGAGATCGGTGAAGTCGACGATATTCTCTTCGATGAAGAGATGCGTATTTCAGCACTGGTCATCGAAAGCGGCGATGTGCTGGGTCTGGGCGGACGCGAAGTCGTGGTCGAGGCTGACCAGTTCACTCTGGAAACGCACACCGAAGATGATGGTGACACCGAGCACCGCATCATGCTGGATGCGACGGCCGAGGACGTCGAATCCTTCCCCACGTATGATCGCGACTGGTGGGAGCAGACCAAAGCCAACGCGCAAGACGCTTGGCAGAGCACCAAAGAGGGTGCCCAAAGCGCTTGGCAAACGACCCGTGACGCCGTCGATGCCGACGAGTGACACGCTAGCGATGGGCCACTTTGCGCAGAGTGGCATCGTCGCCCCGTAGCGTATAGTCGATCAAAAAAGGGCCACCCAAGCGGGTGGCCCTTTTTAATATGTGCATCACTGGGGACGTGAGTGCCGACGTATTCCCTGCCCCGGCAAACGTTCACGGTCGTGAGGACGCATGAAGTCCAGCCATGGGCCCGCCGGCACGATACGCGTCGGGTTGATCGTGTCGTGGCTGTAATAGTAGTGGCGTTTGATGTGATCCATATTGACCGTCTCGGCCACGCCCGGCCATTGGTATAGCTCGCGTACGTAGTTGGAGAGATTGGGATAATCTTCGATACGTTTGAAATTGCACTTGAAGTGACCGAAGTAGACCGCGTCGAAGCGAATCAGCGTGGTGAAAAGGCGAATATCCGCTTCGGTCAGCCACTCACCCGCCAAATAGCGATGCTCCCCAAGCCGCGTCTCCATGCGCTCTAGCGCATCGAACAAGGCCGTGACGTGCTTTTCATAGACCTGCTGATCCGTGGCAAAACCCGATTTGTAAACGCCGTTATTGATGTGGTCGTACACGTCATCGTTCACATCATCGATGACGCTGCGCAAATCGTCTGGATAGAAGTCCAAATCATTGCCCGTCAGCTCATCGAAAGCGCGGTTGAAGATGCGTAGCAAATCGGCGGATTCGTTGTTGACGATGGCGCTGCGCTGCTTGTCCCATAACACTGGCACCGTGACCCGCCCCGTGTACGTTGGGTCGGTCATGGTGTAGAGCTGATGGTGATAGTCAGCATGGTTGATAGGGTCGCCACTCGACCCTTCGTCTTGATGGTAGGTCCAGCCGTTTTCCAACATCAGCGGGCTCACATGGGATGCTCCGATCAGCGGCTCGAGCCCTTTCAGTTTGCGCATGATCAGCGCCCGATGCGCCCAGGGGCACGCGAGCGATACGTAAAGGTGGTAACGATCGGCCTGAGCCGGATAGCTCTCGCCTTTAGACGTCTCATCGCTGCCCACCCAGTCGCGCAGCTGCGCGGATTCGCGAACGAATTCCCCGCCGTGCTTTTTGGTGTCGTACCACTGATCGACCCACTCGCCGTTGACTAACAGTCCCATCGGGCGTCTCCTGCATTGAACGTTATAGAGGTGTATGACGTTCAGCATACCCCCGACGGAGTCAGGCTCAAGCGGATGTTTTACGGCCGTTCATTCGAGGGAATCGAACGTTGCTCGCACACCTCTCTCACTGCCCGCTTCAAAGCCGCGGCCATGGCATGGGCTGCCGGGCCCGCACGATCACGATCACGAAAAATAAGCTGCACGGGCACTTCACGAATGCCCCCAGCACTGAGCGGCAGCGGCTTCAGCTCACCGCTGGCCAGCTCGTCGGCGATACGCGTTTCCGGAACCCAGGCAAACCCCAAGCCGCGCCGCAGCATATCCAGCGACGTTCCCACGTGACCGACCGTCCAGCGCTGCTCGGCTTTTAGCCAGCCCGCGTTGGTGGATTGACGCAGCGCCGAGTCACGCACCACCAGTTGACGATGCTGGGCAAGATCACGCAAATCCAGCGAGCGCCCCAATTGATGCAGCGCGTGACGAGGATGCGCTACCGCCACGAAGCGCACATTAACCAGTGGCTCGCCCAAAAATCCTTGGGCCTCGATACCAGAGACCACTAGGTCGGCGCGGCCGTCGTATAGCATTTCCGTCCCCCCGTTCAGCACGCTTTCATGGAGCTGAACGCGCACCTGGGGATAGGTTTCCGAAAAGCGCTCCAACGCTTTCGCCTGAGCAGCCACCGGAAAAATTTGGTCGATCGCCACCACGACTTCGGCTTCCAGCCCCGCTGCCAAGCGCGAAGCGACGTCTTCCAAAGACGCCGCGCTTTCGATCAACTGGCGCGCACGGCGAAGCAGCAGCTCGCCTGCTTCGGTGAGGCGCACCTGCCGACCCACCGGTTCGAGCACCTGGATACCCAACTGCTCTTCCAATTTATGCACCGCGTGATTCAGCGTGGAGGGGCTTTTATGGATCGCCTCTGCCGCTCGTGCAAAGCCACCATGATCCACCACGGCGGCCAGCATCTGCCACTGCGCTAGTGTTACCCGAGACATTTCGATTTCCTCGACGCTATACAGCGAAACAATCCGCTTCATCTTCGAAAAAACATCCCTAGAATGCCAGGAAAAGACGATGAGTACCTGTCTGTTATCGAATTTCGTTGCATCGCCACGCTGGAATACACTCTGCAAACCGCACAAAAACGTAAAGAAACATTAAAATACAAAAAATTACCTTTTTGATATGAGCGGCGTGGCGTGATGACACTATTCATCCATTGAGAGGACTCAGTGTGTCAGCGTCGAATCATTAACACGGGTTATGGACGTACGGAGAGAAGGCTTACACGCTGATAGCTTGGCAAAACTCCATTTTAATTAGACGCACGTTATATTTATCTTTCACAAGCTTTAATTTACGTCTATGGTAAGGATGACGACACCGTTTTAACCCGTTGAGCTGGCCGCCGCCTCTCGGTTACTTTTGTTAGCAAACGGTGTTCATGGCTGAATAAGATGCCTTTATATTTCCGTTATTCAGCGGAAGTATATTTTGTGTATGGATGTACAGTCTATTCACCCCCTTCTCCTTGGGGTATGGTTCCCGAGTTTGCTTACTTTCATGTTACTTTTATTTCACGAACTCGGCGGCCTATTTACCCATGTTGCGAATCCTCCATTCGCTGCCTCGCACGCATAAATTATTACTGTTACCCGTGGCCACGATGGTCACCGTGCTGGGCGCACAAAAACTCATCACTACCTATCACGACCTGAACCAACCCCAAACACCGCTGGAGAGCGTGCTCGTTCCGCTTCCCAGCGATTCTGCTCCCGGCGTACCGTCGCTTCGACAAGAGCGCACGCCAGTCGCAGAAGCGATCGACCGCGCTTCCCGCGCTCTCGACGCAACCCGTGAACATATCCCCCTGAGTGAACTCACCGCCACCGAGATCGTCGATCTCGACATGATCACCAGTGCCGAAGCCTCTATGGCGAGCGATGCCGCCCCAGGCGACGCACACGCTCAGGTCACGCTGGACGACAGCCTGCTGGATGATGGCGCACTACACATGGCCATCGTGCTAGGAACGATCACAAGCGGCATGCTCAATGTCGACGACTCCGTCGAAATCGCTGATGCCACTTCTTATGAAGATTACGGGGTTGAGCTGTACGAAGACGACGTCTCTTTCCTCGAATTGGAACTGGCGGCCGATGAGCCGTTCGTGCCCGAGTGGGAAACCCACATCGTCGAATCTGGCGAAACCTTTGCCGTGTTGGCGCAAAACGAGTTGGGGTTGGGGTATAGCGAAGTGCTCGCCCTGCTGGACGACCTGCCCGATCCTCGCATGCTGACCCACTGGCGTGCGGGCCACAGCTTCGACTATCAGTTGGACGAAACGGGTCGCCTCCTGGCACTGCGAATGATGAAGAACACCCGGGAAGGCGTTTTGCTAGAGCGTGACAGCGACCATTACGCCATCACTGCCATCGAGCGCCAGGGCGAACCTGTACAGCGGCTTTATGCCGGCAGCGTCACGGGCAGTTTTGCCCGCTCAGCCCAGGCCACCGGTTTGAGCAGCAGCTCTGTCACCGAGCTGACGCGCATTTTGCAAAAGAAGTTAGACTTCCGTCGCGACAGCCGCCGGGGGGATCAGTTTCAGGTCTTGGTGGAGTCTGACATGATCGATGGTGAGACCCTCGACTCCCGCGTACTGGCCGTGAAATACGATGGCGAGCGCATGGATCTGACCGTCGTGCGTAACGCCAACGACGATAATTTTTACACGCCGGAAGGCAGCAGTCTCGACCCGGCCTTTGCCCGTCGCCCCTTCGAAGGCAGCTATCGTCTCAGCTCCAACTTCAATCCCCGTCGTCTACACCCGGTGACCGGTCGCGTTAGTCCTCACAACGGCACCGATTTTGCGATGCCCATTGGCACTCCCATCACTGCCCCTGCCAACGGCCGCGTGGAGCGTGTCGGTAACCATCATGCTGCCGGTCGTTACATCGTCGTGCGCCATGACAACGGCTACCGCACCCGCTACCTGCACTTATCCCAGCCGCTGGTCAGCCAGGGCGAGCGCGTCACGATGGGTGAGCGTATCGCGCTGTCCGGTAATACCGGCCGCAGCACGGGCCCTCACCTGCACTACGAAGTCATCGTGAACAACACGCCGGTCAATGCCATGACGGTCGAGCTGCCGGAGAACACCAGCCTTAGCGGCGACACGCTGGTTGCGTTCCAACGCCAAGCCGAACCGATGCTAGCGGCGCTGGAAAGTGGTGAGACCGGCACTATCAGCGTGGCTAACTACCAGCGCGACACTGAAAGTGACGAGAGCATTCAATAGCCCCGTCACATGCTAGACGAAAAAGCCGCCCCACTCTCGGGGCGGCTTTTTTATAGGGCAAGAAAACGACTAGGCCGTTTCGAGGGCTGCCAGCAGCGCCGCATCACGGCGGTAGATATCCTCTCTAAACACCACATCGCCCTCGCGATTGGGCCACGCGGTCAGGTAGTGCAGCGCTACCGGAATACGGGTAGGCAGATTCACGTTTTGGTCGCTGCGGCCACTGTTGATCAGCGAGCTGAGCTGATAGCGGCTGCCGCTGTCCTGCAACAGAAGCTGGGCAAATTCCGTCACACCTTCTACCCGAACACACCCCGAACTCAACGCCCGATGATCCCGCTGGAAAAGCCCTCTTGCTGGGGTATCGTGCAGGTAAATCATGTCGTCGTTCGGAAAACGTACCACGACACGCCCCAAAGGGTTACTACTGCCCGCGACCTGGCGAAGCATCACCCCTCCCGGCCGCTGCCAATCGATCGTGTCGGCATCCAGTGTTTCCCCAGATAGGCTGACGACCTGAATATTCTGCCGCGTGAGATACGCCGTATCTTGGCGCACCCTTGGCAGCACGTCTTCACGCATGATGGTCGGCGGGATCGTCCAGCTCGGGTTGACGGTCAAATGGCTGATGGAAGAGTGGATGATCGGCGTTTCTCGACTGGGCGATCCGACGACCACACGGGCATCCCAATGCTCCCCGTTAGGGCGCGTGTAGTGCAAACGATAGCCTGCAATATCGACCCAGACGTTCGGTGTGCGATCTAGCGAGGGGCGAATCCAGCGGGCGCGTTCGAGGTTAATGCGCAGTTGGTCTACCCGCGCGGAGACGGGCATGTTCAGCGCCAATCTCGTGCGCTCGCCTACCACACCATCCTCTTGCAGCTGGTGGCGTCGCTGAAAGCGCATGACCGCCTGTTCGAGTTCCCTATCGAAGGTGCGCCGGTCACCGCCCGCTGCCTGTACACCAATCATCGGGTAGGCGCTGCTATCCGCCGCCAGCAGGTGGGGCTCTCCCCACAGCGTCAAGCGCTGGCGAAGCGTTTGCACGTCATCATCGATATCGCCGGGGCGCAGCGACTCGTCACGCCCGGGCAAATAGGGCACGCTGCCCTGCTCGGCCAAGCGACGATAGTGCGCCAACGCGTTGCGAAGCTGGGCATACGCTGCCGTATCCGGCCGCGCCAGCGACAGCGCCTGCTCCACCTCTCCCCCGTCGACGGCCTGCACGACACGCGGCAGCGCATAGCGCCGCTCTGGGCGGGGCAGGTCCCAATTCGGCTCGACGCGCCTAGGATCCACTTTGCCAATCGATAAATGATCCAGCGCCAGCAGCAGCGAACGGGTGGCGCGCACATCGAAGCGTGCTTGTGCCTGCTCGTCTAATTGCTGACTTTGCTGGAAATCGCCCAGCAGCGATGAGGCTTGGTAATCGTCGGGTGTGAGCCCGTCATCCACCAGGGTATTCAACGCGCTGACGAGGGATTCGACGCGCTGCAGCTCTTGCCAGGCAGGCTGACCGCCGCGTAGTTCATAGAACGACGCGATGGGTAGCGATGCTTCTTGCCGCTGAAGTTGCTGCGCGAGGGCTTGCTGCAATGCGGCGCTGGTGGGTTCATTGGCAGTGGCCATTACCGGGCAGCTCAGCGCCAGACAGAGCGCTGCCCCTATCGCCCATCGTCTTAGTGGCTGGTGGTCGTTCATCGCCTCTCCTTGCGTTACTATGCTGCGTTGTAATGTGGCGTCACTCTTTTTGCTTAACGTCGTATCAGCAGTTCCCGTTCTGATACACGTTTTTTTCATCATAGCCGCTTACGCTGACGCGTGGTGTGTCGACTTCATTACGCTTTTGACCTCTTTGGCAGGATAACGCCCCATGCTTTTTCGTTCACGCATGACCACTGTACTGTTTTCGTTACCCATCGTGTTGTTTTCTACCACCCTTCAAGCCGCCAGCTTTTTCTCTCAAGTGGCCGCCGCGCCGCCAGCGGGAGTATCCCCTCTACATCATCAGTTACTTCAGCTAGCCCCCGACGCCACACCGGCAGCCCTTCGGTTGGCGGCACAGGCATTGAGCTGTGCCGACCCTTCCGCCGAGCGCTTGGCCGTCATCGACTACTCGCTGCCCTCCACGGAACCCCGCATGTGGGTGTTCGACCTTCATCAGCACCAGTTGCTCTTCGAAGAGCTGGTGTCCCATGGTCAGGGATCTGGCGACGCGGTAGCCAACGCCTTTTCCAATACACCGGACAGCCATCAATCCAGCCTCGGTCTTTTCCGCACCATGAATAGCTACTACGGTCGCAACGGCTATTCACTACGTCTGGATGGCCTGGAGCCACAGGTCAACGACTTGGCCTTCGAGCGAGCGATCGTGATTCATGGCGCCGACTACGTCAGTAACGACTTCATTGCCCAAACGGGCCGCTTGGGTCGCAGCCACGGCTGTCCGGCCGTGCGTGAAGACATCACCTATCCGCTGATCGACAGCCTCAAAGAGAACCAGTACGTCTTTGCTTACTACCCCGATGAAGAGTGGTTAGCCACGTCTGCGTTTTTACGCTGCGAGACAACGACGCCCATGCACGTGGCCCAGATGAAATAGCGCAGCCACTGAGTATGGCAGCGCTCCTGTTTTATGACGACAAGGGGTTGATTTTCATCAGCAAGGGGGAGTCTTCCCAGGCAAGCAAGAACACCTTCTGCAATACTTTGTGACAAAACATCACAAACTGCATCACCACTGAAGGTATCCGCCATGTTTGCCTTTATGCATCCCTATCAAACGATCCGTCGTCTGGAGCAGCAAGTCGCTGAGCTGCACGCTCAGTTGGCCCTGGAGAAAAGTGCACGAGGCTACCGCACGATCAGTTTGATGACACCTCTTGAGTCGATCAGCATGCTCCAGGCCAAGGGCGCAGACATGCTGATGTCCCTCGATGCGGGTGCGGAACATCACGCCGAGCAGCTCGCCAGCGAGCGCGCAACGCTCACCGATCTTTTCACGCGGCTACATCATGCCGAGAAAGTCGCTCAACGTTTGCAGCAGCAAGGCCAACGACACCAGCAGGCGGACACCCATTATGCGGCGCCGCTGGCCAGCGAAACAGCCTTGCATGAACTGCGCGGCCTCAGTGTCGAGTTGGCTCGCATGGCGGGACACACCCGGGCGCTGGCCATGAGCACGGCGCTGGAAGCGGCCCATGTGCATGACGAACCCTGCGGCTTGTCCGCCGTGGTGAGCGACATTCAACACCTAGCGGATCACACCCAGCAGCTAGGTCACCAGTTGGATCACTGGGTCGAACAAACCGCCGCTATGCTCAAAGAGGATGCTCGCGTCCTGGCCCACCAGCGCGAGACAGCCAACGCGCTCGCTCAGGCCGCGCACGAGGCCGAGCAGATGATCGAACAGCTCACCGACCAAGCGCGCCATATGTACAAGGTCATCCATCACAGCACCACGACTGCCTGTTTGCACGCGGCCAAACTGGAGCATGTCGTGTGGAAAAGCCGCCTCTACCACCAGCTGCTGTCGGCCTCCTTGGAAGAGGAGCCGCTGACCGACCACCACCACTGCAGCCTTGGCCGCTGGTACTTGACGGGTGAAGGCCAGCGTTACAAGCAGAGCGATGCCTACCGAGCCCTGGCCGTTCCCCATCGTCGCTTCCATGAAAGCGGTTTGGACGCCCTGCGCTATGCGCGCCAAGGCGATCATACCGGCCAGCTCGCCTCGCTGGCACTCATGGAGGAGGCCAGCGTAGCGCTCGCCAAACAGCTGGACCGTCTGATGGAGCATGCCGTGTTTGACCTGCCCCTGCCCCAGCAGCGACCGTCGCCGCTGGCCGACGCTCCCTAACGCATGGACGTGCAGATCGTCCCTTCCGTCCGCGCGCTTTTATGCCATGCTAAAGGCACTCCTATCACAGACGGTAAGGACGACGATGGCATCGGTAAAGAAGCTCGACCTTGCGCTACAGGGTGGCGGTGCCCATGGCGCATACACCTGGGGGGTGATCGATCGCCTTCTGGAAGATGACCGCATCGAGATCGAGGGCATCAGCGGCACTAGCGCTGGCGCGATGAACGGCGTCGTGATGGCCGATGCCCTTACCCGGGGCGGAAAACAGGCGGCGCGACAGGCACTGCGAGCCTTTTGGCAGGCGGTGAGCCGAGCGGGAATGACCAGTCCCATTCGCCGCTCCCCGCTGGATGTCCTTACCGGCAATTGGAGCCTCGACCACTCGCCGGGCTATATCGCCATGGACTTGATGACGCGCCTGGTGTCGCCCTACCAGCTCAACCCGCTCAATTTGAATCCGCTGCGCGATATCGTGGCGGCCCACATCGATTTCGAACGCGTGCGTCAGTGCGACCAGCTCAAGCTCTTCGTGGCCGCGACCAACGTGCGTACCGGAAAACAGCGCGTCTTTCGCCGCGAAGAGATGAGTGTCGACGCCGTCATGGCATCTGCTTGCCTACCGTTCATGTTTCAAGCGGTAGAGATCGATGGCGAAGCGTATTGGGATGGCGGCTACATGGGCAATCCGGCGCTCTTCCCGCTCATGGAGGAGTGCAGCGCGCGGGACATTCTGCTGGTGCAGATCAATCCCATTCGTCGCGAAGAGCTGCCCACCTCGGCCTCGGCGATCATGAATCGACTCAACGAGATCACCTTCAACGCCGCGCTGATCAAGGAGGTACGTATGATCGCGCTGCTTAAGCATGCACTCGACGAGCAAGGCATCGAAAACTGCTATCAGCAAGCACTGTTCCACCGCATAAGTGGTGATAAAGCCCTGGATGACCTTTCGGTCTCAAGTAAGCTCAATTCCGAGTGGCCCTTTCTCTGCCACCTGTTCGAGCAAGGCAGAGAAGCGGCGGAGAAGTGGCTTGCCACACATTTCGATGCTCTGGGGCATGTGTCGACACTCGATATCGATGCGGTTTACCTACACGAATAAGCGCTGCCACGCCCAGCCCCTGCCCCAACTTAGCGCACGCTGCCCAAGCAGAGTGCGCTAACCAAGCGTCGAGCGCCCTGCGCTTCCCCACCTTTGCCACTCATCGAAGGTGTTCCCTTTGTAGCAAAAAATTTAACCATCTGTTTTGATTCATATAAAACAGCGATGGCGGAGTATTTGCTTATTTTCCCATCATGGTGATAGGCGTGGACCAGGCCCAACAGGGTACGAGTGCGTCGAACCTGACCTTCAACGGTGAAGGCATGTTCCCGTAACCACGTAACGCCTGCGCGTTGCGTCTCGGCAAACTCGTTCATACGCTGTGAGGCCACTCCCATGGACATACGCAACAAAGCCAACCGTATTCGGCTACTCAACTTCTCGACGCCGCAAATGCGGGCGTTTCACCTCTCCTGGTTTGCATTCCACATCTGCTTCTTTGGCTGGTTCGGTATCGCGCCGCTCATGGCCGTGGTGCGCGAAGACCTCGCCCTGACGCAAACCCAAATCGGCAATACCATCATTGCATCGGTGGCGATCACCGTGATCGTTCGCTTGTTGATTGGCGTGCTTTGCGACCGAGTCGGACCACGCAAAACCTACACCGGACTGCTGGTACTGGGGTCCATTCCTGTCATGGGGATTGGCCTCGCCGATAGTTTCGAAACGTTCTTACTGGCGCGTTTGGCCATTGGCGCCATCGGCGCATCGTTCGTCATTACCCAGTACCACACCACCCTCATGTTTGCCCCTAACGTGGTGGGCACGGCCAATGCCACCAGCGCTGGCTGGGGGAATCTTGGCGGCGGAACCACCCAAATCGTCATGCCACTGATCTTTGCCGGCATGCTGATGCTAGGGGTCAACGAAGCGCTCGGCTGGCGTCTGGCCATGGTGGTGCCCGGCGTCGTGCTGTTCTTCACCGGCATTGCCTACTGGCTGTTCACACAAGACGCCCCCAACGGCAACTTCAGCGAGCTGCGCGCGCGCGGTGAATTACCTTACGCCACCGGTGAGCACGGTGCCGCCCAAAGCTTCCTGGCAGCGGCGAAGGATATCCGCGTGTGGGCCCTGTTCGTGGTGTACGGGCTCTGCTTTGGCGTCGAGCTGACGATCAACAACATTGCCGCCATTTACTTCTTCGACAAATTCGACCTGACGCTCGCCACTGCCGGGCTGATCGCCGGGCTCTTCGGCCTGATGAATATCTTCGCGCGCACGTTGGGCGGCGTGTTTTCTGACCTGTTCGCCAAGCAGGGCGGACTCAAGGGACGCGTGCGCTGGCTCTTCATTGCCCTGGTGTGCGAAGGCATCGCGTTGGTCGCATTCTCACAGATGCATGTTCTCAGCCTCGCCATCGGCATCATGCTGGTGTTTAGCCTGTTCGTCCAAATGGCCGAAGGCGCTACCTTTGGCGTCGTACCTTTCATCAATAAAAAAGCCTTAGGCGCCGTGGCCGGTATCGTCGGGGCGGGTGGCAACGTAGGGGCCGTATCAGCAGCGTTCCTGTTTCGCAGCGAAAGTTTGAGCTACCAGCAGGGCCTTTTCTATTTGGGATTGACCGTGCTGGTGCTGGCCTCCTGCGTGCTGGTGGTCCGCTTTAGCGACGCCACCGAAGCCGAAGAGGCCAGCGCGTACCGTGACGCGGCGGGCGACGATGCGGGAGCAGGCGCGCTCTCATTACGCTAATAT
The DNA here is from genome assembly GCF_024124605.1 of Halomonas sp. CnH100-B. Classification (NCBI taxonomy): domain Bacteria; kingdom Pseudomonadati; phylum Pseudomonadota; class Gammaproteobacteria; order Oceanospirillales; family Halomonadaceae; genus Halomonas; species Halomonas sp. CnH100-B. The sequence goes on along the minus strand of NZ_JAMXRX010000002.1, from coordinate 205,624 downwards.
TAATTAACACCGCCCCTGCATGCGCATCGCTGTGGGGGCGTTTACCTTTTGGCGGCGAGTATTAAGGAAATCAACATGTCTTCTGCCCAACAGCTCCTCTTCACCGCCCTGCGCTGCGACATCGATAACCTCCACCATCTCGCCACGACCGCCGATATCGTGAGCGATATCAGTCAGTTCATTCATGTGCTGCAGCGCGAACGCGGTGCCTCGACGATTTATTTGGCGTCCAAGGGCAAACGTTTCAAGACCCGCCGAACGAGTTACGTGCAACATAGCCAAGCGGCCGAGGCCTCGATGCGCCTACGCTTGGAAACGCTAAGCCAAGAAGCGCGGCCACAAGCCACCGCACGCTTGCTTCGACGCATTTCCGCCGTTTGGCTGGCACTGGATGAACTCGACGCGCTGCGCCAAGCCATCGATACCTTTCATATCTCACCCGATGCGGCCACGCAGGCCTTCAATCACCTCATCAGCGGTTTATTGGCCATCGTCTTCGAAGCCGCCGATACCGCAGTCGACCCCGACATCACCCGCGCCCTGGTGGCGATTTTCCACTTGATGCAGGGGAAGGAGCTTGCTGGACAAGAGCGCGCTTGCGGTGCTTTTGGGTTCACCTTGGGCCACTTCGATAACGCCCATCGTACGCTGCTCAACCAGCTCGTCGAGGCGCAGCAGCGCTGCTTCGATACGTTTGCCGAATTTGCTACTCCAGAAGCGCTGAGCGCTTGGCAGCAGTCGCTCTCACCCCGAACACTGGCCGGTATTTGTCAGTTACGCGACATCGCTTGCCAGCGTTCGCACCATCAAACGGCCTCAGGCAATACGCTAGGGGAAACCTGGTATGAGCTGACCACCCTACGGATCGATACCATCAAGACGGTAGAAGACACGCTGAACACCCAACTCACGGCTCTTTGCCATCATAAAATAGCTCACGCCCAGGCCGCTCTGGACCAGGCTAAGGCCACCCCCGACACGCCGCTTCCGGCCCCGTGTGAACAGCTTCTTGCCCTCACCCCGTCTCAGCCGCTGGGGGATTTGACCGCCAGCGCTCTCAATTCGCCCTTGAGCCGCTCGCTGCTGGAGTTGACGCATGCCCAATCGAGCCGGTTACAGGGGCTCAGCGACGAGCTGGAAAATACCCGCAAAGCGCTGCGCGAACGCAAGCTGATCGAACGGGCCAAAGGACTCATCATGGCCCACCAATCCATGAGCGAGGAGGAGGCATACCGCTTTCTGCGTAAAACCTCGATGGATCAAAGCAAAAGCATGGCCGATATGGCACGTTCGATCCTAGATCTCTCTGCCATGCTGCAACGTCGGCAAGAAAAATCCTAACGCGGAAGCGCGTTTGCAACCTCGTTGGGTTTTAGCCATGCTGAAACTTCCCCTATTTGCAAGGAGAGCCTAGGATGCATGATCGCGTACTGTTAATTACCGGCGCTTCCAGCGGTATTGGCGCTGCCACCGCTCGCGCAGCGGCCCGTGAAGGGTATCAACTGGTGCTGGCCGCGCGCTCTGCCGACAAGCTAACCTCCCTTGCCCAGGAGCTAGGCCCAGAGAACGTGCTGACGTGCGAGGTCGATGTCACCGACCTGAAGCAGCAGCAGGCCATGGTGGAACACGCCATCGAAACCTTTGGCCGAATCGACGCTGTCTTTGCCAATGCGGGCCGCGGCGGCTCGCCAGGCGGCTTTAGCAGCGCCGACCACGACGCTTGGCGAGAGATGATTTTGACCAACATCTACGGGGTTGGCCTGACCTTGCAAGCCTGCCTGCCGGAGTTGAAACGCCGCCAAGGGCACGTGCTGCTGACCGGCTCGGCAGCAGGCCGCACGACCATCCCAGGCTCCATGTACAGCGCCACCAAATGGGCGGTCACGGGCATTGGCTACAATCTACGCGAAGAGCTGCGCGGCACCGGCATGCGGGTGACGCTGATCGAACCCGGCATGGTCGACACGCCCTTCTTTGATGAACCACCCGAGTACGCTCTGCAAGATCGTGATATCGCCAATGCGGTGATTTACGCGCTCTCACAGCCGCCTCATGTGGATGTCAACGAGATCTTGGTACGCCCCACGCCCCCCAAAGCGTGATGTTCACGTGACGGCGGCTTGCAATTGCCCGGAACTGCCCACATAAACGCAGCATTATGAAGCGTGCTAACGAATCACTGCACGCACCATGCACGTTTATCAGGTGATTTATGAGCCAACTTGCGAGCACCGCCCTCTCCGTTCTAGACCTTGCGCCCATTCGTCAAGGCGGCAGCGCGGGGGAAACGTTCCGTGACAGCGTATCCCTGGCCCAGCATGCGGAATCGTTGGGCTATCAGCGCTACTGGCTAGCCGAGCACCACAACATTGCCGGTATTGCCAGTGCCGCCACTTCGGTCTTGATAGGTCATGTGGCGGGACAAACATCGTCCATCCGCGTGGGCAGCGGTGGCATTATGCTACCGAACCACCCACCGCTGGTGATTGCAGAGCAGTTTGGCACGCTGGAGACACTGTACCCAGGGCGCATCGATCTGGGCTTAGGGCGCGCCCCTGGTTCTGACGGTGCCACCATGCGAGCGATGCGCCGCCATGCCCATGCAGGCGTCGACGATTTTCCCGAGCGTTTAGAAGAGCTGCGCCGCTACCTTGGCGAAGAAGACCCACAGCAAACCGTCAAAGCGGTGCCCGGCCAGGGCACGCACGTGCCCATTTGGCTGCTGGGTTCTAGCGGCTACAGCGCCCAGCTCGCCGCCAAACTGGGCCTTCCCTTCGCGTTTGCCGCCCAGTTCGCCCCCGGCTATCTGTTCGAGGCTCTGCGCCTCTATCGGGATAACTTTCGCCCGTCCGAGCATTTAGACGCGCCTTATGCCATGGTCGGCTTGCCGGTCATGGCGGCTGAAAGCGACGAAATGGCGCACTACCTGGCCACCACCGCGCAGCAAAAATTCTTGAATTTGATCCGCGGTAAACCAACTCAGTCACTGCCCCCCGTAGACGCACTGGATTGGTCGCCCATGGAGCGCGCTCAGGTAGAACAGTTTTTGGGCGCGGCCATCATCGGTGGCCCTGAAACGGTCAAAGCACAGCTAGAGGCGTTTCAAGAACGTACGGGGGCGAACGAGCTGATGATCAATAGCGATTTCTACAGTCACGCGGACCGCCTGCGTAGCTATGAAATCGTGGCTCAGGTGGCCCGTTAAGCCGCGTGTCTCACCCTTTGGCGACCAGAAAGGCACCCGCAGCCATCATCAATGAACCGGCTGTACGATTGGTGCCTTTCTGGGCGCGCTCGGACTGGAAGAAGCGCCGCGCAGACGAGGCAAACGACGCGACCAACATCAACCCCATCATTAGCCCGAGCAACGTCAAACCGACCACGAGGATCATATCGCTACGCTCGAGCACGGTCAGGTCGATGAAGGTCGGTAAGAAAGCGATGTAGAACAGGATGACTTTGGGGTTGGACGCTGAAATGAGAAAGCCCTGAAGAAAGCTCTTCGCGCTATCCCGACGCCAAGCACCGCTACTGGCTGGGAAGGCCTCCAACGTCTGCGCCGTGACTTCGGCCGTCCACATTTTCCACCCTAGGTAAAAGAGGTAGGCGGCACCGGCGTAGCGTAGCAGCGTGAAGGCGCCTCCCCAGTTCTCCGCCAAGGCAGCCAGCCCGTAGAACGCGAGCAGTAGGTAGATCACATCGCTGACCGTCATGCCTAGGGCCAGCGGTAAACAGGGCCGCGCGCCTGCTGACATTCCTTTGGCCAGCAGAGCAAAAATACCCGGCCCGGGCGTCACGGCGAAGACAAAGATCGCCAAAAAGTAGGTCAGTGCGCTCTCAACGGTCATGGCCGTGTCCTCTCGCGGTCCAGTGGTTCACTGATCAACGTACCAGCGGCACAGTTCTCTCCTCGATTGTGCTAACGTCGCTCATGACGACATTAACGGAAGAAACCTCATGTCCAGCCTTCAATTTTCCCCGATGACAGCCAACGAGTTCGCGCTCTTCTGGCCTACGTTTCAGGCCATTGTAGCCGCCCAGGAAACCTACGCGATAGATCCAGAGATTCGTCAAGAGGAGGCTTTCGCGTTTTGGTGCCAAACGCCGCTCCTAAGCATGGCCGTCAAAGATGAGCATGACGAGCTACTGGGCAGCTACTACTTGAAAGCCAACGCCGCAGGCCCCGGCCGCCATGTGTGCAACTGTGGCTACATGGTCACCCCCAACGCGCGGGGCAAAGGCGTCGCCAGGGCCATGTGCGAACACTCTCAGCGGGAAGCGTTGGCGCTGGGTTTTAAGGCCATGCAGTTCAACGCCGTCGTCGCCAGCAATCAGGTGGCCGTCGCGTTATGGCAACGCCTGGGCTTCGAGATCGTCGGCACGGTACCTAACGCCTATCGGCACGCCTCCTTGGGATTTGTGGATACCCATGTCATGTACAAAGCGCTGACCGCCCATTAAGCGTTCTTCCCGCCCACGGCAGCATGGCCCCGCTTATGCTGCCATTCAACGCTGCAAAAAATAACATTGTCTCTAGTGATTAACCCTGACTTTCGCACGCTATCGTGACGATACATAAACATCACACGGCTGCCGCTGAGGGGCGTGTGGCGATACGTTATGTCGTCTTAATTCACTTAATGAAACAATGGTCGTTTGATTTTCGATAAATTAATGAAAACAATCGTTTAAAACAAGATATCTAAATAAAAACAACCTCTGCGTGCCCATAAGATTTCACTGCTATCTTTTAAATCCCACGTTAACACTACGTCAGGTGTTGGGATCATAAAGGGAACGGACATGCAAAAAATATCAGTAAAAACCCTGATAGCGGGCGCACTCGTCGTGCTTTTAATCATGCTGATGGGCGTAGGGCTCCTTGGCTATTTGGGCGAACGCAAGGCGGCCACCTATCTAGAAGACGTCAATAATATCAGCGCACTACAATCGAGTTCGGCGGCTAGGGCAGAGACCAACCTCATGGAAATGCGAGTTCGCTTAGAGCGTCTGTCTCAGCATTACCAAAATGGGTTGATGGCCAACGTCGACGATGCACTGACTTCTGCAAAAGAGAGCCTCGCCGTATCGGACGCTAGAATCGAAGCGATGAATAGCGTTCCCACTGGCCCTGACGACGAGCGCTTCTCCTACCTCTCCACGATCAATGACACCTATAACGCTGCAGCGACAAGCGAACTTAGGTCGATGCTTGCCAGTGCGGATATCGAAGGATTGATCGACTATAAAGAAACCATCAATCCCGCTTTTTTAGCCTTTGGTCAGGCGGTGGGCGACTTTAACCGCTTTGCGCTGGACTATGGCGATACCCGAACGGCAGAGACCCTGCGCGATAGCCAAGTTCTAGGTATGACGGTCGGCTTTTTGGTTGTGCTAGCCCTCGTGCTCTATATCACGATGCAAGCAACGATTAACAAATATCTGCTCACCCCTTTACAGCGCGCCGTCAACATTTGCGAAAACATCGCTAAAGGCGATCTCACCAGCACGATTGAAGACCGTGGCAGTAATGAGATAGGCCGCCTTTACGCAGCAATGGATGATATGCAGGATCGACTCGAAGAGATGATCAGCACGCTCAATCAAAGCAGTGAAGCCGTGGCCAGTAGCTCTAAGCAGATCGCTGGAGGCAGCCAGGACTTAGCATCGCGAACGGAACAGCAAGCCGCCGCACTGCAGCAAACCGCAGCCAGCATGGATGAAATCTCTTCGATCGTCCGTCAGAACTCGGATACCGCCGAGCAGGCCGAACGGCTCACGAAAGCGGCCGCCAAGAAAGCCACTAGCGGTAAGCAGGCTTCCGAGCACACCAGCCAGCTAATGCGTGAGCTCGAAGAAACCTCCCACAAAGTGCACGACATCATTCAAGTCATCGACTCGATTGCTTTCCAAACCAACATTCTCGCGCTGAACGCCTCGGTGGAAGCCGCTCGGGCGGGCGAGCACGGACGCGGCTTTGCCGTGGTCGCCAGTGAAGTACGCTCGCTAGCCACCAAAACGTCTACGTCTTCCAAAGAGATTCGTCAGCTGATCGAGGACATTTCACAGCGTATTGCGCAAGGGGCCGAACAAACCACGCGTAATGGCCAAAGCATGGCGGACATCAACGCGTCAATCGTACAAGTGACGGAAATGATGCAGGAGCTAGCGCTGGCCGCGAAGGAGCAGGATTCCGGTATCAGCCAGGTGAGTACGGCGGTGTCTCAAATGGACGCGGCGACACAAGAGAACGTCTCGCTCGTCGAAGAAACCAGTACGGCGTCTGCCTCGTTGCAGGACGAAGCCGGCCGCCTGGCCGAACTCGTGAACGAGTTCAAATTGAAGCGTCTGGCGCACACCCTGCGCGACAGCCAAATCCCGCTTGCCGTGCAGCAAACGTTCAAAACGTCTTACGCCTCGCCGCTGGCGGCGGCTGCTCCTTCCCGGGTCGCCGCCACGCCAGAGTGGGAAGCGTTTTAACCCATTGCGTCGATGGAAAAAAGGGCCAGCTTGCTGGCCCTTTTGTATGGCAAGCACAGATGTCACTTGCTTAGAACCACACCTTTGCAAATAAGTGTGAAAAAAGCGATCCACACCTCTCAATATCACTCTCATTGTGTCGATAATGTACAAGCGAGGCTCCCCTCCTCGCCAAGCATACCCCCTACTTTTCCCGCCTATGAGAGTAATCAACATGCGAAATTTATCTGTCAAACATACGTTGGCAGCCGTACAAGGGTTAATGCTGATTGCCCTGCTGGCCATCGCAGCGACAGGTATCATGTCCAAATTGAGTGTGATGGAGAGCTTGCGCGAACTCGATGAGGTAGCCGCCCAGCAAGTGGCGTCGATCAATCGTGCAGAAGTCAATTTAATGGAGCTGCGCTTACGCTTGGCCCGCTATACCGCTTACGTAGAAAGTGGTGACAATGCCTCGGCACAGGAAGCGCTTGAACTCGCACGCGCAGCGCTGGAGCGTGCGGATGCACGCTTTGCCGAGTTCACCGCCATTGAGGTACCGCCCACCGCCGCACGCGCACCGCTAATTGCTACCATCGACCGTTATTATCCGCAGATGATCAACGACGCCTTTCGTAGCGACTTAGCCGCCGCTAACTACTCGGGCCTCGTGCGTCACCGCGAACGTTTCAATGAGGAGTTCAGCGCACTGACTGACGCGATTCGTGCGTTCAATACCCGCGCTCAAGCCCTTGCAGCCGAGAACATCGCTCACGCTGAGCAGAGCCATACCGTCACCCTGATCGTTAGCGGCGTGCTGATCGCATTGGCGCTTCTGTTATCCCTGGGTGTTCAACTGGGGATCAATCGTATCATCGTCCGTCCGCTACAGCGCGCGGTGGAGCTGTGTGAGCATATTGCCAAAGGCGATTTGACCAGCCAGATCGAATCTCGTGGCAAAAACGAAATTGGTCGGCTCTACATTGCCATGCACGACATGCAGGGCAAGCTGCAAACCATGGTAGGCACGCTTTCGCAAAGCAGCACCGCTGTTGCGGCGAGTTCTCGCCAAATTGCCGGCGGCAGCCAGGATCTCGCCTCACGTACCGAACAGCAGGCAGCCGCTCTGCAACAAACCGCTGCCAGCATGGATGAGATTTCCTCCATCGTTCGTCAAAACGCCGACACTGCTGCTCAGGCCGAGCGCCTGACACAGGATGCTTCCAGAAAAGCGGCTCACGGCAAGCAGGAGTCGGAGCAAACCAGCGTGCTGATGCGCGAACTGGAGGCCAGCTCGCAGAAAGTCAACGAGATCATTCAGGTCATCGACTCCATCGCCTTCCAGACCAATATTTTGGCGTTGAACGCCTCGGTGGAAGCTGCACGCGCGGGGGAACACGGCCGTGGTTTCGCCGTCGTAGCGAGTGAGGTGCGCTCGCTGGCAACGAAAACCTCCAACTCCTCGAAAGAGATTCGTACGATGATCGAGGATATCGCCAGCCGTATCGCGCAAGGGGCCGATCAGGCGCTGAAAAATGGCGAAAGCATGGATGACATCAACCAAGCCATCGTACGCGTCAACGATATGATGCAAGAACTGGCGCTGGCAGCGAAGGAGCAGGAGTCCGGCATCAGCCAAATCAGCACCGCGATTGCCGAGATGGATTCCGCCACCCAGGAGAACGTCTCTTTGGTAGAGGAGACCAGCACCGCATCGGCTTCGCTGCAAGACGAAGCGTCCCGACTGGCAGACCTGGTCGCCGCGTTCCGGCTCAACGGCACCAGCCGCCACGCGGCGCTTGCTCAACCCGCTTCTGCGCCTGCCCAGCGTTTACACGCTCCCTCGCCAAGCAAGAGCGTAACGCAGCGCCAGCGCCCCACCGCTGAGCCCGAGTGGGAAGAGTTTTAACTAAGCCTTATGCCCACGCGGCCTCCGTTGACCCCGCCGATTCGTGCCATAACAAAAATTACGCTAGGGTCTTCTCATTACCACAACGTGCTTGGCCCACCCATGCCTAACCACTCGTCCCTTTTGAGGCGTGTTTCTCTACGCACACGCATCATTGGCCTCATCACCTCGTTAGTGGTCGCCATTACGCTACTGCTGAGTTGGGTCGCTTCCCGGGAAGCGGCCATTCAGCTCGAGGCGAATATTGGCTATAGCAGTGCCGATACCGCTTACCAAATGGTGGATAAGCTCAACCGCAGCATGGATGCGCGGATCAAAGAAGTGCGCCTGCTGCTGGGTATTCAAGAGTTTGCCGACCGCACCGATCGCTTCTCGGTACGCGCCCAGCTCGAACACCTGCAGCGCAACTATGACGTGCTTTCCTGGATTGGCGTGACGGATGCCACTGGCCTGGTCGTCGCCTCTACCGGAGGAGTTCTCGAAGGGACGTCGATTGCTCAGCGGCCCGTATTTATCGAGGGACGGCAAGCACTGTGGGTGGGCGACGTGCATGATGCCGTCATGCTGGCCCAGCTACTTCCCAACCCCACTGGCGAGCCCGTTCAATTCGTCGATATCGCCGCGCCCCTTTACGACCAACGCGGCACCTTTACCGGCGTGTTGGGCGTACACCTGAGCTGGGAGTGGGCAACGCAGGTGAAGAACTCCATGTTTTCCCCACAGCTTCGCGCACAGCAAACGGAACTACTCCTGCTCTCTTCTCAAGGCAGGATCATTCTCGGGCCGGAGGAGCTCATCGGTGAATCGCTGGCGTTCCTGGAGAACGCTTCTGATAGCCCCATGCCTGCGTGGTCCATCGAAACCTGGCCAGACGGACAGCGCTATGTCACGGGCGTAGCCCGAAGCCAAGGATTTGGAGACTTTCCAGGTTTGGGCTGGGTCGCCGTGAGCCGACAGCCCGTGACCAACGCTTTTGCGCCCGTCGAGCAGCTTTACGAGCTCATATTAGGAACGGGGCTGCTGGTGGCGCTGATGTTTTCCATCATTGGCTGGCTCGTCGCGTCCCGTTTGGTCGCACCGCTGACGCGCCTTGCCCGGGCGGCCGACAACATTCAAGCGGCCACCCACCGCGGCGTCATCACCCTGGAAACCGGCTCTCCCGAGCTGAAGCGGCTATCGACCTCCATGCGCGACATGGTGGAGCGCTTGATCGACCAGCGTCAGACCATTAGCCGTTTGGAAGATTTGGCCAACACCGATCCGTTGACCGGGTTGCCTAACCGCGCCTTTCTAACCCAGTACCTACAGCACACGCTGCCTGACGCACATCGCCAGCAGCAGAGTGTGATCGTCCTGCTATTCGACTTGGATGGCTTCAAACGGGTCAATGATGAACTTGGTCATCACGCGGGGGATTTGTTGCTGATCGAAATCACTCAGCGCCTCAAGTCAACGCTACGCAGCGGCGATGTGGTGGCCCGTTTAGGAGGCGATGAGTTCGTGATGATTCTCAAAAGCACCGCCGAGCACAGCGCCTATCTTGCAACGGACGTGGGTCAGCGGCTGCTACAACGTATAGCAACGCCCGTTCTGCTGCCCGGCGGACACCGAGCGCAAGTCGGCTGCAGCTTGGGCGCCGCATGGTGGCCTCAACATGGCCACGATATCGAGCAGGTCATCCAACTGGCCGATATCGCGCTCTATCAAGCCAAAAACAAAGGAAAACACCGACTGGTCATTTATGAGGAAGCGCATTGAAACATGCCTGCCGCTGCGCTTCGGCGGCGACGCTGCCAAGGGCGCTCAGGTAAGCGATATTCCGCTCGGGAATGGCGGCCGTGTCCCCATAAAACGCGATGGCTTTCTCGACACTGGCCTCGCGCAGCACGTGCACCATGGCATGGGGTGAACGGTTCGAGTAGTTGGCAGCATCATCGGGGTCAGCATCGTCGAAACAGTAGTCGGGATGAAACGTGGCTAGCTGATATACCCCTTCGTAACCCAGCTCAACTAGCAGGTTGTCAGCCATGTCGACGTAATCCAGGTAATGATCGAAGCTCTTGAACAGCGTCGGGAAGACGATCAGCGTGGTTTCGGTGTCAGGATGCTCATCGAGCCACGCAAGCTCCGCCGCCAGCTCTTCGAGCGCCACCTGTAACTTTTTGGAACGCACGACTTCCACACGGATCGTGTCGTTCTCCAACTCCCGCTTGGCGAAAGGGCAAATGTCGTGCCCTACGATAAATTGGCGCACCCACGCGAGTGTCTGTTCCACGACTTGCTGATCGGCTTCTTGCGTCATACCCACTCCCACGGTGGCCTTCTTTCCTGCATTCATTCAAGTGGCGAGTGCCACGCGCTGGCCCACAGTGTACAGGGATACCCTGGCAAATACGTCAGGCGTGCTGCTGGTAACGAGCCAACGCGACTTCGTAAGATTTGTGGATATGGTCATCCATCAGTGCCCGTGCAGCGGTGGCGTCGCGCTGAAGCGCCAGTTCGACCAATTCGTGGTGCTGTTCATCCAGTTCTTGGCGGATGGTGGGCATCTTTGGCCCTAAACGCCGATAGCGGTCGAACTGGTCGTGCAACTGCTCAATAAACCGTAATAACCACACCGAACCACAAGGTGCCACGAGCGTGCGGTGAAACTGAGTGTGCAGCCGTTCCCACTCCTCGCCTTTATCCAAGGTAATGTCGGCGCGCTTGAGCCGATGCGCTGCCGCCAGCAAATCGGCTTCCCATACGGCATCGCCGTGGGCAATGGCCCGCTCTAACGCCATGCCCTCCAACTCGGTGCGCAGCCGGGCAATGTCATCGAGCTCTTCGCGGGAGAGCTTGGGTACCCTGAACCCGCGCTGATTCTCCTGCACCAGCAGCCCATACGCCGCCAGCTTGTTCAGCGCCTCACGGAGCGGACTGAGGCCGACTTGGTACTGCTCTTTCAGCGCGTTGATGGCGAGTTTCTCACCCGCTTTGAAGCGACCGCCGACCAAGTCCCGACGCAGCACATCATAAATAGGGCTTGAGGCGCTGCTAGTGGGAAGCTGCATATGCTTGTTCATTCCGGAGTCCTTTTGCATACCTTTGCCAGGGATCGGTTAACGAAAAACCCATGGTGACGTGTTGACGCCTCTTGCGGGGCTCACCTATATTCTATTTTAGATAAAATAATCGATTTTTTAATCTACAAACGATAAACAGGGCACTCTTTTTATGTTGCTGACCCCATGGCCTACTCTTCAGGCGTTAACCCCATGAAGCAAACCGCACTCTTTTGGGCATTTTTCCGCGTCGGCATTTTCGGCTTTGGCGGCGGACCCGCCATGATACCGCTGGTGAGAGCGGAAGTCGTGACACGCCACCAGTGGCTCACGGATGAAGAGTTTGCCGACGTGCTCGCCATTGGCAACACCCTACCCGGCCCCATTGCCACCAAAATGCCCGGCTACATCGGTTATCGCGTGGCAGGCACCAGCGGCTGCGTTGCTGCGGTCATCGCCGTCATTTTGCCGATGATCGTTGCCATGATTGTGATGCTAGGCATTTTTAGCCGCTACCGCGACGTGGGTTGGATACGCGGCATGGGGCAAGCGGTCGTTCCCGTGGTCATGGTCATGATGGCTCAGCTTACCTGGGACTTCTTCGATAAATCCAAAGCCGCCCTGGGCTGGCTTGTCAGCCTCGTTATGGCGGTCATCGCAGGTGGCGTGATTTATTGGCTCGGCGTTCACCCCGGCTGGGTGATTGGGGCCATTCTGCTCGCCGCGCTGCTGCGTCCTTCCGATAAAAAACGCGCGGAGGGTGCCGCATGATTTATTGGGATCTCTTTTTAGCGTTTTTCATTCCTAACATCATTGGCTACGGCGGTGGCCCCGCCATCATTCCGCTGATCGAAGCGGAAGTGGTAGGCCGCTACGGCTGGATGACCTCACAGGGCTTTGCTGAAACCTTGGCGCTCGGCAATGCGCTCCCTAGCCCAATCGCCACCAAAATGGCGGGCTATGTGGGCTACGAGGTCGCCGGCATTGGTGGGGCGTTCGTGGCCGTGGCTGCCACGGTGGTCCCTTCCCTGCTGCTCATGCTTGGCGCACTCGGGCTTCTCTATCGCCACCGCGACTCCCCGCGCGTCAAGCGCATGAGCCAGTGGGTACGCCCCGTCATTGCCATAATGATGGCGTGGCTTACCCTCGGTTTTTTCACAGAAAGTATGGCGGCAAGCGGCCTCCTCCACACGCTGATTATCGGTATCGTGGCCGCGATTGCGCTTGTGCGTTTCAACACCCATCCCGCTTTTGTCGTTATCGGCGCCTTGGTGTATGGAGGGATTTTGTTAGGCTGATAACCTCTCTTAGCGCCCTCCTTCACGAGAAAGGACTCCCATGCACAACAACGCTCTCTATTACCCCAGTGCCTCACGTCGTATGGCCACTTTCGGCAAACGCGGTATGGTGGCCACCTCTCAGCCGCTCGCCGCCCAGGTAGGTATCACTATTTTGCAGCAAGGCGGCAATGCCATTGATGCGGCGATTGCCACCGCCGCCGCGCTCACTGTGGTAGAGCCTACCTCAAACGGCATTGGCAGCGACGCCTTCGCAATTGTGTGGGTCGATGGAAAGCTACATGGCCTCAACGCCAGCGGCCCTGCTCCGCAGGCGGCCACCATTGAGGCTTTGAAAGCGCTTGGCCATGACGCTATGCCTAACCATGGCATGTTGCCGGTTACCGTGCCTGGCGCGCCTGCGACCTGGGCAGCGCTCTCTGAGCGCTTTGGTAAACTGCCCTTTGCGGATCTGCTAGCGCCTGCCATCGCGCTGGCAAAAGAGGGCTTTGCGGTGACGCCGGTGATCCACCAAATGTGGGAAGAGGCCTTCCATCACTACGCGACCTACCCCGACGCTGCCTTCCAACCCTGGTTCGACACCTTTGCCCCCAAAGGCCGGGCACCACGCCCTGGCGAGTTATGGTCCGCCCCTGACCACGCGAAAAGCTTAGCCGCGATTGCCAACACAAACGCCGAGGCGTTTTATCGCGGTGAACTGGCTGAGGCCATCGATACGTTCTCCCGCGAGCATGGCGGCTTAATTCGTAAAGAGGATTTGGCCGCTTACCAGCCCGAGTGGGTCGACCCGATTAGCGTGCGCTACCAAGGCCATGATATTTGGGAAATTCCACCGAACGGTAGCGGTATGATCGTGCTGCAAGCACTCGGCATGCTGGAACGGTTAGACCAGTGCCCAGGCGATGCGGTTGAAACCCTACACCGACGAATTGAAGCCACTAAACTTGCCTATATGGATGGCTTCAAGCACATCACCGAACGCAGCGCGATGGCCCCCACCACCGAGCAAATGCTAGATGATGCCTACCTCACCGCACGCGCTGCGCTGATCGGTGATCAGGCCGTTGACCCGGCGCACGGCAACCCGTTGCAAGGCGGCACCGTCTACCTAGCCACAGCTGACGACGAAGGCAATATGGTGTCGTTTATCCAAAGTAACTTTAAAGGCTTTGGTTCTGGCATGGTGGTTCCCGGCACCGGGATTAGCCTGCAAAACCGCGGCTGGTCGTTCTCGCTAGATCCTGAGCACACGAATGCCCTGGCTCCCGGCAAGCGCACCTACCACACCATCATTCCAGGCTTTATCACCAAAGATAATCAAGCCGTTGGGCCGTTTGGCGTCATGGGCGGCTATATGCAGCCTCAGGGCCAAGTGCAGGTGGTCACCGCCATGATTGAGGATCAGTTAAACCCACAGGCCGCGCTGGATATGCCCCGTTGGAAATGGACCACCGGCAGAACCGTGGAAGTGGAAGCCGACTTCCCCAACCATTTAGCGCTGGCCCTCGCTCGGCGCGGCCACAAGATTGTTAAGGTGGCGGATTCGATTAGCTTTGGCCGTGGCCAAATTATTCTCCGTAATTCTGATACCGGTGTGCTGCAAGGCGGTACTGAACCTCGCACCGATGGGGCCGTGCTGCCGCTGTAGCGCTTTTCACCCCATCACCTGCTGCCCTCTCAGGGGCAGCAGGCTGGCTATCAACGCCAAAGCACCGCATCATGGCGGCCTACTGATGCTGGTGCTCCTTACTTTTCGATGTTGCTAACGCCATGATGCCGTCTCCTTCCTCACCTTCCCCCTCTCCGTTTAGCGGCTTCTTTAGCGTGTTTCGCTATAGCCGCCGTGCGCTGGCACTGGTATGGGACACCTCCCGCTGGATGATGCTGGGCTTGGCGCTTTGCACGCTGGTGGCTGGCGTGCTGCCCGCTGTGGCGGCTTATGTGGGCCAGTTGATTGTCGATGGCGTGCTGGCGGCGATGGAAAGCTATGAGTCGGCGAGCAACCCTGACTTATGGGCAACGCTCACTCCAGTGTTGGGGTTAGTGGCGTTGGAAGGCGGTATCATTGCCCTGATGGCGTTGGCCCAGCGTGGCCTCTCGGCCCAGCAGTCGCTGTTAAGAGCGCTGCTCGGGCAGAAAGTGAACGTGATGATTTTGGAAAAAGCGGGCACGCTGTCGCTGAGCCAATTCGAGGATTCGGAGCTTTATGACCAGCTCACCCGCGCCAGGCGTGAAGCCTCGACCCGCCCACTAGCGCTGGTCAATAAAACCTTTGGGCTGCTGCAGAACGCCATTTCCCTCGGCAGTTTTGCCTTCCTGTTGGTGCAGTTTTCTCCCTGGGCACTGCTGATCTTAGTGGTGGGAGCGCTGCCAGTGTTTCTTTCCGAAGCGAAATTCTCCGGCGATGCCTTCCGGCTATTTCGCTGGCGCTCGCCACAAACCCGCATGCAGATGTACCTGGAAACCGTACTGGCTCGTGAAGACAGCATTAAAGAGGTCAAACTGTTTGGTTTAGAGCAGCGCTTTCTGCAGCGCTACCGAGATATCTTTCATCAGCTGTTTGCCGAAGATCGCCGCTTGACACTGCGCCGAGAGGGTTGGGGGTTCGTGCTCGGGCTATTGGGTACGCTGACGTTCTACGCGGCCTATGGCTGGGTCGTCGTCGAAACCGTTATCGGCGCGCTAACGCTGGGTCAAATGACTATGTATCTGATGGTCTTCAAGCAGGGGCAAAGCGCACTGTCCGCCAGCCTTACAGCCGTGAGCGGCATGTATGAAGATAACCTCTACCTCTCCAACCTCTACGAATATCTGGAACAGCCCACCGAGACCGATACGGGCCATGTGACCCAGGGCGTCATCCCCAACGATGGGCTACGTTTCGAGCAGGTGAGCTTTGCGTATCCCGGCGGCCGTGAGGTGCTGCACGATATTTCGCTGCATATCGTCCCCGGCAGCAGTCTTGCCCTAGTGGGTGAAAACGGATCGGGCAAAACCACCTTGATCAAGCTCTTGACCCGGCTCTACCGTCCCACAAAAGGTCGAATTTTGCTAGACGGCAGCGACCTCAACGAGTGGGACACCCAAGCGCTGAGGGCACGGGTGGGCGTAATTTTTCAGGACTTTGTACGCTATCAGCTCACCGTTGGGGAAAACCTTGGGGTAGGCGACACCACCGCCTTCGATGATCAGCAGCGCTGGCAGCAGGCGGCGAAAGACGGGCTGGCCGATCACTTCATCAAGCGCATGCCCGACGGCTACCAAACCCAGCTAGGGCGCTGGTTTAAAAACGGCCAAGAGCTCTCCGGCGGCCAGTGGCAAAAAGTGGCACTCTCCCGCGCCTATATGCGCAAAGAGGCCGATATCTTAGTGCTAGACGAACCCACTGCCGCCATGGATGCCGCCGCCGAAGCGGATGTCTTTGCCCGCTTTCGTGATCACAGCCGCGACAAGATGACGATTTTGATCTCCCACCGTTTTTCGACCGTCCGCAGCGCCGACCAAATTATCGTCATCGACCAAGGGCGCATCATCGAACGCGGCACCCATGAAACGCTGCTCGACGCCAACGGACGCTATGCGTCGCTGTTTCATTTGCAGGCGGAGGGGTATCGATAAGTGGTTAGTTAAGCTGCTATCGAAAAGCACGTTAAGTCTCATTATTCATCATTAGCCAAAGACTCTTACAACGTGAAGAAAAGTGACATTTCCCCTCGCACTATCGACTGACATCATTGCCTCGTTTACTTTACAACATATCCCATGGCTCATTTTTCGAGGCAACGAAAATGAACAACCGCCTACACTCCATCAGCGTTAAATACTCTGTCGCTTTTATTAGCGTTGCGCTGGCGTTATTGATTATTTTTATTGTCGACTTGCTTCTGGTAAATAGCGTTCAACATCGCATGTTGGAGTTTAGCCAGCGGTTCGGGCCAGCCACTGCTGCCGTGATCAATGCTGACCGTGACCTGCATCAAGCCCGTATTGCCGAAGCGGAGTACGTCCTTGTGAGCCCCGACAGTAGAGAGTCTGCCGAGCTAAAAGCGACGTTCGAAGAGAATGTCCAACAAGCGTTAGACGGTATGCATCGATTTAAAGAGATCATGCAACAGCAGCCTCACATACTCGAACAACTTGCTCTTTTTGACACTTTATTTAACCAGTGGAAAACCACATCTAACGCGGTTTTCGATACTCACCAGCGTGGTGATTTAAACTCAGCATTACAATTACACAAGCAGGAATCACTCACGACCTTTAATGCACTAAGAGAACTCTATAACACGGCTGGTGAAGCCGTCGTAGACGTCGCGAGTAATACCGAAGCGGCAACGGTTGCAAAAGTAAAACGCCAGGAGTGGATAACAGGAACGTTCTCGGTCGCTGTTTTCCTAGTGGCTATCTTCATTGCCTTGGCAGGCCCCATCACCATGTCACGGGCGATTCGCCAGGTGACGGCACGCATCAAGGACATCACCGAGGGCGAAGGCGACCTTACCGCGCGCATTCAAAGCCAGCGCCGGGATGAAATTGGCGAGCTTGCCCAACAGTTCAATGCCTTTATCAACCGCATCGACGACACGCTACAGTCCGTCAGCCGAAGCACCGTGAGCCTTCAACACGCCTCGACTGAAATCGCCAAGGGTAGCCAAGAGCTCGCCTCGCGCACCGAACAGGCCGCGGCCAACTTGCAGCAAACCTCTGCCTCTATGGAGCAAATAGCGGCGGTGGTGAACAATGCTTCGGAGTCTGCCCAACAAGCCAACCAGCTTGCACTATCAACCCGCGACATTGCACATCAAGGTCTGAATGCCATGCAGGGCGTTCAGAAAACCATGGGCAGCATTAGCGAGTCGTCCAGCCAAATCGGTGAAATCGTGACTATGATTGAAAGCATTGCCTTTCAAACGAATATTTTGGCACTTAACGCCTCAGTGGAAGCGGCACGAGCGGGAGAGCATGGTCGGGGCTTTGCCGTCGTCGCACAGGAAGTGCGTATTCTAGCCAGCCGCACCAGCGAAGCATCAAAGAGTATTTCAGAGTTAATCAGCACTTCGTCTGAGCGAACACTCTCTGGTGTATCCCAGGTTAAAGCAGCTAGCGATACGTTACACAGCATGATGCAAAGTATTGAACGTGTCGCCGATGTGGTCGCAGAGATCAGCGCAGGTGCCAAAGAGCAGAGCGTGGGCATTGGTCAAGTCAATGACGCGGTGAACGAACTGGATAGCATGACGCAGCACAATGCCTCGATGGTGGAGGAGTCTAGCGCTGCCGCCGCTGAGCTGCGTGAACAGGCAGATCGACTGAGCGCATTGGTGGGCTCTTTTAAACTGAGCAATATCCCACCCATCGTTGATTCAGGGCGTCACGTATCTCTTGATCAAACTAATAAAAGCACACTACAGTTAGCCTCAACGCTACCTAGAAATTTGGTTCGTCAGTCTACCCCTGAATGGGAGTCTTTTTGATGATGCCCACTAAGCCAATCGTTTAACCCTATTCATCTCTGCGTCTTCAGGCTCCTCCCTGGCACCTGAAGGCGCTTTTGCATTGCCGACTCAGGCATTGCGTCAGTGCGCTGGCAATAACACTTACTTAAAACGCTGCGCGTACCTATTTGAAAGGACATATCATGCCGCCCAGTGCGTTAGTGATTGATGATGACGTCGATATCCAGCTGCTAGGCAAAATGTTGCTAAGCCGCCATGGGTTTGACGTTGCCACCGCCGGATGCTTGGGAGAGCTGGCGCGTAAACCTACCCTACTTAACACTAACCTAATCGTGCTGGATTTTGGCTTGGGCGATTTTACCGGGCTGGATATACTGGATTATCTCTATGATCTAAAAATGAATGCGCCTATTTTGCTGTTAAGCAGCTGCTCTGATGAAATTGCCGCGCACGCAATTGCCGAAGGTAAATCTAAGGGGCTAAAGATGCTGGGCTTTTTACCTAAGGCCAAGCTAATGACCGGCCTTAGCGCGTTTATCGAGCAAATTGAGTCATCGCCGAAACCACCCTCGGTGGGCGAGCTGGCCCAGGCGATCAAGCAGCAGCATATTTGCCTAGCACTGCAACCAAAGGTATCGCTGGCGACAGGTGCAGTTGTGGGCGCAGAGGCCTTAGTGCGCTGGGAAGATCCAACGCGCGGTACCATTTACCCTGATAACTTTATTCCCCTGGCCGAAAGAAGCGGACTGATGGTGCCGCTGACTTGGTGTATTTTAGAGCTCTCGTTTGCACAGCTGGCTGCTTGGCATGCCCGTGGGTTGCCGCTAAGCATCGCCGTTAACGTGCCTGCAGAATTTATCAAAGCCGAAAAAATGCTGTCGATGTTCGATACGCTCTGTAGCAAGTACCCCATCGATATGACCAAGGTCACGTTGGAGTTGACGGAATCCGTCGGCGTGGAGTGCTTGGGTTATGCTCGACACGTCTTGGATGAACTACGTAAACGGGGATGCAAGTTAGCGCTTGATGACTTCGGCACGGGTTACTCATCGTTAACACAGCTCTACCGACTGCCGTTTGATGAGTTAAAAATTGATCGAAGCTTTGTATCCCTCATCGATAGCGAGCCCAGCGCTCAAGCCATTACGCTCTCCATTGTCGAGCTTGGCGCGCGTCTCGGGATGAGCGTCGTGGCAGAGGGGATTGAAAACGCAGAGCAGCAGGCGCTGCTCGCCAAAGCGCACTGCCCCGTTGGGCAAGGCTACTTCATCTCTCGCCCTCTCTCGTCAGTGCAGTTCGATGGGTGGTTGGATCATCAAATGACAATCGCTAAGCGCGCCTAGTCGCCGCCCCTGGTCGACAACACCCAGCGCTACCCTGAGTAGCGCTGGTATGGCCTCAAGCTGCCAACAATCCTTGCGCCAACAACGCTTGCTCGGTCGTGAGTTTCAGCGCTTCTAGCGCGTCCAACAACCCCGTCACCGATGTATCGTTGTCATGGCTGGCGCTCTTCTCCAGCATGGCGGCTTTCTCGGCAATGGCGGCACAGCCTAGCGAGGCAGCCGCTCCTTTGAGTGAGTGCGCTTCCTTACGTAAGGACTCACTATCCCCCGAAAGCCAGCACGCTCGTAGGCGAATCAAACGCTCCTCCAGCCGGGTCAAGAACGCGCTCAACAGCGCATTGAGCGATGTGGGGTCGAACGCCTCCTGCAGCTCAGCGCAAATCTTACGATCCAATACCTCCGGCACGTCCGCGGCATCCTGTAGCAAACTCCCCTGCTCGCTGGCGGAGCGCTCGCCTGACTCGACACTTTCCTTGGGCAGCTCAGCGCTCGGGACGTAGCGACTAATCAGTTGATACAGCTCTTCCCGGGTGAACGGCTTGTTGATCATGTCGTCCATCCCGCTGTCGAAGCAGCGCTCACGGTGTTCGGGCATGACGTTTGCCGTCATGGCGACGATGGGCAGCCTGGGCAGCGCGTTCGCGGCCTCAAAAGCCCGCCAGCGCAGCGTGGTGTCAGGACCATCCAGAATCGGCATCTGCATATCCATCAACACGAGGTCGATGGCCGTATACTCTTCTTGAAGCTGCGCCAACGCCGCCTGACCGTTATCGGCAATGGTCACCCGCTGCCCAAGCTGCTCCAACATGACTTTTGCGACGGTCTGGTTAATGGGGTTATCTTCCACGATCAGGATATGGTGGTTATCTGCCAGCGCCGCTTGCTGCTCGCTGCGGTGATAGACCTCTATCCCTTCTGTTTCCGGCAGCGCGACCGTAAACCAGAAGCGGCTACCCAAACCTACTTGGCTAGTCACACCGATCTCACCATCCATGGCGTGAACGAGCCGCTTACAGATGGCGAGCCCCAGTCCCGTCCCTTCGTGGCGCCGCGCAATCGAGGTATCTACCTGGGAAAAAGCGGAGAAGAGACGCTCCTGATCTGCCGCCTCAATACCGCACCCCGTGTCGTACACCTCGAACAGCAGTCGATGGTCATCCCCTGGCGAGGCGTGAAACTTCACAAACCCCTCTTCGGTGAATTTCAGCGCGTTGTTGATTAGATTCATCATCACCTGACGTAGGCGAGCGATATCCCCCACCACGAACCGAGGCAGCGACGGGTCGATGGAGTAGTTGAACACAACCGGCTTGCTTTTTTCCTGCAGCACATAGCCCGTACAGAGCGACTCGATGCATTCGCGCAGGTCAAAGGGACGAGCGTCCAGATCAAGCCGTCCGCTCTCTATCTTGGTGTAATCCAGAATATCGTTGATCACGGCGCGCAGGCTCTCAGCGCTGCGTTTGAGTGCTGACAAGTAGGCGTGAGCCTTGGGCGTGTGCACTTCGTCACTCAATAGATCGGCCATCCCTACCACCCCGTTGAGCGGTGTGCGAATCTCATGGCTCATCACGGCCATGAACTGGGACTTGGCTTGGCTGGCGATTTCAGCGCGCTTGGCCGTCTCTTTCAGCTCTCGGCTCTTCACCTCTAATGCCTGGGCTTTACGAAGGCTCACTTTTCCTTCGATGAGCAGGGCGCGAACCAATAGACCGCCCGATAACATCAGCGAGAGCAGAATGATCAACGCCAACCCGTAGAGCTGCGTCATCTTTTCGCGCTCAAGCGTGCGCAGTCGCGCCACGCTTGCGTTGGTCTCTATCAAGATGGTGCCGGTAATTTGCTGTAGTTGAACCGTGCGCTCCATGACGTGACGAATGAGTTCGTCGTTTAGCGCGCTGGCATCGTCCCATAGCGGCTCGATCAAATGGTCGATGTCATGAATCACGGCGGCCGCCTTTTCTACCAGCGCATTCACACCCTCGATCTTTGATACCGCTAAATTGATCTCTCCCTGCTGAAACAGCGTCTTGCGGCTAAACAATATTTCAAAGCGCAGCAGCAAATCCTCGCTACTCATATGACCCAGCTGGCTATCCACCAGCGTCAGATGAAACTCGCGCACTTCCCTATCAAACTGATACCCCGTCCACACGAGGTTTTCTAACAGACGATTTTCGATGGCGTGCTGACGTTGGAAGATGACGCCACCCGTAATGATGGCAGATAGAAAAAAGAGGATCGCTGAGAACGTAGCGACCCTCACACGGCGCGAAAAGTAGTGCCTAATAATGGGTAGCATGGCGTTTACCTAACAATATTGCGCCCGCTACTCGACCTCGATGCGCTTGACCTGCCACACGGAGCGGGTAAGGATCTCTTCGTTCAAGAGCGAGGGGTTTTCATCGAAGGGATAAATGATGAATAGCGGCCCGTGATCACGAATTCTCAGCGGCTGTCCATCGGCCTGCATGGCCAAAATGACGTCATGTTCATAGAAATCACTGACCGGTACCGTGGAGGAGTAATCATTGAGCGCCACGACGTTCAACTGCTCCCCTTCAACACCCACGGCGTCTAATAACGCTCTTCCCAGCGGCCCTTCAAAACTCACGACGCCGTCATGCCACGGCGTGCTAGTGACGGTGGTACGCTGCGTGAGCGCTTCTAGCATCGCTTTATCGAAATGCGCTTCGTTACCCACATTGGTGTGAGTAATGTTGCCCGTCACTTCTAAAATGACGCTGCCGGTCGGCGCCTCGAGCGCCTGCGCCACATTGAAGAAAAACGCACCGGCTAGGAAAACAAGAGCTTTATTAATCAGACGCTTAGCCATTTTTCACCTCCTAGGTTGTAGGCGAATTATAGCGCTACGACTTAAGCGTTAACTGTAAACCTTTGTGTCGCTACCCCTACCTAAACTAGAATTAAGGCATGAGTTCTATCCCCATTGGTGTGAGGTTTATCACACGATAAAAATAGGTAACTCACCATGCATATCGGCGTGCTGGAAGATGATCTCGACCAACAAGCGTTCATTGAGCAGTGCCTGCTTTCTGCAGGGCATCGAGTCTCGCTCTTTGGCAGGGCAAGTGAATTAAGGCGCGCAACGCAGGAGCAGCGCTTCGATTTCCTCATCATCGACTGGCGCCTGCCGGATGGCTGCGGCATGGACGTGGTCAGCCACTTGCGACAAAACGACGGTTGGCGTGGCCCCATTCTGTTCATTACCGCAAGCCAGGGGGAAGACGACGTGGTCAAAGCGCTGGAACAAGGCGCCGATGACTTTCTAGCGAAGCCGCTGCGCCCCAAAGAGTTTCTCGCCCGCGTCAGCGCCTTGGGTCGCCGCGCCGGTTACGACACACCCCGCCCCTCTGCCACCTGCCCCAGCGCTTTCTCAATCAATACCGATGAGCACACCATTTGCGTCGATGGCCATGCCGTTGAATTGACCGAACGCGAGTACCGTCTGGCCACGCTGTTCTTTTCCAAAGTGGGTGAACTGTTGAGCCGTGCTCATTTACTGGAATTGGTTTGGGGCATCAAAGGCGATGTCTCGACACGCACGGTGGATACCCATGTCAGCCGTTTACGCCGCAAGTTAGAGTTGGACGGTCGGCACGGGCTACGCCTTCGCAGCGTCTACCAATCGGGCTACCGCATGGAAGTGTGCAGCATCTCTACCGTAGAGCAAGCGGCCAATTGACATAAAAAAGCCGACCTTGCGGTCGGCCAAAAGCTGATGAGAGTCTGCAGACTGGCAAATTGCCTGCAGCGATGCCTGGGGAAGGCATCGCCAAAACGCTGGTTCAAGCGGCTTGGCGATGCCCTCTCAGGGCGCTAACACCGATCGAAGACGACCCCTTCTGTGCATGACGCCCTTTGCGAGAGTAGCTGCCTTTGCCTTTCTTAGGCGTTTGCTGCTGCATTTTGAACATGGGCGTACGTAATTGTGCCTTTAGCGCGTTATTGCGAACCTTATGCTGTTTCACACTGTACTCCTGGTTTATTAAGAGACGCTTAATAAGGCGGCGTGTGTTAGCCGCCGCCCTTAGGAACACCCGCTGCGCCAACAGTTCCCGTTGCCGAAGCGGTTTTACGATAGCGTTTTCCTAATGACCTAACGGCTGGTCGTCCCACTGTGGAGCAAAATCGGGATTTGCAATACGCTCATGGCGATCCAGTTCAGCAATCTGCGCCATTTCTGACTCGCTCAGGGTCAGTTTGAAGGCATCGATGTTGCTTTGAATGTTACGCGCCTTAGTGGACGACGGAATGGTCAGGTAGCCCAGTTGATGGATCCACGCCAAGGTCACTTGCGCCGGGTTGGCCCCATGTGCATCCGCAATGCGCTGCAGCGCAGGCTCATCGAGCACTTTGCCAACAGCGAGCGGCATAAAGGCCGTCACTTTGATGCCGAGCTTTTCGCAGTGCTGCACTAAGCGGCGATTTTGCAGGAACGGGTGAACCTCAATCTGGTTCGTAAAGATCTCACCTTCGCCTAAGATATCCACCGCTTCATCGAGCTGTGCAATGGTAAAATTCGACACGCCGATATGGTGCGCTTTGCCCGCCTGCTTCACTTCTTTCAAGGCGGTTAAGTAGTCTGCCATGGGCACCGCATCGTTCGGCGACGGCCAGTGGATAAGCAGCAGGTCTACATAGTCGGTGCCCAGCTTTTCCAGGCTTTCATCGACGCTGGCCTTCAGCGCGGCGGGTTCGAGCTTGTCGAACCACACTTTCGTGGTCAGAAAAATCTCTTCACGGGGAACACCGCTAGAGGCAATCGCTTTGCCAACGCCCGCTTCGTTATCGTAAAACTGAGCGGTATCGATATGGCGGTAACCTGCCTCCAGGGCCGCGTGTATGCTCTTCGTTAACGTATCGCCTTCCAAACGAAAAGTACCAAAACCGGGGTTCGGAGCGTCGTTGTGCATCCCTTCTCTCCTTTGCTTCATTTGATAGCGTGTTAATGAATATGGGGAGAGCACTCTGGGACTTCAACCCTGGCTTTTAACATTTTTTCGTAAAAAAACGACATCCGCCATCAGGCCTGCTGGCAAGGCAGCACTTTTGCGCCCGTCGCAGCTGGGCTATGGGCCACCATACTGACCACACTGCCCACCATGATGAGGCAGGGCGATGGCAGCGGTTGAGCGGCGAGGCGTTCGGGCATATCGGCCAACGTGCCTACCAGGGCCTGCTGCTCGGGCTGGCTGGCGTTGGCCACCAGCATGATAGGCCACGTATCGGGCAGGCCCGCTTGGCGCAGGCCGTGGCAAATGGCGGCCACTTTGGAGAGCCCCATGTAGAACACCAGGGTCTCATCTTGACGCGCCAGCGACGCCCAGTCCGGCATACCGCCTTCCCGGCATAGCTGCGCCGTAATAAAACGTACCTGCTGGGCGTGGCCGCGATCGGTGAGTGGTATCCCCATCCCCGCCGCTGCGGCGGAGGCGGCGGTAATACCCGGCACAATCTCGGCGGGCAGCCCGGCCTCGGCCAGAGCCGCTAGCTCTTCGCCCATGCGCCCAAACACGCCAGGATCGCCGCCCTTCAAGCGCACTACCGATTTGCCTGCCTGGGCCAGGGAGACGATCAGCTCACCAATCTCCGCCTGAGGCATGCTGTGATGGCCGCTGGCTTTACCAACATAGTAGCGCTCGGTGCCCGGAGGAATAAGCCCTAGCGCTTCGTCTCCAACAAGGCGGTCATACACCACTGCGTCTGCCTGCATCAGCAACCGTGCGGCTTTCAGCGTCAGCAGCTCCACATCGCCGCTGCCCGCGCCGACCAAATAGACGGTGCCTGGGTGGCACTCACCGCTTAACGGCAAGCGCAAGCGCGTGGCGGTATCGCGACTAAATGGCGCCCACGCCCGCTGACCCAAGCGCCACAGCGCTTCAGGCCACTTCTGTGTTAGCTGTTTGCTTAGCGCGCGCATGGGGCCGCTCCTCTTCAAGTATCGCTTTTAGTTCGGGTAGGCAGCTGCCGCACTGGGTGCCGCAGGCCAGTCGTGCGCCTAACGCTTCAACGCTGGTATCGCCCGCATGAATCGCTTTCACAATGCTGGCTTGGCCAACCTGGTGGCAGCTGCACACCACCGGTCCGGTATCCACGGCACCATCGTCGCACCCGGCCAGCAGGCGTCTACGGTGCTGTGTCTCCAGGGTAGCGTCCTTGAAGCGCGCTTCAAGCCAGGCAAGCCCGGGCAGTTCGTCGGGTGGTCCCACCATCAACCACCAGCGTAGCCGCCCGTTCACTACGCCCGCTGCGCGCAGCCTACCCGTTGCCGGGTCGTCACACCACAAAGAGACAGGCACGCCGCACCACGCCTCCACCTGCGCCAGCCAATCCTCGACCGGCTGGCTATCCGCTAGCTGCCAACGGATGCAGCTTGCCATCGGAATGCGCGCCCAGTAGTCGCTGCGACACCAGGGCGATGGTGGCGTATCCAATTCGTTGGCTAGCAGCAGCGTCGCCTGCCAAGCAACGGGGAGTTTGCCCACCGCCACCGCCCCTTGCTTGGCTTCCGGCTGCCCGGAGAGCGGGTCGGTATACCCTTGAATCAGTGCACCGCTGCGGCCCTGCTTGGTAAAGCAGTCGGTCCAGTGCATCGGCACGAACACTTCGCCTCGGCGCTGGGCGTTGGAAACCCGCACCCGCCCACGGTACTCCCCGGCGGCAGCGGTCAACGTCGCCAAGCTCTGATCCGTAACGCCTGCCTGAGCCGCATCGTCTGGGTGCAGCTCCATGAACGGTTCGGCGCGGTGGTTCATCAAACGCGGCGAACGGGCGGTACGCGTCATGGTGTGCCACTGATCCCGCACGCGACCGGTATTCAAGCGCAGCGGGTAGTCGTCGCTCAGCGGCTGCGCCGGTGGGCGCGGAGTAATCGGCAGCAGTTTGGCTCGGCCATTCGCCGTAGCAAACCGGCCATCTTCGAACAGCCTTGCCGTGCCGCGAGGAGCCTGCTGAGTCACGGGCCACTGGATCGGTGCGAGCGCATCATAAGCCGCTTGGCCCAGGCCTACCAGCCCTGAGATATCGAACAGCCGCTGGGTCTCGCCGCTATTCTCATAGCCAGAGAGGCGTGCGTGCTCATCGAAAATCTCCCACGGGTGGGTGTAATCGAAGGCTTCCCCCACGCCCAAGCGTTTTGCCACTTCACAGAGTATCCACCAGTCGTGCTTCGCTTCGCCAGGAGGAGGCAGCATCCCCCGCTGGCGGGAAATTCGCCGCTCTGAGTTGGTCACCGTGCCATCTTTCTCCGACCAACCCGACGCGGGCAGCACGATATCCGCAAAGGGCAGCAGGTCAGTATTGGCAACGCACTCCGAGACAATTACCAGCGGGCATTTTGCCAACGCCCGGCGCACTTTCTCCCCGTCCGGCATGCTTACCGCTGGATTGGTCGCCATCACCCACAGGGCGGTAATCTCGCCGCGCTCGATGGCATCAAAGAGTTCTACCGCCTTGTAACCTGGGGCGTCAGGCAGTGCCGGAGTTAAATGCTTTGTAGCCCAGAAGCGGCTAACTAACTCGCGAGCGCCCGGCGTGTGGTAATCCATATGCGCCGCCAGCTGATTGGCCAGCCCGCCCACTTCTCGCCCGCCCATGGCGTTGGGCTGGCCGGTGATCGAAAACGGCCCCGCCCCCGGCAGGCCGATTTTCCCGCCCGCTAGGTGGCAGTTGATGATCGCGTTGCACTTATCGGTACCGCTAGAGGATTGATTCACCCCCTGAGAGTAGAGCGTGACCACGTGGAGCTGGCTGGCAAACCAGTAATAGAAGGTTTCCAGGCGTTCAGGATCCACATCACATTCGCGAGCAACGGCTTCCACGCTGCCTGCACTCTGCTTGGCAGCGCCCAACGCGTCGTCTAACCCCTCGGTGTGGCGTTCTAAGTACACGGCATCCAATCGGTTATGGTCGTCCATCCACGCCAGCAGCCCGTTGAACAGGTACGCATCGCTACCCGGACGAATACCCAGGTAAAGATCGGCCATTTCACAGGTGTCGGTCACGCGGGGGTCGATCACCACGACCCGCATCAACGGGTTGCGCTCTTTGGCTATCTTCAAACGCTGATAGAGCACCGGATGATTCCAGGCAAGGTTAGACCCTACCAGCACTACCAGCTCCGCCTCTTCTAGGTCTTCATAGCTGCAAGGCACCGCATCGGCACCAAAGGCGCGCTTGTAGCCCGCCACGGCAGACGCCATGCAGAGACGCGAGTTGGTATCCAGGTGAGGAGTGCCCAAGAAGCCTTTAAACAGCTTGTTGGCAACGTAATAATCTTCGGTTAATAACTGGCCAGATAAATATGCCGCCACCGACTGCGGGCCATGGGCACTGCGCTGCGCCTGCAAGCGTTCGGCGGTGGTGGTGAGCGCCTGCTCCCAAGAAACCTCTTTGCCGTCCACGCGCGGCTTGAGCAACCTCCCCTGCTCGCCCAAGGTTTCGTGCAGCGCGGTGCCTTTTACGCACAGGCGGCCGTAATTAGCTGGGTGCTCGCGGTCTCCCTCGACGGCGATGAGCTGCTCGTTCTCCAGCGTGGCGGTAACGCCGCAGCCGACGCCGCAGTAGGGGCAGGTGGTTCGGGCGAGCCGATTGGCCTGTGGCATGGCAGTTTCCTCCGGCGTTAAAAAGCAAAAAGCGCCCAAGCCAGCCTCGAAAGAAGCCTGCCTGGACGCCGTTGTCTCAGGGGCACCGCTTACCGGGTGCCGTACTCATCAGTGATTTGCTGCAGTTGGTATTATTCGACGCAATTAGTCGTTGTGATCGTTATGGGCAAAGACCCTGCACTGAGCCGTTGTTGCTTGTTACCAGAATAACTGCAAACCCTGCGCCCACGCTGCGCTAAAACCACTAAAGCATTTAATAAACAATCACTTAAAAACACACTCTGCATTTCTACTACTCGCTAAAGGAATGTTCTTTGTCGAATAAGCGGTTGAAGAGAGTGCATTAACCGCCGCTTAAGCACCAAATTGGGGCAAGCCTAGCTAACCATGAGCGGCCTGCCGCCTCCTCAAAAACGCTTAATACGCTGATTAGGCTGAATTAAACCCACCGACGGCAAAAGCTGGCGGGCTTTTTGCTCACCATAAGATAAGACAGTTCGGCAGCCAACGGCGGTTGCTGTGCGTTATCAACGACGCCAACGGGCAACGACGCCCCTGATACTCCCTTCTTGAAAGGGCTGTGTCAGGGGCGTTTTTTTATTTGCTGAACATTACGTTTCAACCACAGGAGCTACCTATGGAAACCGCTTCCCGGTGCTCACCGAACGAACACCTTGTCATTATCGGTAACGGCATGGCTTGCCACCGACTACTTGAAGCGCTGGTTAAACATTCGCAGCGCCCCCGCCGTATCACAGTGGTGGGTGAGGAGCCGGTACCTGCCTATAACCGCATTTTGCTCTCTCCTTTACTGGCGGGCGAACTGGCGCCTGAGGCGCTCACTCTGCAAGACGCCGCCTGGTACGCCGACAACGACATCACGCTGATGCTTGGCGACCGCGTGACCACCATCGACCGCGAACGCCGCCTGCTTATCACGCACCGGGGAGACACCTTAAGCTATGAACGATTAGTGATAGCCACTGGCTCGCGCCCCACGCTGCCAGCGGTGCCTGGTATCACGCTTGACGGTGTTCATACGTTTCGTGACCTGCGCGATGCCGACGCCTTAGAAGCTATTGCTCAGCAAGGCGTCAACGCCGTGGTGATTGGCGGCGGCTTACTTGGATTGGAAGCCGCTGAAGGGCTGCGCAAACGCGGCGGTAGCGCGCTCACCGTCAGCGTTCTGCAGCGCAGCGGGCGGTTGATGAATCGCCAGCTAGACACCACCGCCGCCCAATTGCTGGAAGCCACGCTGCGCGAGCGCGGTATCACTATTGAAACCGGCGCATCGCTTGCTGCCTTGGAGGATAACGGCCAAGGGCAGGTGCAGTCGGTCACACTGAGCGATGGCCGGAAGCTAGCTGCCGACAGCGTGATTGTGGCGGCGGGTATTACCCCCAATGCGGAACTAGGCCAGCAAAGCGGGCTTATGTTTGACCGCGCCATTGTGGTGGATGGGCACCTCACCACCTCAGACGACCACATTTATGCGCTGGGCGAATGCTGCCAGTTCGAGCAGCACACTTACGGGCTGGTGGAACCCATTTGGCGGCAGGTGGAGGTGCTTGCTGCCGTGCTGTGTGGTGAAACGCCAGCGGCGTATCAAGAAGCCCCCACGGCCACCAAACTCAAGGTCAGCGGTGTCAGCCTGTTTGCCTTTGGCCCCACCGAGGCCGCCGCCAAGCACGAAGAGCTTCGTTACCAAGACCCGGAAACCGGCGACTACTGCCGCCTGCTGCTCCATCAAGGCCGCCTCATCGGCGCGGTGCTGTATGGCGATACCCGCCACGGCCCCTGGTATTTCGAGCAGGCGCTGGCCGCGACCGACTTAACCGCGTGCCGCCACCTGTTGCTGTTTGGCGCAACCGATGCCCAAACAGCGCTCGACAACCATTTCGATAACCCTCTCGACACCCTGTCATCCCCTTTATCTCTCACCCGTGAGGCGGCTTAGCTATGGTGAATCACACAATGTCTACTCCAACCACGTCTTCCAACAAGCAAAAGCTGATCATTGTCGGCAACGGCATGGTCGGCCACCATTTTGCCGAGCAGCTCGTGGAAAGCGGCGCGCTGGCGGGGTTTGAGGTGACGATGTTTGGCGAAGAGCGCCACCGCGCCTATGATCGCGTGCACTTATCCGAGTACTTTAGCGGCCGCGATGCGGAGTCACTGGCGCTGTGCGACGCCGATTACTACCACACCCACGGCATTCAACTACGCAGCGGCGAAGCGGTCACCGCGATTGACCGCGAACAGCAACTGGTGGTGACCGAACAAGGCCACTACGCCTATGACCAGCTCGTGCTGGCCACCGGCTCCTTTCCCTTTGTGCCGCCCATTCCCGGCAACGACAGCGAAGGCTGCTTGGTTTACCGTACGTTGGATGACTTGGATGCCATTCAGGCAGCGGCCAAAAACGCCACCAACGGCGTGGTGGTCGGTGGTGGTCTGCTCGGTTTGGAAGCCGCCAACGCGCTGCGCGGACTGAACCTGGACACCGCCGTGGTGGAGTTCGCCCCGCGCCTGATGCCCATGCAGGTAGATAGCGAAGGCGGCGAGCTGCTGAAAGAGAAAATCGAAGCTCTGGGCGTTCAGGTACTCACCGAGCGGGCCACACAGCGTATTGAACCCGGCGACAACAGCCGCCTGCGGATGGTCTTCCAAGACGACAAAGTGCTGGAAACCGACCTGATCGTCTTTTCCGCCGGTATTCGCCCCCAGGATACGCTCGCCCGGGAGTGCGGCTTGACCATTGGCGAGCGCGGCGGCGTGGTGATCGATGACCAGTGCCGCACCAACGACCCGAATATCCTCGCCATCGGCGAGGTAGCGCTGTGGAATCAGAGTATCTTCGGCCTCGTGGCACCTGGCTACCAAATGGCCAAAACGGCCGTCGCCACGCTGACGGGGGGCGATATTTGTTTTAGCGGCGCCGATATGAGCACCAAACTAAAACTGCTGGGCGTGGATGTCGGCTCAATTGGCGATGCCCACGGCAACCAACACCCTGGCGCCCGGATGTTCCGCTACCTCGACCCGCTCACCCAGGTCTACCGCAAACTGGTCGTCACCAGCGACGGTAAGAAGCTGCTGGGGGCCATGCTGTTGGGCGATAACAGTGTGTATGACACGCTGTTGCAGTACTACGCCAACGGCATCGAGCTGCCTAAGGAACCCGCATCGCTCATTCTGCCCCAACAAAGCGGTGCTGCCCCGGCGCTGGGTCCGGATGCCCTGCCGGAAACGGCGATGATCTGCTCCTGTCACAACGTGACGAAAGGCAGCATCTGCAGTGCCATCGACGCGGGCGCGGCTGACCTTGGCAGCGTTAAAGGCGCCACCAAAGCCAGCACCGGCTGCGGCGGCTGCGCGGCGCTGCTCAAAAGCGTGGTGGATCACGAATTGGAGGCCCGCGGCGTCGAAGTGGATAAATCGATCTGCGAGCACTTCGCCCATACCCGCCAAGGGCTTTACGACATCGTACGTGTCGAAGGCATCAAGACATTCAGCGAGCTAATGGAGAAGCACGGCAATGCCGAGACGCATCGCCTCGGCTGTGATATCTGCAAACCGGCGGTGGCCTCGATTCTCGCCTCCTGCTTCAACGAACCGATTACCGATGCCGCCCACGTGCCGCTGCAGGACACCAACGACACCTTCATGGCCAATATGCAGAAAAACGGCACCTACTCGGTAGTGCCGCGCATTGCGGGCGGTGAAATCACTCCCGATAAGCTGGTGGTGCTAGGGCAAGTAGCCCAGAAGTACCAGCTCTACACCAAGATTACCGGTGGCCAGCGCATTGACCTGTTCGGCGCACGGCTAGAAGACCTGCCGGCCATTTGGGGCGAACTGATCGACGCAGGCTTTGAGACCGGCCACGCCTACGGCAAGTCGCTGCGCACGGTGAAATCCTGTGTGGGCAGCACCTGGTGCCGCTACGGCGTGCAGGACAGCGTGGGCATGGCGATTCAGCTTGAGAACCGTTACAAGGGCCTGCGCGCACCGCACAAGATCAAGTTTGGCGTTTCCGGCTGTACCCGGGAGTGCGCCGAAGCGCAGAGCAAAGACATTGGCATTATCGCCACCGAAAACGGCTGGAACCTCTACGTGTGCGGCAACGGCGGTATGCGCCCCCGCCATGCGGAACTCTTCGCCACCGATTTAGATGACGAGCAGCTCTACCGCACCATCGACCGCTTTTTGATGTTCTACGTACGCACCGCTGACCGCTTGCAGCGCACCTCGGTATGGCGGGAAAACTTGGAGGGCGGCCTGGACTACCTGAAAGAGGTGATTCTGGAAGACAGCCTGGGTATCAGCGATGAGCTGGAGCGCCAAATGCAGCACGTGGTGGATAGCTACCAGTGCGAGTGGGCCAACGCCATCAGCGACCCGGAAAAGCTAAAGCGTTTTAGAAGCTTCGTGAACGATGCACGGCCCGACCCTTCCATCATCATGACTTCCGAGCGCGGCCAGCTACGCCCTGCTTAACCCAGTGACCAAAGAATCGAGGACGACCATGACCGCCACCGCACTTAAACCGACAAACCGCAACGACACTTGGCAGCCGCTCTGCACCAGAGCAGACCTCGTGGCCTTTTCCGGCGTTGCCGCATGGCTGAGCACACCGGAAGGCCCCGCCCAAGTGGCGCTGTTCTATTTGCCCGGCCACGCGCAAGAGCTCTATGCCCTGGATCACTTCGATCCTTTCTCGAAGGCCTATGTGATTGCCCGCGGCATCGTCGGCGATATCAAAGGCAGGCCCGTGGTGGCCTCTCCGATCTACAAGCAGCACTTCCGCCTGGAAGATGGCCAGTGTTTGGAGGAGGGTGAGGTACAGCTACGCACTTGGCGCGTCGCCTTCAAGGGCGATGAGGTGTGGGTGGAAGGCTAGCCGAACGATTACCTCTACAACGCCCCCCTACAACGCAAACAGCCGCGCCGCCTATCCAGGCGGCGCGGCTGTTTGAGAGTGACGCTACTTATTGATCCAAAAACCGAATCAGCGCCTGATTGAATGCCTCGGGGTGGGTGGCGTTAAGCCCATGCGGGCCACCCTCGATTACTTCTAGCGAAGCGTTGGGCAGCAGCTCAGCGGCGCGCTTGCCGCTCACTTCAAACGGAACAATGCCATCAGCATCCCCATGGAGAACCAGCGTCGGAATGTCGATCTTGGGTAAATCCTTGCGGAAGTCGGTGTAGCTAAACGCTTTGATGCAGTCGTAGGTCGCTTTGGGAGAGGCAAACGCCGCAATATCGCGATGATAGAGCCGATTCGGTTCGCTGATCAGGTCGCTCTTGTCATTGGCGGTAAAGAAGCTTTTGGTAAAGTCATCCAAGAACGCGATGCGGTCACCCTTCACGCCTTCCAGGAACTGGTGAATCGTGGCATCGTCTAGGCCGCCTTCCGGGTTATCGTCGGTTTTATACAGATACGGCGGCACCGCCGCTGCCAACACCGCTTTATTAACACGCTCAGTGCCGTAGCTCGACAAATAGCGTGCGACTTCGCCGCCGCCCATGGAGAAGCCCACCAGAGTCGCGTCGTTGAGATCCAGCGCGTCCAGCAGCTTTTTTAGGTCAGAGGCGAGGGTATCGTAGTCGTAACCGCCATCCGCTTGGGTCGAACGGCCAAAACCACGGCGGTCATAGGTCACCACCTTGTAGCCCGCCTCCACCAGCGCAGGCACCTGCTTTTCCCAAGAGCGGCCACTCAGCGGCCAACCGTGAATCAGAACGACCGGTTTTCCTGCCCCGTGAACCTCGTAATAAATCTCAACCGGTGTGCCCTGCTCCGTCCCTGCATTCAGAAATGGCATCGCATCAACCTCCTGGTTTGGCGTTTACGGAAAACGTCATTCAAGGCTAGTACAACGTGTTGTGAGCTGCCAAACCACGCCACGAGGCCGGGGAGTATTCAAACACCCAACAATCTTTAAGCTCCCCTTTCACCCGGGAGTAGAGAGACAATCGCTGTTGGGCTACAAACCCGCCTCTTGTCAGCACGCGCTGGGAGGCCATGTTGTCCACCGCAACCACCGCCGCCAACTGTGTGACGCCATACACGCAGCGGGCTTCCGTCAATAAGCGTTTTAGCGCGTGTTGTGCAATCCCCCGGCCGCCAGCGCTTCGCGCAATCCGATACCCCACCCGTGCCTGATCATCGACAATATTGCGTAAATTCGCGCGCCCCACGATGATGCCCCGCTCACGGATGATGAGTGGATTCATCTTGCGCTGTGCGTTGAGCGCTAAACAATCGATGATGTGCTTAGCCACCCCTTGCGGCGTGTAAAAGCACTCCGGCCTAGCCTCGATATGCTGCTCGAACCACGCACGCTCTGCGCGTTCGAAACGCAGAAGCTCAACGGCATCTTCGGGCGTTAGCAAATGAAAGGTGACGTCTTTGGCATGGCGCATCTCCACATCCCTCCTTGGGTGCAGTGCGGGGTTCACCCCTTAGCGGGGCATAAATCACTGACATTGCCTACCGTGATGTTGCTATGCTTGCCAGCCTCTTGATTCAGTAGGCATGGGAGCCATACGTTCGTGAAGACAGAATCCAGTACGTTAGCCTTTTCCGCCTTCATGGCGCTGCTCATTGGCTGTGCCGGTATCGTGGCCACCCTGGCCTCGAACTCCCAGGCCATCCTATTGGATGGCTTGTTCAATCTTATTTACTTTAGCGTAGCGCTGGTGACCATCAAGGTCAGCAAGCTTGCCAGCCGCCCGGATAGCGAGTCGTACCCTTTTGGCTACAGCTACTTCGAGTCGCTGGTTAATTTATGCAAAGGTTTGCTGATTTTGGGGGTATCGATCTTCGCACTGGTGGATGCTGTGGCGGCACTGCTTACCGGTGGGCGGGAAATTTCAGCAGGGCTTGCGGTGATTTATGCGCTGTTTGCGACCGCCGCCTGCTCGCTGACCGCCTGGGTCATGCATCGCAGCCAGCTCCATGTCAGTAGCCCCTTGGTCGCCGCCGACAAACTAAACTGGCTGGTCAACAGCGTGATTTCTGGGGCCGTACTAGCGGCTTTTTGCTTCGTGATGCTGTTTGAACGCCTCGGCTGGCAAGCTGTGTTGCCCTATGTGGATTCCGTATTGGTGATTGCGGTGGTGGTCCTTTGCCTGGGGGTGCCCGTGCGCATGGCGTCGCAAGCGTTAAGAGAGCTGCTCAACAAAACCCCGGAAGAAGCCGTCGCTGAACCAGTGCGCCAAGCCGTCGCCCGTGGCCTTGCCGATATCGACACCCTGGAAGTGCGCGTGCGTATGGTGCGCCCCGGCCGCCTGCTTTACGTTATCGTCCACGTGGTACTCCCCAAAGAGCTGCCCGAAGCGACCCTGGCGAACCAAGACGCGCTGCGTCAGCGCATCGATGAAGAAGTGCGCCGCTACTACTCGCCCGTGGTATGCGACGTGGTTTTCACCGCTGACAACCGCTGGGCAGCGCCCTCTTGTGGGCTGCTGGTGGAGAAGTCCGCTAGCTAACCCCTGACACGTAAAGAGCGGCTCGAAGGCCGCTCTTTACTCGCTTACCGGTCTACCGGTTTCTCTTCTTTTACCGGCCACACATCCTCATCCACCAACTCTGGATTTTTAAGTATGGCGGGATCGAACAGCGGCTCCTCGATGCCCTGGCGACGCTGGCGCTCGTAATCCTTCAACACCGAGACCGCAATCGGGGCCATCAAGAGAATGGCAAACAGGTTGGTGGTGGCCATTAGCCCCATGGCTAGGTCGGCAAAGTCCCAGACCACGCTGAGTTCGGCAACGGAACCTAGCAATACCATGGCGAGGATAATGACCTTAAACACACCGACCGCTTTTTTGGCGTGGCGGCGGAACAGGTACTCAATGTTCACTGACGAGAACGAAAAGTTCGCCAGAATGGAGGTAAAGGCAAAGAAAAGGATCGCGATGGCGATAAAGATCTCACCAAAGCCCCCCAGATGGTCCACCATGGCATCCTGGGTCAACTGGATCCCTTCGATGCTCTCCCCCGGCGACTCGGACAGCAGCCGCTCGTATACACCAGAGAGCAGAATCACCACCGCCGTGCAGCTACAAATCACGATGGTATCGACAAAGACCCCAAAGGATTGCACCAGCCCTTGGGCCGCTGGGTGCTTCACGGTGGCCTGTGCTGCCGCATTGGGGGTCGAGCCCATACCGGCTTCGTTAGAGAAAAGACCGCGCTTGATGCCGTTTTCCATGGCAGCCTTAATGGCGTAACCCGCCGCGCCACCGACCGCCGGGCCTAAGCCAAAGGCACTCATGACGATCAGTGACAGCATGTCGGGCACGGCGGAGAGGTTGGCAAACAGAATCCATAGCGCCACCAGCAGATAGGCAATCGCCATCACCGGCACGATCTTCTCGGCCGTACGTGCTACCGATTTCAGGCCGCCATAGATGACGACACCGGCCAGTGCCGCAATCACCACGCCGGTCACCCAGTTGGGAATGCCAAAGGCGCCGCTCATGCCTTGGGCAATGGTATTGGATTGCGCCGCATTGAACGCCAGCCCGTAGGCAATGATCAAGAACACCGCAAACAGCGACCCCAGCCAGCGCCAGCCCAGACAGCGCTCGATATAGAACGCAGGACCACCGCGAAAGACGCCATCTTCGTTGCGATGCTTATAGACCTGGGCCAGCGTCGATTCGATAAACGAGGTCGCAAACCCTACCAGGGCCGTCACCCACATCCAAAAAATCGCCCCTGGCCCGCCGATCCACAGCGCTAAAGCAACCCCCGCCAAATTACCGGTTCCGACCCGTGCAGCCATGGAGGTCGCGAATGCTTGAAAACCACTAATGCCATCCCCTGCCCCGCGGGCGGTAAAGGTCACGTGGGCCATGTGCCGAAACAGACGAAACTGCATCCCGCGCGTCATGATCGTGAATAGCAGGCCTGCACCCAGCAACAGGTACACCAGAATGTAGCTCCAGATAAAGTTGCTGACGGGCATCATAACGGCATAAAGGCCGTCACGAAGTGGCCCTAGCACCGTTTCTAATATTTCCATCGCCTATCACTCCCTGTGGTTGTATGAGCAACTGTTATCGTCACAGGTAGGAGTGTAGCTAGGTTATAGAGCAGCGCGTCATTTCAGCCCTTATTCGCCCACCGTGACTACCCAATCAGGTCGAAACAGCGGCGGCGAAAACTCCTCTGGATAACCGCCCGGATTGGCGATAACGCGCGTGCCGCTGTGCCGTGTATCTACCGGCTCGTGAACGTGGCCGTGAATCCACAAATCCATCTTGCCCATCAGCTGCGGGAGGTGGGAGGCAAAGGCGGGCGAGAGCGCGTCGCCTATGTACTGCTCGGGAATGCAACCGTGCAGTGGGGCATGATGGCTCACCACGACGCGGGGGCCATCGACAGGCTGTTGAAGCTCGCGACTCAACCACTCCAGCGCCTCACGGTGGATGTCTTGGCTGGCTTGGGGCGTGAATACTTGGCCGGGAGCCGTGGTAATGATGCGAAAATCGGGCATATAGCGCAGCGCTTTTGCTTCGGTCTCTAAGGGGTTGCGGGTGGGGTCGTCGGCATAGAGCGCAAAGTCCGTCCAGAGCGTCGTGCCGTAAAAGCGTACTCCGCCAATGGTCATGCTGCGATTATCCAGCAGTTCGATATCATACCGAGCGGCTTCTAGCGCTAACTCTTGGCGCAGCAGCGGCATGCAGGTGCCGTAGAACTCATGGTTGCCCGGCACGTAGAGAATCGGCAGGTCGGGAAACTGCTGCCGCGCCCATGCCAGCCCCTCTGCTCTGCGATGAATATCCCCTGCCAACACCACCACATCCGCCTCGGCAGGCGGCAGTTCGCGGTGTCCGTCAAAATGTTCTAAATGAAGATCGGATAAGACTCTTAAGCGCATAGAACGTCTCTCATGGTGCTTACATGGGCTTGAGATTAAGCCGTTAATAGGCAAGGCGAGCGATAAATTGGCGGGCAAACTCGACCACCACGGCTTCGGCTTCCCGGTGAGGAATATGACCGATGCCGGGTAGCATTTCGCAGTGAGCGGAGCCTTGGGTATAGCGGGCAATACGCTCTGGCTGACGATGAGACCCGTACTCGTCTTTTTCGCCATGCAGCACGAGTGACGGGCACTGTACTTGTTCAAGCGCAGGGATGAGTGACCACTCTGCAAACGCGGGGCTTAGCCATGTGTCCACCCAGGCGTTGAGTACCCAGCGGGCTTTGTCGCCGTGGTACCTAGCCAGCTTGGCGAACTGTTCCGGCGCCTGAAAGGCAACGTTTGCCTCCTCGATCCCCTGCCGTGTGCGGTTTTCGTTAAACGCTTGGGCCGCAATGGTTATCAGCCCTTGGCACTGATCCGGGTAACCCCCAGCACAGTGCACCGCCATGCAGCCCCCAACGCTATGGCCCAGAGCGATAAAGCGTGTGATTGGGTAGGCCTCGCGCAGTGCAGCAAAGCTCCCCGTGGGTTCATCGTCGATAAAACTCAGCGGCAAAGGCGCTGAGTACGCATCGGAGCGGCCAAAGCCAAGCCGGTCGTAAGCAATGACCGGCTGCCGTGTTGCCGCACACAGCGCGGCGGGGAAGCTGCGCCATAGATCTACACAGCCCAGAGAATCATGGAACAGCACGATCGGAACGTCCGAGCGAGCACTGTGTGGTTCCCAAGTTCGCGTGAATATTCGACCACTGGTTGTATTCACCCAGCGGTCATGGTGATGAATGGCGGGCGTTTGCGTCATAGCATTGCTCTTACTATTGTCGGTTTGTCATGAGCCGCTGCCAACATAGCACGCGATAACCCTGCTAGCGTTTTAAGAAGTTACTTTTGACTAAGTGAACGACCTCGTCCATGCGCCCGCTCAACACGGCTTTAGCGGAGTAGAGCGCTGTTGAAGCGACCTGCCCGGCCTCTACCTTAGGAGGCATCACCAGCTCCATGGGGTTCACCACCACATCTAATAAGGCAGGCCCCGGCTGGGCAAGCCACTGGCTAATCGCGACATCCAGTTCGGCCTCCTGCTCGACCCGGCGACCCCATAACCCCATGGCGGTGGCGACTTCGCCAAAGTTGGGGTTTTTAAGCTCCGTGTAAGCATCGAGCAACCCTTCTACTTTTTGCTCTAATTCCACGAAGCTTAGAGAGCTGTTGTTATACACCACGATTTTTAGCGGAATTTGCTGCTGCAC
Organism: Halomonas sp. CnH100-B; assembly: GCF_024124605.1. Lineage (NCBI taxonomy): Bacteria > Pseudomonadati > Pseudomonadota > Gammaproteobacteria > Oceanospirillales > Halomonadaceae > Halomonas > Halomonas sp. CnH100-B. The sequence continues at coordinate 166,297 of NZ_JAMXRX010000002.1, read as the reverse complement.
TAAAGTTAATAAATCCCCCATCAGCATGGTTAACCCGCCATCTCCGCACATGGCAATCACTTGGCGGTGGGGATACGTCAACTGAATCCCCAACGCCTGGGGATACGCATTGGCCATGGTGCCGTGCTGCAAACTCGCCAGGGTGCGCCGCTGCTGGGAGGAGCGAATATGGCGCAGCATCCATACGTTGACGCTACCGGTATCAGCCGTAAAAAAGGCATTCTCCGCCGCGTGGCGGTCAATGGCCAACGTCAGCTCTTGTGGGTGAATCACTTGGCTATCGCGGCTTTGATGGGCCGATTTTTCCAACGACTTGGCGTAGCGCTTGCGACACTTATCTAGCCAGTGGCTGCGCGTATTCTCCTTAACAACTTGACTGAGCGCCTCGCAGGTATCCCGCGTGCTGCCGACGATGCCCACGTCTACCGGGTAACGCTTGCCGATATGCGTAGGGTCTTGGTCTACCTGAATAATCGTCGCACGCTCTGGGTAGAACTGGCTAAACGCAAAATTACAGCCGAGTAGCAGCAAGGTGTCGCACTCGGCCACCGCGTGATAGCCGCCTTCCAGGCCATACACGCCCGTCATGCCAACGTGATAGGGGTTGTCGTGCTCTATGAAATCCTTCGCCCGAGAGGTCCAGGCAATCGGGGCCTGCAGTTTTTCCGCTAGGGCGATCACCTGCTCCCGCGCATCCTCGCAGCCAGCGCCAGCAAAAATGGTGATGTTGCCACCTTTATTGAGCTGCTCGACGGCGGGCACCAGCGCTTGTGCCGTTGGCCGTAGCGAGTAGCTAAACCGATGCGTGCGATAGCCCAACTGATTATCCGGCGTTTGCGTCATCACATCACCCGGTACGATCAGCACCGCAACGCCGCGCTTGGCAAGCGCCGCCTGGGCGGCTAGCGCGGCCATACGGCGCGCCTGCTCGGCAGAGACAACGGTTTCACAAAACACGCTGTACTGTTTGAAAATGGCGCTTTGATCGACTTCCTGGGGAAATTGGCTACCGGTATCACTAAGCCCAATTTGCGAGGCGATGAGCACCACGGGAGAGCCATTACGGTGAGCATCAAACAGCCCGTTCACAAAATGCAGGCTACCCGGGCCGCAGGAACCTGCGCATAGCGCTAGTTCCTGGGTCATATACGCCTCGCCACCGGCTGCAAAACCACCCACTTCTTCGTGACGGACGCCAATCCACTGGATATCGCTTTGCCGTAACGCGTCCGTAAAGTGGTTCAGCGTATCGCCCACGACACCATAGCAGCGCTTAGCACCTGCGCTTTGCAGTGTTTCGACGATGATCTCGGCAACGTTTGCGCTCATGTGCGACTCCTTTCGCAGGGAAATGACAATTCAGCCTACCTAGCCTAGCCCGAGACGCGCCACTTTGCCGAACGTCAGGAGAACGCCTATTGATGCTGCAACGCAACATCAATAGGCCTACACTGTTAAGGGCGTCCCACAGGAGGACCTTGCCATGATCGTCACCCACCTCACCCCGCCTGTCAGCGATGACGTGCTGGCATTCTGGCACTGCCAGGCACAGTGGCTACGCGCCGCCAATGATGCCATCGCCGATTTTTACGGCTAGCTAGCGCTTTTTGCGCCGGTTTCCATCTCGTTAGACGAAAAGATAACCCTCCAAGCCGACACGCCATGTCGGCTTTTTTGTATTATGAAAATCTTTTCCATTCAACAAGCTAGCCAAACAGGCGCCCCTCTCACGACGATTTGTAAGCTATTTCTTACGCGCAATGGCAGATCACTTACATCTTTTGGACTAGTCACGCCGGAGGAAAGCGCCTAATATTCATATCACAGCTATTTTACTGCATTGCACAACGCAAGCTGTGTATAACAAAAACGATTCCTCTCCCCCCTGTACCAGGAGTGTTCGCCATGAAAGATGCCACGTCTCAAAAATCGGCCATGGAAGTCGATGTGATGGAAGTATGGGCAAAACGTGCTCAGCAGCAGCGCGCTGCGTTCGATGCCCTCGCCGCCTACATGCGCCAGCAATAAGGCGCTTCCCGCGTCTCGGTCAATGCGCTTTGGCCGTTGACCGAGATGCGGGTCATTTACTCCCACCCTCCTTCTTCGTCTGGCTGCTGTCCTAGCTGCGCCAAATACGTCTCTTGCAAGATGTACATGCGCTTTACATCACGGTATTTGCCGTTGATGAAGAACTCCTGCACCAAGTGCCCCTCTTCGATGAACCCGCTCTCTTCATAGAGATGAATCGCTTTGACGTTCTGCACTGCGACGATCAAGTAGACCTTATGCAGATTCAAAATCGTGAAGGAGTAGTGCAGTGCCTGACGAATCAGTGAGCGCGCAAACCCTTTCCCCTGGTGCTCGGGCGTTATGATGATCTGAAACTCGGCACTGCGATGGATGTAATCGATTTCGATCAGCTCCACCAAGCCAATCGCGTTACCGGCGCTGTCCTCGGCCACGAAGCGCCGCTCGGCGTTGTCGTGGATGTGCTTGTTGTACAGCTCTTCGAGTTCATCGAAGGATTCGTAAGGCTCCTCAAACCAGTAAGACATGATGCTCTGGTTGTTATTGAGTTCATGGACGAAGCGCAAATCATTGCGCTCCAGGGCACGAAGGAACAGGGCGGGACTCATGACAAACACTCACTTATTCATCAAACGATGCGATACGGCAGGAAGGTCATCTTAACGACGAGTACGAACGCATGAGAGGCGTTCGTACTCGTAGTGTAGCGTCTTATCAGCGACGCGTTGATGCCCGTGGGCGCTAGCGCTGAAATGAGAACAGCGCGCGCAAAGGGTGATCGCGCCCTTCGATCAACGCCCGCAGCAGTTGGGCACCTATCATACTGTAAGTAATCCCGTTTCCCCCGTACGCCATGGCGAAATGAACCCTTGGCCCCAGCGCCTCATGAGGTCCGAAATAGGGCAAGCCGTCGTCGGTTTCTGCGAACGTGCCGCCCCAGCAAAACGTCGGATTGATCTCAAGGTCCGGCCAGAGCGCTTCTACCTTGGCCGCCAGCGTTCGCGCTTTCTCCATCACCCGGGCGTCGCGGCGCTCGGCGATGTCTTCATCGTCATCCTCTCCGCCGATCAATAGTCGCCCCTCCTGAGTAGAACGCAGATAGAGATACGGCCGCGCAGACTCCCACACCAGCGTGTGTCCCAGCTTGCCCATTACCTCGCGGGGTAAGGGGTCGGTCACGAACGCATAGCTGCTGCGATTGGCCGCCACGGGCTCCGGCAACCACGTTTGGCTTTCGTAACCGGCGGCGATGACGACCTGTTGGCTGCGTAGCGTTGCCCCATTGCGCAATACGACGCTCACTCCTTCGCCGTCCGGCGTTAGCTGCTCCACCTGGGTGCGATCGAACACCTGGCTGCCGCGTCGGACGACGTTTTCCAATAGGTGATATGCCATGCGGTAAGGGTCGGCACGGGCGGCCAGCGAGGAGAGAATCGCCCCTGGCGCAGAAAAGCCGTAGTCCGCCTCGATCGTGCGCTGATCCAGCCAAGCGACATCGAAGCCAAAGCGCTTGCGCATCGTAAGTTCAGCGCTCAAGGCAGCGACATCCGCCTCCTGACTCGCAAAGTAGAGGCTCTCCTGGCGGCTGAACGCGACGTTGCCCAACTCGGCAGCCAAGCGCTCCAGGGACACAATCGCCTCGGCACAGCCTCGATAAGCCATCACGGCATTGGCCTCACCGTACTGCTCGGCCAAATGCACCATATGGGTGTCTATTTCATACTGCAGCAGCGCCGTACTGGCGGCAGAGCTTCCCCAGCCAACGTCCCGCCGTTCGAGCACCGCCACCTGATGGCCGTGGCGGCTAAGCTCATCGGCGATCAAAGCACCGGTGATACCTCCACCAATGATCACTGTGTCTACATTGAGATCTTGAGTAAGCTGAGGAAACGGCGCTAACAAGCCATTTTTTACCGTCCAGAACGGATAACCACTTTTAAGATCCATCTTATTGCCTATGCTGGATTGCCATACGGTCAGACCGGGCAGATAAACGTTGGGTGTCGTGCCCATTAACCATAGTGGGTTATCGGCATCATGCCCTGTCCCACTCCCCAACCAGGAGTCGTTCGATGACGATTGATTTACGTAGCGATACGGTGACACGCCCTACCGCCGCCATGCGAGACGCCATGATGTCGGCGCCGCTGGGCGACGATGTGTGGGGCGACGACCCGACGGTGAATGCCTTTCAAGCCACGCTGGCCGAGCGTGCAGGCAAAGAAGCCGCGCTGCTATTCCCCAGCGGCACCCAGAGCAACCTGGTGGCTTTGATGGCCCACTGCGAGCGGGGTGATGAGTACATCGTTGGCCAGAGCGCCCACACCTATCGCTATGAAGGGGGCGGTGCCGCCGTGTTGGGCAGCATTCAACCGCAGCCGATCGAGAACGCCCCAGACGGCAGCCTGCCGCTCGAAAAAGTCGCTGCCGCCGTCAAAGCCGACGATTTTCACTTTGCCCGCACCCGGCTGCTCGCGCTGGAGAACACCATAGGCGGCAAGGTACTGCCTGCCGAGTACGTGCAGCAGGCCACCGCGCTGGCTCGAGAACATGGTCTGGCCACCCACCTAGACGGTGCCCGGCTCTTCAATGCCGCCGTCGCGACGGATACCTCACTCACGCAGCTCTGCCAGCCCTTCGACAGCGTATCGCTATGCTTTTCGAAAGGGTTAGGTACACCCATGGGCTCGGCACTCGTTGGCTCTCAGGCACTGATCGACCGCGCCCGGCGCTGGCGTAAAGTAGTGGGAGGTGGAATGCGCCAGGCAGGCATTATTGCCGCGGCCTGCCAGCACGCGCTGGATCGACACGTAGCGGATTTGGCACACGATCACCGCCGCGCGGCCCGCTTGGCAGAAGGCTTGGCCGCCTTTCCCGCCATTGAGGTGACCTCACAGGCCACCAATATGGTGTTTGTTCAGATCGACAAAGCGCATATCGCGCCGCTGGCCGCTTGGCTCAAGGAACATGGCGTGCTGATAGAGCTGCTCTACGCCACACGGATGGTGGTGCATCGTGATATCAGCGACAGCGATATTGAGCAGGTGCTGGATATCATCAAGCGCTACTTCGATCAGGCGTAACGCGTCAATCAACCCCTACAAAAGCGCCGAGCCGAGCGCGAGGTGCACCGCGATGGCGGCCATCATTAGGCCAATCAGCCCATCGATGGTGCGCCATGCCGCAGGGCGGGAGAGCCAGGGCGACAGCGCCGCGCCACCCCAGGCCAGCAAGCTGAACCAGAGAATCGACGCCGTTGACGCCCCGGCGACGAACACACCGGCGCTCTCCTGCTGGGCACCAATGGCGGGAATTAACAGCAGCGTATCGAGGTAGACTTGCGGGTTGAGCACCGTCACCGCCAGCGTCGCCAGTAAAACGCCGCGCAGGCTACGTGCTTTGGCGCTGTTGGCTTTCAAGCCTTCGCGGCCGCTGGCAGCGCGCCATAGCGCTTGTGCCGCTAGCCAGCTCAAAAATAGCACGCCTACCCAGCGCATGGCTTCCATGGCATTGGGCATGGTGAGCAAAAACGCGCTGGCACCAAACATACCCGCCGTGAGCAGGATGATATCCGCGCTTATACACAGCCCCGCCGACCACCAGTGGTACTCGCGGCGAACGGCCAGCCCCAGCACGTAGGCGTTCTGCGCCCCAATCGCCATGATGATACCGCCGCAAACTACCAAACCCGTTAAGTAGCTTTCCCACATTGCCATTCGCCTTCTGCTGGAGTGAAGATGGCGACAGGGTAAGGGAAAGCTCACATAACCAAAAATCATCTTGCTAATGGCGCATTAGCACAGCTTATAGCCGTCGTAGCCCCCACATGAAGTAGGCGCCGCCAATCAGCGAGGCCACCAAGCCTGCGGGAATCTCATACGGGAACATGATTTGACGGCCCACCCAGTCGGCCAACACCATCAACAGCATACCGATCAAGGCAGCGCCTACTAAGTGCTGGCGGGCGCGGGAGAAGCCCATTAGCCGGGCCATGTGCGGTGCCAATAAGCCAATGAAGGAGAGCGGCCCCACCACTAGCGTGGCGCAGGCGGTGAGCACAGCGACCAGCAGCAGTAGTGCTAGGCGCGCACGGTTCAGGCCAATGCCCAGCGAACGCGCTGTGGCGGTACCCAGCGGCATGATGTCTAGCCAGCGGGTGAACGGCAGCGATACCAACGCAAGTCCTGCCGCCATACTGCCCACGAGCAGCGCGCTGCCTACATCCACGTAATAAGTAGAGCCTGCCAGCCACGCAATAACCTGCTGGCCGCGCGGGTCACCGCCCGCCAGCAGCACGCTGCGCACCGCATCGAACAGTGCGCTAATCGCTACGCCGCTGAGCAGTAAACGCTCAGGCACAAAGCCACTCTTACGGTTGAGCGCTACCAGCACAAGCAGCGTCGCCAACGCCCCCAGCGTTCCTATCGCCACCAGCATGGCATTGCTGGGAGCGGGGAGCAGATAAATACCTAAAATCAGCGCGATGGCGCAGCCACCACTGATACCCAGCACTTCAGGGCTCGCCATGGGGTTAGCCGAAAGGCGCTGCAGAATAGTACCCGCTATTGCCAGCATCAAACCGCTGGCCGCTGCCGCCATTACGCGCGGAAAGCGCCACTCGATCACTCCCCAATTCGTCGGGGCGATGATGCTCCAGCCGTTTGCCCCTTGCCCCACCAAATGGCCCACCACCATAGCTGCCACCAGCGCTAGCAGTAGCCCTATCGCTAACCGATGGGGCGCGGCGTGGCGCGTGATCACCACGCCGGTTGTCTGGGGAGGTCGGTCGCCCTGCAGTTTAAGGCGCGGAATTAACCACATCAGCAGCGGTGCGCCTAAGGCGCCCGTCAAGGCCCCGGTGGGAATCAGCGTCGCCACCATGCCGGAAAAGCGCTGCAGTAAGAGGTCCGTGGTGGCCAGCAGCACGGCGCCTAACAACGTCGACCAGAGCAAGCGCGCACGCAGCGTGCGTGCCCCCGCCATACGCACGATATTGGGAGCCGCTAAACCAATGAAGCCGATAATACCCACCACACTCACCACGCTACCGGTGATGAAAACCGCCAGCCCTAACCCGGCAAAGCGCAAATGCTTCAGCGAAATCCCCAGGCTTTTGGCGCTGGCGTCGTCTAACTCTAAAACGGCCAAAGGACGCAGCAGCAGCCACGCCGCCAAGCCGCAAATGGCTAGCCTGGGAGCCAACGACGCCACGCCATCCCAACCATTTTGCGCCAGGGAGCCAGCCCCCCAAATCAGCAGCCCCGCCAGGGTTTCATGATTGAACAACAGTAAGGCTGTAGAGAGCGCGCCCAGATAAAGATTGACCACCAACCCCGCCAGTACCACCGCAATGGGCGCCAACCCACGCCGCCACGAAAGTGCAAACACCAGCCCCATAGCGGCAGCGCCACCCAGCAATGCAATCCACTCACTGCCTATCGTAAGCACGCCGGGGGCCAATAGCGTGGCCGCCATCAACGCCAAGTTGGCGCCCGACGCCACGCCCAAGGTGGTGGGCGATGCCAGCGGGTTGCGGAGCACCTGCTGCATCAGCACCCCGGCTAGCGCCAAGCCGCCCCCCGCCAATAGGGCCATCGTAAAGCGCGGCCACCAGGCAAAGTGCAGTAGCAGCTCATCGACGTTATCGAGCGTGGGAAACAGCAGCGCCTGAACACTCTGCGCGATACCGCCCTGCTGCTGAAGGCTCAGCCCCAGCAGCACCATCAACGGCAAGCTCAGCAGTAAGCAGATATGAGCGGGAGAACGGCGGCCCATCAGATGCATGACAATATCCCGTCAACGAGGACAGCGGAGGCACGGGCAGGCATTGTCATTGGCGTGACCTTGGCAATCGAGGAAACAGAAAATAAATCAAAGGGCGAGATTCTAAATGATAAGTATTCACACTACAATCTTGGCTCCGCCCATTACCGCTAAGTCTCGTTATGAAAGCTGCTCTCTCCTCTACACTGTTGCCCACGGCATGGCGCGACACTCCCCATCATTACGGTGTCGTCAGTCGTCTACTGCACTGGCTCACTGCGCTATTAGTGCTTACACAGTTCTTTGTCGTAGTCATGTGGCGTGTGTTTGGCGAAACGAGCGTGACGTTAATGCTGTCACGGTTAGCGCCACACGGAGCGATTGGCCTACTGCTATTGGCAATCACCTTAGCGCGATTAGTCTGGTGGTTTAACCAGCGTGGTCAGCGGCCTCGGCAGCTGCGCACGTTACGTGGCCGGCTGGCTAGCGCCGTGCATGGCTTGTTTTATGTGCTGTTGATGCTGATTTCCAGTCTTGGATTAATCAGAAACTACGCCGGCGGCTGGCCACTCAAGGTCTATGGTATTGAGGTGATTCCTGGTGCAGAAAACAACCTCCCAGCGCTTATGCTCCCTGCCGACCTGCTGCACAGCCCTCTTTCTTGGTTACTACTCCTGCTGGTCGTCGGGCATATCGTGATGGCCATCGCACACAAACGCCTGCCGTTGATGACAAAAGCAGGCGCACGATCACGGAAAGATTTCTAAATGATAACTATTAACGATACAATACGCTTTTCATTAGCGCGATGTCCGCTCGGCCAGGAGTGACGCATGTTTAACGTTCAGGGTGCCACCTTCGCCATCAACGGCAAGCCCCTTCTTCAACCGATTCACCATACTTTTGAAGAAGGCAAGGTGTATGGCCTGATTGGCCATAACGGCTCTGGCAAATCGACGCTGATCAAGCTGCTGGCGCAGCAGCAGCCCGTCAGTGAAGGCGATATTCATTTTGATGAACGCCCTTTGCAGGCGTGGGGGCATCGTGAGTTTGCCCGTCAAGTTGCCTACCTGCCCCAGCATCTACCCAGTGCCGAAAATCTCACCGGACGCGAGCTGGTGGCGTTTGGGCGTTACCCCTGGCACGGTCTACTAGGTCGCCATAATCAAACAGACAAAGAGGCGATTGAGCGGGCGATTGCCCTCACCCACACGGAAGCCTTCGCCGACCGCTTGGTAGATACGCTTTCAGGCGGTGAACGCCAACGGGTGTGGCTCGCCATGCTGATCGCCCAAGGCAGCCGTTTTTTACTGCTGGATGAGCCGCTCGCAGCGCTGGATATCGCCCACCAAATGGAGGTATTGGCGCTGATTCGTAAGCTCTGCGACGAGCTGAATCTGGGCGTGATCATCGTGCTTCACGACATCAACATGGCCTCGCGCTACTGCGATGAGCTCATGGCGCTTCACAGCGGCCGCCTGCTAGCCCACGGCAAGCCCGATGCTCTGATGCAAAACGACACGTTGGAAGCCATTTACGGGCTACCCATGCAGGTCATGCAGCATCCAAACGGCGGGCACCGCATAGCCGTGGCGCAATAATGGCCATGGCTGGAAGACGAGTCGTTCTCAATTAACTCTTCAACTGATAAGCATTATCGCTTATGCTGGCGCTCTACCCACGTGCGCTTATCACGTCTTGGAGTTCGGTTATGCCTCTCGCCTTGCGCCAGCCCGACACCGCCCTGCCACTGTCTCTTGCTGATTGCTATCAGGGGCCGCTTGAGCACTTTACGCCGCCATTGATCGGTGGTGCGGTGCCGCATGGGGCTATCAAGGCATCTCGTTGGCGCAACGCTGCGCTGCTTGAAGAGGATATGGCGTGCTACGCCAGCCGCTACCCCGGCGGCGACAAGCGAGCCATTGCCTCGCTTTGGTCGAAGTGGCACTTCAGCACCGTCACCGTTCCCACGCTGACGGCTCATCTGCTGCTGAACCGCGACCTACCCGTCGGGCTGGACGATCTCTATGTGATCCAAAATGAAGAAGGCTGCACTCAAGGGCTTTGGCTTCCCCATGAAGGCGAGCACTTTGCCACCCAGGACACCACCGAGCGCTTTACCACGCTCATCGAGCAGCACTGGGCACCGCTCATCGAGCGCCTCTCGGCCATTTCTGGAGCCGCGCCACGGGTGTTTTGGAGCAATGCAGGCGGCTACGTGGATTACTACGTTAACGCCCTAGCCGCGCATCCTTTGGTTAACCAAGAAGCCCTGGCCGCCACGCGCGCGCTGCTGGAATCGCGCACCCTCAACGGGCAGCGCAACCCGCTATTCGAGCCAGTGCGTACGTATCAGCCCAGCGGCAGTGAAGAGCTCAAGCGGGTGCGCAAGCTCTGCTGCCTGCGCTACCTGCTCGATGAGTTTGACGTATGCGGTAATTGCCCGCTAGAAGGGTGCGACCGCCAGGCGCGGCGCAAAGGGTAAGCCGCTCATTACGAGCTGATCTGCGCCACCGCGTCCTCACTGGCCTGTGCCCGCTGCTCTCCCGTCAGCTCACTCAGCTGCCCCTTGGACATCTCCAGTAAACGATCCGCATGGACGAAGTAGCTGTCGTCGTGGCTAATGGCAAACACGGTTTTGCCCATTGCTTTCAAGTGGGGTAACAGTTCGCGGTAAAACAGCCGCCTGAACTGCGGGTCCTGGTCCGCTGCCCACTCATCCAGCAGCAAAATATCCCGCTCTTCGGCAATCGCCAGCAGCAGTGCCAAGCGCTTGCGCTGCCCTTGCGAGAGCTGAGTATTCACCACCCGGTCATCGTGCCACTCAAGCTTATGCTGCATCTGCAGCCGCTCAAGCCAGGTCGCGACCAGCGCGGGGTCGGCCGCTTTGCCACCTGGCCCCATGGCTTGGTCGAACTGATGAAAATCGGTAAAGACGCTGGCAAAGCGTGCCCGAAACGCAGCCCACTCTTGCGGGCTAAGCTCCTTTCCATCCACACTAATTTGGCCACTTTGCGGGCGGTACAACCCTGACAGCAGACGCGCTAGCGTCGATTTACCGCTGCCGTTGCCGCCAATCAGAAATACCTGCTCGCCACGCGCCAGCGTGAGATTGAGCGGTCCCACCTGGAAGCCTTCGCCCCCGGAGGACGGCGTGTAGCGATACACCACGTTAGTGAGCGTTAAGCGCTGCCAGTCGTGGAAGCGATCTTCCACATCAAAGCCCGGCTGGTACTCCGCTAGCTCCAGGCTGGCCAGTTTATCGAACGCCACCTGGGCGCTGATTAACGTGGGCCATGCGCCTACGGCTTGAATCAAGGGCGTGCGTAAAAACAGCAGGGTTAGAGCAAAGGTGGCTGCCACCGCCGAGCTTGCCCAGCCCAGCACGTTGGCCATGAAGAACACCACGCCAATGGCGCCCAGCATCATGATATTGGACCAGTTATTGGCGCTGAGATGGTAGGTATCCGCACGAATGATGTGGTGGCGGTACGCTTTGGCGTTCTCCGTGTAGGATTCATCAAAAAAGCGCCGCGCACGGTCACGGTTAAGCGCCAGCTCTTTGCGGCCCTCGATCGCCGATTGATAATCCTTGTACAGTCGATCCTCGCTTTCGCGCACCTGATGGAAGTGGCGATACACTTTCGATACCAGCACCCAGCCAACGCCCATGGTGAAGGCCATCCACAGCACGGTGATCACCACCATCTGCGGCGAGAGCCACGCAAGGTACGCCACCGAGGCCAGCGTCAGCACTACGCCCTGCACCAGCTCCGGCAGGCGCACGAAGCCGATGGTGATATTGCGCACATCGCTGGAGAGACTTGCCAATAGCGTCGCGTTGCCAAGCTGCTCTAACCGTTCGATATCGGTATCCAAAATCCGCTTCACCAGCCGGGAGCGCAGATCGAAGACGAAGTAGTGGCCCAGCAAGGTAAGCGCTAGCTGCGTGCCCAGCGTGACCGCCAGCAGCAGCGCCAATAGCCCTAAAAACTGGGGCAATGCGGAGAGGGCACTGCCCGCTTCGATCAGCCGCTGGTTGATGAACGCAATCACCCCCACCCCTAGCCCAGCACTCACTAGGCTCAGCACCAGTGCGCCTAGAAACGGCCAGCGGTAGTGACGAAAAACCACCCGCAATAATTCCATGCTGCATCCCCTTTACGCGTAAGCAGCGAATTGTGACGCACTTCCTCGGCAAGTCAAACAAAGAGACTGATTTTCATTTACGCAACGTGACGTGCACGTCTTTACTCACCGTTGTGGGGTTGGTTAACTGCCCTAGCCAACAACAGAGAGAACGCCATGGTGGATTACAAATTACTGCATGCCCTTGCCACCGTGGTGGAGTGCGGCGGCTTCGAGCGGGCAGGCGATGTGATGGGATTGTCGCAATCGGCCGTTTCACAACGAGTGAAAGCGCTAGAAGTTCGCCTGGGCCAGCCGGTGCTGGTGCGCCATCCCACTCTTGCCCCCACCCCTGCGGGCCAGCGATTACTCGCCCATTACCAGCAGGTGCAGCTGTTGGAGCGCGATTTACACGACGCCCTACCGACCCTGGAAAGAGCCGCCCCTCGGCTCCGCATCGCCGTGAATGCCGATAGCGTCGTCACCTGGTGGGCCGACGCTGTGGCGGATATCTGCCAATCGGAGGAGGTGCTGCTCGACCTGGTCATCGAGGACCAGGACGTGGGGTTGAAGCGCTTGCGGGATGGCGACGTCGCCGCCTGCTTATGCGCCACGCCCCAACCGATCGCCGGTGCGCGCTGCCTGCACGTGGGAGACATGCTTTATCAGCCGCTGGCATCGCCCAGCTACGTCGCACGCTTTTTTCCAGAAGGCCCTAGCGTAGAGGCTTTTCAAAAAGCCCCGGCCATCGTCTTTGGCCCCCACGACCAGCTACAGCACCAGTTTTTGGCCCAGTGCGGCTACCAGGGGCACTTTCCTTACCATTTGTGCCCCTCGTCAGAGGGCTTTGTGCGCTTGGCCATGGCGGGCATTGGGTACGGCATGATTCCGCAGCGCCAAGCTGCCGAACAGTTGCAATCAGGCCAACTGGTGAGTATCGCGCCGGGGCACGGGTTAACCGTACCGCTCTACTGGCACTTTTGGCGACATAGCGGGCAGTTGATTCAGCGACTCACTGAAAGTCTGAACCGTCTCACGCTTTAGCATCATTCTCATCTGCTGGGAGGGAATCACGGCTACACTCAAAGTGGTTTTGGATGACCCACGCCATCCTACCCGCACCACGAAGGCGTCGTTCTTTCGCCCTTTCGTTAGCGATCAGGGTTTCCTGAGCGGAGTAAAAACATCACAAAAGCGAACGCTATGGATGCTCACGGTTGGTTAAAGCGCTTACTGCTCTGTCTCGTTGTCCTCTCGTTCAGTGGGTGCCTTCAGGCAAGCGCCGCGAATACGCTGTCGATCTCTCCTGAACACGCCCGCTACTCGCTCAACGACGTCACTCGCTACTGGCACACCGAGACACCGCTAACGCTACGTGACGTGCTGGCCCACACGAAGGACTTTCAACCCGTCACGAGCGATGACGACTTACACCTCGGCTATACCCAAGGCGACACGTGGCTGACCGCTCGCTTGCACAACGCCTCGCCCCGCCCGGCCACCTGGCTGGTAACGTTCGAATATCCTTTTTTGGATGTCGTCACGCTTTACACCCTGAGAGCGCAGTTTAGCGAGGTGCAGCAAAGCGGCAGTGCGCTACCGCTCTCGGCGCGCGCGCTCGCCCACCGACAGGCGGTCTTTCCGGTGATGCTCGCCGGTGGCGAAACCGTCACGCTGTACAGCCAAGTCACCGCCGCCGGGAGTAAGGTATTGAATTACAGCGTGATGACGCCGGACAGTTTCTATACCCAAAACGATCGCCACAACTTTTGGCTAGCCACGTACTTCGGCATGCTGCTGGCGCTGGGTGTGTATAACTTTCTGCTCTTTTTGGGTCTCAAGGAGCGCGTCTTTCTCTACTACGCGCTGTTTAGCTTTGGTTTTACTCTGGCGATCTTGACCTTCAATGGCCTGGGAACCCTGATCTTCTGGAGCGCTCTCGGCGAGCACACCGCGCGGCTCGTGGCCATTGGTTTCACGTTTGCCTCGGCCATGGCCACGCTGTTCGCCCAGAGTTTTCTCAACACGTGGCGCTATAGCCCCCGCTGGCACCGTATGCTGTCAGGCTGCCGAATGATCTACTGGGTCGCACTGCTCGCCACCCTGCTGCTACCCATACAATACGCGCTACGCTTGATGGATGTGGTTGGGTTCAGCGCGTCGCTGCTGCTGTTAGTATGTGGAATTTACTGCAGTTGGCGACGCGTGCCGAGCGCTCGCCTGTTCGTGGTCGCGTGGTCGATTTTTTTACTCGGCGCGGCCGTGTTCGCGCTGCGCAACATGAGCATACTGCCTGCGAACTTCGTCACGCTGCATGGCATTCAGATCGGCTCGGCCATCGAGATGCTGCTGCTCTCCTTTGCCTTGGCAGCGCGGTTCAACAAACTGAAATGGCAAAAAGAGCGCGCCCAGGCCAACACCGTCGCCATGCTCAAGAAGCAGGAAGCCGCCTTGGAAGCCAAAGTCGCTGCCCGCACTCATGCGCTAGAGCAGCTTGCCAACCACGACATGCTCACGGGGCTACTGAATCGGCACGGCTTGGTGCGCTACGCCGAAGCGGCCCTGGCCCGCAGCCACGACCAACACGAGCCGCTGGCGCTGATTATGTGCGATCTTGATCGCTTCAAACCGATCAATGATCAATTCGGCCACGAAGCGGGAGATTTCGTGCTTCAGCAAGTAGCCAAACGGCTAGCGCACGTGGCTCGAGAAGGCGACCACTGCGCGCGCTTTGGTGGAGATGAGTTCATCTTACTGCTGGAGCACATCCAAGACCCCAGCCTGCTGGACGATATCTGCAGCCGCATCACCCAGGCCGTGAGCGCACCAATTAAGCTGCCCTGCGGCGCGCTGGTGCAGGTCGGTATCAGCATCGGGATGAGCCTTAGCCGCGACGACAACTGCACGCTCGCGCAACTGCTCAAAGAGGCCGATTGCCATATGTACGCGGAGAAATCACGCCAAACCAACCGGTCTTACGGCTATGGTTCGGCGTGATAGGAGGAGAAGCGGCGCCGCTTAGTCAAACAGGCTCATGCGTTTCATCACGTTGTCGCGTTTGATACGCCAGTGGAATAGCGCCCCCGCAACGTGCAGCGTAATCAGCACCACCAGTGCCCAGCCCAAACGCTCGTGCCACATGAACAGGGTTTGCGAGAGAGCGTCGTTTTTACCCAGCAGCCCTGGCAAGTGCCAGTGGAAAAACTCGACGGGGAAGCCGCCTGTCGCCGTGGCAGCCCAGCCGATCAGCGGCATCGCCACCAATGCGGCATATAACAGGTGGTGAACGCTGGTACTGACCATACGTTCGAAGGCGTTCAAAGGCGGATCGTGATCCGGCACCACGAACGCCACTCGCGTGATGATGCGCAGCGTCATGAGCAGCAGTATCGTGACGCCCAACGTTTTATGGCTGGTATAGAGCAGGTTCGTGAGCGTATTCCCGACCAGCGCCAAGGTGCGTTCATAGCCCAAAAACCCCAGTGTCAGGCCGCTCGCCAGCGAGAGCAGCACCGCCAGTGCCACCAGCCAGTGCAGCACCCGGTGTGGATAGATATAGTGATCTAACTCGTGCATTCAAGACTCCCTGCCCAGCCATGTCGTCACCGTCAGCATAGTGCAACGTCGACCCGTTAGAAAAATAATGATTAGCCAGCGGTTTACCTTATAACGCTTCGCTGGCAGCCGCTAGCTGTTCGCGTATCAATTCACCCAACCGCCGTGCGGGCTCGGATGGACGGTGCGGGGCGCGGTGCAGGGCAAGCTCGATCATCGGCAGTGCAGGCAACCCGCTGCTCTCATCCAGCGGGCGCAGCGTAGGCGTGAGCATACTGCGAGTCACGACGACCACTGCCAAGCCCGCCGTCACGATCGGCGCTAGCCCCGCCATGGATTGGCTCGTATAGGCCACTCGCCAATCTCGCCCGGCGGCTTGCAGCGCCTGCTCGGCCACTTCGCGAAATACATCCGCGCCTGGGGTGTAAAGCGCCAGTGGAATTGGGTCACTCAAGGAGGGCTGCTGGTGTACTCCTACCGCCCACACCAGCGGCTCACGGCGAATGACATCGCCCCCGGGGGAGTGCCGCTGGCGCGTCACCAGCGCCAAATCCAGCGCCGAGGCTTTCACTTGTTCGACCAAGTGGGCGCTGGTGCCGCACTGAACCGTCAGCCCTACGGCGGGGTAAAGCTGGTGAAAGTACGCAAACACCGACGGCAGCAGTGAGGCGTAATCCTCAGGAATGCCCAGCGTAAGATCGCCAGTAATCTGGCGGGCCTGCATATCGCTCCAGGCCTCGTCATTGAGCGCCAGCAGCCGTCGTGCATGGGCCAGTAAACGCTCGCCCTCTGCGGTAAAGCGCAGCCGCCGCCCTTCCCGTTCGTGCAGGCTCACCGCGAGCTGCGCCTCCAACCGCTGCAGCTGCATGCTCACCGTCGACTGCGTATAGGCCAGCCGTTTTGCCGCCGCCGTCACGCTGCCGGTGTCCGCAATGGCTACCAGCGTCCTCAATAGCGTCAAGTCAAACGTGGGTGCCCGCATACATCACCATTGTTGATGATATCGATCATAAAAGATCGTTATCTTGATGGGTAAGTGATGAGTATGCTGCGCGGCATGGGATCCTTTCAAGACGGGGTCCCTTGACGGCTTGAATCATCGACGGCTTTAGGAGACGCATCATGCCCCCCCTTCACTCCCCGGTAGCGGTATCCTCAACATACAGCGTGTGTGCCGCCTTGCTGGCGGTGACGTTATGGAGCATGGCACCGCTGCTGGCCGAACTCGCCAATGCCACGGCCCCCTTACAGCTCACCGCCCTCACGCTGCTAGCAGGCGCGCTGGCCACGCTGCCGCTCAGCCGTCGTGTTTCTATGCCCACCTGTTCGCTGGGCTGGCAGCTGATCGTCTGGCTGGGTATCCCGCTGCTGATCGTAGGCGCCGTCAGCAGCTATTTCATTGGTATGCGTCTCGCCCCCGCCGCCGAAGCGGCGTTGATTACCTATACATGGCCGGTGCTGTTCGTGCTGCTGAGCCAGTGGAGCCGCTGGGGACGGTTGCAGTGGGCAAGTGTGGCCGGCGCGCTGATCGCTTTTTCGGGCGCGGCGATATTACTGCTGCCCCAAGCGCTCAGCGGGGGAGTTGGCGGTTCGGCTTCCGGCTATGGCTTGGCGCTGCTGGCGGCCTGCTGCTGGGCACTCTATTCATGGCTAGGTCAAGCGGCCCCTATCTCACTCACGCCGCTGCTGCCGCGCTTATTGTTGATTGCTTGTGCACTCACCTGTATCGCTAGCGTTTGGCTGGAGGGTGACGTGGCGCTGCCCCGCGGCGAAGCGCTCGTGGCAGGCATCGCGCTAGGCTTGGGGCCTTACGGCATCGCCATGGTGGCGTGGGACAAAGCGCTGCGATTCGGGCACGCCAGCCTCGTGGGCAGCTTGGCGTATGGCGTGCCTATCTTGGCAGCGTTGCTACTCGTCCTGGCAGGCATGAGCGTATTCGACTGGCGGCTACCTACGGCCGCCCTGCTGGTGGTCGTTGGGTGCTTAAAGGCGGGCAGCTGAGGTGGGCATCATCATCTCGCTAAACAGCACGCTGGCCAGCAGCTCTGGCAACCAGGACGGCGCAAAGGTGTCACTCTCGCTGCTCTGCATTTCCGAGAGGGGCCACCACGCGTAGCAGGGCGTAGCGTCACGGCCATCGTCCAGCATCAGCCTGCCCTGGGCGTTATCGTGGGTGTCAAGCTGGGTATCGGGACAGCGCACCAAGAAAAAGCGCTCTTCACCGGTTTGGCCCACTTTCGCGGTGTGGGCACACTGGCGAAGTAGCGGCCCCAAGGGGCATGTAAGCCCGGCCTCCTCGAAGAGCAAACGGATTGCCGCCGCCGGATAATCTTCATCGTGAGCCAGCGCGCCGCCCAGTAGCGTCCAGTGGGGAGGCGATGCCTCGCGTTTGAGCAGCAAGCGGCCCTGCGTATCGACCACCAGTAGCTGCACTTGCCGAGCGGCTTGCGTATCGAGTGTCATAAGCGATCCATGCCTATTGGTCTTCGTGGGAACAATAAAAAAGCAGCTCCCCCACACGTCTCGTGTCGGCGAGCTGCTTTTCAGCGTAGTCGATAACCGGCGATTTGTTTTACGCCATTAGGAGCAATCGCAGAGCTAGTTTATTGGCCCAGGTAACGCGGCTTGGCCACGCCTTTCAGCGCCTCAAGGGGGAGCGTGAGGGTTGGCTGACCCGCCGCATAGGGCGCAATGTCATAAACGTTGTAGGTCACTTCCCAGCGGTCCTCCAGCGGCGCAATGTTGCGGCTTTTACTCAGCGGCCACTGGGTTGCAAACTGCGCATCGAAGCCCATCTCAGTGATCCAGCGCTGATGCGCGTCAGCCAAAAGGGTATCGAAAGCGGCCTCCTGCCCGTCCACCAGCATGTCCTCGGGCTCGACGATGCGCCGCTCGCGCTCATCGATGACCATGTATTCGGTCAACGGAAGCCCATGCGCTTGGCCGGCATGATACACATAGCTATTGAGTTCGATGACCAACAGGTCGTGATGACGTGCGTACACCGTGGCTTCCAATAGCGCTTCGCTGGTCATGTCACCAGGCGCGGCTTGGTTGTCCTCTTCAGCCAGACTCAGGAAGCGCTCGGCGTACGCGTCCCAGCTCTCGGCAGGGGCAGCCGTCTCGTCGCTGATCGCCATGCCTAGGGTGAGCAATCGGGTTTGTAGGGCCTCGCTTAACGCAGGCGCCTGGGGAAATGCCAGCGCTGAGATAGTCACCGTCGAACACTGCTCCCCTTGGCATCCCGGGGCCACGTACTGTTTTTCCACGGCCAGCGAGGCCAATGCAAACGGCTCTGAGGGCGATGTATCAGCGGCCAAACAGCCGCCCAAGAGAAGCGCTCCGGCGAGCGATAGACCCACTCCTAGCGTTTTGAACGTGCGTAGCATCTTAACCTCCTTGTGAATCACTCACCCTATGAGGCGGGCTGTTCATCGTAGAACGGCAACGCCCCTGCAGAGCGGCAGGGGCGTTGTTGAAAACGAACCGATACTTCGCGGTCGCGTTTAGGTGTCCGGCTGCATTTCGGTGGGTTCTGCGCTCACCGCTAGTTCGAACATACCGCTACCGCTGGCGCTAAAACCGCGTGCGCTCACGGTATAGGTGCCGGGCAGTAGCGCCTGCTCTATACGGGCGTTGGTACCACCGCCGCTGTCGTCGTCAGTATAGGACACGCCTTCGCCGTACAGTTCAAGATACGTATCGAAATCGTTAGAGCTCATGCTCAGCGTGACGAGCGAGCTTTCCTCTATCGTGAGCTGATAGGTCAGAGCCTCGCCGCTGTACCAGCCGTTGAGCGTTTCATCGGGAGTGAGCGCGCCTTCGTTGCGTAACTCTACATCGTTCGGCAGATCACGCGGCTCGATGGCGAGGGTGAACAGCCCGCTGTCAGTGCCGTAGGCGGTACGGGCCGTGAGTTGGTAAGTACCCGGCGCGAGAAAATCGGCAATGCGCGCATTCAACTCACCCGCACTGTCATCATCTTCACGGTAATAACCGTTAGGGCCCTCGAGTACCAAGTAAGCGTCCACATCGCTGGAGCTCATATCGATTTGGTACATGCCCGCTTGGTCGATCTCTAAGTCATACGTGACGTCTTGCCCGCTGTACCAGCCGCTCAGCGTCTCGTTGGGGATAACGGTGCCATCGTTACGCAGCTCGCCATTCCCCGGCAGCTCATGGGGCTCGGCCGTCAGGGTGAACAGGCCACTGCCATCACCAAAGGCAGAGCGGGCAGTCAACGTGTACTCACCGGGGGCAAGAAAATCGGCAATGCGCGCATTCAACTCACCCGCGCTGTCGTCATCTTCGCGGTAGTAATCGTTCGGGCCTTCCAATTCCAGGTACGCATCGAACTCATCGGCACGCATTTCAATCTGGTACATGCCTGCTTCTTCGATGGTTAGCGTGATCTCACGTTCGGTGGTATCGAGCCAGCTATCGATGGGCGTACCCACCGTCATGGTATCGGCATCGCTCAGCTCAATAGTGCGGCTGTTGACGTTGAAAGGCCCATAGCTATGCGCGTCGGCACCGCTGATCACCACGATGTAATCGCCGCTCTCTTCGATGCGGTGGCGTACCGTGTCTGCGTTGGCCAACAGTTGAAGTTGGTCGTCATACAGGGCGACGGTGCCCTGCAGCGCCCCGCTCAACGACACCTCTACCAGCGCCTCTTCATCCAACGTGATGGCATAACGGGTAAAACGGCTGCCATCTTTACCGTTGAGCTCGCTCGCGGAGGTGATCTCGCCACGCGCACGCTCGCCCAAGGTGAGGTACTCCAGGCCCTGCAGGGCCTCAGGCGTCGTGTCCTGCTCGGCCGTCGTTTCTGCGTCGGGCGCTTCTGCAGGAGGGGCCAGGTTTGGCAACGTTTGCGCGGCAAAGTAGCCAACGGCAACGCCGCCCACCGCCACAATCAACAGTGTGAGAGAAGTAGACTTAGCCATGGGTGCATCCTTGTTCATTGGCGAGGGTGGGTGACGCCATAGAGAGCATCGTGAACGATGGGAAATTATAAGGTGCTTAACGAGTTAAAGTGAGCGTTTGATGAAAAATAGTGCATCGCCCACGCGTCTTCATTAATTCACTTCATTGACGCTGCTTAAGCCACTGAATCTCAAGGGCATAGCGCCGTTGAACAAAAAGCAGAATTATGGAGCTAATTGCGTCGATCTTCTTAAAGCTTGCCGACCTCCAGAGGGCAAGCTACTATCCATACGCCTATCGGCACCTCGTCAACGAATGCGGAGTCCGCTTTACGAACCACTGAGGTACTCCTATGGGAGACTATCTACGTACGATCCGAACGAGCGTTTTTGCTGTTTTATTGCTATTGCTCTTTGTCAATCAAGCAGTTGCCAGTCAAGCCGTAACGACCACAGAGTTACAAGAAGGGGTGGCTTCTTTTTACAGCGACCGCTTTCAAGGGGCCACCACCGCTAGTGGCGAGCCCTTCGACCAGCAGGCACTGACCGCAGCGCATCCTAGCCTGCCCTTCGGCACCAAAGTGCTGGTCACCCGCCCGGATACCGGGCAAGAAGTGGAAGTACTGATCAATGATCGCGGTCCATTCGTCAAAGGACGCATCATCGACCTTTCCAAGCGGGCAGCGCGGGCACTCGGTATGATTCGCCGAGGGACGGCCCCCGTGATGATCACTCTGGTAGATTAACGGATAACACACCCGCAAGCGTGTGATACCCCTTAAACGATCAGCGTTGCCCCAGGGCAATCCCTGCTGAGCAAAGCGGCCCGTTCGGGCCGTTTTTTTTGGTGTGAACGTATGGCGAACTTGCAAGCGTGCTAATGGTCTCTACCCTGCAAGGAACGTTACGTTTATCAATGCAGGAGGCAGCCATGCAATCTCGTTTTTATACCCTCACCGACTACCCGACCGGCTTACCCAAGCGCGAGCTATTCTCCCTGGAGAGCCAAGCGTTACCCGAGTTAGAAGAGGGCGAAGTGCGTATTCGCAACCACTGGCTCTCGGTCGACCCTTACATGCGTGGTCGTATGAGCGGCGTGCACACCTACGTCGCCCCCTTCGAGCTTGGCAAGCCCATGGAGGGCGGTGCGATTGGTGAAGTCATCGCCTCGAACCACTCCAGTTTGAAAGTAGGCGATAAGGTGAGCCATATGGGCGGCTGGCGCGATGTCGCACAGTTGCCGGGGGACAGCGTGACGGCCCTTCCCGACACGAACGTGCCCGACCAAGCCTACCTAGGAGTGCTCGGCATGCCCGGCATGACCGCTTGGACAGGCCTTAACCTGATCGCCGAGTGCAAACCGGGCGATAATGTCCTCGTCAGTGCTGCCAGCGGCGCAGTGGGCTCCTTAGCCGTACAGCTAGCAAAAGCGAAAGGCTGCCACGTGGTGGGCATCGCGGGCGCTGCCCATAAGCTTGCTTGGTTGGAATCCCTCGGCGTCGAGCCGGTCAGCTACCGTGACCGCAGCGCGCAAGAGTTAAGCGATGCCATCAAGCTCGCCAGCCCCAACGGCATCGACGTCTATTTTGAGAACGTAGGTGGTATCTGCCTCGAAGCGGCGCTCAGCCAGCTCAACGAGGGAGCGCGCATTGCCGTCTGCGGCATGATCGACAGCTACAACGCCGAAGCGCCCACGCCGGGGCCAAATAACCTCTCGCAGCTCGTGGTTCGCAAGGCCAAAATGCAAGGGTTCATCGTGGCCGATCACTGGTCCAGCTACCGCTACTTTTTGAACGAGGTCGCGCCGCAGGTCGCCGATGGCAAGCTGGACTACAAAGAGACCTTTAAAGAGGGACTCGACAATACGCCCGATGCCTTCCTGGCGCTCTTTGAGGGGGGCAACACCGGTAAAATGCTGGTTAAGCTGAACTGATACGCCCTCCCCCCAGGCAGGTTACGCTAGGTTAAATCTACCTATCATCGCTTCCCCTCCTTTCTAGCCGCGCTATGTTGAGTAGCGCGGCTTTTGGCATTGGTATCGATTAGCCAGCAAAGTATTAGACCAAAAGCGAATTGATTATTAAAATCACAGCTAATCAATGTGTGTTTTAACCCATCGGCCCTGCCGATGGGTTAGGGCACGTTGTGGAGCCGCCGCAGACCTTGTCGGTTAAGCGGCATCAACTCGTTGTTAAGAGGGGTTTACCTCATGGATGAACACACGCGTGCTCGCGGCAAATGGCCAGCCTTGGTGCTGGGTTTGCTGCTGGCGTTAGCTGGCATTGCACTTGCCGTAGGTGGCGGCCAACTGCTCATGCTAGGCGGTAGCGCCTACTACTTGATCGCTGGGGCGGGCTTAGTAGTGGCCGGGCTGCTGCTGGCCTTGCGCAAAGGGGCGGCACTTTGGCTGTACGCCCTCATTTTGTTCGCCACCCTGGTGTGGGCACTTTGGGAAGTCGGGCTGGATTGGTGGCAACTGGTACCTCGGGTCGCCATTCCCTGTCTCATCGGCATCATCATGCTGCTGCCGTGGTGGCGCAAACCGCTCAACTCGCGGGGTGGCAGCTTGGCGCTCATGGCCAGTATTGGCGCGGCGATCATCGTTGCTATTGCCAGCCAGTTTAGCTACCCAGGCACGGTGGAAGGCACCATCGAGTCCGCCAATAGCACCGAGGCCGTCAACCCAGCCCAGGTCGCGGGAGACGACTGGCCTGCCTACGGCGGTACCAATGCCGGCACCCACTACTCGTCACTCGACCAAATCACGCCCGAGAACGTTGGTGAATTGGAAGAAGTGTGGCGCATCCAAACCGGCGATGAACCAGGCCCCAACGCCCCTCCGGAAATTACCAACCAGAACACGCCGCTGAAAGTCAACGACAGCCTGTATATCTGCACGTCGCATAGCCGTGCCATGGCACTGTCACCGGAAACCGGCGAAACCCTATGGGAGTTTGACCCCAATATCAGCACCATGGGCGCAGACGACTTCTCCGGCTGGGCACACATGACCTGCCGCGGCCTCGCCTACTATGATGCTGCTAACTACGATGCCGCTAACTACGCTTCATCTAACGACGAAGCCTCGAACGACGACGCTGACAACACCGACAGCAGCGCTAACGATGGCACGACGCCTGCGGAAGACGGCGCGGCCGCCGCTCGCGTGCTGTTTGATGACGGCAGCCAGTTCGACCTGGATCTGGCCTTCCTGCTCTTCATCAGCGGCCTAGGCGATAACCCAGCGTCTGATGACGGCGGTGAAGCGGCCATGCTCAGCGCCACGGACGTAATGTGCCCGCGCAGGCTCTACTTGCCCACTGCCGATGCCCGCCTGATTGCGCTGAATGCCGATACCGGCGAGCGCTGCGAAAGCTTTGGCAACAACGGCGAAGTGGATCTCACCAATAACATTGGCGAGTTCTCCCCTGGCGGCTACTACTCCACCTCTCCAGCCACGGTGACGGAAGACTTGGTCATTTTGGGCGGCCACGTCACCGACAACAGCTCCATCGACGAGCCGTCCGGCGTGATCCGTGCCTTCGACGTGCATACCGGCGAGCTGGTGTGGAACTGGGACAGTGGCAACCCAGACGACACCGCCCCACTCGAAGAGGGAGAAACCTATACCCGTGGCTCTCCTAACGTGTGGGCACCGATCAGCGTCGATGAAGAATTGGGGCTCGTGTATCTGCCCATGGGCAATGCTACCCCGGACCAGTACGGCGCTGACCGCTCTGAAAACGATGAAACCTACAGCGCAGGGCTCGTAGCGCTGAATTTGGACGACGGCCAAGTGGCCTGGGTCTACCAGTTCGTTCACCACGACCTGTGGGATATGGACACCCCGGCTCAGCCGGTTCTGATCGACCTAGCAACTGAAAACGGCACCCAGCCCGCCGTCATTCAGCCCACCAAGCAGGGCAGCCTCTACGTGCTCAACCGGGAAACCGGCGAGCCCATCGTGCCGATCGAAGAAGTGCCCGCACCGCAGGGGGCCATTGAAGGCGACTGGACCGCAGAGACGCAGCCGCGTTCGGCGCTGAACCTGCTGCCACCGCCGCTCACCGAGCGGGATATGTGGGGCGCGTCACCGTTCGACCAGATGATGTGTCGCATCCAGTTCCGCTCGCTGCGCTACGAAGGCCAGTACACGCCGCCCTCTTTGGAAGGCAGCATCGTTTACCCGGGTAATGTGGGGGTAATGAATTGGGGTGGCGTTGCAGTCGATCCTGAGCGCCAGGCACTGTTTACCGGCGCGAAGTACCTCGCGTTCGTGTCTACGCTGGTGCCCCGTGACCAAGTCGAAGAGGGCCAAGGCTCCGCCAGCGAGCAGGGCCTACAGCCCAACGAAGGCGCGCCCTATGCGGTAGAGCTAGGCCCACTGCTTTCCGTACTGGGCTTACCCTGCCAAGCGCCCTCCTGGGGCGATGTGGTAGGTATTGACCTGCAGGATGCAAAAGTGGTGTGGAAACATCGCAACGGTACCACCCGAGACAGCATGCCCTTTGGCCTGCCGATTGGGTTGAACGTGGGCGTGCCCGCGCTGGGCGGCCCGCTGACCACCGCTGGCGGCGTCTCTTTCCTCAGCGGCACGCTGGACCAGTACCTGCGCGGCTACGACATCACCACGGGTGAAGAGCTCTACAAAGCGCGCTTACCCGCCGGTGGTCAGGCCACGCCGATGACCTATACCGGCGCCGACGGCCGACAGTACGTGGTGGTGACAGCCGGTGGTCACGGCACCTTTGGCACTAAGATGGGTGACTACGTGATTGGCTACGCGTTACCGGAGTAACTGCTAGCTCTACGGAGTCAGCTAGATAGAAAACGGGCGGCCATTGGCCGCCCGTTGTCATTAAGGTCATTCACGCACTTAAGGTGAGACGATCTGAGTAGCCCGTAGCGGGGGGCTTTCGCCATGGATGGCGAAAGTAGCGTCCAAGGAGGGATTCACAGCGCCCCCGCCTAGGGTTACTCAGATCGTAGGCACACCAAGCGATAACATCGATTTTTTCTGATTAAAAACTCAACTCTACGCCACCATAAACGCTGCGCCCTGGAGCGGGTTCATAAAAGCGCCCAAAGGTGCCGTTCAAGCGCACATTGGAGTAGTGCTCTTCATCCAGCAGGTTACGCAGGCCCACATAAGCGCTTAGCCGAGTCTGTTGGCTTAGCTGCCAGCCGTCTCCCACCCTCAGGTTCACCAGCCAGTAGCTATCCACCGACGTCTCATTGGCATTATCGGCCACCAAGTCACCGACGTATTCGGTCTCCAGCGTAGCAAAGCGCTCGTCGAGGTTCTCCCACGTTAGCTGGTTCACCCAGGTTTGTTCCGGCAGGCCGGGAATGCGGTTGCCATCGAAGCGTTCAGAAGGAGTGGCAAACTCGTCGAACTCGTAGCGCGCCAGGGTCAGCGCACTGTCCAAGCGCCACTGGTCGGCCAACTGCCACCCCAGCGCCAGCTCGACACCATCACGGTTGGTATCCCCGGCGTTCTGGTAGAACGTGCGGCCGCCTTCGTCGTAGGGCACCAGCTCATCGCGCACACGGACGGAGAAGAGCGCCACATCGTAATCCAGCGCCAGTGGCTCGATGTAACCGCGCAGCCCCACTTCACGATTCCAGGCTTTTTGCGGCTCTACGCTGGGGTTGAAACCACCGCCAGCGGGGTTGGCAAACTCAGAGAACGTCGGTGTCTCAAAGGCGGTACCGGTATTGATATACGCTTGGTGCTGCGGGCGATAGCGGTAGCTCAGCCCGGCAGAGCCGCTCCACTCGTTGAAGGTGCGCTGACCACTCTGGTCACCGTCGGCAGCAAAATCGTCGTCGACATCGAGGTCTACACGATCAAACCGCGCGCCCAGCGACAGCGTCAGCGGCTCCGACAGCGCTAGATCTCCCTGAGCAAACACGCCAGTGGAGGTCGCAGTTTGGGTTTCATCGGCGAGCGGCTCGCCCACCACCCCTTGGGGATTCACATCGTTACGGAAGCGGTCATCTTTCTGGCGTGCGGCATCCACCCCAACGATGTAATTCAGCGGCAGGTTGCCTAGCGTTACCTCGTGGTGATACTCGGCGCTAGCGCCCATGTAATCGCGCTGATAGCCCAAGCGGCTGCTGCCCACGAACGGTAGCTGTTGCTCAAAATCCCTCTGAGCGATAAAGCCTTTCAGGTACAGTTCGCCCTCCCCAGCGGACAAATCCTCGTATTGAAGGCCAATCAACTGCTGGTCGACGGTTTGACCGGCATCCAGCGCCAGCGAGTTCGGTGCGGCTTGGTCGCGCCCTTCGGCCACCTCGCGGGCGTTGAGCGCGCCGGGGTCTTCCGAACGCGGGTTGTCCAGCAAGTTGATGATGGCAGTGAGTGCCCGTTCGCTGCCCAACTCACGGCGCAGCTTGGCATTGAGCAGATACTTCTCGGTGGAACTCTGCTCCCGGTAGCCATCTACGTTCAGCGCAGTGAGGCTGATATGGTGCGACCAATCCCCCTGCACGCCGCCATTTTGCAGCGCCATTTTCTGGTAGCCATCGCTACCGGCGCCCATGCGCAGCCGAGTGCCGGGGTTGTCGCGTCCATCGGCGGTGGTAATGTCGATCACGCCACCCGCCGCGTTGCCGTAGAGCACCGAGGACGGCCCGCGAATGACCTCAATGCGCTCAGCGCTATCCAAATCAATCGCATCTAGCTGGGCCTGCCCATCCGGCAGCGTGTAGGGAATGCCGTCCACCATCACCGTAATGCCTCGCACCCCAAACGGCGCACGGGCACCAAAGCCGCGAATCGAAATACGCTGCCCCTGGGCAAAATTATCGCGGTTCTGCAGGAAAACGCCCGGCACCCGGTTGAGCGACTCATCCAAACGCACCCGCTGCTGGCCTTGGGCAATGGCGTCTTGCTCTATCGTCGAGACCGCAGCAGGCGTGGCGTAAAGCTCTCGCGCCAAGCGCGGTGCGCTGACTTCTACAGTGGGCAGCACGGCTTCTGTATCGGTTTGTGCCCATACGGGGGCGGCAAAAGCGGTGCTGAGCAATAGCAGTGAAGGGGGGAGATAGCGTGTCATGGCATCCTTTCCAATGAAAAAGTCCAGTGAATTATCCGTGAGCGTTCAACGTCATGACGCCCGACGGGGAACGACCCCGTAAAATGATGGTCATAAGATGAACCGGCTCATTAGCCAAGTGTAGGGAATCGTTCTACACTGGCGGCTGGGCAACATTATACTAACGGTGTAAGCAAAGGAGGCTACATGGCGTTTACCGCGACTGACCCGATCAAGATGATTTTTGCGGTTATCTTTCCCCCGCTAGGGGTGTTTTTTGAGGTCGGTTTCAAAGGACACTTTTGGCTCAATATCCTGCTGACGCTCTTTGGCTTCATTCCAGGCATCATTCACGCCTTTTACGTCATATTGAAGCACTAGCCTCTCTCATTGCGTGATCAGTTTAACAAACGCCGCCTTGCATTGCGCAAGGCGGCGTTTTCGTTTAACTCTGGTTGAAACGGCGTAGCTACTTGCCGTGCAGGCGTCGATGCAACGCGTGTACTTGCTCGTCCAACCCAGGTACCGGGCCATCTACCTCAAGCCCTGGCACCACGTCGTTGATCGGTAGCGTAGCCACTGGCGGCGGTGCAACGTCCCACTCTGCCAACCACTGCCCTAGCTGCTTGGTCGAGCTGACGTAAACGATCCGCCCCAGCCCTACCCAGCCATGGGCCGCCGCACACATGGGGCAGTGCTCACCCGAGGTATACACCGTGGCGGCCGCACGCGCTTCTGGTGATAGGTGATTGGCTGCCCA
This sequence comes from Halomonas sp. CnH100-B, assembly GCF_024124605.1. NCBI lineage: Bacteria > Pseudomonadati > Pseudomonadota > Gammaproteobacteria > Oceanospirillales > Halomonadaceae > Halomonas > Halomonas sp. CnH100-B. The sequence continues at coordinate 138,092 of NZ_JAMXRX010000002.1, read as the reverse complement.
GCGGGCTAACGCAAACTCAGGGTGCTGCGTGGCGTCGCCTCCGGCAATACGGTTGCGGTCTTCCGCCAGTATCTCGCCCTGGGCGCTGACTAATACGCTGCCAAAGGGTTCATCACCGGCATTGAGCGCCTCTTCGGCCAGCGCCACGGCGCGTTCCAGGTAGCGGTACTCATGATCGTGAATCATGGCTTCCTCCTATCGCTCCAACGCAAATCAAGCGTTCTCCACCGCGTGGCCGCCTTCTTCATCAGGCGCTTCAGCCAGCGTATGCCCTTCACTTCGGGCAATCACGGTCGTGCCGACCAAGTCTCCCGTGACATTCAGCGCCGTTGCCCCCATGCCTACCAGGGCATCAATGGCGGTGAGTAGCGCCACGGTTTCGATGGGCAGGCCTACTTGGGCAAACACGGTGGCGATCATGATGATGCCCGCCCCCGGCACCCCGGCCGTGCCTACCGTGACCAGCGTGCCGATCAGCACGATCTGCACCATGCTCATCAAGTCCAGAGGCGCGCCAATCACGTTGGCGGCAAACACCGCTGAAATGGCAATACGGATCGCGGCACCGTCCATATTGAGCGTTGCTCCCAGGGGCAGGCTAAAGCCATAAATGCTTTTCGGGATGCCCAACCGCTGCGCAGCATTGATCGTGATGGGCAGCGTACCGGAGCTGCTTTGCGTGGCGAAGGCAGTGGCCATCGGCGTTCGCGCCTCACCAAAAAAGCTGCGTAATTTCACGCCAAACAGCAGCATCACCGCGCAGTAGATCAACAGCTGTGCGCCGAGCGCGATGTACATCACCATCACCATGTCACCCAGCGAAAGAAGCGTTTCCATCCCCTGCTGACTCACCGTTTCAGCAACGATGGCAAAGACGCCAATGGGCACGAAATGCAGCACCCCCGACATCACTTTCAGGGTGACCTCGTTTAATCCTTCGATAACTTGATAAAGCTGCTCGCCAAGCGCGTGCTGCTGCTCGGATTGGCGCATTTTCAACAGCGCAATCCCGAACACCAGCGCGGTAAAGATGATGCCCAGCATATTGAGTTCGGCAAAGGCGGCCACGATATTGCCCGGCACGATATTGAGCAGCGCATCGACCACGCCTGGGTTGTCTGGCACTGAAAAACTCGCGCTGTCGCTGAGCGTCATGCCGCTGCCCGGGCTGAACAGCGTGGCAACGGACAGCCCCACCGTAATGGCCAGCGCCGAAGAGCCTAAGTAGTAAAGGAACACCTTGCCGCCCACGCGGCCGGCACTGCCTTCCCGTGATTGGTTCACCCCCACCATGAGAGTGAACAGCACGATCGGGACGATCAGAAACGTCAGTAGCCGAAGCAGCAAATCCCCCAAGGGAGCTAGCCACACGGCCACCTCGTCACCGCCCACGATGCCCACCAGCACGCCCAGTACCAGCGCAACGGTGACGCGGAGGATGAGCGATGCTTGAAGATAGCGCTTCCAGAGATATGTCATTGAATGTCCTGTCGATGTAAATCCGTGGAACCAACCATGGCATGAAACATCACTATTGGTTACCGAAACAGAGGGAGCGTCGCGTGAGCCCTCTCACGCCAATGAAATAGCTTAACACGCCCTTTATGACGACTATCATAGGCCCCCTTCGCCAACGTTGCCGCTCTGCTTACCTAACTGGAGTCTCGATGAATAACATCAACCCTAACAAGCTACACCACAGCAAATGGACAGCCGTAACGCCACGCCATAAGGAGAAGCACTTCATCGTGACGCAACTGCTCCGCGATGAAGAGGAGAACGTCGTGGATGTCGTGCTCGAAGCGGTTCACTCCCACCGAGAGAGCACGCTGCCATGGCAAGCGCTCAAAGATGACAGCCTTTGGAAAATGGGCTGGAAGTAATCCGTGGCCTGCGGGCAGTCAGAAAATAAACGCGAAAGGCTTTGACCTAGCCCCAGAAGCATGACACTGTAGCGTCAGTTGGTTAGCAAGCAGCATGGTTTCAGAAGCGTACGATCTTTTTCGGCAGCCTGATATTGTATTCCTTGTTTCACCCGCTACTTCATCTGGGTAATACCAGGAATTTTATTACGGCGCATTAGCGCGAAAGGATCTACACAATGGCAACTGGCACAGTTAAATGGTTTAACGACACTAAAGGCTTCGGTTTCATCGCTCCTTCTGACGGCGGCGACGACCTGTTTGCACACTTCTCTGAAATTCAGTCTGACGGCTTCAAAACCCTTCAGGAAGGCGCTAACGTCTCTTTCGACGTTACCCAGGGTAAAAAAGGCCTTCAGGCTTCTAACATCAAGCAAATCTCCTAAGTCCTATCGTCCTCGATAGCACTGAAAAGTTTGCTAGAACCCTCACCCATCAGGTGAACGGTTCAAACAGAAAGGCCCGCCTCGGCGGGCCTTTCTGCGTTTGGGTATTAAATCCTCTCCCATACGATCAGCTGAGCATCAATAGTCAGCGTGAGCTGCTCCAAGTTAGCTGCTCGCTCGCGCCCCTCCGCACTGGCGCGATATAAATGCGGTGTCATGGTCAGTAGATCACCGATAGCCTCCGCTCCTTCCAGCGCGATAGAGTAGCGGATTTGCTCCAAGGCGAGGTGCTTAAAACCATCCGGCACATCAGGCGCTCTCTCACGCGCAGGCTTTAGGGTGGGATAAATAATTTCCCGTAGCTCGCGCAGGTGCTCCGGCCCCGCTTCTACTTGCAGCAACTGCCCGCCCGGCTTAAGCACACGTGCAAACTCGCTATACACCGGAAAGCCAAACATACACAGCACGCTATCCAGCGTTGCCGACTGCACCGGCAATTGGGCGTTACTGCCCACGACCCAACGGCTTATGGGAGCCCGCTTATCGTCTTGCTTCGCCGCCGACTGCACTGCCCACTTCGAGATATCCAGCCCCATCAGTGACAGCGCCTGCAACTCGGGCATGTATTGGGCCAGTTGGCGCAGGTAGTAACCCTCGCCACAGCCTGCATCCAGGCAGCTGTACGTTTCTGGCTGCTCACAGTGGCGCATCAACGCCTGGCTAAGCGCCTTTGCTATAGGCGCATAGTCACCCGCCGCCAAAAAGCGCTGGCGGGCTGCCACCATGGCTTTGCTGTCACCAGGGTCGGTGGAGCGTTTCTGCTGTACAGGTAGTAGGTTGATATAGCCCTGTTTCGCCACATCGAAACTGTGGTTTGACGCACACCGCCAAGTGCCGCCTTTCAAATGGAGCGGTTCGCCGTCTAACGGGCAGGCCAGGGCCTGAAAAGGGGTACGATTCATCGGAAGTTTCTCGTGACGGCTTTTTCTGGTGTGAATAGACGGGCAATATGCTGACACATCATCGAGGGCATCAGGCATCTAAACATTAACGATACCGGAAAGCCTATATAACTCAACTTGAACGGTGAGCGTTGCAACACTCACCCCGTTTGCCGACAGTGCGTTAACTTTCGGCGACTAAGGCGACACACCATGCAACCTTTGCTGCGCATCGCGGGCGCTTGGCCCTACTTGATGGCCATTTTTCTCAATGCTTTTGTAGATCTCGGGCACAAAATCGTCATTCAGAATACGATTTTCAAAAGCTACGATGGCGCGACCCAGGTCGTGCTTACCGCCCTGGTGAATGGGCTAATTCTGCTGCCGTTCATTCTCCTCTTCAGCCCGGCAGGCCATATTGCCGACAGCACTCCCAAAGTACGTGTGCTAAGGCTCTCCGCCTGGGCTGCGGTGGCGGTGTCGCTGGGCATTACCACCGCCTACTACCAGGGCTGGTTCTGGCTCGCTTTTGCGATGACGCTGCTGCTGGCTATTCAGTCTACATTCTACTCACCCGCCAAGTACGGCCTGTTAAAAGGACTGTTTGGTAAGCCCCGGCTAGCCGAAGCCAACGGGCTAGTGCAGGCGGTTACCATTGGTGCGATCCTGGCCGGCACGGTGGCGTTTACCGCCCTGTTTGAACACTGGGTCACCCCCAGCGCCAGCACGCCAAGCGACCTACTGCGCCATATCGCCCCGCTGGGCTGGCTACTGGTGCTTAACAGCGGCCTTCAGGTCGTCGCCCTTTATCGGCTCCCACTGGATGAAGCACAGCCTGCGGCTACCCCGCTCACCTGGGCACGCTACCGCAGCGGCACTGCGTTAAAAGAGAATCTACGCATTCTTGCCCGCCAGCCGGTGCTGCGCCTCTCCATCATTGGGTTGGCGACATTCTGGTCGGTGGGGCAAGTGCTGCTGGCCGCTTTTCCCGCCTATGCCAAAGAGGCGCTCAGCATTGAGAACACGCTGGTGCTGCAAGCCATTCTCGCCGCCAGCGGTATCGGCATCGCTCTCGGCTCGCTGTTAGCCAGCAAGCTCTCCCGCAACCGTATTGAAACCGGGTTGATTCCGCTGGGTGCTGTCGGTGTCGCCGTCGGGCTTTGGTGCCTTCCTCTCCTCACCACGCCCACCAGCCAAGCGCTCAACTTTGTGTTCATCGGCATGATGGGCGGGCTATTTATCGTGCCGCTCAACGCATTGATCCAGTTTCATGCGTCGGACCACGAGCTAGGCACCGTGCTGGCCGCCAATAACTGGATCCAAAACCTGTCGATGCTGGGCTTTTTGGTGCTCACCGCGCTGTTCGCGCTGGCGGGGGTCGATAGCCATTACCTGCTGCTATTGGTCGCTAGCGTGGCGATGGTGGGCGGCGGCTACACCATTTTCAAACTGCCCCAGAGCTTAGTGCGCTTCATTCTCAGCTTCCTGCTTACCCGCCGTTACCGCGTAGACGTTCACGGGCTAGAAAACCTGCCCGCCCAAGGCGGCGTGCTGCTGCTGGGCAACCACATCAGTTGGGTAGACTGGGCGATGGTGCAAATTGCCAGCCCGCGCCCAGTGCGATTCGTGATGCTGAAAAACATCTACCAGCGCTGGTACCTACGCTGGTTCTTTAAAGCGCTGGGCTGCATTCCCATTGAGCGCGGCGCAGGGGCCGAGAACGCGCTGGCCGCCGTGGCCGAGCAGCTCAACGCAGGGGAAGTGGTGTGCCTGTTTCCCGAAGGAGCGATTAGCCGCAACGGCCAGCTGGGCGAGCTGCGCCGAGGCTACGAACGCGCCTGCAAACACGCCCATCCAGACGTGCGCATCGTGCCGTTTTACCTGCGTGGCCTGTGGGGCAGCCAATTCTCCCGCTCGTCTAGCAAACTCAAGGAGCTACGCAATGCGCCGCTGCACCGCTCGGTGGTAGTCGCCTTTGGCAAACCGCTACCCAAAGACACCCCCGCCGACGTACTCAAACGGCGTATCTTCGAGCAGGCGACCCACTCGTGGCAACACGCCATGGCGGAACTGCCTTCGCTGCCTGAGGCCTGGATCAACAGTGTCAAACGCAGCCCAAGCGCCCCAGCGCTGGCCGACACCTTGAGCCGCTCACTCAACGCAGGCCAAGCGCTCACCGCTAGCCTGCTGCTCGCCAAGCGTTTTCGCCACCGTAGCCTCAACGAATCGACGCTTGGCCTACTGCTACCTACCAGCACTGCTGGGGTATTGGCCAATATGGCCACGTTGCTCGCGGGTAAAACGCTGGTGAACTTGAACTACACCGCCAGCCAAGCTGCTCTTGCCTCTGCGCTGCAGCAAGCCGATATTCGCACCGTCGTCACCTCGTGCCGCTTTGTGGAAAAGCTGAGCCAACGGGGACTGGCGGTGGACTCGCTGCTGGAGGGCAAGCAGGTGATCTATTTGGAAGAGCTACAGGCGGGGACCTCCCGGTTTGAGCGCGTCAGTACGTTTTTTGCCGTTCGCCTGCTGCCCGCTTGGTTGTTACAAGCGCTGTTCTGCTATGGACGGAATGCGGACGCCACGGCGGCCATTCTGTTCTCCAGCGGCAGCGAAGGGCAGCCCAAGGGCGTGATGCTGAGCCACCGCAACCTGATGGCCAATATCAAACAGACCTCCGATGTGCTCAATACCCAGCACGACGATGTGGTCATGGCCTCGCTGCCGCTCTTTCACGCGTTCGGCTTTACCGTCACCCAGCTACTGCCATTGATCGAAGGGCTGCCGCTGGTCAGTCACGCCGACCCCACCGATGCCCCAGGTGTTGCCAACGCGGTCGCCAAGCATAAAGCCACCATTATGTTCGGAACCTCCAGCATGCTACGGCTATTCAACCGCAGCCCAAAGGTACAGCCCGCCATGCTGGAAAGCCTGCGCGTTGTGGTGGCTGGCGCCGAGAAACTGGATGACAGCGTACGTGAAGGGTTTGCGCACAAATTCAATAAGGCAATTTATGAAGGCTACGGCGCGACAGAAACCGCTCCAGTGGCGGCCGTTAACCTACCCGACGCCGTCGGCGTTCACTACCAGCAGGTTCAAAAAGGCAATAAGCCCGGCACCGTGGGTATGCCGCTCCCCGGCACCAGTATTAAGGTCGTCGACCCTGAGCGCTTCGAGGAGCTACCCACCAACGAGCCCGGCATGATTGTGATTAGCGGGCCGCAGGTGATGCAGGGCTATCTCAACGCCCCTCAGCGCACCGAACAGGCCCTCAACACCTTCGACGGTCAGCGCTGGTACATCACTGGCGATAAAGGGTTTATCGATGAAGATGGCTTTTTAACACTGATCGACCGCTACGCCCGTTTTGCCAAAATCGGCGGCGAAATGGTCAGCCTCAGCGCCGTCGAAGCCGCGGTCAGAGCGGTCGTCGACGACCCCGACATACCGCTGATGGCCGTCAGCCTGCCCAATTCAAACAAAGGCGAACGCATCGTCCTACTGAGCGAAGCACCGCTAGACGCCAAAACGCTCAAAACCGCCCTGCGCAGCCACGGCACGCCCGCGTTAATGATTCCCAGCGACTGGCTCACCGTGGAAGAGATACCCCGTTTAGGGTCAGGAAAAGCAGACTTTGCTGGCGCGAAACGGCTTGCCGAAGCGCAGCTGGCGGCTGACGTCCGTCTATCACCTTAGTAAACAGGGCAGCGGCCTAGCCGCTGCCCTTTCTGGTGAACTTACTCAGCGCTGCCGTCCGGTGCGTCACTTGAGTCGTTTGACTCACCGGTTTGTCCCGTCGCACCTTTCTGTTGGCCGCTTGATTGTCTGGCATGCTCCCCACGCGCAATATCATGATGGCTAATCACCACCACGTCGCGGGGCCACCATTCCGGGTGTTCGTCGCGGATATAGGCCATTAACTTTTCACGCACGTTCATCTCAGCGGTCCAGCCTGCCATGGGGTCGGACGTCATTAAGTAGCAGGTGACCGTTTGTGCGTGTGCGGTTTGGCCGGTGACGTAACAGAGCAGCTTATGGTGCTCGATCACGCTATCCTCTTCTTTGGCAAACTCTAAAAACTTCTCGCGTACCTGGGAGATATCGGCACTCAGGTGCAGGGTTAGCTCCAAGAAGCGATACATCTTGGTGCTTTTCACCGAGAGGTTTTCGAACGGCTTGGAGGTGAAGTACGTGACTGGCACGATCAACCGCCGCTCATCCCAGGAGCGTAGGCGGATGAATGTGTAGAAAATCCCCTCCACATAGCACCACTGCCCTTCGAAGATCACTAAATCGCCAATGCGGATGGGCTTGGCCAGTGAGAGTTGGAACGACGACAGAATATTGCCCAGCACCGCCTGACCCGCGATACCGACCAGCACGGCCAACACACTGGCCGAGGCCAGAATGGAAAGCCCTAGAGATTCAAACAGCTGGATTTGCCCAAGCACATAGACCGACACCGACACGACGGTGATCAAGATAATCACTCGACGCAGGGCGTAGAGCGAGGTTAGCAGCCGGCGCTTGTCTTTGGGTTTGGTGTCGTCGATCTCCCCCACCAAGCGGCGGGTCATGCGCAGCATGATGGTATCGACCAGCCTCAGCGCGATGGTGCCTGCGCCCCAGGCCATGATCGCAATTAGCAATACCCTGAACGTCGTGGTGGCCACCGCTGAAAACGACACCACGTAATCGAGCAGCATTTGAGTGACTAGCGACATCGCGATGAGCGCCACCGGCACGCCGATCTGGTCGGCGAATATCGTCGATATACCGGAGGGCAGAATACGGGCGATCAGCCCCATCAAGTAATAGGTCGCGATGCCGACGACGCCAATGGTGATCAGAAAAACGGGGATAGCCAGCCACTCCCAAATTTTCAGCACGCCAAACGACGCTTTGAAACGTTCGGGAATGTAGCTCTCGAGCATGGAAGGGCCGTACTCTTCGTACAGTGTCGGAATCGATGACACGCTCTCTGGCATGATTAGCCAGATGGGGTCCTCTTCCCCCACGCGATAGCGCCCTAGCCGCACATCGTAGGCTTGGCCTTCCACCTGCAGCGCGGCTAACTCGATATTGCGTCGGGGTTGGCCCGCTAATGGATTCTGACCAGAAGGGTCCTCGATGGCGGCATCCTGGCGGCCCGGCAGGTTGGAGGCATTCAGCCACTCGCCACGGCGCAAGATCTCGGCAAGCTGTTTGGCCAACTCGGTCCCCCGCGTGGCCTGCTCGCTGGGGTCGATATCCGCCAGGTTCAACAAATGCGCCGCATCGGCGTAATTTTCCTCTTCGGTGAAATTCAAGAAGCTGCGGATGGTCTCCCGAGGCGACATGCGCTTTGCATCGTCGGGTACGTCATCCAACCCGGTGTTGATCGCATCCATGGTGAACCAACGCGAGTCGTCGCTCTCATCGCCTTGCGTTTGCGCCATCCCCACGCTGGAAAAAAGTAGCGTGACGGCCAGCACACACCAGACGGGCCATGAGCTTTGATTTTTCATACTTGCCTTATTTAGTGAAAGTGAGCCAATACGTCCATCCACCAACGGCTTGCGCCGCGTACCCACTGTCATCAGTGGGCGGTCCATGTCGATGGTTGGACAAAGTACAGACCACGTTCCCCCATCCGGCAAGCACGAAGGCTAACGCGATGGCTGACCGGGAAAGGGAATGAACTCGCGGTCATCGTCCGGAGGAAGCTTAAAACGCCCGTGTTCGAAGTCGCCCTCGATCCACGCTTGCTTGGCGGCGTCCAGTTTTTCACGCGAGGAGGCGACGAAATTCCACGAGATATAGCGCGGGCCATTGAGGGTTTCCCCTCCCAGCAGCATCAAACGTGCCCCCTGTTCCCCTGCCACCACGGTCATCGCATCGCCCGGCCGAAACACCATCATACGCCCTGCCTCGAACGTCTCACCGGCCACGAGAATTGCGCCGGAGGTCACATAAAGCCCGCGGTCTTCGTGATGATCCGGCAGTGGCAATTTCGCGCCTGGAGCAAGCACCGCGTCGGCGTAGAACATATCGGAGAAGGTCTCTACGGGAGAGCGCTCGCCCCAGGCCGTGCCCAGAATCAGGCGTACGTTTTTTCCTTCACCACTGAGCAGCGGCAGCGTCTCTTCACCGTGGTGGGCAAAGCTGGCGGGCTTGTCCTCATACGCCTCGGGCAGTGCCACCCAGGTTTGAATGCCAAACAGCGAGTGGTCGCGTTCGCGGGTGGTGGGGCTGGTTCGCTCAGAGTGGGTGACGCCATTACCCGCGACCATCCAATTCACCGCGCCAGGATAAATCATCTGGTTCGTTCCCAAGCTATCGCGGTGCTGGAACTCCCCTTGGTAAAGGTAGGTGACCGTTGCTAACCCAATGTGTGGGTGCGGCCGCACGTCGATGCCCTCTTCACGGAGGAATTCGGCCGGGCCCATCTGGTCGAAAAAGATGAACGGCCCCACCATCTGCCGTTTCGGAGCAGGCAACGCTCGGCGCACTGCAAAACCGCCAATGTCGCGAGCGCGAGGCACAATCAGCGTTTCGATGTCTTCCAAACGGCCAGCGGAGGGGCAGTTCGGCTCGATATCAGGCATCCAACTCATCACCAGTCTCCCATCGGCGTTCACGTAATACGAGTCAAATACGGTGGTGCACGTAGTAAGGGTATAGCTGAAACGGCCCCGGGCTGCCCGAAGCGCGGTTAATCTTCTCCCAAACGCTGGAAGGTGTCGTCATACAGCGCGGTGAGCAGCAGCTCGCCCTCTTTATTGACGCGAAACTCGCCGTAATGGGCCGCTTCATAGCGCTCGGCGTGGCCCTCTTGAAAGAAGAAGGCGTTGGTGGCAAAACGCACCTGCCCATGGCGCAAGCGAAACTGTAAGCGCCGCTCATCCGCTTCTAGCGGTGTGCCATCGTCTATTCGCTGGAAGTGAGCAACTCGAGCGCTATCGACACGGACGACCACGTCACCGTTCATAGAGGTTGGGAGATTCTCAGCGCGCTGATATAGCTCGCTTTGCAGGCGGTTCGCCAGGGCAAAGTTGAGCGCCATATAGTCGCCCTGCATTAGGGAACGGGGATCGACCGGGGCCAGTTCCAGGTAAACCACCTCCCCTTGCGCGATATGACGCTCCTTCTGCCAAATGGCGCTGTTGACCACGACCAACACCGCCAGCGTGGCCAGCATGACCACCCATCGAAAACGCCTAACGCTAGCGGCCATGGTGTTCACCTCCTTTTGTTGTCGCTAAGCGCCAGCGCTGCAACCCCCAACGCAGCGCTAACAGCGCGAAGCCCAGAACACACAGCAGCGCTGCCTTGTGAAGTAGCGAGATATCTAACCAGTAGTAATAGGCGCTGACCGCCGCTAGTAGAAGAAGTATGCCACTGGCCATTAACACCCGATGGCTAATCGCAACGCCCAGCAGCAGCACCGCGATGCCGCTACTCAGCCCAGGCGCAAAATAAGCGAGCACCGCCACCAGTAAGGCAGCGCCATACGCCGCCCACATCACACTGCTTGAAGACGAGTGGCGGCTCAGCGCCGTATGTGCCACCCATAACAGCGCCACGCCTGCCAACGCCGTACTGATGCTGTGGCTGAGCATCGGGGAAATCGCGTCCAGTTCCACAAAATGGCCTAGCCACAGCGCCTGCCCTGCATGGGCAACGCCTTGCAGCATAAGCACGCCCACTAACAGGCCCATGCCCCAGGCATGCATGTCACTCAGGCGATCCGGCCAGCGAAACTCGTTCAACCACAGCCCCACCAGCGCTAATACCACAAAGCCACTCGCCACCTGCGTAAACCCGCTGGCAGCAAGTGAAAACTCCAAGGCAAGGCACGCCAATACCACGGCCACAAAGCGGTGAAGGCGGCTTGGCATCCACCATGCCACGGCCATTTGCATGATCACCAGTGCCCAGCCCAAGCCCACAGAAAAGCTAAGCGCATCCGCTAGCGGCCACGCGATCAACAGCTGCCCAGCTAAGCTAAACGCCAGCGCCATATGTTCCATGACATCGCTATCGGGTGAACGTCGCAGCAGCGCATACGCGCCTAGTACCATTACTCCGCCGACCAGTAAGGCAGCAAGCGGGCTTTCTAGTACCCACACCACGCCGGTGGCGATAAACCCCAACAAAAACAGCGCGGCCAGCCAGCCGGAAAGCGCTTGAACGCCGCGCACGAACCAGGGCATAGAATGCGTGGCAGTGGCCCGCTCATTCAGAACCACTCCCGCTTGAGCGAGTGTTTGCTTCAACGGTGACTCTTGTTGGCTCATTGGATAGCCTCACGCTGTAGACGTTTTAGCCACGCCACGGCTGCCGCGCCCAGGGCAAACACCGTCACGGCAACGATCAATAGCCCGCCTGCTTCGCCCTGGCCCTCCCACATCACCAAACGAGCTATGCAGAGCGTCAGCACAACAATTATCGACACACAGCCACCGGCCAGTATCAACAGATCCAACCGCCACCACCGGTAAACGCCATACAGCGCAGCCAACCAAACGGGGTAAAGCAACGCGCTTGGCGTGACGCCAAAGGTGAACCCAGCTACCCAGCTCATCATGAGCAGCGTGATGGGTAGGCCACTGCCCAGCGCTAGAACGCGTATTGCCCAACGCCCTGGCCAGCCCCGTCGCTGGGCGCCCCACTCCCACACCGTTTGCGCCGCTACGTTGGCTGCCCAAAGCCCCCATAAGCCCGACTCCCCGGCGAGAAAGCGGCCATTCACGCCCCAGCCCCATACGCTGGCATGCAGCCAAATCGCCAGATTCCCCACGCCCAGCCACACCAGCCAAAGCAGGCTAAAACGCGCCGCCCATACCCACGGCAGCCCCAAGAGGGCCCAAGCGAAAAAGAGCTGCCACGGGTCTGCACCGGTTTGATACACCTGCCCAACAAGCGCCAGCAGAACGCCCAGCAGCACAAAGGCAGCCGTGAGCGCTACCCGGCTAACCCAAACATTCGCAGGTCGCCAAACCGCCACGCCCACCGCTACCAATAACACCGCCTGCACCAAGCCAAAGCGCAGCCAGTGCCCTATCGCCACCCAGTGGTACGCCACGAAAAACAGCACCGCAAAGGCCAGTGCTAAGGCACCGAGCCACAGCAGTAGCCTATCCAGCAGTGCCGCCCAGGCGCGAGGCGTAGGATGCAGGCCCGCCACGCTCACGGCCTTGGCTACTTGATCAGGTGAGATAACGCCTCGCTCAACCAGCGAGACGAGTTCACGGCGGTTCGTGGTCACGGAGGTTCCTTATGCGCAGTTTTTATGAGTCGATTTTATGAACAGTCGCGGTATCTACCGGTATTCGCGGCGCTGCGTTATACATTCGTTAAACTTGCGAGATAAACTCTTTAACACCCCGTGATGTTCCCGTGACGAGGAGCGCCGAGACTAACAGTGAGCCTACCAACCCGGCAGGCCTTCTCTCGGAGAGTTACGCACATGAACAAGTTCACCACTCTGGCAGCATTATGCCTATTCAGCCTGATGGCAACGGTCAGCCATGCAGAAGAGATGAAAAACGATGACGGCATGATGCAAGACAATATGCAATCCGATGACATGGGCCACTCCATGAACGGCGATATGGAAGAGCACGGCATGATGGATGAAGGCATGTCAGAAGACAGCATGGCCATGGATGACGACATGAGCATGGAGAACGATCACATGGACACCACCGACAGCATGAAAGAGTAACGCCCCTTTCGAGAGCCAGGAAGCTATGACGCGAAACGTACTGATCATCGAGGACAACCCAGGTATCGGCGAGCTGGTTCGTATGCACGTGGCCGAGCTGGGTATGACGCCTGTTCTTTATGACAGGGGAGATACAGGGCTCATGCGTTTTCGCGAAGGCGGTATCGACCTGGTGATTCTCGATCTGATGCTGACCGCCAAAAGTACCGAGCTGGACAGAGTGCTGGGGTTGGAAATGGGAGCGGATGACTACCTCACGAAGCCGTTCAGCGTGGCGGAGCTTTCCGCCCGAGTAAAAGCGCTGTTTCGGCGAGTGGATGCTATGGCGTCCGCCTCGCTTGAAAAAACCAAAGAGCGCGAGCTAACCGCCGATGCCCGAGCCTTTCCCTCTGGCCGAATTGGTCAACGATGTGGTGCAAAAGCACAGCCAAGCAGCCCAAGAGCGCGCGCTAACGCTCACTCTCAGCGGCGACCCCGCATTACCCACCACGTATGCCGACCTCGCCATGACTGAACGGGTACTGGATAACCTGATCAGCAACGCCATTGCCTACAGCCCAGCGGGAGGCAACATCAAGATCATCATAGGCCACACCGACGGCCAGCCCGAGGTGCATGTACAAGACGACGGCCCCGGTATTGCCCCCAAGGACCTACCGCATATTTTCGAGCCGTTCTATCGCGGCGATGTGTCTGGCAGTACCGGGCACGCCGGCTTGGGATTGGCGATTGCTCGGCGAATTATGACTCTCCAGGGCAGGGGATATTCAGGTGACGAACCTAGCCGCAGGGGGCGCCTCTTTCTGCCTGCGCCTACCGGCTTACACCTCCCTTCCCGGCAGTGACTCATGCAATCACCCAACTAGCCGCCGTGGCTAACCTTGTCTAGTTCATGCTGCGTTCAGAAAATGCGGATATGCTAGAGCCACTTTTTTATGATGGTTGGGAGTAGCGACATGGCAGTCATCTCTTGGAACGCTGGCCGTTGGATACCGGCACTGGCGTTCATGTGGGTAGCTAACGGCGCGCTGGCAGAACAGCCGCTGCGGGTAGAGCAGCTTCAGCGCTGTGGCAACTTACTGACGCTAGACGTGCAAACGTTTTGCCTAGAGGTCAGCGGACTAGAAAATAGTGAATTCCAAGTAAAGCTTAATGGCACATCACTGCCCACAGAGAGCGTCAGCCATGATGACGGCTTGGTGCGCGTGAGTATTGATAGCGCAGACACCGACAGCGGCCCGCTCTGGGTAGAGCAGCGGCAACAGACCAGCAACCCGGTGTGGCTGACATTGAAAGGTAGCCATGTGGTGGCGGCAAATGATCAGGAAGTGGCCAAAAACATGGACGGCATTACCACCTATGTGAATCTGGTCAGCCTGATTATTGAAGAGAGCCACGAAGGCGCTAATGAGGCACAGCGCTTAGCGGATAAGTACGGTGCCGAAGTGGTAGGGATGATCCCCCCGCTGAACACCTACCAACTGCGCCTGCCCGCCAGCAACCTGGATGAGCGAGACGCCCTGGTACTCCGGCTAGGCAACGAAGTCAGTGTCGATGCGGTGGTCACTGAAGAGTCCGGTGCCGAAGAGAGCATCGAGCGTGAAACCATCACCACGCCCCCGGCCGCCGAGGATGACCCGGAGTGGGCCTCTAACCGCTTTTTGGATGCAGTGAACTTCTACCAGCGACGCATTGGGCGCGCGGGCGACGAGATTGATACCCAGCCCATTCGCATCGGTGTGATCGAGCGCAACGTCGATTTTGACGCTCCCGACTTCGCTGATTACCTGGGCGACTGCCGCGCGGATGTTCAGCGCACCTGTGTCTATGGCCGCGACGCCGCCAAGCCGGATGGTCATGGCACCACGGTCGCTGGTGTCTTCGCCGCCGCCTGGAACGAGGGCGGCAACAGTGGCTTTCTGCGCGGGCTAGATGACGTAGGCCCAGGCTTTGACGTGATCGTTGATCGCAACTCGGATGCGGGCATCACGGCCAATATCGCCGCGTCGGTAAATCTAGTAGAGGACGGTGTTCGCGTGCTCAACTGGAGCTGGGGCATTCATCGCGTCGGTGCAATCGACATTAATGGCGATGAAGTGGATTCCCTGGTGCGCTCCGGCATTGCCATGAGCGGTTACGAAGAGCTGCTCGAAGAGTTCTTCCTCTGGCTACGTGAAGAACACCCGGATGTGGTGGTGGTTAACTCAGCGGGGAACGCCTCGTCGTTTTCCAGCCGCGACGAGTACCGCCTACCCTCCTCGTTCGTCACCGATCAGCTCTTCGTCGTGGGCGGGCACGAGCGCAGCGAGCAAGACGTGCCGGTTAACGACCCCGGTTACGCGGTAAAGCGTAACGCCTCTAATATTGATATGCGTGTGGATATTACCGCCGCCGCCTGCGTGCGCGGCTCCTCGTTGATAGCCGACGAGCAAGGCGAGGCCCACTGCGGCACCTCCTATGCCACGCCGCTGGTCGGCGGCCTGCTGGCCGCGATGATGTCGATTGAACCCACGCTTTCCCCGGCCCAGCTACGTATGCTGCTACGGCGCAGCGCCATGACCATCGGCGAAGAGTACGATTTCGAGCCCACCGATGCCGACGACCTCACCGCCCCTATCCTGCCATCGGAGCGAGCTAATGAGCTGAATCATCCGGATATCGGCCTTTCTGCCCGGCTGGATATGTTCAAAGCGTTAGATTTAACGGTGCAAAGCTTGAATCAGGAGCGCTAGGCCCAGCCAACAAAAAGCCCACCTGATAAGGTGGGCTTTTGACTAACTCGCGTGGCGAATTAACCAAACACGCGGCGCAAGTGGGTGCGGTAAGCGGCTTTATCACGCTCTACGTTCGGCACCTTCATCACATCATTGGCAATAAAGGTTGGCTGAGCCGCAAGGCCAATGAACTCCTGAGACTTGTGGAACGGGAAGTACACGCCATCCACACCACGGCCTTCGAAGAAGTTACCCGGCTCGTCGAACGCTTCAATCGGCGCGTTCCAGGTCAGCGACAGCATGTAGTGGCGGCCTTGCAGCAGGCCGCCGCTACCGTACTGTTGGGTTGGGTCTTGACGAGTGCGGCCATCGCTGGCGTACAGAGAGCCATGGCCTTCAGTGAAGACTTCATCAATGTAGCGCTTGACGGTCCAGGGGGTACCCATCCACCAGCCGGGCATTTGGTACACAATGCTGTCTGCCCACAGGTAATTTTCGACTTCCACAGCCACATCGTAGCCCTGCTCGATGACCGTTTCGCGCACCTCATGGCCCAGCTCTTTCAGCGTATCCACCGCCACGGCATGCAGGGTATTGTTGAGTTCACCACCAGAGTGGGCAAACGCTTTACCGCCATTGATCAACAGTATCTTCATTGTTTCGACCTCACTAGGTATCGTGATCACCCCGCTAACACAAGGTAAGCAGGGCATTGATTGGCGAGTATTGTGCAGCGCAAAGGCGCAGAGAAAAACCAAACGTCCGGCAAGAGACTTTTGCGCTAAAATCAATAATAGATTCATCATCGAGGCGCTTACGAACGATGAAAAGCACCCTGGAAGAGCAGCAGGCGTTTGTCACGGTAGTGGATGGCGGCTCGATTACCGCTGCCGCCGAACGATTGGGTATCACCGTGTCAGGCGTCAGCCGCGCGCTAAACCGCCTGGAGCAGAAGCTCGGCACGACGCTGCTGCGCCGCACGACCCGACGTTTGGAACTGACCGAAGAAGGGGACACCTTTCTCGCCCACTGCCGACGCATCCTCGCCGCCGTGGAAGAGGCCGAAGAGGCCCTTCTCGATCGTCATGACCAGCCTCAAGGCAGGCTGCGAGTCAACGCTGCGCCCAGCTTCATGCAGCATGTGGTCGTGCCCGTGATCGGTGAATTTCGCGCCCGCTACCCTGGCATTACCCTAGAGCTGGATACCCACGACCGCTTCGTGGATTTGCTGGAGCAGCGAGTCGACTTGGCCATTCGCATTGGCACACTGGAGGACTCCTCGCTTCACGCCCGCCCCCTTGGCCACAGCGCGCTGCGGGTACTGGCCAGCCCCGCCTATCTGGCCCGTCACGGCACGCCTCAACAGGTAGAAGAGCTTTGCCGCCATAGCCTGCTCGGTTTTAGCCAGCTCGACCACTTGAACCACTGGCCGCTGACCTGCGCGGATGGTAAGCGCTTACATATCACGCCCACTCTCGCCGCTTCCAGCGGGAGTACGCTGCTAGAACTCGCACTCAAAGGTGAAGGAATCGTCTGTCTGGCCGATTTTATGACCCGCGCGCCCCGGCAACACGGCACGCTAGTAGAAATACTGCCTGACCACACCGAACTCGTCACGCAGCCGATCAACGCGGTGTACTACCGTCAAGCCACCCTATCTCAGCGTACGCGACTGTTCATGGATTTTTTAGCCGAGCGGCTACCCTGGCAGCTCTCGGCGTCATGATGCTCCAGCGAGAGTGGCCTACCTTCCGCCCTTCGCCTATTCTAAGAGCGTTTTCAAAGGGATGACGACGAATGGGACTTCAAGAGATCGCCATTGGCGGTATTTTCATAAGCCCGCTGCTGGTCTATGCATTGATGGGCCTTATCGCGACCTTCATCGTGCGTTCGCTGCTGCACCGGGTGGTGGGGCACGTCGCGCTCTGGTACGAGGCGTGGTTCGATATTTCCCTGTTCATCATCTTGACGGCCACCATCACCTTTTTATTCGCGACACTGCTCGCACATCCCTAATGGGCTGAGCCCATGTTTTTTACCTGATCGAGACATGCCTATGCGCCCATCGCTAAGAGTGCTGCTGACGCTACTGATCGTCGCCATAGCCATCGCCGCAGGGGCGTGGCTGTGGCGCTACTATCTTTACACCCCCTGGACACGGGACGCCCGGATCCATGCGGACGTGATCACGATCGCCCCCGACGTCACCGGCTGGGTGAAGCGCCTGGACGTCGCCGATACCGACTATGTTGCCCAGGGCGACACGCTGTTTACCATCGACGACACCCGCTACCAAGCCGCCGTCGATAGCGCCCAGGCCACGCTAGAACATCGCCAAGCCACTCTCGAACTCAACCGTGCAGAAGCCGGGCGCCGCAACCAGTTGAGCAACCGCCAAGCCATCAGCGCCGAAGCCCAGCAGATCGCCCAGATCAACTCGCGCATTGCCGAAGCCGATGTCAAACAGGCGCAATCGGCGCTGGAGAGCGCCCAGCTCGATCTTGATCGCACCCAGGTCGTCGCCCCGGTCACAGGGCATGTTCTGAATGTTCAGCTCGCCACTGGCAACTTCGTCAATCGCGGCACCCCCGTGATGGCGCTCATTGCCGATGACTCCTACTACGTGATGGGCTACTTCGAAGAGACCAAAATGGCCTCCATCAACGTAGGCGACCCGGTAGAGGTGGTGCTGATGAATGGCAACACCCACCTGGATGGGCGAGTGGCGGGCATCGGGCGTGGCATTGCCGACAGCAACACCACCCTCAATCAACAGCTATTGCCTCAAGTTGAGCCCACCTTTAGCTGGGTGCGCTTAGCCCAGCGTATCCCCGTTCG
This sequence comes from Halomonas sp. CnH100-B, assembly GCF_024124605.1. Taxonomy (NCBI): domain Bacteria; kingdom Pseudomonadati; phylum Pseudomonadota; class Gammaproteobacteria; order Oceanospirillales; family Halomonadaceae; genus Halomonas; species Halomonas sp. CnH100-B. The sequence continues at coordinate 119,582 of NZ_JAMXRX010000002.1, read as the reverse complement.
CATCACCTTGGACGACGTACCCGACGATACACTGCTCAGCGTGGGCATGACCGCAACCGTTCATGTCCACCCTGAATCGTCTTCTCAGGCCACTTCGCCGTAACCATGCCGCCCTTTTTTCGCACCTACTTCACGCCTAACGCCACGGCAGTAAAGTTTGCCATTAAAACCACGCTGGCCATGATGCTGGCGCTTTACGTCGCACTGGCTTTCGATGTGGAGCGCCCCTACTGGGCGCTGATTTCTGCAGCGTTTCTGCAAATTCGCCCCATGAGTGGCATGGTCGTCGAGAAAGGCCTCTGCCAGTTGGGCGGCACCGCGCTGGGCGCCCTGGTGGGTATCTTCATCATGGCGCTGTTTGCCCAGGCCAGGATACCGGCGCTGATCACGCTGACCTGCTGGATCATGCTGTGTACCTACGTCGGCTCGCTGTGGCGCAATAACTACACCTACGGCTGCCTCATGGCCGCCGTGACCGCCATGCTGATCGTGGTGATTTCCAGTGGCAGTCCCCCGGCGGCCATGTTCGATATCGCCGTCGCGCGCATGACCGAACTGGGGCTGGGTGCCCTGTGCGCCATGCTGGTCAGCGCACTGTTATGGCCCACCCATGTGGGCACGCACTTGGCCACCCAAGCCGACACGGTCATCAACGAGGCCTTTATCCACGCGGCCCTGCGCTTAGAGGCCAGTGACGACACGACCGCCATGCAACACGCCCTGCGCGGTAGCCTCACCCCGCTGACCGTGCTGGAAACCGACAGCCAAGCCGCCCGCTTTGAAGGGCCCGTTGGCCCTGGCCGAGTGCGCGCCACCCACGTGCTGACGCGGCGCACCCTGCGCTTCTTTGCCACGCTGCAAGCACTGCACCAACTGATGCACGACCATACGGACAGACTAACGCCCCACAGCATCGAACTTGCCCGCCGCATCGCCCAGGGGTTTCGCGAGGCCGAGCACGTCAAGGGCGTTACTGATGCCAGGGCAGCCCTGCAAGCGCTACGCACCCACGTACATACCTGCGATGAGCCAACGTCGGAAGCGCCCCTAGACCGCCGTGTTCGTCTAGGCCTGCGGGAAGCGCTGGGACACGCCATGGTCATGCTGGATGCCCGCGAAGCGATCGCCCACCCACGCCGCCATCGGCTGCGCTCTGCGCCGCTGGCCTGGCACCGCGATCATCTTTCGGCAGGCATCAACGCCCTGCGCTCGGGGTTGCTGTTTGCCATCTTGGCCACGTTTTGGATCGTCACTGCTTGGCAAAGCGCCATGATCGCGATGATGCTAGGCACGCTGTTCTCCGCTTTTTTTGCCAGCCGCGACAACCCTATCGCCATCACCATGATGTTCTACAAAGGCATGCTGGCTGCGATTCCCAGCGCGTTTTTGTTTGGCCATGTGCTGCTGTCGCAAGTCAACGGTTTTCCGCTGCTGGCGCTGATTTTCGGCACCCCGCTCTTTCTGGGGCTACTCGGTGCCACCCAGCCCGCTACCATGGGGTACTGCCTGGCCTTTACGATTTTCAACATTCTGCTGACCATGCCCGGTAACGGTATGGATTTCTCCTTCGATGCCTTTGCCAACCGGGCAGTGGCGGTCGTGATTGGCTTAACCAGCGTGGTCATGGCGTTTCGCTTGCTGCCGGGGCCCGGCGCCAAGCTGCGTAAACGGCGTCTGATCAGCGCCATCACCCGCGACATTAACGACCTCAGAAAGCGCTCTACCCATCAAGCGGAAACGCGCTTTAGCGGCCATATGGCCGACCGCCTGCTGCACCTCGCCCAGCACGATGACCTGCTGCCAGAAGAGCAGCGCCATCTCTTCGTGTTGGGGCTAACCGGGCTCGACCTAGGAACGGCCATGCTGCGTTTGCGGGACCACTTCGATACCGTCCTCCACCCTTCTATTCGTGACGCCCACGCGCACTTGCTGTACACGCTCGCCGACGGGTTTGACGCGAGCGCTAACGGGCGGCCGCCCCAAGGCATTCTTGAAGCAGGCCAGCAGTTGAATGACGCCATCGCCCGTGACGGAGATGTGCCTGCCGATCGCCGCGTGCTGCTGAAAGGCTTGGTCGAGCGGCTGGACCTGGCATTGGAGCGGTTGGCGCGACTCATGGCGGAACGAACAACGCCGAGCCTGCGTGCGCCCACTAAAATCGACACGGGAGTAAAGGCAGAGTGACAGCGCCTGCGGATGGGTCAGTTGATTACCCTTCGACGGGCCCCTCTTGCCAATGCTCGCTTCGCTTTGGGTAAAACTCGGCTACTGACCTACACTGGTTACGCAACACAGGAGGTCGTTGCTTGGCCGAACGCCTCGCATTTCATCGCATTCGCCAAGCATGGCCATTCGCTAGATCAGCATAAGGAGCATGCCGTGACAGCTACCCATACGCATACCTACCAACGTGGGCTGCCCCTCTTTCACTCGGTGTTTTTAGTGGGGTGCCTACCGCTTTTTTTAGGCGCCACGCTCAGCGACTACGCTTACGCCAATAGCTATCAAATTCAGTGGGCGACTTTTGCCTCCTGGCTCAACGCTGGCGGGCTAGTATTTGCCGGGCTAGCGCTGTTCAGCTCACTGATCAGCTTCTTTCGTGCCAAGCCCCGCAGCCTCATGCTACTGATCTATCCAGCGCTCCTGCTGCTCACGTGGATACTCGGCTTTGTGAACGCCCTTATCCACGCGCGGGACGCCTGGGGCATGATGCCGATTGGTTTTGCGCTCTCCATGGTGGTCACCATTTTTGCAGGCACCGCCGTTTGGGTGGGGTTTTCCCGTTTTGGCCACGGAGGTAAGCCATGAAATGCGCTCTACGTCGCCCGCATTGTTACGCTGCGCCCCTCTGTTTGCTGCTGGCAGCGGGTAGCGCCAGCGCCCAAGAGGTCACCCGCTACGGGCCTAACCCGACGCTGCCCGAGCCTTCTCGCGGCCTGCTGCCCAACATGAGCGTGCCCGAGCCCGCCGAATGGGGCGATGCCCTGCCCAGCGTGCCCGAGGGCTACACGATCACCGCGATTGCCACCGATCTACAAATCCCCCGCCAAACCCTGGTACTGCCCAATGGCGATATCTTGGTGGCGGAAGGCAGCGGTGGTAATGCCCCCTCTCTCAAGCCAAAGGATGTCATTGCCGGGCTGATCAAATCCCAGGGGACCACCTCGGTGCAGAGCGGTAACCGGCTGACACTGTTGCGCGATGCCGATGGCGACGGCCGCTATGAAGAGCAAACCACCTTTGCGGAAAACCTCAACGCTCCCTACGGGCTCGCGTTGATCGATGACGCCCTGTATGTCGCCAATCAAGATGCCCTGGTGCGTTTTGAGTACGAAGAGGGCCAAACCCAAGCCAGCGGGCCACCCGAGGTGGTTACCCAACTCCCCGACGAGATCAATCACCACTGGACCAAAGCGATGACCGCCAGTGCCGATGGGGAGTTTCTGTATGTGGGCATTGGCTCCAACAGCAACATCACCGAGCGAGGGATGGAAGCGGAGGTCAATCGCGCGGAAATCTGGCAGATCGACCCTGATACCGGCATGCACCGCCCCTATGCCACGGGTCTTCGCAACCCCACGGCGATGACGATTCAACCCGGCACCGACCAGCTTTGGACGGTCGTCAACGAGCGTGACGAGTTAGGCCCCGACCTGGTGCCTGACTACCTCACGACGGTTCAGGAAGGCGGTTTCTACGGCTGGCCGTATAGCTATTGGGGTCAGAATGTCGACCCCCGCGTTCGTCCACAGGACCCTGAAAAGGTCGAGTCGGCGATTGCCCCCGATTACAGCCTGGGTTCGCATGTGGCACCGCTAGGCCTCGCCTTTTCTATCCCCGAAATGGGCGATGAGTTCGCTGAAGGTGTGTTTATCGGCGAACACGGCAGTTGGAACCGCGCCGACCCGGTGGGCTACAAAGTGGTCTTCGTACCGTTCAGCGACGGACAGCCCAGCGGCGACCCCATCGATTTTGTTTCGGGCTTTCTCACCGATGATGGTCGCGCCCGTGGCCGCCCGGTAGGTGTCTCCATCGACCCCGACGGCGCGCTGATCATTGCCGACGATCTCACCAACGCCATTTGGCGCGTCACGCCCAACGACGCGTAAAACCACAGCGGGTGGCCTGCCATCCGCTTACCCTCTCCTCCTTCTCCTACTCACCGCATGCCTAGCGTAAGCTTGCTTAAGGGCACTCACTATAGTTTATTAAGCGTGATCGCCCCTCGCCGATGAGAGAACGCTGATGCCCGCCGCCAAGACGTTTCACGCCCCGTATCTACACACGCCGCTGCCTCATGGGCACGCCTCTCATAAGCCTGGCGCCTGCTGCTGTGGTTCACCTATGCTGCAGCAGTTTCACGAGCGAGTGATGGCCGACCTCACGCGCCGCCAAATGCTAGGTGGCACGGCAGCGGTCATGGCGATGTTTGCCGGGCTCAACGTGCCCACGGTGGTGAGTGCGCAGCCGCGTCACGCCAGCGGCCCGATGCTGCTGACCAACCTACAACTGTTTGATGGCAGCGGCAGTGCGGTGCAGAGCAGCGTGTCGGTACGTATCGACGAGGGGCGCATTCAAGCGTTGCTGCCCGCCGATGCCGCAGCCGACGGGGCGCAGGTGATCGACTGCGGTGGCCGCGTCCTCATGCCCGGACTCATCGACGCCCACTGGCACACCACGCTGGCAGCGATTACCCAAACCACCGCCATGACGGCTGATGTGGGCTACATCCATCTGGTGGCGGCCCAGGAAGCCAAGCGCACGCTCATGCGCGGCGTGACGTCGGTGCGAGACGTGGGCGGGCCGTCGTTTGCGCTACAGCGCGCCATTAACGAAGGCATCGTCGATGGGCCGCGTATTTTCCCCGCCGGGGCGATGATTTCCCAAACCTCCGGGCACGGCGATTTCCGTATGCGCCATGAGATTCCACGGGGCTCGAATTCCCCGCTCAGCGAGCAGGAGCGCCAAGGGGTCGCGGCGATTGCCGATGGGGAGGATGAAGTCCTGCGACGCACCCGTGAGCAGCTCATGCTCGGCGCCTCACAAATCAAGCTGATGGCCGGTGGCGGCGTGGCCTCGCTGTATGACCCACTCGACAGCACCCAGTTTACCGAACGCGAACTGCGCGCCGCCGTAGAGGCTGCCGACGACTGGGGTACCTACGTCATGGTGCATGTGTACACCCCAAAAGGCATACAGCGCTCGCTGCGGGCAGGCGTCAAATCCATCGAACACGGCCAGCTCGCCGATGAAGAGACCGCCCGCATGATGGCAGGCGAAGGCGCGTGGTGGAGCCTACAGCCGTTCTTGCAGGACGAAGACGCCAACGTGTACCCCGACGCCGCCCGTCGCGAATCACAGCGGCAAGTGGCCGAAGGCACCGTGCGCGCCTACGAACTCGCCCAGCGCTTCGACATCCACACGGCCTGGGGCACCGACATTCTGTTCAGCCCACAAAACACGCCTAACCAGCTGCGCCAACTGGCCAAACTCACCCGCTTCTACGACCCGCTCACGGTGCTCGCCATGGCCACTGGGCGTAACGGCGAGCTGCTGGCGCTTTCTGGCCCGCGCAACCCCTACCCCGGCACGCTCGGCAAGATCGAACCCGGTGCCTGGGCCGACCTGCTGCTGGTGGATGGTGACCCTAGCCGTAGCCTCGATTTTCTGCACGACCCCGAACAGAATCTGCGGATGATCATGAAAGGCGGGCGTATTTACAAAGACACCCGCTAAGCCACGAACAGCGGCTCACTCCCGGTTAAAAGCCTAGTAAACGGCGGCGCACCGGCCGGATAGCCACCAGCGCCAGCACCGCCAAGGCCAGCCACTCCAACCAGTGGGGCAGCAGCTCTTGTACTTGGCTCGCCTGCTCCACCGGGTTCCAGCCGGCCATCCTGACGGCCGTATCAAACGACCACCCCACCAGCACGGTAACGATCAGCACGCTGGCGAGGTACACGGCGAGCGCCGAATTACCCAGCTCGCGGCGCAAAATGGCCAGCGTGGCGAGGCTGGTAATCGGCCCCGCCAGCAGGAACACCAGCGCCATTCCTGGCGAGATACCGGCTAACAGTAGCCCTGCCGCCACCGGCGTGGCGGCGGCCGCACAGATGTAGAGCGGTATGCCCACCACCGCCATCAACATCAGCGCCAACAGGCCACCCGAAAACCGTGCCAGGGTATCCGGCGGTACCAGCGTGACCAGCACGCCCGCCAGCAGCAGCCCGGCAAACATCCACGCGCTGATATCATCCAACAGATCGCTAAACGCATAACGCAGCCCCGCTTTCAAACCGCTAGGTTCGCCGGTTTCGGCGTGGTGGTCATGGCAGCCATGCGACGAGCAGCAGCCGCTCTTGGCGACAGGTGCAACGGCCTCTGAGTCGCGGGTAAAGCCCACTAGCAAGCCCGTCACAATGGCCGTCACCAGCGCCCCAACAACACGCACCACCGCCATGAGCGGCCCAAGCAGCACGCTGGTGAGCAGAATCGAATCCACGCCCACGCCTGGGGTGCTGATCAAAAACGACGTGGTCGGCCCGCGCCCCGCACCGCCCCGGTGCAGGGCAATGGCGGTGGGAATCGCCCCGCAGGAGCACAGCGGCAGCGGCATCCCGATCACCGCCGCCCGCACAATGCTGCCCAGGCCACGCCCACCCATCCAGCGCTGCAGCAATGTTTCGGGTAGCCAGGCTTTGATCAGCCCGGCAATCACCAGCCCCAGCAACAACCAGGGGGCTGCCGTCAAAGCAATGTGTAGCAGCTCGGTTATCAGCGTCATCTCGTCACCTGCTTGTCCACGGTGGGAATAAGGATTAGCCTAAACCCTGTAATCGTTACAGGGTCAAGCCGATGACACACGCCTATCGCATTGGAGAAGTGGCTACCCGCACCGGCTGTTCACCGGAGAGCATCCGCCACTATGAGAAGCTTGGCTTGCTGCCGCCCCCGTCACGCGGTGAGCAGGGCTATCGTTACTACGATCAGGCGGCCGTCGAGCGCATCAGCTTTATACGCCATGGCCGCCACCTAGGGTTAGACCTACACAGCATTCAGGAGCTGTTGACGCTGTCTGACCACCCTGACACCGACTGCAGCGCCGCCGATGATATCGCCAGCCGCCATTTAACCCATCTGGAAGCGCGTATTGCCAAACTGCAAGCGCTCGCGGACGAGCTGCGCCACGTGGTTCACCAGTGCCGAGGCGGCAAGGCCGCCGATTGCCAAATCATCCAAACGCTCTACGAGCACCACCCCACCTGCCATGAGCATGGTTGCCGTGACGCCGCCGCTAAGCGCTAATGCCAGCGGGCTACCTAAAAACCCTGAGTCGCCCGCTGTTCATGTCGCCACGTGCGGCCCTTTTTCTCGTCTCCACTTACTCAGCCCGCCTCGCTTTAACGAGCGATTCACACGCACTCCTCTTTTCACCTCGCTATGAGTCACTCTCAGTAGTTATACTTAATTATTAGTAAACGCGTATAAATAAAGTCGCTATCTTTCAACCTTCAATACACATCGACACACATCAAACAATAAATTTAACAACTATTAAAAATATTAAAAGACATATCCATAGCGCTTTCACGTCTATCTGAAAATTGATCCATATCAGCTTTTTATCGTGGTGTTGACATTGTTTCACAATCCAACCCACACACGCTCTGTTTTCGTGATTACAATCGCCCCGTCATTAACAATAAAAACGCTTACTTCCTCTCAAGACCACATGAAAAGCTAAGGCAATACGCCACATGAGCCGCCTCATCCATAATCTTTCGATCAAAAAAACGCTGACTATCGCCATGGGCACGCTGGTGTTATTCATGCTGCTGCTCTCTGCGTTGAGCATCGTCATCAATAAAAATGGCACCCGCTCCCTGCATGAAATCGCAGACGTGGGAGTGCGTCAGATGAACGCCATCAACCGCTCCGAAGCGAACCTGACCCAAGCCAATGCCAGCACTCGGGAATACCTCAAAGCATGGCAAGAGAATGAAACAACGAGTGAATTGAACCGCTGGAAGCTAGAAGCAGAGACGTATTTATCCTCCGCCGAGCAGCGCATAGTCGAGTTCAATACCATCGCCTCACCGCCCGAGAGCGAGCGGGAAGCGCTTGCCGCCGAGATCAATCAGATCTATCAACGTTATACCGACACACTCAACCGCGTACTTCAAGCGGCCACTCTAGGAGCTGCACAAGACGCTTGGCTACCGGTCATAGAATTAAGAAGAGAGTTTCAAGGTACGGTGCGTAACTTCGTGCAATTAACGGAAGCCAGAACAAAAGACATATTGACCGAAGATAAAAAGAACAGCCAACTCACGTTATTGGCCACCCTATTTATCATGAGCTTTGCTTTACTCATGGTGGTATTGGCTCGTCTCGTCATCGTGAAAGCCATCATTAACCCCATCAATCATACCGTCACACATTTAACAGCGATTGCCAGTGGCGACTTAACACAAGACATTCAGCGTTTAGGCCGTAATGAAATCGGCGTACTGCTGTCCGGGTTACATGAGATGCAGTCGCAACTCACCAGTATCGTGCAAAGCCTAAAATTAAACAGCGACAACTTATTTACCGGCACGAATGAAATTTCCATCGGCACGCAGGATTTATCATCGCGTACGGAAGAGCAGGCTTCCGCCCTGCAAGAAACCGCTGCCAGCCTGGATGAGCTGACCGCCACGGTTAAAATGAACGCCGACAATGCCGCCGAGGCCAACAAGATCACTTCAAGCGCAGCCAAAACCGCCCACACCTCCGCCGAGGAGAGTGAGCAGATGCTGGCGATGATGCGCGAGCTGGAAGAGAACGCCACGAAAATGGGCGAGATCGTCGGCATCATTGACGGCATTGCCTTCCAAACCAATTTGCTGGCACTCAACGCCTCGGTCGAAGCGGCGCGAGCGGGTGAGCAGGGCCGAGGCTTCGCCGTTGTGGCCAACGAAGTGCGCCAGCTCGCCAGCCGCAGCTCCCAGTCGGCGAGCCAAATCCGCTCGATGCTGGAAATCAGCCGTTCCAAAACCGTGGAGTGTTCGGGCCAAGCGCAGAAAAGCGGCACGACCATTCGCGAACTGGCCGATAACGTCAGCAAGGTATCCGCACTGATGGCCGAAATCACCCAAGCCTCGGAAGAGCAGAGCCGAGGAATCGATCAGGTGAATATCGCCATCTCGCAAATTGACTCCGTCACTCAGCAAAACGCCGCGCTGGTGGAGGAGTCCAGCACCGCCGCCGCCTCGCTGGAAGACCAAGCTAAACAGCTCGCCGAGATCACCGCCCAGTTCACCGTGGCCGCTTACGCACCCGCCCGCCAAGCGCCGCTTGCCCCACCGGCCAACTACCTATCGGCCTCCACGCCTACACGAAACACGAAGCGGGAAGCCGACGCGTTCGAGCTGGATTGGCAAACGTTCTAACACCGCCCACACGGATTCGAGACTCCCTTCAGGGCGGCGGATAGCCGCCCTTTTTCATGGCACCGCCCACCCTACCGGGGCAGTGTTATGGCTCGCCTTTCGGCCACGCCTCGGCTAGGGTGATGAAAGCCCATCGTCAACCAGGAGCGGCACATGATTGAAACGAAGGAAGAACTCGACGCCATCAAAAAGGCGTGCCAAGCGATGGTGACCAAAAGCGCTGGCCTGTCTGCGGGCACCGCCATCATCCCGGTGCCGGGGCTGGATATCGGCTCGGACGTCGCGATTTTGATGCGCATCATCCCCAAAATTAACAGCCAGTTTGGGCTGACGCCGGAGCAAATCGACGGCCTAGATACCGACAGCAAGCTGTTCGTGATGACCGCCATCTCCAACACCGGCAGCAAGATGGCGGGCAAATACATCACCCAGAACCTGATCATCTCGCTACTGAGTAAAATGGGCGTGCGAGTGGCGGCGAAGGGCGCTTCCAAGTTCGTGCCGCTCATCGGCAGCGCCGTGGCAGGCGGCATCAGCTTTACCGCCATGAAGTACATGGGCAACAGCCATATCGACGACTGCTACCGCATCGCCCTCGCCGCCCTGGAGCACCGTCAGCTAGAGCGCGCGGTAGAGGCCAACGCCGTGATCGAAGCGGAAGCGCCTACCCACACCGATGACCCTCATAGCCATGCTTCATAAGGCAGCGCTACTCGGCGGTGGTATGCTTGAGCGTCTTGTTGACGTCCCTAGGAGAAAGGAATGCCCGCTTATATCGTTCTGACCCGTGAACACACCCACGACAGCGAAGAAATGCAGCGCTACAGCGAAAAAGCCCAAGCCGCCCGCGAAGGCCACGACCCGCAGCCGCTGGCGTTTTACGGCGATTTTGAAGTGCTGGAAGGCAGCGCAATGGAAGGTGCCGTGATTCTGCGCTTCCCCGACATGGCCGCCGCCCGCGCCTGGTACCAAAGCCCCGCCTACCAAGAAGCCCGCAAGCACCGCTTCCAGGGTGCTGATTACCGCGTCTTCTTGGTGGATGGCATCGAGGAGGCGTAAGGCCTCGCTATTCGGCTCACTTGTTGAGCCGAATAGCCTCTATATTCGGCTCACACCTCCTTTCGCTGCTCATTCACCCCAGCAGCAGGTCGCGCTCAATCGGGATGAACTCGCTCGCGGCTTTGATAAGCGAGGCAGCAGTGAGCTGGGGCACACCGTATACCTCAACGCGCTTACCATGCACCTCGCGAATTTTCTGGGCTAACAGATCGAAGTCGCCATCGCCGGAGACCAGCACTACCACATCCGCTTTCTCGGCGTATTCGATGGCATCGAGGGTGATGCCCACGTCCCAGTCGCCCTTGGCGGAGCCATCCGCGCGCTGGATGAAAGGCTTGAGCCGGACATCGAAACCAATCGCGCGGAGGATATTCTGGAACTCACGCTGCTTGGCGTCGCCTTTATCGATGGCGTAGCAGCGGGCAGCCACCACCTCCCGGTTGGCCGTTGCCTGGGCCCAGAAACGACGGTAATCGAAATGTTTGCAGTAGGCCTCGCGCACGGTGTAATAGACGTTCTGGGTATCCACGAAGATAGCGACGCGTGTCATGGCAAAAGCCTCAGCAGGTAGTGAAACGCCAGCCTCTTGGGGCTGGCGTTAGTAAGCGGGTATGGTACCGCGCCGCTATTTAGAATGCGCCCGCTTGGCAGGAACGAAACGCAACCCCCCCACCACCACCGAGCCCACCAAAAAGCCAATCACCGCCGAGCACAGCGTATTAAAGCTCCAGCCCAGCGCGCCACCTAAGGCCCCGGTGGCCTCACGAATGCCTAGCTCAATATGATGTACCCACTCATAGGGCGCGCTGAACCAACCTGTGCCATCGGTTCCCAGATTCACCATCAGGATATGCCCACCCACCCACAGCATGGCGATGGTGCCCACTACCGAGATGGTCGCCAGCACCTTGGGCATGGCCGTAACCAAGCTCCGGCCCAGCGCCTGTATGCCTGAATGATCCCGCTGGGCGAGTTTCAGGCCAACATCATCCATCCTGACCAGCAGCGCCACCACGCCATACACCAAAACAGTGATCACAAACGCGACCACGACCAAGCTGGCTAGCTGTGACCAGAATCCTTGGTGAGACACCGTGGCCAGCGCAATCACCATAATTTCAGCAGAGAGAATCAGGTCGGTGCGGATGGCACCACTGACGATCTTCTTCTCAGCTTCCGGCCCTTTTTCGACTGCGGGCTTATCATCGTCATGCTGGCCAGAGAGCTTATGCCACACCTTCTCCGCGCCCTCAAACGCCAAGTAGGTACCGCCTATCATCAGGATGATCGGCAGTAGCCCGGGCAGAAAATGGTTCAGCAGCAGCGCCGCCGGTAGAATAAACACCAGCTTGTTGCGGATGGAGCCCAGCGCGATCTGCTTCACAATCGCCAGCTCACGATCTGCCACTACCCCGTGCAAATATTGCGGCGTCACCGCCGCATCATCCACCACCACCCCGGCCGCCTTCGCCGTCGCACGCCCAGCGGCAGCGCTCACATCGTCCAGTGATGCTGCGGTCAACTTCGCCAATGCGGCAACGTCATCCAGTAATCCTATTAGACCGCCAATGGCCATGGGTGCTTCCTCCATGAATAAGCATTGCAGACAGTAAAGCACACGGTGGCTGGGGCGGGCGGTCTCTTTTACGCCAAGGGCAGTGTCGTTTCGCTCCCTTCATGCTCTACCCTCACTGCGTCACTTCAAAGAGCGGCCTTAGAGGGAGCGCGCTATAGAGTGCGGGGGTGCTACCTTAAGGAAGCATTTTCAGGAAGCGTGATTTGCCCCATTAGATAAGGCGCAACGCGGCCTTTAATCATCACGCGCTCGCCTTCTACCACGCAGCTCAGCGCGCCTTGGCGTGCGCCACCCTGGCGGGCAGTAAGTGCTTGCTTACCCAAACGCGCGGCCCAGTAAGGTGCAAGCGACGTATGCGCCGAGCCGGTGACGGGGTCTTCTTCCACGCCGACCTTGGGGCCAAACCAGCGAGACACAAAATCCACGTCATCGCCTTTCGCGGTAACGGCCACACCTCGCCCTGGTAACTGTTTAAGCCGCTGCATATCTGGCACAAGGCGCTCAATCACACTCGCCTCCTCGACTACCACCACAATGTCATCCGCGATCAGCAGCTCCTCGATTTCGATACCGCCCAGGGCAGCAGCGACTTCCGCGTGCATGTCTAGCGGTGCGAGCGTTTTCGCGGGGAAGTCCATCACCAGCGCATCGCCTTCGCGGCGAACGGTCAGTACACCGCTTCTGGTTTCAAAGGCCACCGCCTCGGCCACCACGCCCAAGGCATGGAACACCACCCAGGCCGCCGCTAAGGTGGCGTGGCCGCACAGATCCACCTCCACCGAAGGCGTAAACCATCGCAAGTGGTAGCCCGCTTCCGTGGGTACGAAAAAAGCGGTTTCGGACAGGTTATTCTCCGCTGCAATGGCCTGCAGAAGCGCATCATCCAACCACGCCTCTAGCGGGCACACGGCGGCAGGGTTGCCCTCAAAGGGTTTTGAGGCGAAAGCATCTACTTGGTAGAGGTCGATTTTCATGAGTTATCCCAACGCAAATAAAATAATCTCATCAAGATATCGTAGAAACGTGCATGCAGGTGAGGGTTAGCAAAGTCCAGCAGAAGGCAAGCTCGCTGAGCCTACCTATGAGCGCGAGTAGCCTTCTAAGCGTTGTCTCTGTTACGCTCAATCAGCCATCAACACATGATTGAAAAAGCACACACATGGGTTCCAAAAAAGCAGACCAATAAGCCGCAGCAACCCCTCGTTTCTGTTGTTGCGGCAGCCTGACCGTCACTCAATCGACTCGACAGGCCGCCGTCAAATAAGCGTATTTGCACGGAGTTTCCTTGTGTCTGCTCAAAACCCTCGACAGTGGGCGTATAGCCTTCCGTTCGCGCTGGCGTTGCTGGCCCCTTTCAACCTTCTCGCGTCACTCGGCATGGATATTTATCTGCCGGTAGTACCCGCCATGCCGGGCATTTTAGATACCACACCCGACGTCGTTCAGCTTACATTGACGCTCTACATGATCATGCTCGGCGCTGGCCAGATCCTCTTTGGTCCGCTCTCAGACCGCATGGGTCGCCGCCCTATCCTAATAGGCGGCACCCTCGTATTTGTGGCTGCATCATTCTCCCTGGCGTTCACAACGGTGGCCTGGTTATTCGTTGCACTCAGGCTGGTACAAGCCATGGGGGCAGCCGCCATGCTCGTCGCTATGTTCGCTACGGTGCGTGATGTTTACGCCAACACACCTGAAAGCGCGGTTATTTACAGCCTAATGAATGCCATGCTGGCTGTCGTACCTGCGCTGGGGCCTATTGCGGGTGCTTTGATCGCCCGTTATCTAGGCTGGAGCGCCCTCTTCATCACCTTGGGTATCCTGGCTCTGCTCACACTCAGCTACGCCTTCCCGAGATGGCATGAATCGCGCCAGGCATACTACACCACTCGCATGGAGGATGTGGGGCGGGTGCTTAAAAGTACTCCGTTCTGGGTCTATACGGTTGCGTTCGGAACCGCTATGGGGGCATTCTTCGTATTCTTCTCGACAGCCCCTAGAGTGCTCATCGAAGGCGCTGGTTTAACCGAGCTGGGGTTTAGCGTTGCCTTTGCGACGGTGGCCCTGGTTATGATCGTCACAGCGCGCTTTGCCGAACGTTTCGTAACGCGCTGGGGCATTTCAGGCTGCGCCCTGCGTGGCGCGTTGGTTCTACTGATCAGCGCAGGCCTTTTGGGGATGGGGGAAATGTTCTTCACGCCAAGCCTTTGGTCGTTTGTCGTGCCCATGTGGCTGGCGGCGCTGGGCATTGTGTTCATCACTTCTGTCACCGCCAATGGCGCGCTACAAAACTTCAGCGACATGGCTGGCACGGCCGTGGCGCTACACTTTTGCGTGCAAAGCCTGATCGTCGGCGGCATAGGCACTGCGGTGGTGGTAATGCTGGATGGCAGCACGGCTTGGCCGCTGATCGCCTATACCGGTGGAATGGCAGCGCTGACTCTAGTGTTGCTCACCGGGCTAGCGCGTGCTGAATCACAAACGTAAGGGTAATGCAGCTTCTGGCGGAGGCATCAAGCTCAATCGCGCGTCGTCAAGCGCTGAGTTCGTCTCCGCCTGGTAGCCATCACGGCCACTACCGCGATGCAAAGGGCAACGGCAACACCCGCCCACACAACATGGGAAAGGCCGCTTAATTGCTCAAAAAGGGGCGCAAGGGCCTGACCAAACATATAACCGAGCGTGACCCAGGCGGCCGACCAGAGCAACGCCGAAATAGCATTGAGCAGGATAAATCGTGGCCAAGGATAATCGGTCGTGCCAATCGTCACCGCACCGGCCATGCGTAGCCCATAAAGGAAGCGCAAGGAGAACGCGAAAACGTCCGGGTGGGCGTTGAATGTGGTCACTACACGCCCACCCGCTGCGCTACCCTGCACCGAACGAACGATAGCGCTATTGCGCCCCCCATGCCCAAGCAGGAAGAACACTTGATCCGCCACGAAAGAACCCAACGCCAGGGCGATGATCGCGGGCCAAACGCCGATTAGGTGCTGATGAGACATGATACCGCCCAGCATCGCGATGCCTTCGCCCTCCAAGCTCGCCCCCACGAACAAGCCGAAGCTGCCATAATTCGTTACCAAATGCTCAAGCGTCATTTGCGTTCATCCATAAAGTTACCCCGGAACCGTGGGCGGCACGTAAACGCCATTTTTATAGCGATTCGGGATGATGCGGAGGGTTGAATAGGGCTTTTTAGCGGCAGGCAGCTTATTCGATCTGCGAGTGGCGCGACGTCGGTGGTAACTTAGATAAACTACTTTCCCCGGCACTTTAAAGAAGATGACTGTAAGCCGGCCTAGCCGGCTTACGCTAACCATGACCAGCCAGAAAACTAAGGGAAGTCCCACACATGAGAACAGATACAGGCCTGAGAGTGGTATTACCTTTTCCTCCCTACGTTGTACCGTTCAATTTCTGCCAAATACTGTAAATATCCGGATCTATACGCCTCCTATCGTTACCTCGCACAATTCGGGAAAGATCTTTTGCTTCTAAACCCTTAAAAAAACCAATTACATCGGTTGTTCGCCTCTTGCCATTATTAGAGGAGCCATAGGCCGCCGCAATTCTCGTAGCGTCCACTCGCTCCAAGCCGAGCCCCATAACAAGTTGCAATGCGTCAAAGTTAGGGACCCCCTCAGCAGCCAGAACTGATAAATCCCTAACGCCACCATGAACTTTGATTCTTCGACGCTTTGCCTCATAGGCTAGTAATTCAGCTACACCATATAGCGCCCAAGGCAGCAAGTATTGAACCTTTGAATAAATCATGCGGACTAGCTCGCCAAGATTCTTATTCTTCTGACGGTCTCGTATTGATGTGAGCGGTTGCCCTTCGATCCAGATGCATGAAACGAACGAGGTCACCCCGCCAAGTTTTTCCCCTTCAAATTCTGACATAAATTTTGACACCGGCCCTAACAGATATCCAAGGGTGTCAAACTTGTAAATATGGCCACCAACCACTATTTGACCAAATTTTTCGAGACGCCAATCTTCAAGCGTCATCAACCACTCGTGAAGCTCTGCCTGGGCTTCAAGTGACCAGCCAATACGGGCCGCAATGTTCATTAATTCAGCATCAGAAGAGAACGCGGCCTGTATAACTTTCTTCTGTTGCAAACTAAAGCGATCAGCAAATTCTTTGACATCCAAACTCATCTGATTAGATGCAAGCATACTAGTGGATATCTCAGCAGCATTTTCCGAGTTTAGCTTCACAAGCCCCGCAACACTTGCATGCGTATAACTAACGCGAACGAGATTTACTAGACCGCGAATTCTTTTGGCAAGAGCTGTATTTTTGCCATCAATCTTTATACTGCCAAGCTTGATGTCTTCAAGAGTAGATTCTTGAATTTTTTCCAAATCGACGGCGTCTTTAAGCTCGGTTAAAGCGACCCCCAAAGCTGACTTAACCGGAGGTATAGAGTCCAGATTAGTCCCAAGGTAATTTCGTAACGTAAAACCCTGCAGTTTATGCTCATAGCTTGCGGGCTCGAAAAGAATGCAGTGCCCCTCAGAGTCAACCCCGAATCTCCCAGCTCGACCTGCGATATTCCAAAGGGAGCGCGGAGTGATCTGGTAGCTTTTTGAAACTAGAGATTCAACAATTACCGTTGCGAATGGGAAGTTAACACCTTCAGCCAAAGTTGTAGTAGCACATACAATATCCACCTTCCTTGCGGATATTATATCTTCTAGAGATATACGCACGCTCGGTGGAAGCTGAGCATGATGATAGGCCACCTTACTTCTAATGTGATTTCTTAATAAAGACTCTGGGTATAACTCTCTTTCAATTTTGGCATCTAATCGCTCAACATCTTCCCCAACATTTACCTCGCCACCACTCATAAACTCAGATCTCATTTCAAAAATGCATTGAGAGAGTTCCTCACAAATTTTCACTGTTGTACAAAGTACCAAGACAACCCCTGAGGCCGAAAGGTTTATTGCCAAGCTAGCAAGTCTAGAGAGACGGTTATCGCTATCAGTTATTGCTAAAGGTGTTGGTTCTAAACCTTCAAACTTTAAAACTCCTTCACCAGACACGACATCAAAACTTCCCAATCTCAGACGATTGGTTCTCCAGTCCACCTTCACTGATGATGAACTCTCGCCAATATCAAGCCAAGAGACTAATTCTGATATATTTGGAGTTACAGCGGAGAGCTGAATAATTCTTGCACTCAGAGGCACTAACTGCCTAATTCGCCACAAATAAAACTCTAATAGAATACCCCTGGAACCCTGCTCAATATGATGAGCTTCATCAACCAAAACAAGAGCCACATTTTTTACGAACTCTTGATCCACTCTAAGCAGCAGATCAGCCCTTTCTGGAGTAAAGACCAGAACCTGCACATCCGACTCATCAGGAGAGGCCAATTGCTCATGGACTGTCAGATGAGCACCCAACTCTCTGACATTTATACTTATCTGGCCAAGTGAATCCGCCAAATCTCTAGAAACCTGATGGACGAGCGCGCGGCTAGGGGAAATGTACACAACCTTCTTGTCTGGTTGCGACTTAATAACAGAGGCAATCAGTACTTTTGCTAACGAGGTTTTTCCTGTCCCGGTCGGTGCAGCCAGGCCATAGCTAATAACATTGTCTGCTAGAAGACCTCCCTCAACGGCCTGTTTTTGAACTGGCCAAAATTCAAGGGGCACACCTAATGCGCTGATTTGAGAGCGATCTAGGACTGAATGGTTTTCTAAGATAGAAAGGCTGGAATACTCACGCCTTTGATCCAATGCTTTGGAAATTGCGATGAAATCATCACCGGAGAGGTCTAATCTATAGGTGCCAGCCTGGCCACTAAATTCTCTAAATATAGAGGCTGCTTGATCAGGCCTTGCATTCTTAAACTGGAGATTCCTACTTTGCTGAAAAAGCGCTTCTGCTATTGCTTTGTGTACCAGCTTATTAATGTCTTCTGGCACCTCAGCCTCTGGCATTGAGACCTTATGTTGAGCAGGAGGAGAATCCGACGTCTTTTTTAAATTCCCCCAGTAACTTTCTCTACGCCGCAAGAAAAAGTCTTGTACGCGATTATCGAACGCGGAGTCTTTGGCAACTTTTGCTGAAGCACCGGGCAATCCCGCCAAATCATATAATAAAGCGGCCTTTAAAAGGTGTTTTCCCTGAGCTCTTGAGTCTGACTTTTTTGCAGACTGAATCCCAAATCCCGCCTCGATATCACCAGCCGCTATACATAAGTCTCGCTCTAATCCAGTTTTAGAATTGCTCCATTCCGGAGCACTTGCTAAAACAGCCTGGCTGAATCGCAGAAGATTTCGCTTCGATAGAGCGTGATCACTATTCTTGCTAGGCTTTCCCAGTCTCTCACTCAAGATTTCGCGCTGGAGTTCAGAGTAACCGGAAACAAACCATTCTGCTTCCATACAAGTGCTGAGTTCATCTGCTTCAAACATAACGTTAGTTTCCCGCGATAGCATCCATAACAGTCTTTCCATAGTGATACGACTCGCGAGCAAGCGCAGCCAAGTCATCTACAACAATTGCTGAAAAATCAAAAGGATGTGAAATGGATGAACTCAAAATAAAATCATCATCCCCGCTACGCACTGTCGATGAGTTAACTACCGCGACACCAAGAAATGAACATTTCATCGGTCCCGGAGGAATTAAGTCTTTCTTAATCTGGCGCGCCTCTTTTTCGGAAAATGATGCGGTCAGATTATCTCTAATCTTTGCAAAATCAAATCGCTCGTCCTCTTTAGAGTATTCGTCTATCGACTGCAGCATTTGCTTGAGAATTCCATGCCTATGCCCAGAGAAACTAGATTTTTCCGTTGGAAGTATGCTGCTTTTTGCCTCCACTAATAAATATTCAAAATCAACTCCATCTGTTTTAACAAAAAAACCGTCCATCTTATGAACGTTAGTATTTTCAGATGAAGTCAAGGTAAGTTTACTGTATAACCGCCTGTATCCGAGAACCTCTTCTAGATATACAGATGACAGTATCTCTCCACAATGACTATTCTGAAATTTTGGCGTGGTAGGAGCCTGGGCAAACAGCGACCATACCATCTCCAAAGCGTCATGCTCTGCACCGAAGTCTTCACCAATTTTCTCAGGAGAACGGTAATGATAGGGTAATTTTCCGCCTATATACCTTGATAGCTTTCTACCATCGTAATCAGGCTTTAAAAAAGTACGCCACCCCGATCTCACCTTTTGTATAGTCAAGCTTGAGGATTTAATATCCACAGTACCATCGACATATAGCTTTAGATCAATTGGCAAAACACTCTCCTTGTTGTCACTGATCGCCCCCAGCGATAATAGGCCGTTTGTAGCAGCAAGATTAGGTGAAACTCATGGCCTTTATAACACTTTGATACAAATTTAGCATAAGAGCAAATAAGGACTGCCCGCGATATCGAAAGGTCTCATCTCAGATACTACCCTTTCCGACAGCAAAGCGGCTCACCACTGGGTTACCAGGCACAAAAGCCTGCCAGCACTTACAGCTTCACCACAGCCATTCAACGATGGTCACCTATGAAGTACCCCCTTCGGATCAGGATATATCAATCAAAACGACTCACCCATCTTCTAACATAATCAAGGGTTTCTTTGGAAACATCTTTATTACCTCTAGCCTTTATTTCACTAATAGAGTATTTTTTATCAATTTTTTTCAACTCTAAAGTTGCCCTTTCAGGATAAAGGACAGAAAATAAAACTGAAACTCCAGCATTCGCTTTTTCCACATACGTAGCAGCACAATGCCGCATCAGTCGAGCCTCTTTAATCAACTCATTGGCCGATGATATCCATATTATATTATCGTTCTTCGGAAGGTAACATTCAGGGAAAAGCAAGTCTGGCTCGTACAACTCTCTTGATTTATTTAACTTAACAACCCATACATCATGAAGTCTTTTAAGATCAGACTCTTTTTCACACTTAACAACTAAGCTTTCTGCATTTTTAAAATTTAAAGACTTTCCCAAACTCACAGTATCTTCTGCAAGTTTGTATAAGTCACTTATTGACTGCAGACTCCGACATAGACCCACTCTATTCCTCTCAAAAAAATCTTTCAAAAATAGGGCCCCAGAAACCAATTCACGCTTATCGCTTACATATATAGCTTGTACAGGGATACTATCCCAGTGCCTGAATTTTCCGATTAACTCAGGCTTAACCAAAGCATCTTTAATAACTTCTAGTTCAAATCTGTCACCGTCAATCAATAATATTTTTCTCAGAAAATTCACAGCTCCAGGAGAAGTTTCGCCTGCGACTAACTTAATTATATTTTGGCGCTTCATGCCCAAAAATCTTACAATATCACTATTTTTCGTTTCAAAATAACAAAAGAAATCTACAAGAAGCCAAAGTAGAACTTTATTGGAAAAAAGCATCTGTAAGGCTCTATGACTGGTTATACATGATTTTATAAGCCCCACCTGCATCACTTTAAAAGCTAATAACTCTCTTTTAACAGCGGGTTCTAAAGCAGCAAAATCATTATACAAATTGAAAGCAAAATCGCTACTGCCATCCTCATAAAAAACCATAACCCCCGGATCAAAAAAGGAATATTCCTCTCCATGAGATCTCCCTCTAACTAACACGTCATTATCAGAAAACTCAATAGAAAAACTAACCTCCAAATGAGGCGAATAATCTACTACTATCTTCCCAGACATATCATCACCTACATCCTTCAATAGCTTCTCTAAGTTTTGATATTAGCTCATTTAACTCTCTTTCTTGTTCAACTGTAAAAACTGTTGAAAAATTATCTCTCGTAATTTCCAGTTCCAACAACCTTGACTTAGCCAAAACCATACTGACTTCATTGAGGTTATCAACTGCCTCTCTACCATCTTTAGCAAGTTTTCCTAACTCGATTTCAACAAACCCTAGTTTCGCTTTTCCTGATTCTCCACTAACTAATCTATCAACGATTTTCAAAATCGCCTGCCTCAATAGAAAAACTGAGATAACTACTACTGCAGGCCATGAAAATAAAGCTTTCAAAATCCTTTCAACAACTTCAAAAAAATCAGAAACCGTCATCATCAAAACTCATATAAAATTATCTTCTAAAATTTAAGCCTAGCTTAACTCAAGCTCACAAATTATAAACCACAAGTTAAAAAACCTCACCCCCTCCCTTCTTTCTTTATGAAAACGCTTTCTTTTAGAACAATTAGAAACCATGCTTATCAAATTTATTACTCAACTAGAAAGCAACTAAAGTGTAAAAAACCAAAAAGTGGGTAGAAAACAAAATTTTCTATGCCCCGATTCACTGTCACACCTGCAACCGCTATCTCTCCTAAGAGAGATCAAAATTAACCTTATATAGACAATATTATCAACAAAAAAAGCCTGCCGATGAAGGCAGGCTTCCATTTGAAACGGGTAATGCGGCTGAGCTAGGCAGCTCTCATCCGCTCCCCTAGGCAATCACTCCCACTCAATCGTAGCAGGCGGCTTACTGCTCACATCATAAGTCACCCGCGAAACGCCTTCCAACTCGTTGATAATGCGGTTGGAGACCTTCTCCAGCAGCTCGTAGGGCAGGTGCGCCCAGCGGGCGGTCATGAAGTCGATGGTTTCGACCGCGCGGAGCGCGATGACCCATTCGTAGCGGCGGCCGTCGCCGACGACGCCTACCGATTTCACCGGCAGGAACACGGCGAAGGCTTGGCTGGTTTTTTCGTACCAACCGGCGGCGCGCAGTTCTTCGATGTAGATGGCATCCGCGTCGCGCAGAATGTCGGCGTACTCTTTCTTCACTTCACCGAGAATCCGCACGCCCAGGCCGGGGCCGGGGAACGGGTGGCGGTAGACCATATCGTAGGGCAGGCCGAGTTCTAGGCCGAGTTTGCGCACTTCGTCTTTGAACAGTTCGCGCAGCGGCTCGACGAGCTTGAGCTTCATGGTTTCCGGCAGGCCACCCACGTTGTGGTGGGATTTGATCACGTGCGCTTTGCCGGTTTTCGAGGCGGCGGATTCAATCACGTCCGGGTAGATGGTGCCCTGGGCCAGGAACTCCACGCCTTCAATTTTGCTGGCTTCTTCATCGAACACGTCGATAAAGGTGTTGCCGATGATTTTGCGCTTGGCTTCCGGGTCTTTCTCGCCTTCCAGCTTGCTGAGGAACAGCTCTTCAGCGTCTACACGAATCACCTTCACGCCCATGTGCTTGGCGAAGGTTTCCATCACTTGGTCGCCTTCGTTCTTACGTAGCAGGCCGTTATCCACGAACACGCAGGTGAGCTGGTCGCCAATCGCTTTGTGCAGCAGCGCGGCCACTACGGAAGAGTCGACACCGCCGGAAAGGCCCAGCAGTACGTGGCGGTCGCCTACTTGCTCGCGTACGCGCTGTACTTGGTCTTCGATGATTTGCGCGGGCGTCCACAGCTTTTCGGCTTTACAGATATCCAGCACGAAGTGCTCAAGAATCCGCTGGCCTTGCAGGGTGTGGGTCACTTCGGGGTGGAACTGTACGCCGTAGAATTGCTTCTCTTCCCAGGCCATGGCCGCAATCGGGCAGCTCGGGGTAGAGGCGGTCACGGTGAAGGTGTCGGGGGCTTTGGCGACTTTATCGCCGTGGCTCATCCATACATCCAGCAGCGCGTTGCCGGTGGCGGCGTCTACGTGGTCTTTGATGTCTTTGAACAGCGCGGTCTCGGCGTCGATTTGAATCTGGGCGTAGCCAAACTCACGCTGGTTAGAGCCTTCTACCTTGCCGCCCAGCTGCTCGGCCATGGTTTGCATGCCGTAGCAGATACCAAATACCGGCAGGCCCATTTCGAACACGCACTGCGGGGCGCGGGGGGAATCCAGCTCGGTGACGGATTCCGGGCCACCGGCCAGGATGATGCCGTTGGGGTTGTATTCGCGAATCTCTTCTTCGGTGATATCGAAGGCGCGGATTTCGGAGAATACGCCGATTTCGCGAACCCGGCGGGCGATCAGCTGGGTGTACTGGGAGCCGAAGTCGAGAATCAGGATCTTATGGGCGTGAATGTCACTCATGGCGGAGCCTCTATAACGCGGAACGGGCCGCATTGGCTAAAAAGCAAGCGGCGGGGCAATGCCCGCCGCCGTGTAACTTAATGCGCTGGTTAGCTCACCCGGTAGTTGGGGGCTTCTTTGGTGATCTGCACGTCGTGAACGTGGGACTCGTTAAAGCCAGCGCCGGTGATTTGTACGAATTCCGGCTTGGTGCGCATTTCTTGAATATCGCGGCAGCCGGTGTAACCCATGGAGGCGCGCAGGCCGCCCATCAGCTGGTGGACGATGGCGCCCATCATGCCTTTATAGGGCACGCGACCTTCGATGCCTTCCGGTACCAGTTTTTCGGCACCGGCATCTTTGTCTTGGAAGTAGCGGTCGGCGCTGCCTTGGTTCTGGGACATTGCGCCCATGGAACCCATGCCGCGATAGGCTTTGTAGGTACGGCCTTGGTAAAGCTCCACTTCACCCGGCGCTTCTTCGGTACCGGCCAGCAGGCCACCGACCATCACGGCGCTGGCGCCAGCGGCAATGGCTTTGGCTAGGTCGCCAGAGAAGCGTACGCCACCATCGGCAATCAGCGGAATGTCGAACTCTTTCAGCGCTTCGGCCACGTTGGAAACGGCGGTGATTTGCGGTACTCCTACGCCTGCCACGATGCGGGTGGTGCAGATGGAGCCGGGGCCGATGCCCACTTTCACGGCATCTGCGCCTGCTTCGGCCAGCGCTTTGGCAGCGGCGGCGGTGGCGATATTGCCGCCAATCACTTGAATCTCGGGGAAGTTCTCTTTGATCCAACGAACGCGGTCAATCACGCCCTGGGAGTGGCCGTGGGCGGTATCGACGATGATCACGTCAACGCCTGCTTCGGCTAGTGCGGCTACGCGGTCCGGGGTTTCCGGGCCGGTGCCGACCGCTGCGCCTACTAGCAGGCGGCCGTCGCTATCTTTAGCGGCCATCGGGTAAGTGCGGGCTTTTTCGATGTCTTGGAAAGTCACCAGGCCACGCAGGTGGAAGGCGTCATCGACGATCAGCATTTTCTCGATGCGGTGTTCGCGCATTTTGGCTTTGCTGACTTCGAGTTCGGTGCCTTCCGGTACGGTGACCAGACGCTCGCGGGGGGTCATGATATCGGCCACGCTGTCGCCGTGGTTCGGCTGGAAGCGCATGTCACGCTCGGTGACGATGCCGACCAGGGTTTCACCTTCCACCACCGGAAAGCCGGAGAAGCCGTATTCGCGGGCCATGGCCAGCAGGTCTTCCAGCTTGGCTTTGGGGCTCACGGTGACCGGGTCTTTGACGATGACGCTTTCGTGCTTCTTCACCTTACGCACTTCAGCGGCCTGTTGCGCCATGGTCATGTTCTTATGGATGATACCGATGCCGCCTTCCTGAGCCATCGCAATCGCTAGACGCGCTTCGGTGACAGTGTCCATTGCAGCGGAAAGCAGGGGAATATTCAGGAAGAGATTGCGGGTCAGGCGGGTTTTGAGGCTGACATCCTTTGGCAGAACGTCGGAGAAGCCGGGAACGAGGAGTACGTCATCGAACGTAAGCGCTTCTTGGGCCATACGTAGCATAGCGGCAACACCCATTGAGAAGTGGGAAGATGGGGCGTGAAAAGTTAATCGCCTATTATAACGTTTTGAGGGCCGCCCCAGCAATGCAGAGACGCGGTTGGGCTTATACCAATTGCTAATGACGCTGGAGGCGCTGCGGGAATAAGCGCCGCTGGGAAGGCTCACGCACCTCGTTTGAGGTATCGTGTCATCCACGAAATGATCACCAAGGCCAACGATGGAACCGACAAGCACATCACCCACTCCCAAAGCGCTCTCCGTGAGCCAACTCAACCAGCGCGCCAAGCAAACCCTGGAGCGCGACGTGGGGGAAGTGTGGGTAGAGGGCGAGCTTTCTAACGTGTCTCGCCCGGCCTCGGGGCATATCTATTTCACTTTAAAAGACGACCGGGCGCAGATTCGCTGTGCGCTGTTCCGTCAGCGAGCGCGCTTTGTGGCCGCTCCCATGCGCGATGGCGACCAAGTGAAGCTGCGCGGGAGGGTCTCGCTGTTCGAGCCACGGGGCGATTACCAGCTCATTGCTGAAGCGGTGCAGGCCGCTGGCCTCGGCGAGCTGCTGGCGGCTTTTGAGCGTTTGAAAGCGCAGCTGGAAGGCGAAGGCGTGTTCGCCAATACGCGCCCCCTGCCCTTTCCACCGCGCAAGATTTTGATTTTAAGCTCCGCCACCGGGGCGGCCATTCGCGATGTGCTGGCCGTATTGGCCGCCCGCTGGCCGCTGGCGGACGTGACGCTGATTCCCGTACCGGTTCAGGGCGCTGACGCCGCCCCGGCGATGATCTCGGCGCTGGGCCTGCTCAACCGGCAGGCGCGGCTAGACCCCGAGCACGATGTGGTGCTGATCACCCGTGGCGGCGGCAGCCTGGAAGATCTCTGGGCGTTTAATAACGAACACTTGGCGCGAGCGATTTTTCACTCCCGGCTGCCGGTGATGTCAGCGGTGGGCCACGAGGTGGATGTCACCCTGGCGGACTTTGCCGCCGATATGCGCGCCCCGACTCCGTCCGCCGCCGCCGAGCGCCTAGTGCCGGACCAACACGCCCTCAAGCGCCAGCTCGCTCAAGCGGAGCAGCGTTTGCAACGAAGCATGCAGGCGCGGTTAGAGCGCGATAGCCAGCGGCTAGATACTCTGCGCGCCCGCCTTCGCCATCCCGGCGAACAGCTCGCCCGCCAGCGCCAGCACCTCACTACGCTGCAGCAGCGCCTTACCCGCGCCATGCAGCAAACGCTCGCCCAGCAAAAAGCCCAAACGGCCCAGCTCACCCGACGCCTCGCCAGCCAAGATATGGCACGGCTACACCGCGCCGAAAGCGAGCGTATCAGCAGCCTACAGCGCCGCTTGGCCAGCGCCATGCAGCGCCTGTTAGAAACGCGGCAAGCACGCCTGCACAGCGCCGCCCGCGAGCTGAACGCCGTCAGCCCGCTGGCCGTACTCGGCCGCGGCTACGCCATTGCCCAAGATGCCCAAGGCCAAGTCATCCGCCGCGCCGACGACACCCAACCCGGCCAACGGCTCAAACTGCGCCTGGGCGAAGGTCGCCTCAACGTTGAAGTAAAACGGCGCTACAAGAAGTAGCGCCGTGGCTTGGTTGATGAGAGAAACGGGGAATGAGCAGGTGTCACCGCTATGGCAGCGGCGGTTTGCGCGTTTCCGAGGTTGACGTGGTGGTAGTCGCCCCTGGGGTCGTGGGGTGGACGCTGCCGGGGGTGGCGCCATTAGTCCCTGCGCCCTGGGTGTTGCCCGACGGCGTGCTGGAGCCCGCTAACCCCGGCTCGTTATGCTGGGTGGGGTTATCATCCTCTTTATGACCCTGTTCGCGCTGTTCATGGGCGTGCTGTTTAACCGATTCCGCTTTGTCGTGAATCGCGTGCTGCGCTTTATCCACTTCCGCCTCGCCCATTTTGGTCGCTTGATCCATGGCTTGGTTGCGGTACTCGCCCAGGGTTTCATTCTCTTTGCGCGTGGTGGCACTCAGGCTGGCAAGCGCCGCCCCCAGTGCAAACCCTAGTGCGCCGACCACCAACGGGTGCTCTTGAATGAAGTCCGAAGAGCGGTCGCTGGCGTGGTGGGCGCGCTCTTTCATGTGATCGACGCGGTGTTGTGTGCCCTGCTGGGCGTGAGACATGGAATCGTGCATACGACCTCCCCATTGGTGCGCTTTTTCGCCGACTTGTTGTGCCGCCCCGTGAGCACTGTGGCCCACATGCCGAACGCGATCTTTGATGCCCGTGCCAGTCGCGTCGCTGCGCGGGTCGTGCTGCCCGGCGCTGGCGCGGGGCGGGGTTACCACCTCATCCGGCGGTGTTGGCGTTGGGTGTACATCGGTGGCATGGCCGTGGGCGTGGCGATGCCGATCAGGACCATTCGATTGGCGCAGCATCAGCCAGCCCAACCCTGCGCCAGTGAGCAGCGTGGGCACGGGGTTTTGCTTCACCGTCGTGCCCAAATTGGCAAAGAACTCGTTGGCACCGCCGTGGCGCAGGTAGTCATAGGTGGTGTGCAGCCACTGTTCGGGCGAAAAGCGCTCTTCGATTTGGTGCAGCGTGGCATCCAGCCGCTCGCGGGATTGGTGAATCTCTTGTTCGATCTCGTCCGGTTCACGCTGTGCCTGGCTGTGTGAAGTATCGCGCTCGCTCATTTCACCTCCTCCTTGACGTGCTGCTGATGCTGCTTGGCCAGCGTTTTGTCACTGCGCAGGCTATTCATAGTGCGGTTCGGCATCAGCCCCTGGGCACGCACTTTTTTCAGCCCCGCTTTGAGCATGACTACGCCCACCAGCGTGACCACGACCCCGACGACCACGGCTGCCAGCCACGGGCGCGTTTCCGGTGGCAGCACGCCGTTCAATAGCATGACCAGCGCTGCCAGCAGCGTGAGAAACCCGCCCAACAGCACCGCGCCTGCCGTGGCAACGGCTCCCACGCCTGCCATCGCTTGATGGGTTTTTTCCGACATTTCGGCTTTGGCGAGTGCCGCCTCGCCGCGCACCAGCGCGGTCACTTCGTTGAGTAACGTGGATAGCAGCGTGCCTACCGAGCTGCTTTTTTGGCTCTCTGATTCCATTCTTGGTCTCCCGCTTCCTGCATGACGTGTGATGTAAGCGCGTGGTGAACACCTGGTTAAAGCGTTTGGTCGGGAACCGACGTTTCGGAGGACGCGGCGGGCGCAGGGGCTTTATCGGGGGAGCTGCGCAGAAAGCGCGTGACCAAAAAGCCCGCGGCAATGGCGCCACCAATGAACATGGCAGGCTCACGGCGGCCGTAATCCTCGGCAGCGCGGCACAGGCTGTGAAGGTCTTTATCCCGCATGCGTTGCGAAAAGCGCTCGGTGTGGTCCGCCAGTTTTCGGGCCTGTTCCGAGCAGAAGGGTTGCTGCTGGCGGTCAAACTCATCCGCCGCGTTCTTGAGCACCGTGCCTAAGGTATGGGTGTGCTGGGCGGCGGTGTCTCGCTGGCGCTCGAACGTACTTTCGGCCTGTTCGCGGGCGGCCTCTTTGATGTCATCGGCACTCTGCTGACCTTTTTGCTTCAGTGTTTCGTGGTCAGGGTGATGACCGGTGTGATGGTCCGTGGCGTCGTGATGGGGTCCTTGATCGTTCATGGTGACGTTCTCCGTGTCAGTGAAACCTCACCAGAACTATAGCGAGCCTGGGGCCCCTTTCCATGTCCACACCGCCGAATTAACCCAGCGCATGCTGGGCCGCAACAAAGGTTAAGAAGGTGGCGATCGCCAGCCATATCGCTGACGGTGCCCATAAAAAAGGCGCTGTTGACAGCGCCTGTTCGGTAGCGGGTATGGGCTTACTTTTTCTCCGACTCGTCATCGCTATCCGGATTGACGTGGTGCGTGTCGGGCATGGGGTTCGCATCGTCGTGATGGTCGTCGCGCTGGTCTTTCTTCTGGTCGTCTTTATCCGGAGACATAGTCCCTCCTACTCCTTGGTGGTCGAGAAAGTGGCTGTCTACACATAGCTAGGGACAGGCCTCCCTCACTATAGCTGCTGGCAGGTTGATTGCCATGCAGCGCGGCAATCCACTCATCGTCAGCACAGCGACAAGAAACGCTCAAAAAATAATAAAAATCATACCTTTAGCGACAAAACCCACTCTGTAGCGCCGTAGATGAGCTGTTTAAATAGCCTTTATTAATTCTGACTATGCCAGCCGCCGCTGGCGCTGTGTCATTTGCCCTTCCCTTCGCCTTTGGTCTACGTTGAAAGCTCCCCGCTGGCAGCCAGCCGCCCTGGAGACGGGTGGCCCTGCCGGCAGATCGAAGCGATTCGTGCAAGCAAAGGAGTGACCGCACATGAGCGAACAGCAGCAGCCCCCACAGCACCAGAACAAGCAACCCGGCGATGAGCACGTCATGCGCCCGGAGCCGGAGTACATTCGCGAGAGCTATCGCGGCACTGACAAACTGCTGGATAAAGTGGCGATCATTACCGGCGGCGACAGCGGCATTGGCCGCGCCGTGGCCGTCCACTATGCCCGTGAAGGCGCGGATAGCGTGATCGTGCATCTCAAAGAGACCCAGGATGCCGAGGAAACCAAACGGCTAGTGGAGGCGGAAGGACGCCGCTGTCTGGTGCTGAAAGGCGATGTGGCCGCGCCCAGTTTCTGCCGGGAGATCGTCAGCCGTACCCGGCAGGAGTTTGGCAAGATCAACATCGTGATCAATAACGCCGCCGAGCAGTACGACTGGGACGACATTACCGAGATCCCCGACGACCAGCTCATGCGTACCTTTCAAACCAATATCTTCAGCCACTTTTACCTGACCAAAGCGGCGCTGCCCCACCTGAGCGAGGGCGATACGATCATTGCCACTTCGTCCATCAATGCGTTCAAGGGCAACGACACGCTGATCGATTATACCGCCACCAAAGGCGCTATTCAGGGCTTGGTGCGTTCGCTGGCGATGTCGCTGATGGACCGAGGCATTCGCGTCAACGCCGTGGCCCCCGGCCCCATCTGGACGCCGCTGATTCCGGCCAGCTTCGAGGACGATAAAGTAGCGGAATTTGGTAACCAAGTGCCGATGAAACGCCCCGGCCAACCCAGCGAAATCGGCCCGGCCTACGTCTACTTGGCCAGCGAGGAGTCGTCTTACATGAGCGGCCAAACCATGCACTTGAACGGCGGCGTGATACTCAATACTTGAGCAGCGTTCCGGGGCGGCGTAGCCGCCCCGGCCACTCACCACTCACCATTCACCTTTTTCCACTCACTTTCATCCCGCCAGATTTTTCACCAGCACCTTAGATTTACGGGCGTGGTTATACGCTTCGCGCTTCAACGGCGGCAGGTCTTCTAGGCTTGCCGGGCGGAAGCCGCGCTCGACGAACCAGTGGGCCGTGTGGGTGGTGAGCACGAACATGTCGGACAGCCCACGCTGGCGTGCCCGGCGCTCCTGGGCCTCCACCAGCCGTTCGCCACGTTCGCCGCCCCGGTAGTTGCCATGAACGGCGACACAGGCCAGCTCGCCCACGGTGGTGTCGGGGAAGACGTGGAGCGCCGCGCAGCCGATCACCATGCCGTCCCGTTCGATCACCATGTAATCGTCGATCTCGTGTTCGAGTCGTTCGCGGGAGCGCGCCACCAGCATGCCGCGCCGCTCTAACGGCTCCAGCAGCTCCAGCAGGCCCGCTACGTCGTTCAGAGTGGCGGGGCGCAGCTGCTCGTAGCGGTGCTGGGTAATCATGGTGCCCACGCCGTCACGGGTGAACAGCTCGCCCAGCAGCGCGTCGTGATTACGCCACGAGAGCAAGTGAGTACGTGCGACGCCTTCGCGGGCGGCGGTGCAGGCAGCACTTAAATGCCGCGCCAATTCGCTGCCCGGCACGGCATGCTGCAGGCGTGGCTCGGCTTCAAAGGGAGACAGCTGGCGCAGTAGCGCACCCTGCTCGTCCTCCAGCCCTTCTGATTCGCCCAGCAAAATCAGCTTATCGGCCTTTAGAGCCACGGCGGCGTGTTGGGCGACCTCCGAGGCATCTAAATCGAACACTTCACCCGTGCTGGAAAACCCCAGCGGCGGTAGCAGCACGAGCGAGCCTTTTTCCAGCAGCCCCTCGATGGCGCTGGCGCGCACCCGGCGCACTTCGCCGCTGTGGTCAAAATCCACCCCTTCGCGCACGCCCAGCGGCTTGGCGGTGACCAGGTTGCCGGAAATCACGCTGAGCTCAACGCCGTGCAGCGGCGTGCTGGGCAAGCCAAGAGAAAGCCGCGCTTCCAGCCATAGCCGCTGGTGCGCCGCGACCTGCTCGACGTGGGCCATCACGGCGCGATCCGCGACCCAGCGGCCATCCACTCGGGTGGGTTCGACACCGGCGGCCGTCAGCGCTTCATGCACCTGTGGGCGAATGCCGAACACCACGACCAAGCGGACCCCCAAGGTGTGTAGCAGCGCCAAGTCCTGAATGAGCTGCTCCCCTCGGCCAGAGGCCATGGCTTCGCCTTCGATCAGGATGACAAAGGTTCGTCCCCGGTGGGCATTGATGTACGGGGAAGCGTTACGAAACCAATCTACAAAGGGGAAACGAGTGTCCAAGGGCCGCTCTCCGGCAGCAGGTGAATGAAGATGTCGCTATTTACTTTAACAGAGCACCAAAAACAGCGGCACCTTCCGTTGCAAAGATCTTATGCAAAGACCGTTTGCGAGAAGGTGCCGCTGGGGAGGTGCCCGTTAGCCTTGGCCAACCGGGCACGATGACATCCGGTGATTAACCAAACATGCCTTTGAACATGAAGAAGAACAGAATGGCCAAGCCAGCCCCGGCGGGCAGCGTGATGAGCCAGGACATGGCGATGGTGCCAATCACGCGCAGGTTCAGCGCCGCCATCCCCCGCGCCAGCCCTACGCCCAGCACCGCGCCTACTAGGGTGTGCGTGGTCGAGATCGGCAGGCCGGTGCCCGAGGCCAGCACCACCGTGGTTGCCGCCGCCAGCGTGGCCGCGAAACCACGGCTCGGCGTGAGTTCGGTGATGCCGGTGCCAACCGTCGCGATGACTTTATGACCGTAAGTCACCAAGCCCACGACGATACCGCCGCCGCCCAGTACCAGGACCCACCAGGGCACCAGCGCCGACGCTTCGATTTCGCCGCCGGTTTGCACCACGCTGATCACTGCCGCCAGCGGGCCCACCGCGTTGGCCACGTCGTTAGACCCGTGCGCAAACGCCATGGCGCAGGCGGTGAAGATCATCAGCACGCCGAACACGCGCTCTACGTTGGCGTAACCAAAATGGTCGTTGGCGCTCTTTTCGAACTTGATGCGGCGCTGCATCAGCATGCCGATGCCCATGATCACCAGACCCAGCAGGATCGAGAGCAACAGGCTCTGGTTGAAGGTGAGGTCGAGCCCCACGTGGGAGAGGCCCTTGGTCAACGTCACCATGGCGACGATGAAACCGACCAGGAACACATAGCCCGGCACATAGCGTTTGGCGGCGGTGAACGGGTTGTCGTTCTCGAAAATCAGGTGGTGGACCGATTTGAACAGCACGAAACCGATGGTACCGGCGAGCAGCGGGGACACGACCCAGCTTGCGGCAATCTTGGTCACCGCGCTCCAATCCACGGTAGACGCGCCCAAGCCTGCCACCGCGAAGCCCACGATCGCCCCGACGATGGAGTGCGTGGTGGATACGGGCCAGCCTTTCATGGAAGCGACCAGCAGCCAGGTACCGGCGGCCAGCAGCGCAGCCAACATACCGTATACCAGTAGCTGCGGGTCTTCTTGAAGCAGTTCGGGGTCGATGATGCCTTTACGGATGGTGTTGGTGACTTCGCCACCCGCCAGCCAGGCACCCAAGAATTCAAAAATGACGGCAATCAGGATCGCCTGTTTGATGGTGATCGCTTTCGACCCCACCGAGGTTCCCATGGCGTTAGCGACATCGTTGGCACCTACGCCCCACGCCATGAAGAAGCCGAACAAACAGGCCAGAATGATAAAAATGTCACCGTGCTGGGCAATAATCTGCATGAGGTTCCCTTAGCGTGCGGTCAAAATCTGCAGGCGGCTGCCCACGCGTTCTGCGCGGTCAGAAACTTCACCGACCCACTCGATGATCTTGTAAAGGAAGATCACATCCACCGGCGGTAGCTGGCTCTCCAGCTCGAAAAGTTGACGACGAATCGCCACCTGCTGGCTGTCGGCCTGGTGTTCGAGGGTGTGCAGTTCGCGGATCATGTTCTGCATGACATCGGAAACGTTGCGACCAAAACCGGATTCCAGCAGGTCTTTCAACTCTTCCAGCGCTTGGCGCGCTTGGGCCACGCAGGCCACACTGGTGCGCATGTAGTCGCGCATCGGCTCGGCCAGTTCGTTGGGCACGCGCATTTTACGGCCCAGCATGATGCCGGTAATGTCGCGCACTTTGTTGGCAATTTTGTCCTGCACGCTGATCAAATCGAGCAGGTCGGAGCGCGAGACGGGTAGGAACATGGTGTTCGGCAGGTTCAGCCGCAGCTCTGTCTTCAGGGTGTCGGCATCATGCTCTAAGCGCGTGACGTTCTCGCGCAGTTCCGCTGCCGTGTCCCAATCACCGGCCAGCGTTGCCTCGAAGAACGGCAGCAGTTGGTCGGCACATTCATTGGCCTTGACGATGTGGGCCAGCAACGGCTGGAATGGCGAGCGGCCAAACATCGCGGAAAAAGGGTTGGAGGTTACCATATAGCCTTTAGCCTGTTTTCGGGGAGCCTGGAAATGGCGGGCGCCAGTATAAAGAGTGCGTCCGCCGCCGTCATGAAAAGTTCACAATGTCATCAAAAATTAACCAAAATGTCACAATAATGAGGTGGCGATTGTCATGAAAGAGTCAACCAACGCACCAGCGCCCACCGAGGTGGAACTCAAGCTGGCACTGCCGCCCAGCCAGCTGTCAGCGCTGTTACACCACTCCGTCCTTGCGGGCACGCAGCCGGTTCAGCAGCGGCTTGCCAACACCTACTTTGACACCCCGGCGGGCGATCTTGCCGCCGCGCAGGTGGCCGTACGCCTGCGCAACATCGACCAGCAGGTGCTGCAAACCGTCAAAACGGCGGGCCAGGGCGGCGGCGGGCTCTCTAGCCGCGAGGAGTGGGAGTGGCCTGTACCGACCGCCGACCTAGACCAAGCGGCACTGGCCAAGCTGCCGCCGTTTCAAGGCGCGCTGGGCGAGTGCATTGCGGCGCTGCGCCCCACATTGAGCACCGATTTCACACGCCGTAGCTGGCCATTGGTATGGCAAGGCAGCCATATCGAGCTGGTGCTGGATGAAGGGGAGATCGTCTGCGGTCGCGCGCGTGCGCCCATTTGCGAGGTGGAGCTGGAGCTGAAAGCGGGCGACCCTGCGGCGCTATGGACGCTCGCCGTCGAGCTGGCCAGCGACGTACCGCTGCGCCCTTCCGATACCAGCAAGGCGGCGCGTGGCAACGCCCTTGGGCGCCAGCAGTGGCCACTACCCGCCGCAACGCGCCCTGCCGAATGGCTACACCGCGCCACTGTCGCGCTGGATGCCTACCACGACAGCCAAGACGCGGCGCACCTCAGCGCCGCACAGCAGGCCTTGGATGCGCTGGCCCAGCATCCGCAGCTCGATGGCGCAGCACGAAGCGAGGCCGCCACGCTGCCTAGCGCGCTGGATAGCCAAGGCATGCCATCCACCGCGTATGGCGTGGCTGCGTTAAATCTGGCCCGTCGCTTGGCTCACGAAACCGCGCTACGCTAACGACACTGCACGATTGATTAAGCCTACTTCAGGATGACGCGATGAGCTTTCCTCTCACTCCCGGTGCCGACGGACTTCGCACCCGGCTGTTCCACCTTATCTTCGAATCCGATACGCCGGGGGCAAAGGCGTTCGACATTGCGCTGATCGTCGCTATTCTGCTGAGCGTGACGGTGATTTTGCTGGGCAGCATCGAGATCTATGCCGAGCGTTACGGGCATATCTTCTTCTACATCGAGTGGGCATTCACGCTGCTGTTTAGCCTGGAGCTGCTGGTGCGCCTCTACTGCCTGGAGCGCCCCACGGTCTACCTCAAGAGCTTTTACGGTATCGTCGATGTCGTGGCGATCATCCCTACCTGGCTGGTGCTACTGGTGCCGGGGGCGCATGGGCTGGTGATCGTGCGAATTCTGCGCGTGCTGCGCATCTTCCGCATTTTGCGGCTGATGGAGTTCGTGGGGGAAGGCAGGCTACTGCTGGATGCACTCAAGCGCAGCCTGCGCCAAATTCTGCTCTTTTTCAGCAGCATTCTCATGGTCGTCACGCTGTTTGCCGCGTTGATGTACACCATCGAATCGCCGGAAGCGGGCTTTACCAGCATTCCCATGTCGATGTACTGGGCCATCGTGAGCATGACCACCGTGGGCTATGGCGATATCGTGCCGGCCACGTCGCTGGGCAAGGCGATTACCGTCATTCTGATGCTGATTGGTTACTCGATCATCGCCGTGCCCACCGGGGTGTTTTCTGCCCAGGTGATTCGCTCGATTCGTGAAGACCGGTATTCGGAAGAGGCCTGCCCCGGGTGTGGCCATGACCGCCATGAAAAGCGCGCCCGCTACTGTCTGCGCTGCGGCACCTGGCTGGATGAAAATAGCGAAGACCCGCGCAAGAAAGCGCAGAAAAAGGATGACGATCCCGACGACGAAGCCCCGAGCGATTCGTAGCGCTCTGGCAAGACGACGGGGGCGCTAAGCGCCCCCGTCGTGTAGACGCGTTTGCGTGTCAATCTTGAAACGGCGTAATGTCGCCACGCCCTTCCCGCACGATTTTCGGCGGCAGTTCACGCAGGTCGATCACGCTGGTGGGATCGAGGTGGCAAGCGCCGCCGTCGATGATCAGGTCGAGGTGAGCGCCAAAGCGGTCGCGAATCTCCTCGGGGTCGCTCATCGGCAGCGCTTCACCCACGGGAATGAGCGTCACGCTCATCAGCGGTTCACCCAGCGCTTCGAGCAGCGCATGGGTAATCCGGTGGTCGGGCACCCGCACGCCGATGGAGCGACGTTTGGGGTGCAGCAGCAGGCGCGGCACCTCGGTGGTGGCATCC
This sequence comes from Halomonas sp. CnH100-B, assembly GCF_024124605.1. Classification (NCBI taxonomy): domain Bacteria; kingdom Pseudomonadati; phylum Pseudomonadota; class Gammaproteobacteria; order Oceanospirillales; family Halomonadaceae; genus Halomonas; species Halomonas sp. CnH100-B. Next base: position 83,876 of record NZ_JAMXRX010000002.1, on the reverse strand, counting down.
AGAATGTAGGTGTAGGGGCCGGGCGTATGGGCCTTCAGCAGCCGGAACACGGCGTTATCCACTTTGGCGTAAGTGCCAATTTCCGAGAGATCCGAACACACCAGGGTGAAGTTATGCTTGTCATCCAGCGAGCGCAGCCATTTGATCTTTTCGATGGCCTTTTTCTCGCCTAGATGGCAGCCCAGCGCATAGCCCGAGTCCGTGGGGTACGCCACCACGCCGCCTTTGCGAATGATCTCGGTGGCTTGGTCGATTAGCCGCTTTTGCGGGTTTTCCGGATGTATTTGAAAATATTGGCTCATCGATGACTCCTGGTCAGCATGGGGATGTCTTTCAGCGTAGCTGATCCCGCCGCTTAGCACCCGCGGGCGAGCATGCCGCTGGGGGCGTCACGCAGGTGCGCCAAGCGGGGGTGTTGCCAAATCGGCGGCGCGGCGGTGCGGGGCACCGGGCTCATACTGCCAGGGGCCGCGTGGCTACCGGGAAAGTGAAAATCGCTGCCCATTGAGGCGTACAGCGACCGCTCGACCAGTTGGCGCGCCAGGTCGCGGGTGGTATCGGGGTTTTGCTGTCCACTCACCAGCTCCACGCCTTGGCCACCGGCCTCCATAAAGGCATCCATCAACAGTCCGCGCTTGCGCCGAGTGAGCCCGTAGCGCAGCGGATGAGCCAGCACGGCCACCCCGCCAGAAGCGACGACCCACCCGACCGCTTCGCTGATCTCCGGCCAGTGGGCTTTGACATCGCCCTTCTTGCCGCTGCCCAAGTAGCGCTTGAACGCGCCAGCCCAGTCGGCCACCACGCCCTCCGCCACGAGCGCTCGAGCAAAATCGGGCCGCCCTAGCGGGCGGTCGCTGCCTGCCTGGGCGCGGGCTTTTTCCAGGGCGTTGGGGAGGCCCATTTTTTCTAGCCGCTCGGCGATCACGTCGGCGCGTTTGATGCGCGCGTCTCGCTGGCGTTCGAGCCCGTCGATCAACGGCCCTTGCAGGCCACCCGGCACCAGCGCGACCACGTGGATGTTGATGCCCTGCCAGCGAGTGGATAACTCGCAACCTGGCACTAGGCAGAGCCCTGCCTGCTGGGCAGCGTGGCTCGCTTCTTCCACGCCGTCCATGGTGTCGTGGTCCGTCAGCGCCATATGGGTCAAACCGCGTTCAGCGCACAAGGCCACCAGTTCAGCAGGCGAAAGCGCTCCGTCAGAAGCAGTTGAGTGCATGTGCAGATCCACCGTGTAACGCTGGTCGGCATCGAAGGCGGTGGGCAGTACAGTCGCAAGAGCGTTAGGAAGTAGTGGCATTAGCATGACGCCGTGTGGCGAGTTTGTCAGAATAGGCGTGTACAACACGAACAAGCTCGCCATGGTGCGCGCTAACCGGGGTGCGGTCAATGTGTTGACCTGGGCGACAGCGTCGCCACTGCCCCTGCCTTCAAGGAGTTATCCCCATGCTTTACGGCATTATCAGTGAAGACGTTGCCAACAGCTTAGAGCGCCGCTTGGCGGCTCGCCCTGACCATCTAGCGCGCCTCGAAGAGCTGCGCGATGAGGGGCGGCTCATTTTGGCAGGGCCGCACCCAGCCATCGATTCCGATAACCCCGGCGATGCGGGCTTCACCGGCAGCTTGGTGGTGGCGGAATTCGACAGTTTAGAGGACGCTCAGGCCTGGGCAGACGCCGACCCATACATCATCGCAGGGGTCTATGCCAAGGTAATTGTTAAGCCGTTCAAAAAAGTTTTGCCTTGACCCTTTGAGGCGAGTGTGGAGGGTCCGCCCGCTTTTTCACAGAGCCTGTGGAAAACTCTGTGAAAACCCGGCGGACGCTTTTCTATAAGCCAGAGATAGCGCCCCGATTAACAAATTGATCATTTTTTAACCAACCATTCATCACCCACGGATGCCCGCGTGACTCAACGCTCGACTCAAGCCCCACCCTTGCCACCGCTGGCGGCATTAAGCGCCCCGCAGCTCACCTGGAACGACACGTCACCCCACTCGGACGCCTTCGATGACGTCTATTTTTCCCGTGAGGATGGCCGTGCAGAAACCGAGCACGTGTTCTTGGGAGCGAACCGGCTGCCGGAGCGCTTTGCGGCGTGGCAGGCATCGCGGGCGTTCGTGATCGGCGAAACGGGCTTTGGCACCGGGTTGAACATGCTATGCGCCTGGGCCTGTTTCGAGCAGCACGCTCCAGAGGGCGCGCGGCTGCATCTGTTATCCACAGAAAAATTTCCGTTGAGCCGGGAAGCGTTGACGCGTGCGCTCAGCGCCTGGCCCTCGTTGGCGAGTTATTCACAAGCGCTGTGCGCTCTTTGGCCCGACGCGGTCAGCGGTATTCACCGTTTACACTTAAGCGAACGTGTCACCCTCGACCTTCACTTTGGCGACACCACCGAACGACTCGATCTGCTGGACGGCCAGGTGGACGCTTGGTTTCTCGATGGCTTTGCGCCCTCGAAAAACCCGGACATGTGGCAACCGGCGCTCTTCGAGGCCATGGCCGCTCGGTCTCGCCCGGGGGCGACGTTCGCTACCTTTACCTGCGCGGGCATCGTCAAGCGCGGTCTAAAGGCGGCAGGCTTCCACTGGAAGAAAGTGCCGGGTTTTGGCCGTAAGCGAGAGATGCTGGCCGGTGGTATTGACACGCCCCCCTCGGATTCGCGGCGCAGTGTCACCCCCTGGTTCACGCCCCCCGCTCACCACGACTCACCCCATGTGGTGGTCATCGGGGCAGGCCTGGCGGGTAGCAGCGTGGCGGCGGCGCTGGCCAAGCGCGGTAAACGGGTGACGGTGATCGAGCGCGAAGCGCCAGGCGCGGGGGGGTCCGGCAATCGCCAGGGGGCGCTCTACGTGAAGCTGGCGGTGGATACCAATCTACAGAGCCGGTTCTATTTAGCGGGGCTTCTCTACAGCCAGCGACGGTTTGAACAACTGGCAGCGGCTCATCCGCAGGAGCCGCCACTTTGGCGGTCGTGCGGGGTGGTGCAACTGGCGCTCAGCGACAAAGAGGCCACGCGCCAACAGCGCTTCATGGCCCATCACCCGCTGCCCGCCTCCGTCGTCGCATCACGCACCGACACGCTCAGCGAGCTGGCGGGCGTGGCGGTCTCGGCCTCCCAGGGGCTCTACTATCCACAAGCGGGATGGGCACAGCCAAAGCGACTCTGCGAGCAGTGGTTGCAACACGACCGCATTACCGTGCAGCAAGGCGAAGTCACCGGGCTGACGCAGACAGCGGGACATGCACCGTCGTGGCAGGTCACGCTGGCCAACGGGGAGAGGCTACAGGCCGACCACGTGGTGATCGCCACGGCGTCGCTGGCGAACCGGTTTGCCCAAACCGCCGAGCTGCCGCTGCAGCAGGTACGTGGCCAGGTCAGCGAGCTAACGCTGCCAGAAGGCACCCAGACGCCGGATAAAGTGGTGTGCGCGGGAGGCTATGTGTCGCCGCCCATCGAGAACGTACTGACCTTTGGTGCGAGCTTCGTTCCCAACGACGCGACAAATCACGTCATCGACGAAGAGCACCAGCGCAATATCGACGAATTACGCCAGGCGCTGCCAGCGTGGGTGGCCGCGCTTGAGGCCTCCGGCGTTGCGTTACGCCCTGAGGCGCTGGAAGGCCGGGCAGCGGTACGAGCCGCCAGCCCCGATAAAACCCCTTATGCGGGGCCAGTGCCCAACGCGGCGGCGTGGCAACGAGATTATGCCGTGCTGCGCAAAGATGCCTCGAAAGTGCCGTCTACCCCCGGTGAACACTACCCAGGGCTGTGGATATCCACCGCCCACGGCTCACGGGGGCTGGCGAGCGCACCGCTGTGTGCGGAAGTCATCGCATCGCGCCTTTGCGATGAGCCGCTGCCCATCGAGCAGCCGCTGGTGGACCATCTTCATCCAGGGCGGCGGCTGATCAGCGCGCTAGTGCGGGCTCAGTAATCGCCCTCTTCCTCGTCATCCGCCAACTCTCGCCCAAAGGAGCGCCATTGGGCGAGAGTCATTACTTCGGTCATCTCGAGCTCTAGGTCGTGGGCAATGATCAGCTCGTGACGGTCAAGCTGCTGCTTGAGCTCGGCGACCCAACCGCTCATCCCTTCTCCGGTATCGGTGGTGTCGTACCCTTGGCGGGTGACGAAGGCTTCCAGTAGCGCAGTGAGTGTTTCCGGCGGCAGCATGCGCGCCGGAACTTCGATAAAACGGCTCATTCGCTCTGCTCCCAGGCGGCTAAACGCTCGATGAACGTGGCTTCGTCGATCACCTCGACCCCCAACTGCTCGGCTTTAGTGAGCTTGCTGCCGGCGGCTTCACCCGCCACTAGGCAGGTGGTTTTTTTCGATACGCTGCCCGCTACTTTGGCCCCCAGGGCTTGCAGCCGCGCCTTGCCTTCGTCGCGGGTCATGCTGTCCATCGCCCCGGTCAGCACCCAGGTTTGGCCCTCCAGCGGCGTTGGGCCTTGCGTGACCTCTGCCTCTTGCCAGATCAAGCCTGCGTCGATCAACGCTTGCAGCGTTTCCAAGTTATGGGGCTGGCGGAAGAAGGTGTGGATATGCGCCGCCACGACGGGGCCCACGTCATTGACCGCCTCCAGCGCCGCCAGATCGGCATCTTGTAACGCTTGCAGCGTACCGAAGTGGTTGGCCACATTGGCCGCCGTGGCTTCGCCCACCTCACGGATACCCAGCGCGTAGATGAACCGCGCTAGCGTGGTCTGCTTGGCCTTTTCCAGCGCGTTGACCAAGTTGGTGGCGGACTTTTCGCCCATGCGCGGCAGGCTCTTCAACTGATCGACGCTGAGATGAAATAGATCGGCAGGGGTTTTCACCCACTCCTGATCCACTAACTGTTCAATCAGCTTCTCGCCCAGGCCGTCGATATCCAGCGCTTTCCGGCTGGCAAAGTGTTTTAGCGCCTCTTTACGCTGGGCGGCGCAGTAAAGCCCTCCGGAGCAGCGGGCCACGGCTTCGCCCTCGAGACGCTCGATGTCCGAACCGCACACGGGGCAGTGATCGGGGAAAGTAATCGCGCGGGCATCCGCCGGGCGCTTCTCCTCGTCCACGCGCACCACTTGGGGGATGACATCGCCCGCGCGGCGAATTGCTACCGTATCGCCTATCATCACGCCCAGGCGGGTAATCTCATCGGCATTGTGCAACGTGGCGTTAGAAACCGTCACCCCCGCGACGGTAACCGGCGCCAGCCGGGCGACCGGCGTGATGGCCCCGGTGCGGCCGACCTGAAACTCCACATCGTTGAGGGTGGTGACTTCCTCCTGAGCGGGGAATTTAAACGCCACCGCCCAGCGCGGCGCGCGGGCAACGAAGCCCAGTTCCCGCTGGTGGCGCAGGTCGTTGACCTTGATCACCACGCCATCGATGTCATACCCGAGTTGGTCGCGCTTTTCACCGAGCTGTTCGCAGTAATCGGCCACCGCGTCCGGGCCGAACAGAGTCGTCAGTTCCGCGCTGGTGCGAAAGCCTAGGGTGGATAAACGGGCCATCAGCGCACTGTGGGTGGCATCGCCCAAGTCGGGTTCCAAGCGTGCTGCTTGGTAGGCGTGGAACTCCAACGGTCGGGTCGCCGTAATGCGCGGGTCGAGCTGACGCAGGCTGCCAGCGGCGGCGTTGCGCGGGTTGGCAAAGACTTTGCTGCCCTCTTCTCTAGCGCGCTCATTGAGTGCTTCAAAGCCAACGTGGCGCATAATCACTTCACCGCGCACTTCCAACAACTCAGGCACGCTTTTACCCATGAGCTTAAGCGGCACCGAGCGCAGGGTACGCAGGTTGGAGGTAATGCCTTCCCCCGTACGGCCATCTCCCCGCGTCGCGCCGCTGACCAGTACGCCCTGCTCATACACCAACGATACCGCTGCGCCATCCAATTTCGGCTCGCAGCTAAACTCGATCTCGCTGGCTTGGCACTCCAAACGCTCCGCGACGCGCTCGGCAAAGGCCGCTATGTCGTCACGGCTAAAGGCATTATCCAACGACAGCATGGGAATGGCGTGGGCCACTTCGGGGAAACCTTCTGCTGGGGCGGCACCGACTCGCTGAGTGGGCGAATCCGGGGAAATCAGCTCGGGATGATCGCTCTCCAACTGCGTCAAGCGCTGCAGCTTACGGTCGTAGTCAGCGTCGGTTAACGTCGGCTCGTCCAGGACGTAATAGCGGTGATTGGCGTCATCGAGATCGGCACGCAGTTGGCTGATCTCTTCCAGCAAGGTGGGGTCAGGCTGACTCATTCAGAGATTCCGAAGACAGATAAACAGGCATTTAGTAACAAAAACACCCGCCTTCTGGAAGAAGGCGGGTGTCGGCGCAACGCAGCGATTAACGCGCCTGCAGTTGGCGGTGCAAACGGTGGCGACGTTCGAATTCGTGCACCCGCTGACGGGCAAACTCGATGGTTTGTGCCGTCATGACGCTGCGGTTTTCATCTTTCAACTCGCCGCCCATGTGGCGCACTACCACCATGGCGGTTTCGACCATGGCTTCGAAAGCTGCCGAGCTATCCACCGCGCCGGGTAGCGGCATCAGGAACGTAATGCCGGGAGTGACGAATTCGTCCATCTCTTCGATGGGGAACGTACCGGGCTTGAGCACGTTGACCATCGAGAACTGTAGCTCGCTGTCCGGGCTTTCCGTTTCGAAGCGGTGGAAAACGCCCATGGTCCGGCTATACCGTAGCCCACAGGCCATGATGAGTTCGAGCAGTTTGCCACCATCGAAACCATCGGGGTCGCGGGAGAGCACGCTGATGACGACCATTTCCTCGGCGCTGGCCAGCGTCTCTTTGGCGTGTTCGCCGTTTACATCGTGCCGCAGAGCCTTTTCCAAGGTCGGGTGCGCGCGTACGACGCTGTCCTGCGCCGCGTAAGTCTCTTCATAGTCGTCATCGAAGCCTTGGTAATGCTCTTCGTAGCGTCTCGCGCTGTCATCGTAGTCATCAAGCGCAGGCGCTGACGGCACCGCTTCACGTTTGGCAGCGGCGTCGTGAGCGGCGGCTTCGCGAGCCTGGGCTTTCTCTTGAGCGATACGCGCTTTTTCAGCGTCAGCGGCCTGTTTGGCCTCACGACGCTGCTCGGCTTCCAGCGCTTTGCGCTCGGCTTTTTGCTTGGCCAAGGCTTCGGCACGCTTGGCTTTTTCGGCCTTCTTGATGGCCTTCTCTTTGCGACGCTCGATGATACGGCGCTTGAACGAGCGCCCGATACCTTCGAAATCGACCAGACGATACTCATCGATGTCGTCGTCATCCAGTTCGCGGTCGCCAACGGTCTCTTCGCGCAGTTGGCGGCGTTTGGGAGCGTCGGACGCGTGCTTGGCAAACACGGCATCTTCAGGCTCGGCGCGCAGCACCGGTTCTGGGTCGAGGGTCGGTGTCGGCTCATCGGCAGCCGAGTCTTTAGAACGTGCGGGAGTTTCTTCTGTTACGGGCTCTGCTACGGGCGTTTCCGCCGTCGTCATGGGCGGCACGTCAGGCTGTGCAGGCGCAACGTCCTCGATAGGCTTGGCAACGGGGGCGTCGTCTACGGCGCGCATCGTAGGCGCGGCAGCCGGTGTCGTTTCCGGTTCGGGCGGCACAGAGGCCGACGCCGCAGTGGCAGACGGAGTCGGCTCGGCAGTGTTGGGCGGTTCGTGCTTGGCTGCCTGGGTATTGTCCGCGGCAAACAGGCTTGGCTCACGACGGGGTTCCGGCTTCGCCTCCTGCGTGACTGCATGTCGTTCGGCAGATACACGGGCAGCGGGTTCGGTGTGCGCGGCTGGCGAAGAGGGCTTGGCAGCCGACTTGCCAAACGAGCGACGAAAATCCGACAGCACTTTGGACGGTCCAGGATGCTCTTGACGTTTGAGCTTGGGTTTTTGCCCCAGCCCACTGTAGTCGGCGGGCTTGACCACCCGAGCACCGCCGTTTGGCAGCTCCCAATTGATCTCGGCTTCTTTCGCCTCGTCGTCTAACTCGTCTAGCTTCGCGGTCGGCAAATCCTTTACCGCTTGGTCTAGCCGGGGCACACGACGCTGACGCTGGAGCCTACGCACACCGTCGACAACGATTAGCGAAACCAGTGCCAGTCCTAGAATGATTAACCACTCTCTTAATTCCATGTCGAGCATTCCATGGGTCATCTAACCGGTTACTAGGGCACAGTGCGCGGCACTGCGCCAGAATATGGGAACCTTCTTATAAATCGATATTTAGCACCAAGCATAGCGCGGTTGCTACGAAAAGAGCCAATTTTTGCTGATTTTCACACGTTTGAGCCGCTAAGGGAGCTTTTTAGGCGAATTTTTCGACCTTATCAACCATCAAAAGTGCCCTTTCCGCGTTATTCCATCTCTGATATGGGTGGCCAAGCGCGGAGTGCCGTGTGAGGCCGCTACCCACTCAGTTCACCCTATTTAAACGTTATGCTAGTGAATGTTTTTCACTATCGCTAGTTTCTTATGAACGCATTGCGCTTTCACGACAGGCAATGATTCGCAAGCGATAAGCGGGACTTAAGCCTATACGGCCGCGACGATCCCACCGCCAACACCACGTTTTTTCAACAACCTGCTGTTATCAAAGCATTTCGTGGGCATGGCGTTACTATCCGCTTGCGCTGGCACACCCAGGTGACAGGCACGCATTGGCAAATAAGGAAACTCTTGGGAAGTCGCAACACGGCGCAGCCATGGGCCATACGCCCTATTCGACCAACTCGGCGGCCTCATCGATACCCACGGAAACCAAACGTGAAACGCCGGGCTCTTGCATGGTGACCCCCATCAGGCGCTCGGCGGCTTCCATGGCAATCTTGTTGTGGGTGATATAGATGAACTGCACGCTTTCGGACATCTCTTTCACCAGCTTGGCGTAGCGGCCAACGTTGGCGTCATCCAGCGGAGCGTCGACCTCATCCAGCATACAGAACGGGGCCGGGTTGAGCTGGAAGATGGCAAAGACCAGCGACAGCGCAGTCAGCGCTTTTTCCCCACCAGATAGCAGGTGAATCGTGCTGTTCTTCTTACCCGGCGGTCGGGCCATGATGGCCACGCCGGTTTCCAACAGGTCATCACCGGTCAGCGTCAGCCACGCCGCCCCACCGCCAAACACACGGGGAAAGAGCGTTTGCAGGCCGTTATTGACCTGATCGAACGTCTCCCGGAAACGGACGCGAGTTTCTTGATCGATCCGCTTGATCGCCCGCTCCAGCGTTTCGAGGGCTTCGGTGAGCTCGGCATGCTGGGCTTCGAGGTAGTTACGCCGCTCGGCCTGCTGATCGTACTCCTCAATGGCCGCGAGGTTGATCGCCCCCAGGCGGCGGATTTTTTCCGAGGTACTTTCCAAGCGCTCTTGCCAAGCAAGTTCGCTGGCGTCGCTGGGCAACGTACTGGCGAGCGCATCGGCATCGTGGCCTAGTTCTGCTAACTGCTCATCCTGGGTCGCTGCTTTGAGCGCCAGCGCCTGCACGTCCATGCGGCGCTGCTGGAGCTGTTCGCGGCTCTGTTCCAGATTACGCTCATGCTGCTGGCGGGCTAACTCATCGTTGCGCAGCTGCTCGGCCAGCGCTTGGGCCTGCTGGCGCGTCTCGTTGAGCCGACGTTCCTGCTGTTCGCGCTGGTGAAGCAGCTCTTCGAGCTCCTCAGCGGCCAGCTCGTCAGGCTCGACCAGCATTTCACGGGACTCTTCCAGCTCGGCAATACGCAGTGAGAGGCGCTCTTCGGTATCGCTTGAGCGGGACTGCTGCGCGCGCAGGCTGTCGCGTTCGGCTTTTAAGCGCTCACGTTCCAAGGCCAGCGCCTGCTGCCGCGCTTTGAGCGGGGCATGCTGTTGGTTGAGCTGCTCACGCTGCTCACGCTGGCGGTGGCGCTGTTCGGCGCTGGTTTCGCGGGCTTCTGCGGCGGTTTCCAGTTGCTCCATAGCCGTGTGCCAACGAGCGCGCTGCTCTTCTAAAGTAAGCGTTAACTCCGCCTCATCTTCTTGCAGCTGGGCCAGTTCGTCGTCCAGCTCCGTGGCGCGACTGGAGAGATGCTCAAGGCGTTGGGCAAGCCGCTGCTCTTGCACCGCTAGTTGTTGGCGGGTGGCCGCATGGTCACGCTCCTGCTCCGCCTGCTGCTCACGGGTCAGTTCTAACGTTTCAATCGCCTCGTTGGCGGCTTCGCACTGTTCATCCAAGAGCGCCAGCGCCTCTTCCGCCCGCTCACGCTCTGCGGCTAGCTCCTCAAAGCGGCGACGCGTCACCAATAGCGCATCGACACCCTCGCCGTTCGACTGCTGGTGCAGCCAACCGCGACCGCGCCATACGCCGTCTTGGCTGACCACACTCTCACCAGGGGCAAGCATAGGCAACAGCGCTTCGGCCGCCTCGGCGGTATCAACATAGTGAATACTTGCTAACCACTCCGTTAGCGCGCCTGCGCCTTTCACCAAATCGCTGAGGCGATTGCCTGCGCCCGCCGTGGCTGTGGAAGGCGGCGCTTGATCAATCAAGCACCACTCCGTCGCTAGCGCTTCGGGCAGCGCGTTTAGCTGATGGGCGGCTACCAGTCGGGCGTTTAACCAAGGGGCGAGTAGCCAGGAAATAACCCGCTCCCAGCCTTGGCTGACCGAAATGGCTTCACCCAAGCGGGGTGCATCAGCAAGGCCATGAGCGGCAAGCGTTTCGCTTAGCTGAGGGTCGTGATCGGCCAGAGCGGCATCCATCAGCGCCTGCAGCGAAGCAAGTTCACCCTGCTGCTGGCTAAGCGCAGCGCGTTGCTCGTCACGGGAAGTTACCGCTTGCTGGTAGGCGCTTTTGGCATCGCTGTAGCGCTGCTGCCACTGTTCTCGCTCCACTTGGAAGGCGTCGGCACGTTGGTCGGCTTCTTCCAGGCGGGCTTGGTATTCGGCGTGCTCGTTTTGTAACGCGGTCATGTCGGCCAGCTCGCCGCGCTGCTGGCGGCGGCGCTGCCCTTCTGCCTGCAGGCGGGCAATACGTTGTTCTAAATCACGCAGTTGGTCTTGGCTACGGTCGGCATCGCGGCTGGCCTCGCGCCAGCGGTTTTCGGCGTCGGCCCACTGCTGTTCGGCGGCTTCCAGCGCTGGCGTTGCGTCGGCCAGGGTTTGCTCGAGCATTTCGAGCTGCTCTTCCAGCGCTTCATGCTCGGGCAGCAGCTCCTCAAAGCGCTCGTCGATCACCGTGAGCCGCTCCTGGTCGCCCTCGCTGACCTGGCGCTGCTCGTCGAGATCCCGTCGGGCGGTGGCAATGTCATTGGCCAACTGCGCTTCGCGGCTGCGGCGGTGGGCCTGGTCCTGCTCTAAGCGGGCAATGCGCGTGGTGGTTTCATAAAACTGCTGCTGGTGGCGGTCCAACACTTCGGCCAGCTCGTCGTGCTGTTCGCGGGCCTGCTCCAGGCGGGTTTCACACTGGCGCACGCCAAACACGTCTTTCTCGACGGCAATTTCCAGCTCGCGGACACGGCTCTCTTGGTGGGACTGTTCGGCCCGCAGGGTGCGGCCGCGCAACAGCGCCAGCTCGCCTTTTAAGCGGTACTCCTGCTGCTTGAGCTCTTGGTAGCGCTTGGCGGCTTCCGCTTGGCGCTTGAGGCGTTCGAGCTGTTTATCCAGCTCTTCGCGAATGTCGTCCAGGCGCTCCAGGTTCTCCTGGGTGCGCCGCATGCGGTTTTCGGTTTCCCGACGGCGCTCTTTGTACTTGGAGATCCCCGCGGCTTCTTCGAGGGTGGCGCGAAGGTCATCCGGGCGCGCTTCGATCAGCCGCGAGATCATGCCCTGGCCGATAATGGCGTAGGAGCGCGGGCCTAGGCCGGTCCCCATGAACAGGTCGGCGATATCCCGGCGGCGGCACTTCTGGCCGTTGAAGAAGTAGTTGGACTGGCCATCCCGGGTCACCAGGCGTTTGACGGCAATTTCTGAGTACTGGGCGTACAAACCGCCCATGCCGCCATCGCGGTTATCGAACTTCAGCTCGATAGAGGCCTGCCCTACCGGCTTACGCCCGGTAGAGCCGTTGAAGATAACGTCGGCCATGGATTCGCCGCGCAGGGTTTTGGCGGAGGACTCCCCCATCACCCAGCGCACGGCGTCGATAATATTGGATTTACCGCAGCCGTTCGGCCCGACGATGGCCGTCATATTGCCATCGAAGGGCACGGTGACCGGATCAACAAAGGACTTGAACCCAACAAGACGAATAGAGGTTAAGCGCATTGCAACCCTTAGCAGCGGTAGCTTAAGTGGAGATTATTCAAAAACACGGTTGATAACGACATTGGCCGCATCGTCTTCGCTGATAGCACCTACGCTGACGCTCTCCAAATCGCCAAACAGGTCGCCCGGCTGCGGCGTGGCCTGCCCAGAGGCAGATACGCGCACTACCAAGCGCGCTTCGCGCACCTGGGAGATTTGCGCTTGCGGCGACATGGCGGCGGTATCGTCCAGCACCACGGTCATGGGCAGCTCAGAAACCTGCGCGCGGATCACTGCTAGCGGCGGCAGCTCGCCGTCGATATCCCGTGCGGTGATGAATACCGTGGCATCGTCACTGACGTTGTCTACCAGCGCCTCATCCAAGGAAACGTTCACCCTCACCCCTTGGCCCTGCGCCGCTGCAGGCGCCTCCGGCGTTACGCCCATACGCTCCTGGGCAACGCGAATGCCATCACGCAGCGACTCAGCCGTTTCCGGATCTTCGATGTTAGCAACAGCGCGACGCCAGCGGTCAATGGCCGTTTCATAGTCCCCGTTATCGAAAGCGTAGATGCCCAACAGCCCCAGCACGGTGGGCTGGCGGGGGTCTAACTCTAGCGTTTCATCCACCAACGCTTGAACATCAGGGGTTAGTTCACGCTCAGCCATAAAGAAGCGTAGCTGCGCCAGCTGGGCGAGCAGCGGTGGAATACGCCCTTCAATGGCAATCAAACGCTCCAGCGCATCGGCCGCTTTTTCGGGCTGGCCGGTATCGCGGTAGAGCGGAAACAGTGAACTCCACACGTTGGGATTGTTGGGCTGACGCTCGGCCTCGGCCTCCATGCGCTCCAGAAACATAGCCATCGAGCCTTCCGGGTCGTTGCGAACTTCCTCTTGGATGGCGTAGAGCGTCAGGTCGCCTTCTGCCCCATTCTGCTGGTACCAGAAGGTGCTGGCCCCCACCACGGCAACCATGACCAGCGGCACCACCAGTCGTCCAGCGGTCACGGTTTTCAGCGGGCGCTTGGTTTGGGTGGCCGTGTCTTCCAGCAGGCTGCGTTCTAGCTCTAAACGGTCTTCGTTAAAGCGAGTCTCGTCGATATCGCCCCGCTCGCGGGCCGCCTCCAACGAAGCCAAGCGACGTTGGAAGATCGCCACGTTCTGTTCGGCAGACGTATCGTTGGCTTCAAACTGCTGCAGGTGATCACGCAGGGGACGAGCACCGCGCATGGGGGCAATTAATAGCCACAGCGCGGGCAGTAACAGTAAGGCAATCGCTATCCAGAGCGGTGTCATGAAGACCTCTCGCGGTTAATCAGGGCATCTAGGCGGGCGCGCTCTTCGGCGCTCAACGCTTTCGCAGATGCATTGCGGCGGGCGCGTACCATCAGCACGACGACCAGCATGCCTAGCACCACCAGCCCAATCGGTAGCCCCCATAGCAGGTAGGTGCGGTTTTCTAGGCGCGGGTTGTAGAGGATGTACTCCCCAAAGCGCTGCACCATGTGGTTGATGATTTCGATATCCGACTGACCGTCCTGAAGGAGCTGATAGACCCGCTCGCGCATATCACCAGAGATCGGCGCGTCAGAGTCATCGATCGCCTGGTTTTCGCACAGCGGGCAGCGCATGGAGGCCGTGAGGTCACGGTAGCGCTGCTCCATCACCGGGTCATCGAACTCGCGGATTTCGATGCCTGCCGCGACAACGCTGCCCGCCAGGGTGAGCAGCGCCACGGCCACTAGCCAACGCATTAACGCCATTTTTCCACCTCCGGCAGGATGCGCTCGCGAACGTCTTCAGGCGATACGTAGCCTTTATGGTGGTAACGAATGACCCCGTCGGCATCTACCAAAAACGTTTCCGGCGCGCCGTAAACGCCGAGATCAAAGCCCAGGCTGCCTTCGGGGTCGAAGACGTTCACTTCAAAGGGGTCGCCAAACTCGCTTAAAAACTCCAAGCCTTTCTCGCGGGTATCTCGGTAGTTGATGCCCACCATACGGATGCCGTTATCAGCGAGTTCTAACAGCTGCGGCATTTCCTGCTTGCAGGCGGGGCACCATTCGCCCCATACGTTGACGAGCGTGACCTCCCCGGTCATCAGCGTTTCATCCACCTGACGATTGGCATCGCGTAGCGTGCTGGCTTCGAACGCGGGGAACGCCCGCGCCATTAGCGCAGAGTCCCGTTGAGACGGGTCACGGCCCAATCCCTGATAGAGAAACAGCGCGATGCCGAGAAAACCGATGGGTAATAGAAGCAGCAGTAGGCGGCGTGTCATACCGTGGCCTCCTGAGACGTCGAGCGGTCAGTATGAACGGGCTTGGCTTGGCGGGCAGCCGCACGACGGTAGCGCTTATCCGCGACGGCCAAGATACCGCCGAAGGCCATGAGCAGGCCACCCAGCCACAGCCAGCGCACAAACGGCTTGTACTGGACGCGCATAGCATAGCTGCCGTCGCCCAGGTCTTCCCCCATGGCTACATAGAGATCGCGGAACAGGCCGGGGCGCAGCGCGACTTGGGTCATGGGCATGCCGGTGGCGAGATAGAGGCGCTTCTCCGGACGCATTACAAAGCTGCGCCCCTCTTCCCCGCGCTGTACCTGAATGATCGAGGTATCGGCCAGGAAGTTCGGGCCGCGACGGTTGGTGAGCTCCGTCATGGTGAACTGGTAGCCTGCCACTTCTACAGTGGAGCCGGGCGACATGCGTACGTTACGTTCGATGTTGTAGTTCGAAACAACGGCAACGCCCACGATAGTCACCGCAATGCCCACGTGGCCCAGCACCATTCCCCAGTAAGAGAGCGAGAGCTTGCGCAGCCCGGCGACAAACGAGCTGGCGTGGCGGGTCTTGTCGAACAGGTCGCGCACCATTGGCAAGACGATCCACAGCGCAGAAATAATGCCCAGCGACACCCACAGGTTCCATTCGCCGTCGTAGACCAACGGCATGGCCACACCCAGCACGATAGCCGCTGCCGCCGCGAGACCTAGCTTGCGCCACAGCTCACGGCCACTCATGCTTTTCCAGCGCGCCACTGGCCCCAAGCCCATGAAGACACACATCACCACGGTGAGCGGCACAAAGAGCGCATTAAAGTAAGGCGGGCCTACGCTGATTTTACCCAGCCCCAAAGAGTCCAGAATCAGCGGGTACACTGTGCCCAAGAGCACCGTCACGGTCATGATGACCAGGAGGATGTTATTGATCAGCAGCAGCGAATCCCGCGAGAGCCAGTTAAAACCGACCTTATGGCTCACCCTTGGCGCGCGCAGGGCAAACACCAGCAGCGATAGCGTGACGGTAATCGCCAGCAGCATCAGGATGAAGAAACCACGGGAAGGGTCGTTGGCAAAGGCGTGGACCGAGGTCAGTACGCCCGAGCGCACCAGGAAGGTGCCCATCAGCGACAGCGAGAATGTCGAGATCGCCAGCAGCACCGTCCAGCTCTTGAACGAGCCGCGTTTTTCGGTCACCGCCAGCGAGTGAACCAGTGCCGTGCCCGTTAGCCAGGGCAGCAGCGAGGCGTTCTCTACCGGATCCCAGAACCACCAGCCGCCCCAACCAAGCTCGTAGTAGGCCCACCAGCTGCCGAGTGCGATCCCGACGGTGAGAAACGCCCAGGCCACGTTGGTCCAGGGGCGCGCCCAGCGGGTCCAAGCGGCGTCTAAGCGCCCGCCCAGCAGGGCGGCAATCGCGAAAGCAAACACCACCGAAAAGCCCACATAACCCATGTAGAGCATCGGCGGGTGAACCACTAGGCCAAAATCCTGCAACAGCGGATTCAGGTCTGCGCCGTCCTGCGGCATGTTGGGCAGCAGGCGTTCAAAGGGGTTGGAGGTCATGAGAATGAAGAGCAAGAAGCCCACACACACCATGCCCATGATGCCCTGCACCCTGGCCACCATGTCGCGGGGCAAGTCGCCCGAGAAGACCGACGCCGCATAACCCCAGCCCGCCAGCATCAGGCTCCACAGCAGCACCGAGCCTTCATGGTTTCCCCATACCGCGCTGAACTTGTAGTACCAGGGCAGCAGCGAATTGGAATTATTAGCCACGTTGGCCACACTGAAATCATCCAGCATATAGCTGGCGGTCAGACAGAGGTAGGCAATGGCGACGAACAGGAATTGCCCTGTCGCCATGGGCCGGCCATAGGCCATCCATAGCGGGCGACGGGTCGCCGCCCCGGCAAGCGGCAACACTGCCTGCACCACCGCCATTAATAGCGCGATGACCAGGGCAAAGTGGCCAATTTCAGGAATGATCTTAATTAACATGGGCGCTCCGAATTAGCATCAGGCCTTATCGCGTGGGGTGCGTTCAGCCGTTAATAGTCGCTTCCTTCTGGGGAGCCTTCCTGCTCTAGGCGCTTGCCCACTTCGGCGGCTTTCGCTTGAAAGTCGGCCGGGGAGTAGCCTGCTTCTTCCAATGCCTGAGCCACTTCAGGCGGCATGTAGTTTTCATCGTGGCGCGCCAGCACTTTATCGGCGTAAAGACGACCATCGGCCTGCAGTTCGCCGACCACCACCACGCCCTGCCCTTCACGGAACAGGTCCGGCAGAATCCCGCTGTAGTAGACCTCCAGATCGTCCACGTAGTCGGTCACCACGAACTCGACGTCCAGGCTTTCCGGGTCGCGGGACACAGAGCCCTCTTTGACCATGCCACCCGCGCGAATCTGGCGCTCCATGGGGGCATCGCCCTGGGCGATTTGCACCGGGCTGAAAAACAGATTGATGTTGGCGCGCAGCGCGTACAGGGTGAGCCCCACCGCAATGGCGGTGAGCGACAATAGCCCTAAGATAACAAACAGCTTCTGTTTACGTTTAGGCGTCATGGTGAACGTCCTTTTGAGCAGAGGTAACGGGCTCTTGCAGAGGCTGCGCATGCGGTGACGACTGGCGCTGGGCGTGCTCACGACGCACCCGACGCTTCACCGTGTGAAGAAGCTGGCGGCGCTCCTGGCGGGCATGCCATACGATGACCAGCATCAATAGCGCAGTGACTCCCCAGGCAGCCCACACGTAAACCGCGTGACCGCCCATGGCAAAAAATTCGTTCAGCGAGGAAAAGGCCATTAGTTCGTCTCCTCGGCAAGCTCGCGCACCCAGCGCTTGTTGGCTTCTCGACGCAGAATTTCGCTGCGCGTGCGCATCAGCGTGAGGGCAATGAAAAAGCTGTAAAAACCCAACACCATAATGAGTAGCGGCGCCCACATATCCATGGTCATGGCGGCGCGGCCGGTAATCGTAAAGGTGGCGGGCTGGTGCAGGGTGTACCACCAATCCACAGAGTATTTGATGATCGGAATATTGATGACGCCGACCATGGCCAGCACCGACGCGGCACGGGAGCCGCTATCGCGGCTGCTAAAGGCACCCCGCAGAGCTATCACGCCCAGATAGAGAAACAGCAGAATCAGCATGGACGTGAGGCGCGCGTCCCACATCCACCAAGTGCCCCAGGTCGGCACGCCCCACACTGCGCCCGAAAAAAGGGCCACGAAGGTCATCGCAGCCCCCAACGGGGCCATGACGGTGGCAGCCATATCGGCCACTTTGATTTTCCAGACCATGAACACCAGCCCGGAGACCGCCATGGAAACGAAAATGGACTGCGCTAGAAACGCCGCAGGGACGTGGACATAAATGATGCGAAAACTATTGCCCTGCTGGTAATCCGCCGGTGCAAAGACCAACCCCCAAACGGTGCCGACCAGCAGCAGCAACGTTGCTGCCACCCAGAAAAACGGCTGCAGCTTGGCGCTAATGGCATAGAACCATTTGGGGGATCTCAGTTTGTTGATAAAGGCCCACATGGTGTTCCCGTCCTCTAACCGTTAATGCTGATGCGCAGCGATGCCGCAATGGCCCAGGGTGCCAGCATCAGCGCCAGCGCTAACAGGGCCCCTAGAATCGCCAAATGCGCGGCTATTCCATCGCCAAAAATCGCGGCCTGTACGGCACCTGCGCCGAAAATTAGTACTGGTATATAGAGCGGCAGCACCAGCAGCGATAGCAGCACACCGCCCCGCGCTAGCCCCACCGTCAATGCGGCACCGATGGCACCGATCAGGCTCAAGCTGGCCGTACCGAGTGCCAACGACAGCGCTAGCACGGCGTAGCTTCCCGCTGGAAGCGACAGCATGATGCCCAAGAGGGGCGCCATGAGCGCGAGCGGCAGACCGGTCAGCAGCCAGTGTACCGCCACTTTTGCCAACCCCAGCGCTGCCAGCGGCTGGGGGGCCAGTAATAGCTGCTCAAGGCTGCCATCGTCGTAGTCGCTGCGAAACAGGCTATCCAGCGAAAGCAGGGCGGCGAGCAGTGCGGCCACCCATAACAGCCCCGGCGCAATGCTTGCCAACAGCTCTGGATCCGGTGAAATCCCTATGGGAAACAGGGTAATCACCAGGGCAAAGAACACCAGCGGATTGAGCACTTCGCCACGACGGCGCAGCATCAGGGTGAGGTCGCGCTTAAGCGTCGCCTTGATGGCCACCATCAAACCGCCCTGGGGGGCATGCATGACCACCTCGGGAGTGCTCCGTTGAGCGTGTGAACGTTGCAACGCTGTCTCCTTCTTACCCCAGCTGAATACGCCTAAGCACGGGTGACTCGGTCAGCGCATGGTGCGTAGTGACCAACACACAGCCGCCAGACTGCGCGTGGGCCACCAGCTGCGCTTCTAGCGCTGCCACCCCTTGACGATCGATCGCGGTGAAAGGCTCGTCGAGCACCCACAGCGCGCGCTGGGTTAGGGTCAAACGCGCCAGCGCTACACGCCGCTGCTGCCCGGCGGACAGCTGCCCGGCAGGCACGTCTTCGAAGCCGGCGAGCCCAACGGCAGCCAACGCCGCCTCTCGTACGGGCTCGCTGCCCTTTTCTCCGCTAAGCGCTTGATACCAAGCTAAATTCTCCAGCGGCGAAAGACCTGCCTTCACACCGGGGGCATGACCTAAATAGAGTAAATTAGCGAGAAAATGTTCACGGGCTTGGCGCATGGGTTCGCCATTCCAGTAAAGCTCGCCACGGTAATCGGTTAATTGGCCAGAGAGTATTTTCAGCAGGGTCGTCTTGCCGCTGCCGTTGGGGCCTTCAATGCGCACAATCTCGCCGCTTTGAATATCGAGATCGAGCCCTTCAAACAGCCAACGGTCATCACGTTCACAGGCCAATTGTCGGGCTTGCAGGCACAGGCTCAAAAGACACTCCAGGCACATTGATTTTGGGTCGAACTCTACACGGAAAGGCCCTTTCCCGCCAGTCGGGCTCTGCGGTCTTGGGTCGCAGCGTGGTCCAGAGCCATGCGGGCTTAAGCGTCTTTCGGATGAGCCAAGCGAAAGACAGGACTAGCACTGTATGCAAAAACAGGCTTATACTGTAACCACTGTATGAATAGACACCACAGAATAAAACAACAGGTATCGACTCAATCAAACGCCTTGGCAACGGGCGCTGCATGGGAGAACACACTATGACGACCTGCCTATCCTCTCGGGTAACGTCTCACGTCCCTTCTTACGTATCCCCTCAGACGCTGTCTCAACCGGTAGCGCCATCGACGCCTCACCCGTTAGCGTCTCGCAGCGCTTCCTCACACACGCGCCAAGCGTGCACACCCCCTCGCGTCACACGTCGCAACACCTACGCCCTGCGTATTCGCGGTGACCGCATGCGCGACTGCAACCTGTTCGACGGCGATGTCATCATCATTCACCGTCACCAGCACGACGCTCATCAAGAGACCGCCGTTGCGACGATCAACCAGCGCGAGGTAACGCTAAAACAGCTCTCCATTAGTCGCCTGGGCATTCATTTATGGCCGGAAGATGCAGCCATGCCCGATCTCTTCCTGCATAATTGTGATATTCAGGTGCTGGGCATGGTGATGGGCGTGGCCCAACACGCCACGGACCCCCGGCATCACTAACTGGTCATCCACCCTGCCGGGAGTCCTAGTTGCGTTTTCGAGTTCCTGATTTAGCCCTTGATACATGGCACACCGCCGAGATCGACGTCGAGAAGAGTCAGTTTTTGACCTGGGTGTGCCACGCCCCGACCACCGACGCCTTCGACACGCTGCTACACGCGGCCAAAGCCGCCCATCCGAATGCCAGCCATCACTGTACAGCCTTCATCGCAGGCCCGCCTGGCGAGCAAACCCACATCGGTTTTTCTGACGATGGTGAACCGGGCGGCACCGCAGGGCGCCCCATGTTTCAGGCGCTGCAGGGCAGCCAACTCGGCGAGATTGGCTGTGTGGTGATTCGCTACTTTGGCGGCACCAAGCTCGGCACCGGCGGGTTAGCCCGCGCCTATGCGCAGGCGGTGAATGCCGGGCTCGAAACGCTGCCCACCCGGGAAGTCGTCGAGCGGGATCTCTATGAGCTGAAAGTTAGCTTCGCCCACGAGGCGCAAGCCCGGGCTTGGTGCGACGAGCAGGGCCTGCCCGTACAACAGGCGGCGTACGATGGCAACGGCGTGAGTTTGACCATCGGCTGGCCACGGGATGTCGAGCTGGATATCAGCGGCCTAGAAAATCGTCTTAAAACAGCCATTGAGCTACAGCAAATATAAAAAAAACGCGGCTTACACAAGCGCTTGCTCGGTAAGCCGCGTTCTAGAGCGGCAGGCGTGCTGTCTAACGAGCCGCCTAGCCCAGGTACTTGATCATTACCCCGGCAGCCACCGCCGAACCGATGACCCCAGCCACGTTCGGCCCCATGGCATGCATCAGCAGGAAGTTGTGCGGGTTCGCTTCCAGACCGACCTTATTCGCCACGCGCGCCGCCATCGGCACGGCAGACACACCTGCCGCGCCAATCAACGGGTTGATGGGCATTTTGCTGACCAGGTTCATCAGCTTGGCCATCAAGACACCGGCGGCGGTGCCGATACCGAACGCCACGATCCCCAGGCCCAGAATCCCTAGGGTTTCGAACGCCAAAAAGCTCTCCGCCATCAGCTTAGACCCTACCGACAGACCCAGAATGATCGTGACGATATTGATCAGCGCATTTTGCGCGGTATCGGAGAGGCGCTCCACTACCCCACACTCACGCATCAGGTTGCCGAAGCAGAACATGCCCAGCAGCGGCGCTGCGTCCGGCAGAAACAGCGCGACAGCAATCAAAAGCATCAGTGGGAAGACCACTTTTTCGAGCTTGGAGACCGGACGCAGCTGCGTCATGGTGATCTTGCGCTCTTTTTCGGTGGTCAGCAGGCGCATGATCGGCGGTTGGATCAACGGCACCAGTGCCATGTAGGCATAGGCAGCGACGGCAATCGCCCCTAGCAACTCAGGCGCCAGCACGCTGGAAACGTAGATCGAGGTCGGACCATCCGCCCCGCCGATGATACCAATCGCCGCCGCCTGATTGAGCGAGAAATCCATGATGCCCATGGACGTCAGCAGCACCGCGCCAAACAGCGTGGCAAAGATACCGAACTGCGCCGCCGCCCCCAGGAACAGTGTGCGCGGGTTGGCCAGCAGCGGGCCGAAGTCGGTCATCGCTCCAACGCCCATGAAGATCAGCAGCGGCGCAATGCCCGAGCCAATGGCGACCTTGTAGAAGTTATAGAGCATGCCATCGCTGTAGCCGACGCTCACCGCCACGTCTTTGGCAGCGCGCAGCTGATCCGGCGCGGCCGAGTCGTGGGCAATGGCCTTGAGGGTCTCGCGCCAACCCTCGACACCGGCCAGCGGGTCCAGCGTCGCGCCCAGCGCCGCCGCCATTTGCTCAAGCACGGCGGGCTTGGCTACTTCAATGGCTTGATCCAACGCCGAAATCGCCAAACCGGCCTCGGGAATGTTGGCCAAAATACCGCCAAACCCAATCGGCACCAGCAGCAGAGGCTCGAACTTCTTGTAGATCGCCAAGTAGAGTAGCCCAAGCCCCACCAGGATCATTACCGCTTGGCCAAGCTCCAGGTTATAGAGCCCGGAGCCTTCCCATAGAGTGATTAATTTATCCATTCCGAAAAGCCCTTAAAGCTCGATCAGCGCATCGCCAACGGCCACGCTATCGCCTTCGCTGACGTTGACTTTCGACACCGTACCGGCGCTGCTGGCACGCACTTCGGTTTCCATCTTCATGGCTTCCAGAATGATCACGACATCGCCTTCGGCCACTTGGTCGCCTGGCCGCACGTTCACTTTGAAGATGTTACCCGCCAGCGGCGCATCGATGCTGACACCGCTGGGTGCCGGGGCGTCGGCTTCGGGCTGGGCGTCGGACTGCTCTTGAATGTTGTCAATCTCGCCCCCCTCCGACACCTCGACCACGTACGCCTTGCCGTTGAGCTTCACGGTATAGGTTTCCGGGCCAGCGCCAGCGCTTGGTGCGGCGGCAGGGGCTGTTTCTGCTTTGGCCGGCGCAGCCGTGCGAGGTGCTTCCGGCGCAGGCTCGAAAGCGTCTTTATTGTCGCGGTTCTTGAGGAATTTCAAACCAATCTGCGGGAACAGGGCATAGGTCAATACGTCATCCACTTCCCGCTCGCCGTCGGCAAGGCGAATGCCATCGGCGCTGGCTTTCTCTTTCAGCTCGGCGGCGAGTTTGTCCATCTCAGGTGAGAGGTTGTCTGCCGGGCGGCAGGTAATTGGCTCGCCGCCTTCCAGCACACGCTTTTGCAATTCGGCATTGAAGGGTGCTGGGGCAGAGCCGTATTCACCTTTCAGCAGCGCCTGTACCTCTTTAGAGATCGACTTGTAGCGCTCGCCCATCATGACATTCATGACCGCTTGGGTACCCACGATTTGTGACGTGGGGGTAACCAGCGGAATGAAACCAAGATCTTCGCGGACGCGGGGGATTTCACTCAGCACGTCATCCAGCTTGTCGCCAGCGCCCTGCTCTTTTAACTGGCTCTCCATGTTGGTGAGCATGCCGCCAGGAACCTGGGCCACCAGAATGCGTGAATCGATACCGCGCAGCGAACCTTCGAAGGCGGCGTATTTTTTACGCACCTCGCGGAAGTAGCCAGCGATATCTTCCAGCAACTCTAGGTCCAAGCCAGTGTCGCGGTCGGTGTCTTTTAGCATGGCGACCACCGATTCCGTCGGGCTGTGGCCGTAGGTCATCGACATGGAGGAGATGGCGGTGTCGACGTTATCGACCCCCGCTTCGACCGCTTTCAAAATGGTCGAGGTGGATAAGCCGGTCGTCGCGTGACAGTGCAGATGAACTGGAATGGAGAGCTCTTTCTTCAGACGCGTCACCAAGTCATACGCCGTGTACGGCGTGAGTAGCCCCGCCATATCCTTGATAGCCAGCGAATCTGCGCCCATTGCAGCAATGGTGTTGGCAAGATCGACCCAGCTATCCAGGGTATGTACCGGGCTTACCGTGTAAGAAATGGTGCCCTGTGCATGGCCGCCGACTTGGCGCACCGCTTTGATGGCGCGTTCTAGGTTGCGCGGGTCATTCATGGCATCAAACACACGGAATACGTCGACCCCATTGGTTTTGGCCCGCTCGACGAACTTATCGACGACGTCATCGGCGTAGTGACGGTAACCCAGCAGGTTCTGACCACGCAGCAGCATCGCCTGAGGCGTGTTCGGCATGGCTTCTTTCAGGGCGCGAATACGTTCCCACGGATCTTCCCCTAGGTAGCGGATGCACGCATCGAATGTGGCACCACCCCACGTTTCCAGCGACCAGTAGCCGACCTTATCCAGCTTTTCGGCAATGGGCAGCATGTCGTCCAAGCGCAGGCGCGTGGCAAACAGAGATTGATGCGCATCGCGCAGTACCACATCGGTGATTCCCAGAGGACGTTTTATTTCATTCATGGTCATGGCTCACAGTTTGGCGTTATGAATTTGTAGTAAATTTAACAAAAAAAATGCATCAGGAGCGAAATGGACACGCGGGAACGTGCCGCTTACGGACGGCGAGACGAACGATAACGATGCACTGCGGCACTGATCACTGCGACGACTTCGTCGTTTTGGCCCTGACTGGCGGGAGTTTTCCCACTTTTTCGGCCCGCTGGCGCAGCCACAGGGGCAGGCTGAAAGCGGTCGATCAGCTTTGACATTAGCGTGACGCTAATGACCAAAATAGTAAGAAAAACAAAAACAAAGCCCATACCAAGACCCATTAGAGCGAGCCCCTCTTGGAGCAACTCCGACCCTTGCATAGCGTGCTCTCCTTATTTTATAGGGTTATTGGCACACCAAACGCCTCCAACGGCGCTTGGCGCAATAAGGGTAATACACTAACCTGCCACATCCAGGATAGAATGCAATCGCGCCATAGTGGAAGTCATGGTTGTTAATTTACTACATAAAGGCAAGATCGGTCTCGCACCGATGGAAGGCGTCATCGATGCGCTCACCCGTGACCTGCTCACTCGGCAGGCCGGTTTTGACTGGTCGGTAACGGAATTCGTCCGCGTCGTCGACACGCGCCTCCCCCCACGTGTGTTTTATAAACACTGCCCCGAATTACAGCAGTGCCCCGTCGCCACGCCCAGCGGCGTGCCGGTGCATCTGCAGCTACTGGGCTCCGACCCTCAGGCCTTGGCCGAGAATGCGCGCCAAGCGCTAGCGCTGGGCGCAATCAGTATCGATCTCAATTTTGGCTGCCCTGCCAAGCTCGTCAACCGCCACGACGGCGGCGCCTCACTGCTGCGCCAGCCCGACCGCGTGTATCGCGCCGTGAAAGCGGTCGCAGACGCGCTAGACGGTGACATCCCGGTGACGGCGAAGATTCGACTGGGGTTTGCCAATCGTCGCTTGGCAGTAGCGTGTGCACAGGCCACTGAGGCGGGCGGCGCGGCGCGCCTGGTCGTCCACGGGCGAACGCGAGACGAAGGATATCGTCCACCGGCGCACTGGGAGTGGATCGGCAAAGTGCGCCACCACGTGTCTATCCCCGTGGTGGCCAACGGCGACATCTGGACCCTGGAAGATTACTGGAAGGCCCGCACGCTATCTGGCTGTCGCGATGTGATGCTTGGACGTAGCGCACTGGCCGACCCCTGGCTCGCCCCTCGCATTCGCCACTGGCAGCAAACCGGCGAACGCTTGGCGGACACCACATGGGAAATGCGCGCCAGCGTACTGCAAGAGTACGCCGCCCTACAGCGCCAACATCTTCCTGACCGCGTGGTCGTATCTCTGGTAAAGCAGTGGCTTGCCCAGATGCGCCAGGGCAACGCCGAAGCCAACCTGCATTTTCAGCGCCTGAAGCGCTTGACCGACCTGGACACACTTTTGGGTAGCCTTATCCCTAGCGCAAGCGCACTTAACACCTGCGAATCCGCCTAAGGCTGTCGAGCACGCCCCCCCCCACCTTCCCCGCAGCCGATTTAAAGCGCCTCTCCAGGCGCTTTTTTAGGCGCATTACTGCTTTCGCTACCCGGCACTCTCCCTTGGCGCGTTACGGGCCAAAAAAAAGCGCCCTTCCGCAAAGATGCGGGGGCGCTTTACACGATCGCAAGACTACCGCGCGAGCCACGATAGTCAGGCTAGAAAACAGAAAACCCGCTCTCCTATGAGAGCGGGTTTTGGAATCTGGCGCGCCCGGGAGGATTCGAACCTCCGACCACCTGATTCGTAGTCAGGTACTCTATCCAGCTGAGCTACGGGCGCTTTTCAGTCATTGCTTACTGCGTAAAACAATGAAAACAGTGTAACATCAAATACTTACCTTTGCAACTTGGCGCGCCCGGGAGGATTCGAACCTCCGACCACCTGATTCGTAGTCAGGTACTCTATCCAGCTGAGCTACGGGCGCATATCAAATTGCGATGCTACATGATGCAGTTGGCGGAGAGAGAGGGATTCGAACCCTCGATAGGGCTATAAACCCTATACTCCCTTAGCAGGGGAGCGCCTTCAGCCACTCGGCCACCTCTCCTCAACGGCACGGCGCGAATATTACCGATTATGATGACTGGTGTCCAGTCCTATTCCGATTTTTTTCGCGCCGCCCTGATATTACCGCTTAAACGCTCTTTAATGAGCGTGACACAGGCGGCCATTTACTCTGCTTCGCTTTCACTATTACGTTCACGCTGAATACGCTGATAGATCTCTTCACGGTGAACCGCGACATCTTTCGGTGCGTTCACACCAATGCGTACTTGATTACCTTTCACACCTAACACCGTGACGGTGATTTCATCACCAATCATCAGTGTTTCGCCAACGCGGCGGGTTAGGATGAGCATGGCTGATCTCCTTCTCAGACGTTTTATACAACGGGATGTGTCCGCCAACGGGGGCCACCACGCCATTATGCGGCATGGTGCCCCCTGCCACCAATGGCTTTGGCCCCTATGACACCTTAACCTCCCGTTGAAAGAAAGCTCACCACCACACGGCAGCGAGTACCTTCAGCGTAGAAGGTTTAGGCCACAATTGTTATTCAGATTCGATATCGGATTTATCGAGACCAAATGCTTTGTGTAAGGCGTTCACAGCAAGTTCCATATGTTTTTCGTCAATCACGACAGAAATTTTAATTTCGGACGTGGAGACCATACGGATATTGACGTTTTCATCGGCCAATACGCGGAACATTTTAGAGGCGACACCCGCATGAGAGCGCATACCGACGCCCACCAGTGACACTTTGGCAATATTATCGTCACCGCGCAGCTCGCCGCCGCCCAGGTCAGGAATAACTGTCTCTTCCAACAGCTTTTTGGTGGCCTTGTAGTCACCCTTCGCCACGGTGAAGGTGAAATCGGTGTAATCGCCAGCCGGTGCGACGTTCTGAACGATCATGTCGACTTCGATGTTGGCATCGGCAATCGGGCCCAAAATACGGGAAGCCACACCCGGAACGTCTGGGGTGTTCAACAGCGTCAATTTGGCTTCGTTTTTGGTAAAGGCGATACCGGAGATTAGCGGTTCTTCCATAGAATCCTCGTCTTGGTCTGAGTCAGCAACAATCAGGGTGCCCGGGCCGTCTTCGAAACTCGACAGCACCCGCAGCGGTACGTTGTACTTACCGGCGAATTCAACCGCGCGAATTTGCAGCACTTTAGAGCCCAAACTGGCGAGTTCGAGCATCTCTTCTACGGTGATGCTTTCAAGGCGCTGCGCTTTGGAGCAGACGCGAGGGTCGGTGGTGTAAACACCGTCCACATCGGTATAGATTTGGCACTCATCAGCGCCAAGGGCCGCTGCCAGAGCCACCCCGGTGGTGTCCGAGCCGCCA
The DNA here is from genome assembly GCF_024124605.1 of Halomonas sp. CnH100-B. NCBI lineage: Bacteria > Pseudomonadati > Pseudomonadota > Gammaproteobacteria > Oceanospirillales > Halomonadaceae > Halomonas > Halomonas sp. CnH100-B. The sequence continues at coordinate 56,538 of NZ_JAMXRX010000002.1, read as the reverse complement.
CGGCCCAACGTGGTAATATTGCCGTCTTCGTCCACGCCCTGGAAACCGGCCACGACCACGACCTTACCTTCGTCCAGGTCAGACTTCAGGTCGTCGGTTTCGATGCGTTGGATACGCGCTTTGGTGTAGGCGCTATCCGTCAGAATTCCCACCTGAGCACCGGTGTGCGAGGTTGCCGGAACGCCAATTTGCTGCAGCGCCATGGCCAGCAGGGAAATGGTGACCTGCTCGCCGGTGGAAAGCAGCATGTCCATTTCACGGGGCGCGGGGTCTTCGTTGAGGGCGTGAGCCATATCGGTGAGGCGGTTCGTTTCGCCGCTCATCGCGGAGACGACGACCACGACCTGGTGGCCTTGGTCGCGAAAGCCTTTCACTTTTTCCGCCACGGCCTTGATACGGTCGACAGAGCCCACCGAGGTGCCGCCGAACTTCTGTACGTATAGTGCCATATGCCGTTTTTCCTTTACGTTCGGGAATGGAGGGTGAATATTGTTGTTGCTAAGTTTCCTAACTAGCAAAAAGGCCGGTAGCAAATAATGCCACCGGCCTCTCTATTTAGCGAAGCGTGTTTTCCAACCAAGCCGGGACGCTGTTCAACGCATCCGGCAGCGCCTCTGGCTGACTGCCGCCCGCTTGTGCCATGTCAGGGCGACCGCCCCCTTTACCGCCTACCTGGGAGGCCACATGGTTGACCAGTTCGCCCGCTTTGACCCGATCGGTCAAGTCGGCGGTCACCCCGGCAATCAGACTGACTTTGCCGGCGGCTTTGTCGGCCGTGCCTAGCAGGATGACGCCGGAGCCCAGCTTGTTCTTCAACTGATCCAGTACGCCGCGCAGGTCTTTACCAGAGACGCCCTCCAGCTCGGTCACCAGCAGCTTCACACCGCCGACGTCCTGCACCTGGCTGAGCATGTCACTGCCCGCCGCGCTCGCCAGCTTCGCTTTGAGCTGCTCGAGCTCTTTTTCCAAGCTGCGGTTGCGCTCCACCAGTGATTCGACACGGGCTTCCACCTGTTCAGGCTTGGTTTTCAAACGCTCGCCCAGGCGCTGCACGCGCGCTTCCTGTTCGCGGAAGTAGGCCAAGGCGTTTTCACCGGTAATCGCTTCGATACGGCGTACACCGGAGGCGATCCCTACCTCGCTGACGACGTGGCAGCAGCCAATGTCGCCACTGCGGTTGACGTGGGTGCCGCCGCAAAGCTCGATGGAGAAGTCATCGGCACCGATGGTCAACACGCGCACGTTATCAGCGTACTTGGCTTCGAACAGCGCCGCCGCGCCTTTGGCCTTGGCGTCCGCGAGGCTCATTTGCTCGATTTTCGTCGGCGCGTTGGCCAGGATCTGTTCATTGACGATGCGCTCGACCTCAGCAAGCTGCTCGGCGGTCATCGGCTCGAAGTGGCTAAAGTCGAAACGCAGACGTTCGGCGTTGACCAGCGAACCTTTCTGCTGCACGTGGTCCCCCAGCACCATCCGCAATGCTTTGTGCAGCAAGTGGGTCGCGGAGTGGTTACGAATGGTCGCACCGCGCAGGCTGGCGTCGACTTCACCGCGCACGCTGGCACCCACGCTCAGCGTTCCTTCGACCATCACGCCCTGATGAAGATGGTGGCCGCTCTGTTTCTGGGTGTCGGTCACCTGGAAACGACCGCCATCGACGTGCAAGTAGCCGGTGTCGCCCACCTGACCACCAGACTCCCCGTAGAACGGCGTGCGATCCAGCACCACGGTGCCTTTCTGCCCCGCCTCCAGAGCCGCCAGCGCATTACCGTCGCTATCCACGAGCGCCGTGACGGTGGCTTGATCCTCCAACCGCTCGTAGCCGGTGAACTGGGTTTCGCCATCCAGCTCAATCGATGCAGTGTAATCCGCGCCAAACTGGCTAGCGGCGCGGGCGCGCTCACGCTGGGCTTCGAGCTCACGCTGGAAGCCCGCCTCGTCCAGTGTCACTTCACGCTCACGGCACACGTCGGCGGTCAAATCGAATGGAAAGCCATAGGTGTCGTAGAGCTTGAACACGGTTTCGCCGGGCAGCACGTCGCCCTGAAGCTCTTCTAGAGCAGCATTGAGCAAGCCCATACCGTGATCTAGCGTGCGGGCAAACTGCTCTTCCTCTTTCAGCAGTACACGAGCGATCTGCTCACTGGCATCGCGCAGTTCGGGATAGGCGGCGCCCATTTCGGCGTCGAGCGCAGAGACCAGCTTGTGGAAGAACGGTTCGGAAGCGCCCAACTTGTGGCCGTGGCGAATCGCCCGGCGAATGATCCGGCGCAGCACGTAGCCACGACCTTCATTGGAGGGCAGTACGCCGTCGGCAATCAAGAAGGCGCAGGAGCGAATGTGGTCGGCAATGACGCGCAGCGAGGGCGTAGTGGTATCACTATGCCCCGTGGCGTTGGCAGCGGCATTGAGCAGGTTCTGGAACAGATCGATTTCGTAGTTGGAGTGTACGCCCTGCATGACGGCCGCCACCCGCTCCAAGCCCATGCCCGTGTCGATAGAGGGCTTCGGCAACGGGTTGAGGGTGCCTTGAGCATCGCGTTCGAACTGCATGAAAACGAGGTTCCAGATCTCGATGTAGCGGTCGCCATCCTCCTCCGGGCTTCCGGGCGGGCCACCCCACACTTCCGGGCCGTGATCAAAGAAAATCTCGGAACTAGGACCACAGGGGCCGGTGTCGCCCATCTGCCAGAAGTTATCTTCATCCAGCTTGGAGAAACGCTCGGGGTCGATGCCGATCTCCTCTTTCCAGATGCGCTCGGCTTCATCATCGCTGATATGCACCGTGACCCAGAGTTTTTCCTTGGGCAGCCCCAGAGTCTCGGTCAGAAACGTCCAGGCAAAGCGAATGGCGTCGCGCTTGAAGTAATCGCCAAAGCTAAAGTTGCCCAGCATCTCGAAGAAGGTGTGGTGGCGCGCAGTGTAACCTACGTTGTCCAAATCATTGTGCTTGCCACCGGCACGCACACAGCGCTGAGCAGACGTAGCGCGCACGTAGGGGCGCGGGTCACGGCCCAGGAAGACATCTTTGAAAGGCACCATGCCCGCGTTGGTGAACAGCAGCGTCGGGTCGTTGCCCGGCACCAGCGAGCTAGACGGCACTGCCGTATGGCCGTGCTCTTCAAAAAACGATAAGAAGGCCTGTCTGATCTCTGCGCTTTTCATAGGGTATCCGTAACAAGAAAGCGTGATGCCCCAGGGCGCTGTCGCCGCCACCCGCTGGGGTCGCAAAGGGTCTATTATAACGCAGTTGTCAAACGACTAAAGCCGCAGTTAGTGGCAGAAGCCAAACAGACTGCGGCAACGAGGGAGAAGTGGGCATTACCATAGGGCGGCACGTATCGGTAGAAACCACTACTTAGAAGGGGCGTAAAACACCCAGAGGGAACTACAAGCAGGAGAGCGCGTAGCGAATTTGCTCGAAATCAAAGCCGCGTGTTGCTAAAAAGCGCTCGCGCTTGGCGCGCTCTTTAGGTGTTTCACCTGGGGAGTCATAGCGTCTTGCCAGCGTTTCTTTAGCAAGTTCAAACCAGTCGATGGCCTCACGCTCCTCAACGGCCGCCAACGCCTCCGAGAGCGTTTCTTGATCCACGCCCCGTTGGCGCAACTCGCCTTTGATACGAATCACGCCCTGCCCCCGGGCAATCCGCGAACGGACGAAGCTCTCGGCGAATCGCGCGTCTGACTGGAGCGCCTGTTCGGCTAGGGCATCGAGGCAGGCGTCGATCTCATCACCATCGAAAGATTTTTGCTGCAGCTTACGCGCCAGCTCGGCGCGGGAATACTCGCGCCGAGCCAGCAATTGAATGGCGACGTCCCGTGGCGAGACGTCTGCATTAGAGGAGAACATGGCGCCCTCCTCTTTTCCACGCCAACGGGAATGGCCGCTTAGAGCAGATCGTCATCGCCATCGGCGGCCACGTCTGCGGCAGGCGCGTCTTCTTTCTTCGGTTCGGCCTTGGCCAGGAGCTGTTCACGGATCTGAGTCTCGATCTCGTTCATGATCTCGGGATGCTCTTCCAGGTACTGGGCCGCATTGGCTTTACCCTGACCGATCTTGTTGCCTTTATAGCTGTACCAAGCGCCGGCTTTATCGACCAAATTGCACTGCACGCCAAGATCGATGACCTCGCCCGCGTGGTAAATGCCTTTGCCGTACAGGATTTGGAATTCGGCCTGCCGGAACGGCGGAGCCACCTTATTCTTGACCACTTTCACGCGGGTTTCGTTGCCGGTGACTTCGTCGCCCGACTTCACCGAACCGGTGCGGCGAATGTCCAAGCGCACGCTGGAGTAGAACTTCAGCGCATTACCGCCAGTGGTGGTCTCGGGGCTGCCGAACATCACGCCGATCTTCATACGAATCTGGTTGATGAAGACCACTAAACAGTTGGCGTTTTTGATGTTACCGGTGATTTTGCGCAGCGCCTGGGACATCAAACGCGCCTGAAGGCCCACGTGGGAATCGCCCATTTCGCCCTCGATCTCGGCACGCGGGGTTAGCGCCGCCACGGAGTCGATGATGATGACATCGACACCGCCGGAGCGAACCAGCATGTCGGTGATCTCTAGCGCTTGCTCACCGGTATCCGGCTGGGAAACCAGCAGGTCGTCCAAGTTGACACCCAGTTTCTCAGCGTAACTCGGGTCGAGCGCGTGCTCGGCATCGACGAAAGCGCACACTTTGCCCTGCTTTTGCGCCTGAGCAATGACCGACAGTGTCAGGGTCGTTTTACCCGACGACTCAGGACCAAAGATTTCGACGACGCGACCAAACGGCAAACCACCAATGCCCAGGGCAATATCCAGCCCTAAAGAACCAGTGGAGACAGACGGCATAACGACGCGAGGCGCATCGCCGAGGCGCATAACGGTTCCTTTGCCAAACTGACGGTCAATTTGGCTGAGTGCGGCATTAAGCGCTTTTGTGCGATTGTCTTCCTGAGCCATGCAGAGATTCCTCATAACAAGCTGTATAATTAGCCAGTAGTATGCCAAAGATTAGCGACTAAACAAATCCTCGACGGCAACTTTAACGATTATTTCTTCTGCGCCTGGGCGCTCAACCGAGCGACCAGCCCCGCCAGGGCTTCACGCACCGCCTGCTCACGCACCGCTTGGCGATCGCCAGGAAAAAGGAAGCGCTCGGCCTCTTGCTGTTCGGCACCGCCCCAAGCGATCCACACGGTACCTACCGGCTTGTCATCACTGCCACCATCGGGCCCTGCCACCCCGCTCACCGCGACGGCCACATCGGCACCGCTCTCGCGGCAGGCACCGGCGACCATGCGCTTCACCACGGGTTCGCTGACCGCGCCGTGGTCAGCGAGAGTGGCCGCCTCCACGCCTAACAGACGTGTTTTCGCGGCGTTGGAGTACGTAACGTAGCCCGCCGTAAAATAGGCCGAACTGCCAGCCACCGAGGTAATGGCGCTAGCGATGCCGCCACCGGTACATGACTCTGCGGTGGTCACCTCCACGCCCAGTTGAAGGCATTGCCGCCCCAGGCGCTGGGCAAGCAGCGATAAATCGAGATTCTTGAGGCTGGAAACGCTGGGGGCCATGGTGACTCCTTCATGTAAGACCTTAGGGTAGCGTAGAATACTGCGTTTAGCTTTCTCAACGAAATTGCCCAACGAACATGCCGCAGGCCCAACGCTTGCGCCACGCTCAATCAGGACGCCCATGTCACAGGCCAGCCCCGCCCATACGCCAATGATGGCGCAATACCTTAACATCAAGCGCGAGCACCCCGAGGTACTGCTGTTTTACCGCATGGGGGATTTTTACGAGCTATTTTTCGACGATGCAAAACGCGCCGCCGCGCTGCTGGATATTACGCTGACGCAACGCGGCCAATCTGGAGGCAAACCCATCCCCATGGCTGGCGTGCCCTATCATAGTGCCGAGGGGTATTTGGCACGCTTGGTGGCCAGCGGGGAGTCGGTGGCGATTTGTGAGCAAATCGGCGACCCGGCCACCAGCAAGGGGCCCGTAGAGCGCAAGGTCGTGCGTATCGTGACGCCCGGTACGCTGCACGATGAAGCCCTGCTCGATGCTCGGCGAGATAACGTCCTGGTGGCCGTTGCCCCTGGCAAAGCAGGCTGGGGATTGGCGTGGCTGGAGCTCTCCAGCGGTCGTTTCAACGTACTGGAAGTCGAGAGCGAAGCGGAAATGCTCGCCGAGCTTACTCGTCTCTCTCCCGCTGAGCTGCTGGTGCCGGAGAGTCTGACCTTGCCTGATGCGTGGTCGCAACAGCGCAGCCTACGCCGCCAGGGGGAGTGGCTATTCGATCTGGAGAGCGCCACCCGCAGCCTGTGTGACCAGTTTGAAGTCAGTGACCTGCGTGGCTTTGGCTGCGCGCACCTCTCCACGGCGCTGATCGCGGCCGGTGTCCTGATCGACTACGCCCGCGATACCCAGCGCTCGCGCCTGCCCCATGTGACCGCCATCAGCGTAGAGAACCGCGATGATGCCGTGGTGATCGACGCCGCCAGCCGCCGTAACCTGGAGATCGACATCAATCTAGGGGGTACCAGCGATAACACCCTGGCCAGCGTGCTCGATACCTGCACCACCGCCATGGGGTCGCGGCTTTTAAAGCGCTGGCTGAACCGCCCGCTGCGCCAGCGAGAGATCGTCGAGGGCCGCCAAGCCGGCGTTGCCCTGCTCTCCATTGATGCCGCTTACATGAGCCTGCGGGAAACGTTGAACGACGTGGGGGACGTGGAACGCATACTCGCCCGCGTGGCTCTTTACAGCGCGCGCCCACGCGATCTCGCGCGACTGAGAGATGCGCTCGCCACGCTGCCCACGCTGGAAGCGCTGCTGATCGATATCGACAGCGGCAGCGCCCTGGATAGCCTCAAGCCGCACATTCGCCCCTACCCCGAGCTGGCCGATACGCTAGCGCGCGCGCTGGTCGACAACCCGCCCGTCGTGATTCGGGATGGCGGCGTGATTGCCGATGGCTTTGATGCCGAGCTAGACGAGCATCGCGGCATGGCCGAAAACGCAGGCGACTATCTCGTTCAGTTGGAACTGAGAGAGCGTGAACGCACCGGGCTTGCCAATCTGAAAGTCGGCTATAACCGAGTACACGGCTACTTTATTGAATTGCCGCGTAGTCAGGCGCAGCATGCACCAGCCGACTATATCCGTCGTCAAACGCTGAAAAATGCGGAACGCTTTATCATCCCCGAGCTAAAAGAGTTCGAGGACAAGGCACTTTCCGCCAAGTCGCGGGCGCTTACACGAGAGAAATGGCTTTACGATCAGCTACTGGCTGAACTCAACGCCCAACTGCACGAGCTGCAAAACACTTCCCGCGCGCTCGCGGAGCTAGACGTGCTATGCGCCTTCGCCGAGCGTGCCGACGCCCTTAACTGGGTACGCCCACAACTGGTAGACGCCACCGGCATCACGATTACCGCAGGCCGCCACCCGGTCGTGGAGCAGGTCAGCGACAAACCGTTTGTGCCCAACGATGTGCTACTGACGCCCGAACAGCACATGCTAATTATTACCGGCCCCAACATGGGCGGTAAATCGACCTATATGCGCCAAACCGCCTTAATTGCACTATTGACTCATAGCGGCAGCTTCGTCCCCGCCGATGCCGCTGAAATCGGCCCAGTCGACCGCATCTTTACTCGTATCGGCTCCTCCGATGATCTAGCGGGCGGGCGCTCGACCTTTATGGTGGAAATGACTGAGACCGCCAATATCCTGCACAATGCTACTGAGCACAGTTTGGTGCTTATGGATGAGATTGGCCGTGGCACCAGCACCTTCGACGGGCTCTCCTTGGCCTGGGCAAGCGCTGAGCATCTCGCCAACGCGCGGGCGCTCACGCTGTTTGCCACGCACTATTTTGAAATGACGGCGCTGCCTGAGCAGGCGGAGGGCGTCGCCAATATTCATCTGACAGCGACAGAGCACGGCGATGGTATCGTGTTCATGCACCGTATCGAGGCGGGTCCTGCCAGTCAGAGCTATGGCTTGCAGGTCGCCCAGCTCGCCGGTGTGCCTAATCCGGTGATTCGCCGCGCTCGGGAAAAGCTGATGATGCTCGAACAGCGGGATGTCGACGAACAGCAGCGACCAGCGGCGAGTCCGTCGATACCGCAGCAAAACGACCTGTTCGCCAGCGCCCCACACCCGGTGGTGGAAGCGCTCGGCAAGGCGGATATCGACGACTTGTCGCCTCGGGAAGCGCTGGCCCTGTTGTATCAGTGGCGAGAGCTGCTATAGACAATGGATATAATGAGCGGCAGTAATCGCATCAACAGATGAGCGTGAGCGCTTGCCGCCGGGTATGGGCACCACTAGAATGTCGGCCATACTTTTTTATCTTATAAAAAACCGCTGATTTATAACCATTCACGATTGACCACGACCGGGAGACTTCTCGGTCTCGCAAGAGGGATAGCAAGATGACGTTTGTCGTTACCGAGAACTGCATCCAATGCAAATACACCGACTGTGTGGAAGTGTGCCCGGTCGACTGTTTCTACGAAGGCCCCAACTTCCTGGTCATTCACCCAGACGAGTGCATCGACTGCGCGCTGTGTGAACCAGAGTGTCCGGCTGAGGCGATATTCTCCGAGGACGAGCTGCCCGATGGTCAGGAGCAGTTCATCGAGATCAACGCGGAGCTGGCCGAGGTGTGGCCCAATATTGCCGAGAAGAAAGACCCGCTCCCCGATGCCGAAGAGTGGGACGGCAAAACCGGCAAGCTGGAAAAACTCGAGCGCTAAGCGCTGCGTGTCGACACGCCGCAAAAAACCAGCGTACGCGCTGGTTTTTTTGTGAGCGGATGAACAGCGCTTCAGCGCTGCGTAAATGGCGGGCATAAAAAAAGGCGGCCCGTAGGCCGCCCGCTCCAAGCACTTCCTCTGACCACTCCCTGTGTCAACCTCCTCAGGTGACGTCCTTGCCAGGGCTCACATCACTGTGTCACCCGGCGCACCTACCTGCATCCCGTTGCATCCTGCCTGAAGCATCCTTGCCTCCCCTTGTCCTGAGATCATTGTGGCAGAAGCGGCTAACTTCTCAACCAAGCCCAAAACGCAAAAGGCGAGCCTTACCGGCTCGCCCCTCTCTCACTAAAATCTTAAATATCAATGACTTAAATTAAGATTAGTGAAAAAATTCGCTTTTTCTTACATGGTTCCGAGCGAATGTCGTCGGCATTTGTAAGAGATCTCTTACAAATTTTTGAGAGATCTCTTACACGCGGAGGCTATTTTTCCGCTTACTGACCTTTAATCGCTTTCAAACCGGGGTAGCTCACATCGCCAAGCTCGGCTTCGATCACCAGCAGGCGGTTGTACTTCGCGACACGGTCAGAGCGGCACAGTGAGCCGGTCTTGATTTGACCCGCGCAGGTGCCCACGGCCAGATCGGCAATGGTGGTGTCTTCGGTTTCGCCACTGCGGTGGGAGATAACTGCCGTGAAGCCTGCATCCTGGGCCATTTTTATCGCATCCAGGGTTTCAGACAGCGAGCCGATTTGGTTGAACTTGATCAGGATGGAGTTACCAATCTGCTCATCGATGCCGCGCTTGAGAATCTTGGTATTGGTCACGAACAGGTCGTCCCCCACCAGCTGCACTTTGTCGCCCAGCTTGTCGGTCAGCGCCTTCCAACCGGCCCAGTCGGACTCGTCCATGCCATCTTCGATCGAGACGATCGGATAGTCGGCACACAGGCCCGCCAGGTAGTCCGCAAAACCTTCGGCGTCGTAGCTCTTGCCTTCGCCAGAGAGGTTGTACTGGCCGTCTTTGTAGAACTCGGATGAGGCACAGTCCAGCGCCAGCGTGACGTCGCTGCCCAAGGTGTAACCCGCATCGGCAACGGCTTGCTTGATGACCGCCAGCGCGTCGGCGTTGGACGCCAAGTTCGGCGCAAAGCCACCCTCATCGCCCACCGACGTCGAGAGGCCTTTGGCGGAGAGCACTTTTTTCAGCGCGTGGAAAATCTCCGCGCCCATACGCAGACCTTCACGGAAGTTCGCAGCGCCGACTGGCTGTACCATGAACTCCTGGATGTCCACGTTGTTATCCGCGTGCTCGCCGCCGTTCAGAATGTTCATCATCGGCACCGGCATGCTGTACTGGCCGGGCTGGCCGTATAGCTCGGCGATATGCGCATACAGCGGCACGCCCTTGGCATTTGCCGCCGCTTTCGCCGCCGCCAGAGATACCGCCAGAATCGCATTGGCACCGAGGGTGGCTTTGTTATCCGTGCCGTCCAGCGCCAGCATGGCGTCGTCCAAGCCCCGCTGGTCCCGCGCATCCATTCCCAACAACGCATCGCGGATCTTGCCATTCACGGCCTCGACGGCTTTCAAAACGCCTTTGCCGAGGTAGCGTGCCTTGTCGCCATCGCGCAGCTCGAGCGCTTCGCGGGAGCCCGTGGAGGCACCGCTGGGGGCACAGGCAACGCCGACGGCACCGCTTTCCAAACGTACGGTGGCCTGAACGGTCGGATTGCCGCGCGAATCGAGCACTTCCAGCGCACTGATTTCAACAATTTTGGTCATGACAGTGTCCTTTGGTTGTCGGTCTAATCGATGAGAGGTCCAATGTATACCACGGATTGCCGCCGCGATTAACGGATGGTCAAGGGCTCGAAGCCTTTTACCAGCGCGTCTAATTGCGACAGCTGCGTCAAGAACGGCTCAAGCTGGTCCAGCGGCAGCGCGCAGGGGCCGTCGCACTTGGCGTTATCGGGGTCTGGATGAGCTTCCAAAAACAGTCCGGCCAAGCCCACGGCAACGCCCGCACGAGCAAGCTCGGCGACCTGAGCACGGCGGCCATCGGCGCTATCCGCACGGCCACCGGGGCGCTGTAAGGCATGGGTCACATCGAAGAACACCGGGTAGCCGGTCTGCTTCATATCGCCAAAGCCCAACATATCCACGACGAGGTTGTTGTAACCAAAACTGGTGCCCCGCTCGCACAGCATCAGGCGGTCGTTGCCCGCTTCCTGAAACTTGTTGAGGATATGGCGCATTTCATGGGGGGCCAAAAACTGCGGCTTTTTGATATTGATCGCCGCACCGGTTTTCGCCATCGCCACCACGAGATCGGTCTGGCGAGCCAAGAAGGCCGGCAGTTGAATAATATCGGCGACTTCAGCAGCAGGCTCTGCCTGCCACGGCTCGTGCACATCGGTAATGATGGGTACGTTATAGCGCGCCTTGATATCGGCCAGAATCTGCAGGCCTTTTTCCAGCCCAGGACCACGATAGGAGTGGATAGAGCTGCGATTCGCTTTATCAAAACTGGCCTTAAACACATAAGGCATACCCAGCTTTTGCGTCACATTCACGTAGGCCTGTGCGACTTCATCGGCCAGCTCCGCCGACTCCAGCACGTTCATGCCGCCAAGCAGCATAAGTGGCAAAGAATTGCCGGCGGTTAAGCCGGCAACGTTAATGTGATGCTCTGGGAATTGGGATTGAGAAGACATGCTTCCCCCTTTATTCCTGAGGTGCGGCGTGGGCACGAGTACGTGCCGTTTTGTGCTCTAGCGCGGCATTGACAAAGCCCGAGAAGAGCGGATGACCGTCGCGGGGCGTCGACGTGAACTCCGGGTGGAACTGACACGCCACGTACCAAGGGTGGTCCGCCAGCTCAACCACTTCGACCAGCGACTGGTCAACGCTCTTACCCGAAATCACCAGGCCTGCGGCTTCCAGGTCATCAATAAACTGATTGTTGACCTCGAAGCGGTGGCGATGACGCTCGACGATTTCGTCGGCGCCGTACGCTTCGCGTGCTTTGCTGCCGGATGTCAGATGGCAAACTTGCCCGCCCAGACGCATGGTGCCGCCCAGGTCGGAGGCCGCATCGCGCAGCTCGATTTTGCCTTCGGCGTTGATCCACTCGGTGATCAACCCCACCACCGGGTGCTTGGTGTCGTGGGTAAACTCGGTGGAGTTGGCGTCTTTCCAGCCAGCCACGTTGCGGGCGAACTCGATCACCGCTACCTGCATGCCTAGACAGATACCCAGGTAAGGGATGTTGTTTTCACGGGCAAACTGGGCGGTCAGGATCTTGCCTTCCACGCCTCGCTCGCCAAAACCGCCGGGCACCAGAATGGCGTCTTTACCTGCCAGACGCTCGGTGCCGTGACGCTCGATGTCTTCAGAGTCGATGTAGTCGACGTTGACCTTGATGCGGCCCTGAATACCCGCGTGGATCAGCGCTTCGTTCAGCGACTTATACGCATCCAGCAGCTCCATGTACTTGCCGACCATGGCGATGCTGACGGACTTCAGCGGGTTGAGCTTGGCATCGAGTACCTTGACCCACTCCGACAGGTCCGCAGGTGCTGCTTCCAGGCGCAGCTTGTCGCAGACGATATCGTCGAGGCCGTGCTCGTGCAGCATCAGCGGAATGCGGTAGATGGTGTCGGCATCTTGCAGCGGCACCACAGCGCGCTCTTCCACGTTGGTGAACAAGGCAATCTTGCGACGCTCGCTCTCCTCAAGCTCCACTTCGCTGCGGCAAATCAAAATATCGGGCTGGATACCGATAGAGCGCAGCTCTTTGACACTGTGCTGCGTCGGCTTGGTTTTGGTTTCGCCAGCAGTCTTGATGTACGGCACCAGAGTCAGGTGCATGTAAATGGCGCGGCTAGCGCCCAGCTCGCTGCGGATCTGACGAATGGATTCTAGGAACGGCAGCGACTCGATATCGCCCACCGTACCGCCGATCTCCACCAGCGCCACGTCGAAGCCTTCGCCTCCGGCGTAGACGCGCTGCTTGATCTCATCAGTGATGTGCGGAATGACCTGCACGGTGCCACCCAGGTAATCGCCACGGCGCTCTTTGCGCAGCACGTGTTCGTACACACGGCCAGTGGTGAAGTTGTTGCCCTGGGTCATTTTGGTGCGAATAAAGCGCTCGTAGTGACCTAAGTCCAAGTCCGTCTCGGCGCCATCCTCGGTGACGAACACCTCGCCGTGCTGGAAAGGACTCATGGTGCCCGGGTCCACGTTGATGTACGGGTCGAGCTTGAGCATGGTGACCTTAAGGCCGCGGGCCTCTAGAATCGCCGCCAGCGAGGCCGACGCGATGCCCTTGCCAAGAGAGGACACAACGCCGCCGGTCACGAAGATATATCGTGTCATGGAAAACCTGTCGAAACGTGATCAAAAGGCGTAACAGAAAGCCACACCAGGATGGGACGACAGAATAGCAGAGTACGCCTTAAGGCTCAATTTGAACTGAAACAGCGCCAGCCTCGGTCGCGAGCTAAAGCTGCCTCCCACTCTAGCACTGGCTATATATAAGCAGTGGGAGGCCGATTGATCGGGCTAAAGGATGCCGATGCACAGTTGCCCCAGAGGTAGGTCTGCGCGAGGGCGCTGTGAACCCATCCCTGGGCGCTACTTTTGTCATCCATGACAAAAGACCCTCACTACGACCTACCCCTGGCGCTGTTCGGCATGACATACACACTTTACACGCCTAGGTAATCCAGAATGCCCTCGGCGGCCTGACGCCCTTCATAAATAGCGGTGACCACGAGATCGGAACCACGCACCATATCGCCACCGGCAAAGATTTTTTCGTTGCTGGTTTGGAAGGCGTACTGACCGTGCTCAGGCGCTTTAACAAGATCCCATTCGTTAACGTCGATCTTAGCGCTATCGAACCACGGTGCTGGGCTTGCCTGGAAACCGAAAGCCACCACCACGGCATCAGCGGCGATGATCTCTTCAGACCCCGGCACGACTTCAGGACGACGACGGCCATTCTCATCCGGCTCGCCCAGGCGCGTACGAACCACTTTTACGCCTTCGACCTTGTCTTCACCCACTACCGCTACCGGCTGGCGGTTGAACAAGAACTCAACGCCCTCTTCCCGCGCATTGGCCACTTCACGTCGCGAGCCCGGCATGTTCTCTTCATCGCGGCGGTAGGCACAGGTCACGCTGGCGGCGCGCTGACGAATCGAGGTGCGGTTACAGTCCATCGCGGTATCACCACCGCCCAGCACCACCACGCGCTTGCCTTCCATAGAGATGAAGTCGTTCGGGTCTTTCTCGAAGCCCAAACGGCGGTTGACGTTGGCAATTAGGAAGTCCAGCGCTTTGTAGACGCCGGGCAGGTCTTCACCGGGGAAGCCGCCCTGCATGTACTTGTACGTCCCCATGCCCAGGAACACCGCGTCGTACTCCTGCAGCAGCGTCTCGAACTCGACATCGGTGCCGATTTCGGTATTCAGACGGAACTCAACGCCCATCTCCTCGAATACCGCACGACGGCGCTCCATGACGTTCTTTTCCAGCTTGAACTCAGGAATACCGAAAGTCAGCAGACCGCCAATTTCGGGGTACTTATCGAACACCACTGGCTTGACGCCATTGCGCGCCAGAATATCGGCACAGCCTAAGCCCGCAGGGCCTGCACCGACAATCGCAACCTTTTTATCGGTCCACACCACCTTGGACATGTCCGGGCGCCAGCCCATGGCAAAGGCGGTATCGGTAATGTACTTCTCTACCGAGCCAATGGTGACCGCGCCAAAGCCGTCGTTCAGGGTACAGTCGCCCTCACACAGACGGTCCTGGGGGCACACGCGGCCACACACTTCCGGCAGCGAGTTAGTTTTGTGGGACAGCTCGGCGGCTTCGATAATGTTGCCTTCCACCACCAGCTGCAGCCAGTTGGGGATGTAGTTGTGTACCGGGCACTTCCATTCGCAGTAGGGGTTGCCGCAGTGCAAGCAGCGGTGCGCTTGGCTCGCCGCATCGGTGGGCTTGAACGGCTCGTAAATTTCCGCGAACTCTTTGGCCCGGGTATGCGCCGGTTTTTTCTGTGGGTCTTTACGACCCACGTCGACAAACTGAAAATCGTTGTTTAAACGGTTGGCCATGATCTCTCTCCTCGAAGCGTAGGCGCTGACGGTTATTGCGGCTGACGCCGAGACTGATCCAGCAGACTACCCAGGCTGGCCGCTTTCGGCTTCACCAGCCAGAAGTGGCGCGCGTAGTCGCTAAAGTCTTCCAGAATCGCCGCACCGCGTGCGGAACCCGTCGCGGCCACGTAGGCCTCGATCATTTCCCGCAGGTGTCGACGGTAGGCTTCCATCGCTTCGGTGTTGACCCGGTGAATTTCGACCAGCTCGTGGTTGTACTTGTCCACGAAGGTCCGGTCTTCATCGAGCACATAGGCAAAGCCACCGGTCATGCCCGCCCCGAAGTTAACGCCGGTTTCACCCAGCACGCAGACCAAACCACCGGTCATGTACTCACAGCAGTGGTCGCCCGCGCCTTCGATCACGGCCGTCGCGCCGGAGTTACGCACCGCAAAGCGCTCGCCGGCGGTACCGGCCGCAAACAGCGTGCCACCCGTTGCCCCATAGAGGCAGGTATTGCCGATGATGGCCGTTTTGTGGCTCTCGAACTGGCTGACTTTCGGCGGCACGATCACAATGCTGCCGCCGTTCATGCCTTTACCGACGTAGTCGTTGGCATCGCCTTCCAGGTAAAGGTTCAGGCCGCGGGCGTTCCACACGCCGAAGCTTTGGCCTGCCACGCCGGTAAAGCGCGCGGTGACCGGAGCGGCCTCAAGGCCCTCTTCACCGTAACGCTTGGCAATGGCACCGGAGGTGAGCGCCCCTACGCTGCGGTCGCAGTTAGTGATGGTGAAATCGAACGTGCCGCCAGACTGAGACTCGATGGCCTCTTTCAGCGCCGCCAAGACTTCCTGGTTTTTGGCACCCGGGTCGTGGGGCACGTTTCGGCTCACTTCACAGAACTGCGGCGCATCTGCAGGCACGAAGTCGTTCGCCAGCAGCGGCATTAAGTCCAGCTTACGCTGTGATGCCGTATTGCCTTCCAGCACTTCCAGCAGGTCCGTGCGGCCAATCAGGTCGGTGAGCTTACGCACGCCCAGCATGGCCATCAATTCGCGCACTTCTTCGGCAATAAAGCGGAAGTAGTTTTTCACCATATCCACGGTGCCGCGGAAGTGCTCGCCACGCAGGAAGTCATCCTGGGTCGCCACACCGGTGGCACAGTTGTTCAGGTGGCAAATACGCAGGTATTTACAGCCCAGCGCGACCATCGGCGCGGTGCCGAAACCGAAGCTTTCAGCACCCAGAATCGCCGCTTTGACGACGTCGAGGCCGGTCTTCAGACCACCATCGGTTTGCAGACGAATTTTGTCCCGCAGGCCGTTAATGCGCAGCGCCTGATGCACCTCGGGCAGCCCCAGCTCCCAAGGGGAACCGGCGTGCTTGATGGAGGTGAGCGGGCTGGCTGCGGTGCCGCCGTCGTAGCCAGACACGGTGATTAAATCCGCATAGGCTTTGGCGACGCCGGTGGCAATAGTGCCGATCCCTGGCTCGGAGACTAGTTTTACCGAGACCTGCGCGTCTGGGTTGACCTGCTTGAGGTCAAAGATCAGCTGCGCCAAGTCTTCGATGGAGTAAATATCGTGGTGCGGCGGCGGCGAAATCAGCGTGACGCCGGGCACCGAGTAGCGCAAGCGGGCAATCAGTTGATTGACCTTACCACCCGGTAGCTGGCCGCCCTCACCGGGCTTCGCACCCTGGGCCACTTTGATCTGCAGCACTTCGGCATTGACCAAGTAAGCCGGAGTCACGCCAAAGCGCCCAGAAGCGATCTGTTTGATTTTCGAGCTGCGAATGGTGCCATAACGCGCCGGGTCTTCGCCGCCTTCACCGGAGTTGGAGCGACCTCCCGCCTCGTTCATGGCCTGGGCCAGCGCTTCGTGCGCCTCGGGAGAGAGCGCACCCAGCGACATACCGGCGCTATCAAAGCGCGGAATCAGCGCTTCAATGGGTTCGACTTCTTCCAGCGGCACCGGCGACTCGGAAGGCTTGAGCGTCAGCAGGTCACGAATGGTGGCCACCGGGCGCTCGTTCACCAGCTGGGCAAACTTTTTCCACTTGGCGTAGCTGCCTTCTTGCACGGCGGCTTGCAGCGATTTCACTACGTCCGGGTTGTAGGCGTGGTACTCGTGGCCATGCACGTACTTGAGCATGCCGCCTTGGGAGATGCCTTTGCGGGGAATCCACGCATCCTTGGCCAGCAGCTCTTGCTGAAGCTGAAGCTCGGCAAAGCCGGTGCCCTGAATACGAGAGGCCATGCCCACGAAGCAGGTATCCATGACTTCATCCGCCAGGCCGACGGCTTCAAACAGCATGGAGCCACGGTAGGAAGCCAGCGTCGAAATGCCCATCTTCGAAAGAATCTTGAACAGTCCTTTCTGCAGGCCCTTACGGTAGTTCTCGCGAGCATCTGCCGGGTTGCCGGTCAGCTCGCCCGTGCGGTGCATATCCGCCATGACCTGATACGCCAGCCACGGGTAGACCGCCGTTGCGCCCACACCGAACAGCACCGCCATCTGGTGCGCATCGCGAGCGTAACCGGTCTCGACCACAATGTTGGCGTTGGGGCGTAGCGCCAAGCGGCCAAGGTGGGAGTGAACGGCACCCACCGCCAAGGCTGCCTGAATGGGCAACTGGCCTTTGGGCAGCTCCGCATCGCTCAGCACCAGAATCACTTTACCCGCTTTCACCTGCGCTTCGGCTTCTTGGCATAGCGCGGTGATCGCCTGCTGCAAGCTGGTCTGCTCAGGGTCATAGCCCAGCGTCAGCATGTGGCTGGCAAAAGCTGGATCATCCTGGCTTACCAGGGCAGTGAATTTACGCGGCGAGAGCACCGGCGTGGTCAAAATCAAGCGGTGAGCGTGTTCCGGCGTGGCCTTGAAGACGTTCAGCTCCGCACCACAGCAGGTTTCCAACGACATCACGATCGCTTCGCGCAGCGGATCGATCGGCGGGTTGGTGACCTGGGCAAACTTCTGACGGAAGAAGTCAGTGAGCAGACGCGGACGGCTCGACAGTACCGCCATGGGCGTATCGTCCCCCATGGAGCCCACCGCTTCCTGGCCACTTTCCGCCAGCGGGCGCAGCACCTGGTCGCGCTCTTCGAACGTCACCTGGAACATCTTCTGCTGCACGTTCAGTGCCTCAGTGTCCATCGTTTGGAAGCGCGCCAGTTCGGTCAGCGCCGACTCCAGGTAGTTCGCTTCCTGCTTCAGCCAGCGTTTGTAGGGGTAAGCGGACTTCAGGCGATCATCGATATCCTGAGTATGCAGCACTTCGCCTGTTTGGGTATCCACTGCCAGCATCTGGCCGGGGCCCACGCGGCCTTTTGCCACCACGTCTTCCGGCTTGTAGCCGTAGGTACCGATTTCGGAGGCCAGGGTGATGTAGCCATTCTTGGTAATCACCCAGCGCGCGGGGCGCAGGCCGTTACGGTCCAGCATACAGACTGCTTGGCGGCCGTCGGTCATCACCACGCCTGCGGGGCCGTCCCACGGCTCCATGTGCATGGAGTTGTACTCGTAGAACGCGCGCAGCTCGGCGTCCATGGTCTCGACGTTTTGCCAGGCGGGCGGCACCATCATGCGCACGGCGCGGTGCAGCTCCATGCCGCCGGTCAGCAGCACTTCCAGCATGTTATCCATACTGGAGGAGTCGGAGCCGGTGGTGTTGACGATTTCGTCCAGCTTGGCGATATCCGGCAGCCGCTCGTTAACGAAGTTCGCCTTACGCGAGTTCGCCCAACCACGGTTGGCTTCGATGGTGTTAATTTCACCGTTGTGCGCCAGCAGGCGGAACGGCTGCGCCAACGGCCAGCGCGGTGCGGTGTTAGTCGAGAAGCGCTGGTGGAACACGCAGATGGCGGTTTCCAGACGCGGATCGTTCAGGTCTTTGTAGAACGCCGGTAGATCTTCCGGCATCACCAAGCCTTTATAGGAGACCACCTCGGTAGAGAGCGACGCCACGTAGAAATCTTCATCGCTGCGCAGCGCCTGCTCGGCGTAGCGGCGCCCCATGAAAAGATCAACATCGAAATTTTCGCTGCTGCCGGGGGCGACAAACAGTTGTTCAATGCGCGGCAGGCAGTCCAGCGCCATGGGGCCACAGACGCTGGAGTCCGTGGGCACCACGCGCCAGCCCAGCACGTCCAAACCACGCGCGCTGAGTTCAGCAACCAGCGTCTCTTTCGCTTTAGAGGCACGCGCATCGTCGTTGGGCAAAAACACCGAGCCCACCGCAAAGCGCTCGCCCAGCTCGACGTCGAGCGCTTCTTTGGCGGCAGCACGCATGAACTGTGCGGGCATCTTCAGCAGCAGGCCGCAACCGTCGCCAGTTTTACCATCTGCCGCGATACCGCCACGGTGGGTCATGCAAGTCAGTGATTCAATAGCCGTTTTCAGCAAGTCGTGGCTGGCCTGCCCTTCCATGTGGGCAATAAGGCCAAAGCCGCAGTTATCGCGAAACTCGCCTGGCTGGTGAAGACCTCTATTCATGGGCGTGCCTCTAGTCAGCGTATTTTGTAAGCAGCGTTTTTATGGTATTATTACGGGTTTTTCTTTTTTTATGGCTCTTGTTACCCGCCCGAAATAGGGTGTTTTCCGCATTCGCTGCTGCAAGAAAATGGTCGCTCAGCATAGCGATTTGCCACCGCGTAGCGCAATCGCCCGGCGCGCGCCAATCGCTAAAAACCCTCGCCAAAACCCGTAGTTGCATTATCGTTCAATAAAAAAACAGTTATACTTCAACGGCTTGCAATGCAAAGAAACGATATTTTAACGACCGAAAGAGCTCATTAGACTTTAGTCTAATTATCACCAAAAACCCCATGCCGATAGCGCATAAGGCATACGGATATCATTACGCAATGCTTGTATCGGCTCTTCACGGGCAGAAAAAAACCCGCCTGATCAGAGGCGGGTTCCGAGCGGTGAGGCTAGCCAACTATCCCCTGGCCGCGAGGGTAGCCATCCAGTAGCTGCCGTAAGGTGTCGGCTGGAGTGGCGTCGCTGACGCAGGCATCGCCCAAGTCCTTCAGCAGCACCAGACGCAGACGCGCATCGACGTTCTTTTTATCCAACCGCATACGCGTCAAGAAGTCATCCGTCGACATGCCCGCGGGCGCGACCAGCGGAAGACCCGCGCTTTCAATCACCCTTTTCGTGCGCTCAAGTGCATCCGCGCTAATCCAGCCAAGCTGATGAGAGAGCGTGGCGGCCATCACCATGCCCGCTCCCACGGCTTCGCCGTGCAGCCAGTTGCCGTAGCCTTGATGCGCCTCGATGGCGTGGCCGAAGGTGTGTCCAAGGTTCAAGAGCGCACGCACGCCCTGCTCGGTTTCGTCTTCCGCCACGATATCGGCTTTGATCTGGCAACTCTTGGCGATGGCTTCAGCCACCACCTCGGGTTCGACACGGCGTAGCGCCGCCATGTTTTGCTCAAGCCAAGCGAGGAAGGCCGCATCGCGAATAAAACCGTACTTCACTACCTCGGCAAGCCCCGCTGAGAGTTCCCGAGCGGGCAAGGTGGTGAGGGTAGCGATATCGACTACCACGGCCTTGGGCTGCCAAAACGCGCCAATCATGTTCTTACCCAGCGGATGGTTCACGCCGGTTTTGCCGCCCACCGAGGAGTCCACTTGCGACAGCAGCGTGGTGGGCACTTGGATGAACGCCACGCCGCGCTGATAGGACGCCGCTGCATAGCCCACCATATCGCCCATCACACCGCCGCCTAGCGCAATCAGCGTACAGCGCCGATTGAAGCCTGCTTCGAGCAGCGCATCCCAAATGCGCCCCACCTGCTCGATGGTTTTGTACTGCTCACCGTCAGGCAACACCACGGTACGCACGTCGAGCTGCTCGGGCAACACGTCCTGTAGCGCCTTCAAATAGTGCGGGGCCACCGTCTCGTTGGTGACGATCATTACCTGATGACCTGCCAGATAAGGCACGAAGCTATCCGAGCGTTGGAGCAGCCCCACGCCAATGTGAATGGGATAACTGCGCTCACCCAGTTCAACGGTCAACGTGTGGTGATGGGCTTGTTCGGTCATGGGGATACCTTTTTCTGCGGGGCGCTGGCAGCGTCCAACGGATCGATCATGCGGTGTACGCGGCGTAAAATTTCGTTGACCACCGCCCGCGGGCTTCGGCGATCCGTGCGCACGGTAATGTCAGACGTCGCGCGGTAGAGCGGGTCGCGGGTGGCAAACATGTCGTTGAGCACCTGCTCGCGGTTGGCACACTGCAACAGCGGGCGGTTGCGATCCTTGGCGGTCCGTTTTAGCTGCTGTTCGACGGTGGTCATCAAGTAGATGACCGTGCCGCGCTCACGCAGGGCACGGCGGTTCTCTTCCCGCAGCACCGCGCCACCGCCGGTGGCAACGACCACGTCCGCTAATTGGGTAAGCTCGTCGATCATCTGGATTTCACGCTGGCGAAAGCCGGGCTCGCCCTCTACGTCAAAGATCCAGGGAATATCGGCACCGCAGCGGTCCTGTATGGCGTGGTCGCTATCGTAAAACGGGCGCGATAGCTCTCCCGCCAACAGGCGGCCTATCGTGCTCTTACCAGCCCCCATGGGGCCTATTAAAAAAAGATTGGGTAAATCCTGCATCAGCGAACCGCCAAACCATCATCAAGTAGTCGTGGAGTAATAAAGACCAGTAACTCTACCTTTTCATTGCTCTCTTCGGTATAGCGGAACAGGCGTCCTAGCACCGGAAGGTCACCGAGAAGCGGCGTCTTGGCCATTTGGCTAAGCTGCTCTGTGGTCAAAATACCGCCTAACACCACCGTCTGGCCATTATCCACCAGCACCTGGGTTTCGATTTGGTTGGTATCGATGGGCGGCTCGCCGCCAAACTCGCTCTCACGGAAACTATCGTTCTTGATCACCAAATCCATGATGATGCGATTGTCTGGGGTGATTTGTGGGGTCACCTCCAGCGACAGCTCCGCCTCTTTAAATTCGGTATCCGGATTGCCCTGGGCATCGACACTCTGGAACGCCCGCTCTTCGCCCTGGCGAATGGTGGCGGTGCGCTGGTTGGCGGTAATCACGCGGGGCTGGGAGATCGTCTGGCTCTTGCCTTCGCTTTCCAACGCGCGCAGCTCCAGGTCGAGCAGAATATCCCCAGAAAGGTAGCCAAAGCTAAAGCCGGTGTTGGCTGCCGCCGTGGAGCCCAAATCCACCGCCAGCCCCCCCTGAGCGCGGTTGATGCCGTCAGGGTTGATATCGCGACGTGAGAACGTGCCGTCGTCTCCTTCTACAAAGCCGCGGGTGCTGGAAACGCCCCAGTTCACGCCCAGCTCGCGAGACGCCGTATCCCGGGCAATCACGATGCGCGCCTCTATCTGTACTTGGCGTACCGCCACATCAAGACGGTCGAGGGTACGCATGATGTCGCGCACCTGATCGGCGGTATCTTGGATCAACAGCGTGTTGGTACGCTGATCGACACTCACCCGGCCACGCTCGGTCAGCAAACCAAAGCCTTCCGCCCCACGCAGCAGTTGGGCCAAGTCTTCGGCCCGGGCGTATTTCACCTCGATGAACTCGGTCACCAGCGGCGCTAACGTCTGCTGCTGGTTGCGCGCTTCGATCTCTTGACGCTCGATCTCCGCCAGCTCCCCCGCCGGTGCCACGACAATGACATTGCCCTGCTCACGGCTTGAGAGTCCCTGACTTTGCAGAATCAGCGCCAGCGCCTGGTCCCAGGGCACGTCGTTCAGATTGAGCGTCACCCGGCCCGTCACGCTGTCGCTCGCCACCAGGTTCAGGCCGGTAAATTCGGCCAGGGTGGCCAGCACCGCACGCACTTCGATATCTTGGAAATTGAGGCTCAGGCGATCGCCGGTAAAGCTCTCGCCCTGCTGCTCGCGCTCTTGCTGACTGGCTTGGCTCACTGGCTGCACTTCGACGGTGAGCGTACGACCGCTTTGCGATGAGATCATCGCGTAGGGACCGTTGGTTTGCAGCTCCAGCAGCGTATCGCGCTGCCCAGAGCGGGGCGTGATACGCGTAATCGGCGTCGCGAAATCGGTCACATCGTAGATTTGGTTGAGCGCATCGGGAATGTCCACATCGCGCAGTTCGGCCACGACCACTCCGCCACTGCCTTCGCGCACCTGAGTCACCACGCCTTCGCGGTCGAACGTGACCAACAAACGGCCCGCGCCATCCGCTCCCCGGCGAAAATCGATGTCAGTGACTTGCGGCCCTTCGGCGGTTTCCAGGCCGCCACTGACCGGCTCGGACGACGCGGCGTTCATGGCCGCTGGCGCAGACGGCGGCGCACTGTCAGCCGCAGCCAGCGTAATGCGCAGCTGGTCGCCTTCCACGCGGGAGGTGTAGTCGAGCGGCTGGCGTAAATCGACCACCAGACGCGTTCGGCCATTTCCCTCCAGCGCTGTAATCTGCTCGACGCCTGCGTTCTCCACGCTGATCCGGCGCTGGGGCAGATCGCTCTGCGTATCGGCCAGATCCAGCGCCAAGCGGGGCGGCGCGTCCAATCGGTAGCCGCGCAGTTCGGCGACACCGCCGCTGAATTGCAGCAGCAGCTCGACCTCACCGCTGCCGGTTTGGCGCACATCCAAATCGGTTAGCACGGACCCAAAAGCAAACGTTGGCATCAGAGCTAACAGTGATAGCGTCATTCGACGAAGTGTAGCGGCCATAGGTGTCATCCGGTAACAAGTCATGAAGTGGGTTGCCTGGTGGCGTGAGCGCACTGGCTACTCATCCAAGCTGAGCGTTGCCTGACGCTCCTGCCAACCCACCTGCTGATTTAAAATACGTTCGGTGATGTGCACTTCCTGCGGGCGAATGTCGGTGACCTGCCCGTAGTCGGTGCCGAGATAATTGCCTTCACGCACGCTGGTCACGCTGCCGTCCGGCGCGCTGATCAGCGCCACCTGCTGCCCCCCCATGCGCAGCGTGCCCACTAAACGCAGGCTTTGGAGCGGAAACTGCTCGAGCGGCTCGGCCTTTCGCTGCTGGTCGGGGGCCAAGGCGCTGTCGAAGACCGCAACCACGTCGGTCGCCCGCACGCTCTCAGGTGCCAGAAAGGGGCTGCGGGTGTCACTATAGCGGTAATCCACCGGCTGGTATTCGGGAATCGTCGGAATGATGACCGGCGGCTGCCCCGTCGGGGCACGACGAATCTCCTCCATGACCGACTCTAGCTGGCTGAGGTTGGCATCGCCACAGCCTGCCAGCAGCGCCACCATGCCAATGCTGAATAAACGTTTCATGGGGCTGGCACCTCCCCTTCGCCTGCTTCTTCTATATAGCTATAGGTGCGAGCCACCAACGACATTCGCAGCGACTCCCCGCTCTGCTCGGCAGGCGAGAGCGCGACATCGTGCTGGGTCACGATACGTGCTAGCTGGCTAATATCGGCCACGAATTGCGCCAGCTCGTGATAGCCGCCACGCACCTGAATATCCAGCGGGTGTTCCACATAGTGCGTGTTGCTCACGGTGGGACGCAGGCGAATCGTCTCGATACTGAGGTCATTATCCAACGCCGCATCGCTAATACTGTCCAGCAACGAGGGAATTTCGGCACTGGTGGGCAGCATGGAACGCATGGTGGCCATCTGCTCTTCGAGAGCGGTGAGCTGGTCGCGCACTTCGGGCAAAAACGCCGCTTCGGAAACTTTGCTGCGGTATTCGTTCAAAAGCCGCGCCTCTTGGCGCTGCGCTGCTTCCAGCTCGACGCGCTTTTCGCTCACCAACCACCAACTCAGCCCGCCAAGGGCGACGCCAAACGCCAGTGCACCACACAGTGCTTTGAGCAGCACAGGCCATTCACCCGCCTCTTTGACATCCAGCGCCTGCCAATCCAGGGTTTTCAGCCGCTGCCACTCATCCTGCCACCGCTCGCGCCCCCACTTCATGGCGACTCCTCCTCATCACCGAGCTCTTCCAGCGAGGATTGCACCACTTCGAACTGGAACATGCGACTGTTGCCATCCTGCCCGCTGGTGACTTCCGACAGGAGCGGCACGCCAAGCTCTGGCACGCTGGCGAGCTGACGAAGCTGATCGGAGACCTGACGCTCGCTGCCAGCCATGGCCGATACGCTCACCTGCTCGCCGGTGCGCGTCAGGCGCTGATACACCACGCCATCCACCGCACTCGCGGCGATAGCATTGAAAAGCTGCACGGTGCTGATCCGCTCGGCTTGCAGGGTTTGAAACAGCGTTAACTGTTCACCCAAGCGCTCAGCGGTTTGCTGGTAGCGCTGTACGTCGGCAATTTCGTTGTTCAGGCGCTCGATGTGCTGGGTGATATAGGCATTACGCTGCTGCTGGGCGGCTAGCTTTTGCTGGTAGAGCTGGGCGACCCCCAGGCCCAGGGCAATGCCCGCCACCAGCATCAGTACCACGACTCCGTAAAAACGGCGGGTCCGCTTTTCCCGGCGCGCTTCCCGCCAGGGAAGCAGGTTAATCGTGATGCTCATAGCCCGACCCTCATCGCTAAACCCCCAGCGGTGAGCATGGCAGGGGCATCGTTGGTCAGACCTTCCATGTTGAGGCGCTTGTTGACCCGCATCCGCTGGAACGGATTGGCAATGGTCACCGACATGCCGCTATCTTCGGCAATGCGTTCGGCCAAGCCGGGAATGACGCTGGAGCCGCCCGCTAGCACGATGTGTTGCACTTCGTGTTGGCGGCCAGCGGTATAGTAAAGCTGCAGCGAGCGTCCCACCTGCTGCACGACGGTCTCCAGAAACGGATTGAGCACTTTGTCGTGGTAATCCTCTGGCAGGCCACCGCGCTTTTTCGCAAAGCCGGCCTCTTCGTTGCTCAAGGAGTAGTGATCGCGAATAGCGTCGGTGAGCTGGCGGCCGCCAAACACGGTATCGCGGCTGTAGACGATATGGCCACCACGCACCACGTGAAAGGCGTTCATGTTCGCGCCGATATCCACCAGCCCGACGCAGGCGTTGGGGTCGCTGTCTACGTTGAGCTGGCGGCGCAGCTCGGCCAGCGAACGCTCCATGGCGAAGGTTTCCACGTCTACCGCCGCGGGCTCTAGCCCTGCCCGCTCCAAGGTTTCAGTGAGCTGCGACACGTCCTGCTGGCGGCAGGCGACCAGAATGACTTGCTGCTGCTCGTCATCGAAGGGCGCGGGCCCAAGGCAGTGAAAGTCGAACGCTACCTCGCTGAACGGAAACGGAATATGCCGGTCAGACTCGGCGATGATCCGCTCCTCGATTTCGTCTTCGCTCAGCGATACGGGAAACTGGAGCGTCTTGGTAATGGCGGCGCTGGCCGGAACGGCCACGGCCGCCTTACGCGTAGACGGTTTGGCATGCTCGACGGCACGACTCAGCACGTTGGCAACATCGTTCATATCACGAATGCGGCGTTCGACCACCGCGCCCTCGCGCAGCGGACGCACGGCATAGCTCTCGACCTGATAGTTGTCGTTACACCGTTTGAGTTCGAGTAGCTTGACGGTAGCCGACGTAATATCGACACCAATCAACCCTTTACTGGGTTTTAGTAAGCGCATGTTGAGTTCGGCTCCGCCTGCCTGTCGTGCGAGTTTCGAGGTTACATGATTTTTAGTTAAGGCACACGCCAATGCCTCTACGTCATATCAACACTGGTGGCCGCTGCCTCCCCTTCCTATAATGGCAGCCAATTGCGCGCTATGGCGGTTACACCACCATACCTACTCTTCTTTTCACGGGTGCCCACTGTTCATGACGTTTTTACGAACTCTTGTGCTGTCACTATTTTCGCTGGTCGTTGCGCTCTCGGGTGCGGTTATACTGGCGGTGATCGGTGCCGCTATCTATTTCTCGCCGGGCCTGCCCGACGTGCGCCAGCTGCAGGATTTCGAACTGCACACGCCGCTGCGAATCTTTACCAACGACGGCAAGCTGATCGGCGAATTCGGTGAAGAGCGCCGCATGGCGATCGACTTCGACGACATTCCCCAAGACATGATCAACGCGCTGATCGCCGCCGAAGATGCCAGCTACTTCGACCACGCCGGTGTCGACCCGCGCGGCCTAGCGCGGGCGGCGGTCGAGCTGGTACAGAGCGGCGGCACCATTCAATCGGGCGGTTCTACCATCACCATGCAGGTCGCGCGTAACTACATGCTGACCCTGGATCAGACTTTCACGCGTAAGATTCGCGAGATTCTGCTGGCCCTGCAAATGGAACAAATCCTCGATAAAGAGGAGATCTTCGAGCTTTACGTCAACAAAATCTTCCTAGGCAACCGCGCCTACGGGATTGCTGCCGCCGCCGAGACCTATTACGACAAGCCGCTGGCCGAGCTGAGTCTGGCAGAGACGGCAATGATTGCCGGGCTGCCCAAAGCACCCTCCGCGTTCAACCCGCTGGCCAACTCCGAGCGCTCACTGATCCGTCGCAACTGGATCCTGTTCCGTATGCGCGAGCTTGGCTATATCGATAACGATACCTACCAGAATGCCGTGCAGGCGCCGGTCACCGCGCGCCGTCACTACACGCAAACCGAAGTGGATGCCGCCTACGTGGCAGAGATGGCTCGCCAGTACGCCATCGAGCGCTTTGGCGACACCGCCTATACCGGCGGCTACCGTATTTACACCACCATCGACAGCGAACTGCAGCCCTTTGCCCGCCAAGCGCTGGCCAATGGTCTGATCGAGTACGACCTGCGCCACGGTTGGCGCGGTGCCGAGCAGGAAGACATCGCGCCCAGCTTGGTAGAAGCCCAAGAACAGACCAATACCCAGGGCCTGGAAGAGGAGCTGTCCGAGTCGCCGGAAATTCGCCAAACCGCACGTCAGGCTGCCCAACGCAGCCAAACTGAAGTCGAAGGTGTGGATGGCGATGTGAGCAACTGGCTACAGGTACTGGAGCGCACGCCTAACTACGGCCTACTGCAACCCGCCATCGTAGTAGAGAGCAGTGGCCGCGAGATGCAGGTACTGACCCGTGGCGGTGAGCTGCAAACCATTCCGTGGAGCGGCCTGAACTGGGCGCGCCCCTATTTGAGCCCGCGTAGCCGCGGGGCCGAGCCCAGCAGCGCAGCGCAGATTGCCGAACGTGGCGATATGATCCGTGTCATCGAAACCGACGACGGCACGCTGCGTCTCTCTCAGCGCCCGGATGCCGAAGGTTCGCTGGTGGCGCAAGACCCGCGCACCGGCGCGATTCTGGCACTGCAGGGCGGGTTCGATTTCAACGCCAGTAAATTCAACCGTGCCGTTCAGGCCCAGCGCCAGTCTGGCTCGATCTTCAAGCCGTTCATCTACCTCGCCGCGCTACAGGATGGCGAAATGAACGCTGCCAGTGTGGTCAATGACGCGCCGGTGGTGCTGGACGACGGCAGCGATTCGCTGTGGCGTCCGGTGAACTCCAGCCGCGACTTCCAAGGACCGATGCGCCTGCGCCCGGCGCTTGCGCGTTCGCGTAACCTCGTCACCATTCGCGTTCTGCAAACCATGGGGCTCGACCACACCATTCAGTACCTCGAAGGCTTTGGCTTTGCGCCTGAGCGCCTCCCCCGCGGCCTGTCACTGGCCCTGGGGAGCGCCAGCCTCACGCCCATGGAGATGACCAACGCCTACGCGGTGATCGCCAACGGAGGCTTCCAGGTCGCGCCTTGGTTTATCGAGCGCGTCACTCGTGATGACGATAACGAAGTCATCGACGAAGCCACGCCGCAGGTGGCCTGCGTGAACTGTGCCGAGGACCAGGAAACCGTCGAGATCGATGGGAAGAGCTACCCTATCGCGCCCCGCGTCGCTGACCCCGCAGCGGTGTACATCCTGCGTGACATGCTGCGCGACGTCATCACATCGGGCACGGGCCGGGCAGCGCTAAGCCTGAACCGGGACGACATCGTCGGTAAAACCGGGACGACCAACAGCCAGCGGGATGCCTGGTTTGCCGGTTTCAACAGCAACCTCGTAACGACGGTGTGGGTCGGTAAAGACAGCAACGACACCATTGCCGAGTACGGTGCGAATGCTGCACTGCCGATCTGGATCGACTTCATGGGCGATGCGCTGGAAGGGACGCCCTCTGCGCTGCCAGAGCGTCCCGATACCATCGTCACCGCGCGGGTGGACCCGAATACCGGCCGTCGCCTGCACGATGACCAGTCTGGCGGCATCTCGGAGCTGTTCCATCAGGATCATCTGCCCGACTTCCAGCCTCGCCGTATCAGCCAGGAGCTGGAAGAGGCCAGCGGCTCGCAGGGGTCAGGCACGGCAGAGTCGATCTTCTAAGGCACCGACCATCGGTTAGCCCACGGGTGAGCCGTTGACACGAAAAGCCCGGGAACTGACGTTCCCGAGCTTTTTTGGTGCTGCTTGTCTACTCGGCACACTCAACCGGCAACCGGTGGTGTCTCCCGCTTGCTCGCCTGCCAGTTGGCAGCGATGGCGACGATCATCACGGCGACCCCTGCCATTTCGGTCCAGAGACTCGGGTAGAACACACCGACGATCGCACCGCCAATGGCCAGGCGCGGCAGCCAAGACATGCGGGTGAACAAATACCCCTCTAGCGAAGCCGCAAACGCACAGAGCGCCAGCAGCGCGATGACCGCGTTCCAGACCACCACGAGCACCGGCCCGCCGATGATGATTTCCGGATTGAAGACCATGAACAGCGGAATCAAATAGAGCCCTTTGGCAAACTTCCACGCCTGGAAGCCCGTCTCCATGGGTTTACTGCCCGCAATGGCCGCCCCGGCAAACCCCGCGAGCGCAATGGGCGGCGTGACGTTGGAGTCCTGGGAGTACCAGAACACCACCAGGTGCGCGATCAACAGCGGCACGCCGAACTCCGAGGTAAGCGCCGGCCCGACGAGAACGATCAGCACGATATAGCTCGCGGTCACCGGCAGGCCCATGCCTAGAATCAAACTCGCAATCAGCACCAGCAGCAGCGCGAGTACCAGATTACCGCCGGAGAACGCCAGCATCATGGAGGAGAACTTCAGCCCCAGCCCGGTCAAACCGACCACGCCGACGATGATACCCGCCACCGCGCAAGCCATGGAGACCGCGACGGCATTGCGCGCGCCCAGCTCCAACCCCTGTACCAGCTTCACCAGGCCTGCCCATACGACCGCTTTAGTGCGTTCGACCGTGACCGGCTCGCCCTGTTTGGGTGCCACGAAGAAGTACCACAGCGCGTAGCGCAAAACGGCCACCGCCACCATGGTGACGACTGCGTAGTAGCCCACCCGCATGGGTGACATGCTCATGGCCAACAGCCACACCAGAACCCCCAGCGGAAGCAGGAAGTGCCAGCCATCCTTCATAACCTGACGCATTTGCGGCAGCTCGCTCTTGGCCATGCCCTGCATGCCCTGCTTCAAGGCGATGATATGCACGAAGAGATAGACCGTTGCGAAGTACATGATCGCCGGGAGGATACTGATTTTGACAATTTCCAGGTACGGCGTGTTGGTATATTCCGCGATTAAAAACGCGCCAGCACCCATCAGCGGCGGCATGATTTGCCCACCGGTAGAGGCCGCCGCTTCGATACCCCCCGCCTGTTTGGGCTGGTAACCCAGCTTCTTCATCAGCGGAATGGTAAACGCGCCGGTGGTCACCACGTTGGCAATGGCGCTCCCCGAAATGGAGCCCATGCCCGCCGAGGCCAGCACGGCGGCTTTCGCCGGGCCGCCGCGCTGACGCCCGGTGGCGGCATAGGCCATATCGATAAAGAATTTACCGGCACCGGTGCTTTCCAGAAAGGCGCCGAAGAGCACGAAAATAAAGATATAGGTGGCCGCCACTCCCAGCGGCAGGCCGAAAATGCCCTCTTGGCCAAGGTAAAGCTGGCCCGCTACACGGTCGAGGCTATACCCACGATGTTCCATGATGCCGGGCATCCACTCGCCCAGCCAAGGCAGCTCCCCCCGGGGGCCAGCAAAGGCGTAGATAATGGCCAACAGGCCAATCACCGTCATACCAAAGCCCACCGCGCGGCGGCTGGCTTCCAGCACGGTGACCGTGGCGATACACGCGACCAAGATATCGGTCTGGTTCCAGAACCCGGCGCGACTGAAGATGGCATCGAGGTTGAGTACCAGGTAGCCGCCGGTGATCAGCGCCCCGGCAAAGAAGACGAGGTCGATGCCCCAGCCCAGAATGCCGCGCTTTCGGTTAGGCCCGAAGGCCGGAAACATCAAAAATGCCAGCAGCATGATCAGCGCCAGGTGAATACTGCGCTGATAGAACAGGCCCAGCGGCTGAATACCCGCCGAGTAGAGTTGGAAGAGCGAGAGTCCCACCGCCACGATGGTGATACACCATAAAACGAAGCGGGGTTGAATCGCATTGCCGCCCGGCATCACAGTCGGCGGTGGCGTGGATTCGTTCATGAAGTCCTCGGAAGCGTTAGCTAACTTAGGGGGTTAACACCCACTTAATTTTTATGAAACGTGACATCGATAAGCGCACATAGCTGGCAAGCGACGCAGGATTTAGGGCGATGACAAAGCAATCGTGACGCGCTGACCGGCGGCCCGCTCGCTCAAGCTCACGGTGGGATGCTCGCCATCTGGCCATATGACACGGTGGTTGACGGCCTCGGAGCCTACCCGTAGCACGTAGCGGTTGTTCGCCACTGGTTCGTTGATTGCGTTGATCCAGTAACCGCCCTCACCGTCGGATACCTGCTCACCACGCCCAAAGATATGTCCAAGCCCTGCGGCAAAATCCGGTTGATGGCTGCGCTCGAGCAGCAGCGTACCGGCCGCGTTGCGGTAGCAGTCCAACACCGTGAAGTGTTCGACAGAGTGCTGCCACTGGATGCACCAGCGGCTGCCCTCTGGCGCTGCTGTATCCACTAGCGTGTCGCCCTGCTCGGTCACCACCGTCAAGCGCTTAGACGCAGTCGCCGAAGCGAGGGAGCCCCCCGCTTCGGCGAACAAACCACTCACCAGTAAGAGCGCCATCAGTCGTCGTTGCCACTGCATGGCACAGCTCCTAATGGATTAAGGGCGCAGACGGTCCGGGATCTCAGCGCCGACTTCTTCGAAGTAGCGAATCGCACCCGGGTGCAGCGGCACCGGTGTTGAGTTCATGGTGAACTCGATGGTGGTGTCGTTAGCCGCCGGGTGAACGGCAATCAGCTCATCGGTGTTTTCAAACAGCAGCTGGGTCAGTTGGTAGGCCAACTCTTCATCCATATCAGAGTTGACGACCAGCACGTTGGGAATACCGATGGTCTGCACCGCTTCGTCCATGCCGTCGTACATACCGGCGGCCAGCTCGTAAGGGGCGAAGACGGCTTCGGCTTCTTGTGCGTTGGCGATCTCTTCATCCGACAGGCCAATGAGGCGTATATCGCGTGTCGCGGCAAGGTTGAGGATAGAACTGGTGGGCGGTCCAACGCTCCAGAAACCGGCGTCGATGTCGCCATCACGGATCGCATCGGCGGTTTCGTTGAAGTTCAAACGCTGGGGGGTAAAGTCTTCGTAGCTCACACCATTGGCTTCCAGCAGGGCACGGGCGTTCAGCTCGGTACCGCTACCCGGTGCGCCGACCGACACGCGCTTTCCAGCCAGATCCGCGATGCTTTCGATGTCAGACTCTGCCAAGGTGACGAGCTGCACGGCATTCGGGTATACCGACGCCAGCGCACGGGTGTTCTCGATCTGGCGGCCTTCGAAATCGCCGGTACCGGTGTAGGCTTGGTAGACCGTATCGGCCAGCGCCAACGCCATGTCGGCATCGCCACGCATGATCAGGCCCATGTTTTCGACGGAGGCACCGGTCACTTCGGCCGTGGCCTGGGCACCGTCGATGTGGTTGTTGATCATTTCGGCAAAGCCGCCGCCGATGGGGTAGTACACGCCGCCGGTACCACCGGTGGCAATCGAGAGTTGCTGTGCGCTAGCGGGCAGCGCCACGGCTAGCATGGATGCGGCTACGGTATATTTTAGAGTTCGCATGAGCGTTTCCTCCGTCCTGCTTGGACTTATAGGTATGGTTGACGTAAAGGAGGTGTGAAGCCCCAGCCCCGACTCGCCGTTACGGCTGCCCGGGGCGGTGCCAAGAAGTTAGCACGGCTAGTGCGTGGGATGCTAATACAGGCCACACGCTCAGCTTAGTTTACCAGGGTGTTGACCTGCTCCACGATATGAGCACCAATCGGCAGTGCCGAGGTCGCCGCCGGCGACGGGGCGTTGCCCACGTTCACCGTACGTTTTGTATTCACAAACAGAAAATCATCCACCAGCTTGCCGTCGTTGGAGACCGCCTGAGCGCGCACCCCAGCTGGGTAAGGCGTTAGGTCGTCAAGCGTTAAGCTAGGGCAATACTTACGCACCAGCTCTAGATATCCACGCTTATAAAGCGAGTTTTTCATCTCAAACAGCCCAGGTTTCAGATGTTTACCTAACACTTTCAAAATACCGGGATGGGTGAACATCTGTCCCATATCGCTTAGCGACATATCCTGCTTACGGTAACCCTCGCGCTTCAGCGCTAGCACGGCGTTGGGGCCTACGGTCACCGTGCCATCGATCATCCGCGTCAAGTGAACGCCCAAGAACGGCATGGCGGGGTCAGGAATCGGGTAAATCAGGTGATTCACGATCTGGTTGTGGTGCTCGGGTAGCAGATAATACTCCCCACGAAACGGGCAAATCGTAAAGCCAGGGTCTTTGCCCAGCATGCGAATCACCCGATCCGCCATCAGGCCAGAACAGGTGACGAGATAGCGCCCCGTGAAGGTGTCTTGTTGGGTGGTCACCACCACCTCATCGGTGCGCTCTTCAAGGCCAGTCACGCAGTGATCAAAGCGGATCTCACCACCCAAGCGTTCGAATTCCGCCGCCATGGCACGGGTGACCTCGGCGTAGTTCACGATGCCGCTGGAGGGCACGAAAATGCCCGCCACGCCGGTGATATTGGGCTCGCGCTCTTTGAGCGCATCGGCTTCCAGCCACTCACGCTCCAGCCCGTTGGCGGCGGTGCGCTCCCACAATGCTTTCATGCGCTGCTTTTCAAGGTCATTGGTGGCTACCAGCAGTTTGCCGCAGATGTCGTAGCGCACATCGTGCTGGTCGCAAAACTCACGCGTGGCGCGGTTGCCCTCCAGGCAAAACTTCGCTTTCAGGCTGCCCGGCGTGTAGTACACCCCCGCATGAATTACCCCGCTATTGTGGCCGGTTTGGTGTTGGGCCGCCCCCGACTCTTTCTCGACCACCAGCAGGCGCTTATCCGGGTAGGCCTGTTGCAGCTGCATGGCGGTGGAGAAGCCTAAAATACCGCCACCGACAATGATGAAATCCCACATGAATGTCGTTACCTGTGCCAAATTTTCAAAATTTATTGATAATAGCCGTTAATTCACGTTGATCGCCACGCCCCTACATTGGTCTAACGAACCTTGGTCTAAGGAGTTCTTATGGAGCACGATGCGCCGCGCCAAAACCTCGCGATTAGCGCCTACCACGCGCTAAAGCACGATATCATTCGCGGCCGTTACGCGCCGGAAGAGAAGCTCTTGATGAGCCGCTTAAAAGCGTATTACGGGGTGAGCACAGGGCCGCTGCGCGAAGCGCTTTCCCAACTGGTGGCCGACCGTTTAGTGGTAGCGATTAGCCAGCGCGGCTATCGGGTGGCGGCGATGTCGCTGGCCGAGCTGAACGATATCTACGATGCCCGCGCCCAGTTAGAAGGGTTGATTTTGCGCTTGGCGATCGAGCGCGGCGATGACGATTGGGAAGCGAACGTGCTGGCTACTGCCCACCGGTTGGCCAAGGTCACCGAGGTCAGTTCCCCCGATGAGCTGCTGGACGGCTGGGATTTACGCCACAAAGCATTCCACACCGCCATCGCCAGCGGCTGTAACTCGCCGCACCTGCTGCAAATGCGCGATACCCTCTTCGATCAGGTAGAGCGTTACCGCCACTTATGGCTGCAAGAGACCGTGATGTCGCCCCAAGCCCTTGACACCAAACGCCAGGAGCATGCCGCTTTGGTCGACGTGATTCTGGCGCGCAACGCCGAGCAAGCCGCCAACCTGATGCGTGACCATCTCATGACGCCGGTGCCGATCATTACCCGGGTGCTTCAAGCTCGTGGTATCGATTAAATTCTGCGTTTTAAAAAAATGTAGAAATTTTTAAATAACGGCGATACATTGGACGCAACAAGATCACTATTCGGAGTTCACGCCATGACACGCTTCAACTGGGACGACCCGCTACTGCTGGAAAGCCAGCTCACCGATGAAGAGCGCCAGATCCGCGATGCGGCTCACGACTATTGCCAGGAAAATCTGCAGCCACGCGTGCTCAGTGCCTTCCGTGAAGAGCGTTTTGATCGTCAGATCATGAACGAGATGGGCGAGCTGGGCCTCTTGGGCGCGACGGTTTCCCCGGAGTACGGCGGTGCAGGCGTGAACCACGTGGCCTACGGCCTGATTGCCCGCGAAGTAGAGCGTGTCGATTCCGGCTACCGCTCAGCCATGAGCGTGCAGTCGTCGCTGGTGATGTACCCCATTGAAGCCTACGGCTCTGAAGAGCAGAAGCAGAAGTACCTGCCCAAGCTGGCCAGCGGCGAGATGGTCGGCTGCTTTGGCCTGACCGAACCCGACCACGGCTCCGACCCAGGCTCCATGATCACCCGCGCGGAAAAGGTCGATGGCGGCTACCGCCTGACCGGCGCGAAAATGTGGATCACCAACAGCCCGATTGCCGATATTGCCGTGGTATGGGCGAAATCTGCCGCCCACGACAACCAGATTAAAGGCTTTATTGTTGAGCGCGGCACCGAAGGCTTCTCCACCCCGAAAATCGAAGGCAAAGTGTCGCTGCGTGCCTCGATCACCGGCGAGATCGTGCTGGACAACGCCTTCGTTCCTGAAGAGAACCTGCTGCCTAACGTTAGCGGCCTGAAAGGCCCCTTCGGCTGCTTGAACAAAGCCCGCTACGGCATTGCCTGGGGCGTGATGGGCACCGCCGAATTCTGCTGGCACGCTGCTCGCCAGTACACTCTGGACCGCAAGCAGTTTGGCCGCCCGCTCGCCGCCAACCAGCTCATTCAGAAAAAACTGGCCGATATGCAGACGGAGATCACCCTGGGCCTTCAAGCCGCTCTGCAGGTGGGTCGCTTGATGGACAGCGGCAACTGGGCACCGGAGATGATCTCGCTGATCAAGCGCAACAACTGCGGTAAAGCGCTGGATATCGCCCGCGTTTCCCGCGATATGCACGGCGGTAACGGCGTGTCTGACGAGTATGGCGTGATTCGTCACATGGTGAACCTGGAGTCCGTGAATACCTATGAAGGTACCCACGATGTGCACGCCCTGATTCTGGGCCGCGCGCAAACCGGCATTCAGTCCTTCTTCTAATCCATACCGACTAACGCATATTAACGAATCGATCACCACTCACGAGGCGCCCAATGAGCATAGCCGCAAAGCCCCTGGCAGGCATTAAAGTCCTCGATATCTCTCGGGTGCTGGCAGGCCCATGGTGCGGGCAGATGCTGGCCGACATGGGGGCCGAGGTGATCAAAATCGAGCGCCCCCAAAGCGGCGATGACACGCGCCACTGGGGGCCTCCGTGGCTCTCCGGCAGCACTGAATCGGCGTACTACCTGTGCGCCAATCGCGGTAAGCGCTCGGTGACGGTAGATATGGCCAAGCCCGAAGGCCAAGCGCTGATTAAACAGCTCGCCGCTCAGTCGGATGTGGTGCTGGAGAACTTCAAAGTTGGCGGGCTAAAGAAGTACGGTTTGGATTACGCCAGTTTAAAGGCGATTAACCCCGGCATTATTTACTGCTCGATCACCGGCTTTGGCCAGGAAAGCCCCTACGCCCACCGGGCGGGATATGACTTCATGATTCAAGCCATGGGCGGCATCATGAGCCTGACTGGCAAGCCGGATAGTGAGCCCGGTGGCGGCCCGGTCAAAAGCGGTGTGGCCTTTACCGATATCTTTACCGGCCTATATGCCGCCAACGCAGTGCTGGCCGCGCTCTACCAGCGCCGCGACACCGGCGAAGGCTGCCACATTGATTTGGCCCTGATGGATGTTCAGGTAGGCGTGCTGGCGAACCAGGCGCTGAACTACCTGACCTCTGGTCAGGTGCCTCAGCGGTTGGGCAACGCGCATCCCAATATCGTGCCCTACCAGGCGTTTGCCACGGCGGATGGTCATATGATCGTGGCGGTGGGCAACGACGAGCAGTTCAAGCGCTTCTGCCAAGTGATCGATCAGCCGCAGTTGGCGCAAGATGAACGCTTTGCCACCAACGGTAGCCGTGTGCAGCATCGCGAGACGCTGGTGCCAATGTTAGAACTCGCTTTAGCATCGCAGCCTACGGATACGTGGCTCTCAGCATTTGAAGCGGTGGGCGTGCCCTGCGGGCCAATCAACACCCTAGATCGCGTCTTCGACGACCCCCATGTGAAAGCCCGAGGCATAAAGCAAACGCTGCCCCATCGCCTGGCGGGAGAAGTGCACTTGGTGGCGAACCCGATTCGTATCAACGGCGAATCGATCAGCGCCAGTACCGCACCGCCAACCCTGGGCGAACACACGGACAGCGTGCTGGATGCCATCGGCATTACCGATGAACAGCGCCTGGCGCTGCGTCAAGCAGGCATCATTTAGGCCGCTCGAGGCATCACGCCGCTCTCCAAACGCCCTGCGGGGCGTTTTTCATTGGGGAATCCGCTCCCGCACTGCCCATAGTTCTCTATACAAAACCTATACAGAAAGAGCATGAGCGGCTAGACTGCGACTACGGCTTATTTCACTATTTGTTTAGAAAACACTCACATACTCAGGCTTTTGACGACATCAGTGCGCGGTATTTCTGCCACGCAAGCGAGCGCGAGCGAACACTTCAGGAGACGTTATGGGCAACTGCGCACGGGTGAACGGCACGTGTAAACGCTGTGAAGGGGAACTGCCTTTTGATTTCACGATGGCGTTCCAACCCATCGTCGATGTTCGGCTGGCCCGCGTGGTCACCCATGAAGCCTTGGTGCGGGGGATCAATGGCGAGTCTGCCTGGAGCGTCATTTCTCAAGTCACCGATGAGCTGCTCTACCGCTTCGATCAAGCTTGCCGCGTCAAAGCCATCGAGCTCGCCAGTGAGCTGGGTATGACCACGGATCTCTCCATCAACTTTCTGCCCAACGCGGTTTACGAGCCAGAAGCGTGCATTCAGGCCACGCTGGAAGTCTCCCAGCGGGTAGGCTGGCCGATGGACAAGCTGATTTTCGAGATTACCGAAACCGAGCGAGTGCGCGACCGGCAGCACCTGTGCAATATCATCGACGCTTACCGCACCATGGGGTTTAAAACGGCTCTCGACGACTTCGGTAACGGCTATGCCAACCTGGACCTGCTCACCGACCTTGCCCCGGACAAGCTGAAAATCGACCGCGAGCTGGTCATGCAGTGCGACCATGACCCCCGTCGCCAAGCACTGCTCAATGCCATTATTTTGCTCGCCGCCGAACTCGACATGACGCTGATTGCCGAAGGGGTAGAGACCCGAGCTGAAGCCCTATGGCTCGCCCGGGCGGGCATTACTCGCCAGCAGGGCTTTTATTACGCCAAACCCGCCATTGGCAAACTGGGCACCGAATTGACACCACTGCTTGAAGCGTTGCGGTCAGAGGCCCAGCTAAGCACGGAGAGCTGAATGACAAGCATGAGCACGGACCATCTCTACCAGTTGGTCAACCGTTCCAAACGCAATACGGAGAACGTGATCAAGACCGCACCACTGGGCATCTGCATTACCGACCCTCACGGGAATTTCGAGATGGTCAATCCGGCCTACTGCCAGTTCTACGGCTATCGGGAAGAGGAGCTGATCGGCCAGCACTTCACGCTCGTGGTGCCCGAAGCGTACCGCTCACACATGCGCCTGCTACACGATGACTTCATTCAAGGCGATGAAACCCATGAGCTTCGCCAAGAGTGGGAAGTGCGCTGTAAAAACGGCGAAACCCGCACCATCATCGCCGAAGCTGCCCGCATCGAGGGCGACGACGGTGCTTCTCGCAAGGTTACCTTCATCGTCGATATCACCCAGCGTAAGCTGCTCGAAGAGCGCTTGAAACAAGCCAACGAGCGCCTGGAATATTTGGCCCACCACGACGAACTCACCGGGCTGCTCAACCGTCGCCAAGGGCTCGCCAAGCTGGACGAAGCCCTAGAGCGCTGCCGCCGCTACGGCAATCAGCTCAGTATCGTGCTGTTCGATTTGGATGACTTCAAGAACATCAACGATACCTACGGCCACAGCACCGGCGACAGCGTGCTCCAAGAGCTGACCCGGGTCGTCAATCAACAGCTGCGGGAAACCGACTTCCAGGTCCGCCTGGGAGGCGAAGAGTTTTTGATCATCATGCCGGAGGTCGATGCGGATTCGGCGCATATTGCCATGGAGCGCATCCGCCAAAAGGTCGAGCAAACGCCTTACACCGAACATGAGCTGACCGTGACCCTATCGGCGGGCATCGCATGTTACATTGAAGCGTCGAGTACTCGAATGCTTGATCGCGCGGATAAAGCGATGTATCAGGCGAAACAAGCAGGGCGCAACCGGATTGTCATCGCATCGTCATCAGTGTGATCAACGCTATTGCGCACTATGCTAAAGCAACACCCTATCCTTAAAGGAGCTGAGTCATGAGCAATGCCGAGCTAAACGAACTAAAGCAGAAATACGTCGCTGCGGGCGCTGCAAGCCCCGCTACCGCCTTTGCGGATCGCGCCGAAAACGCTGAGATCTGGGACGCCGACGGCAACCGCTTTATCGACTTCGCTGGCGGCATCGGCGTCTTGAACGTAGGGCATCGTCACCCGAAAGTCGTGGCAGCCGTGAAAGCCCAGTTGGATAAGGTGATGCACACCTGCCAAACGGTCATGCCCTATGAAGGTTACGTCAAAGTGGCCGAGAAGCTGAGCCACATCGTCCCTGTACGTGGTCACGCCAAAGTCATGCTGGCGAACTCCGGTGCTGAAGCGCTGGAAAATGCGGTGAAGATCGCCCGCGCCGCTACCGGTCGCTCTAATGTCATCTGTTTTGACGGTGGCTACCATGGCCGTACCTTCTACACCATGGCGATGAACGGCAAGGTCGCCCCTTACCAAACCGATTTCGGCCCGATGCCGGGCACCGTCTTCCGTGCGCCCTACCCCGTGCCTTACCACGGCGTCAGCGAAGACGAAGCGATTCGCGGCCTGAAAATGGCGCTGAAAACCGACGCGAACCCGAAAGACACCGCTGCGATCATTCTTGAGCCGGTGCTGGGTGAAGGCGGTTTTTATCCCGCGCCGAAGAGCTTCCTCGAAAAGATCCGTGAGATTTGCGATGAGCACGGCATGCTGATGATCATCGACGAAGTGCAGTCGGGCTTTGGCCGTACCGGCAAGATGTTCGCCATCGAGCACAGCGGCGTGGAACCGGACATGATGACCATGGCCAAGAGTATGGCCGACGGCATGCCGATCTCTGCCGTCGTCGGCACCGACACCATCATGGACGCCTCTGGCCCGAACTCCCTAGGCGGCACCTACACCGGCAGCCCCACCGCCTGTGCGGCGGCGCTGGCGGTAATGGACGTCTTCGAAGAGGAGAACATCCTCGAGAAGAGCCAGGCACTGGGCGAAAAACTGGCCGCGCGCTTCAACGAGTGGCAGGGCAAGTTTGATTGCATCGACCACGTGCGCAACATGGGCGCCATGGCAGCATTTGAGCTGGTCAACAACAAAACCGACCGCACGCCGAACCCGGAACTGGCGGCAGCGCTGTGCAAGAAAGCCCGCGAAGAGGGCCTTATCCTGCTCTCGTGCGGTATGTACGGCAACACCATCCGCTTTTTGATGCCGGTCACCATCGAAGACGACGTGCTGAACGAAGGCCTGGATATCATCGAATCCTGCCTGGAATCGCTGATCTAAGCGCTCTGCACCACCCACAACGCCGCCCACTGGGCGGCGTTGTCGTTTTTATGCGTCTTATGTCGTTAGCGGAATAGGGGCGCCCGCCGATTCAACTCTCTTACCTGGTAAAGATCATGCAGATAGGCATCCAGCTTGAAGATCAGGACATTCAAGACCACCACGCCCCATATCGCCGATAGGATCATCACCGGCTGATTGACCCACGCGAACGCCGATACGTCGACTGAGTAGTGAATGGTATACACACTCATCGCCGCCAATAGCTGAACCAACCCACAGTTTGCGATCACCGCCAGAATGAACGCATTCCTGACGTTGATAGACGGCAAGCGCGTCTTGAACAACCGCAGATGACGCACGCGAACACCGCCCTCTCCTGCCTGATGCGGCGAAGGACGAGCGAGTTTTCTCTGACGGCGCAGAAGCGGCAGCCCATAGGCCGCTCGCCCCTCCTGAGAGAACGCAATGCGAAGGGCATCCATGTTAAATCCACGCCCAAAGATGCGCGTTGCCGCCTCTTCAAAGCGTGACGCATCGGCCTCATCCGACGACGTTTGCTGAGCGGCCGTGAGCGTATCCAGCTGCCTACTTTTATGACCCGAAAGCTTCACATCGTTAGGCGTATTGATATTGAAGTGCATTTGGTAAATCTGGTACCAAGCGGCTGTTACGCCCACGAATATCATCAAGAAAATCAGCACGGTTATCATTTATCTATCCTCATTCTTACTTATCCTTAAATCTACTTAGCCTCACACCCACTTATTCTCAAACCCACCTAGCCTCCCTCTTACTGACGGGTCGATCCTAAAAACCGCGTTTCGATGTTAGAGGAGATCGAAGGCTCATCTAACGCAGCAATGTGCAGCACCACCGGGTGGCTCGGCTGGGTCAACGCTGACGCGTCCGCATTGAGCGCCACGCGTAACTGCCTCGTTTCATTAGCGGCCAAGACGAATGTGTCAGCCCCTTGTAAACGCAGGCCGGGCAAGCCGGTGGCGGATAGCGCGTACTGGTGCTCCTTCGTATCTTGATTGCGCAGCGTCACGGTGTAGTAGTTGATAATGCGCCCCTCGGCCGTGCTTTCAAACAACGCCTGACGATCTCGGGCGACCTCTACATCTATAGGCACCCGGGCATTCAAGAAACCAATCAACAAAACCACCATAGAAAGCAGCGCCACCGTATAGGCCAACAGCTGAGGTCGCCAAAACCGCGTAGGTTTGCCCTCTAGCGCGCGCTCGGTGGTATAGCGAATCAGGCCCAGCGGCTTATCGATACGCGCCATCACGCTATCGCAGGCATCAATACACGCC
Source organism: Halomonas sp. CnH100-B (assembly GCF_024124605.1). Classification (NCBI taxonomy): domain Bacteria; kingdom Pseudomonadati; phylum Pseudomonadota; class Gammaproteobacteria; order Oceanospirillales; family Halomonadaceae; genus Halomonas; species Halomonas sp. CnH100-B. Next base: position 14,413 of record NZ_JAMXRX010000002.1, on the reverse strand, counting down.
GCGCAGCCAATACACTCATACTGCAGGCCATCACGAATATCGATCCCCGTGGGGCACACCTGCACGCACAGTTCGCAATCAATACAGCCCCCAACAGCCGCTTCCGCAACCTCTTTTCGGTGGCCACGACGGGGCTCACCACGGGCGGGATCGTAAGAAACAATCAGCGTATGGCTATCAAACATGGCCGACTGAAAGCGTGAATAGGGGCACATGTGCAGGCACACCTGATGGCGCAACCAGCCAGCGTTCAGGTAGGTAAACAGGGTAAAAAAGCCGATCCAGAACAGCGCCCAAGGGTGGACCTCGAGACTGAGTAGATCCCTTACGAGCTCACCCACCGGCGTAAAATAGCCCACGAAGGTGACGCCCGTTACCAATGCGATCAGTAGCCAAGCGGTATGTTTAGCGCCTTTTCGCCATAACGACCCCAGCGTGTTAGATGCGTTGTCGCGACGTATCCGACGGTGCCTTGGCCCCTCTAGACGGTGCTCGAACCAAATAAACAGAAACGTCCATACGCTTTGTGGGCAGCTATAGCCACACCACACTCGCCCCGCCGCCACCGTGATCAAAAACAGACCAAACGCGCACAGCACCAAAATCCAGGTCAGTAGAATAAAGTCTTGGGGATAAAACGTCGCCGCAAAGAGATGAAACTCCTGGGCAGAGAGGTCAAACCACACCATGGGGCGGTCACCCCACTGAAGCCAAGGCAAGCCCACATAAAGCGCTATCAGCAGCCAGTTGGAATAACGCCTTATGCGCTGAAAAAAGCCCTGTATTTCTCGCACATAGATATGCCCGGATTTAGAGGGCGAGCGACCCGTAGGTTTCGCCTGAGGCGAATGTTGTTCAACGGCTGCATCGGTGGTTAGGTCTTGCAGTGGAATGCGTTGCGTCATACCGATATCCAGAAAAGAGGGAGTGGCGATCTATACGGTCGAGGGGCGTCACCGAATGAGCCGCTACTATGCTCTCCCAGCCAACCACTAAAACAGATGCAGTTTTAGAGAAAAAAGCCGTATCAGTTTTGATATGCTTTTGATTGAGAGTATCGATTCTGTTGATCCCACTAAGCACCCGCGCCAAGCACCTGCAGGTTTATGCCATGAAACGCTATGAACAGTTTGCCGATGAGATAGCAACGCTGATTCGCCAAGGCGTACTGGGCCCAGGCGAGCGCATTCCGTCAGTGCGCCAAGCGAGCCGCCATCACGGCATTAGCCCCTCGACAGTGTTTCAGGCGTACTACTTGCTGGAAAACCAGGGGCTTATCAGTGCACGGGCGCGCTCGGGCTACTTTGTTCGTGAACATGCGCGGCGATTGACCAACGAACCCCGCGTCACGCTACACCCCACCGATCCAGCGGAAGTGAAGGTCAGCGAGCTAGTGTTTTCAGTGCTGGACTCACTGCAGGATGATCAAACGGTGCCTTTTGGCTCGGCTTTTCCTAGCCCTGAGCTGTTTCCACTCTCTCGCTTGAGTATCAGCATGACACGCGGCTTGCGGGCGCTTTCGCCCCAACAGGTGGTGGCCGATATGACCACCGGACATACCGACCTGTGCCGGCAGATTGCTCTGCGCTACATGCTGGGCGGCATTCAACTGCCGATGGACGAACTGGTGATTACCAATGGCGCAATGGAGGCGCTCAATCTAGCCCTACAGTGCGTGACCCAGCCGGGGGACTTGGTCGCGGTTGAGTCGCCTGCTTTTTATGCCAGCCTGCAGGTGTTGGAGCGGCTCAAACTGCGCGCGGTGGAAATTCCGGTTCACCCTCGGGAAGGGATTGACCTAGACGTGCTGGCAGAGCGATTGGCCACGCTGCCCATCAAAGCCTGCTGGTTTATGAGCCATCTGCAGAATCCCCTCGGCGCCAGCCTAAGCAACGAGCGCAAGCAGGTGCTTTACCAATTATTAAAGCAGCACCAAGTGCCCATGCTAGAGGATGACGTGTATGCCGAGCTCTATTTTGGCAGCACGCCACCCGCCCCCGTTAAGGCTTTTGATGATGAGGGCTTGGTGATTCACTGCAGCTCTTTCTCGAAGTGCTTGGCACCCGGCTATCGGGTGGGCTGGGTAGCGGGCGGGCGTTATGCCCAGGAGATCTCGCGGCTAAAACTAATGACCACCATTTCCCCCTCTATCCCCGCCCAGGCTGCCATTGCTGACTATTTACAACACGGTGGCTACGACCGCCATTTGCGCAAGCTTCGCCATGCCTTAGAAGCTCAACAAACCAGCATGCTGGCGGCAGCAGATCGCTACTTCCCAGCGCATACGCGCATCACCCGACCTGCGGGCGGTTATTTCCTTTGGGTGGAGTTTCCCGAACACGTGGATTCGCTGCAGCTGTTTCGCACAGCGCTCGACCATGGCGTTAGCCTCGCGCCAGGGCCCATTTTCTCCGCGACCCAACAGTTTCGCCACTGCATTCGCTTAAGCTATGGCCACCCCTGGACCCAGCGCAGCGAACGGGGGATGGAAACGCTAGGTAAGTTGTTGAGCCAGATCTAAGTCCAGTGGACACATTCCCAACGTAAACAAACGATGGCCCTAGATCATTGATTCCGCTCTATTGAAACCCTTTAAAGATATGTTATAACATAATCAAATACCGCCAATATGGAGAATGAGTCATGTTTGTACTTGCTAACCCGAAAATCAGCACGCTGGCCTTCAGCATTGCACTCCTGACCTGCGCTCAAGTCACCCAGGCCAATGACCATAATCACGACCATAGTCATGATCATGATCATGACCATAGCCACAGCGACGCGCACGCTCATGACCATGACCATGACCATTCGCATGATAACGATATCTATGCGGGCTACTTTGACGATGACCAAATTGCCGATCGCCCGCTTACCGATTGGGAAGGCGACTGGCAGTCCGTTTATCCTTATTTGTTGGACGGCACGTTAGACCCTGTTTTCGCCCATAAGGCCGAGGAGGGAGACAAAAGCGCCGAGGAGTACAAAGCGTACTACGATACCGGTTACGCCACTGATGTAGAGCGGATCGTCATCGATGGAAGCAGCGTCACCTTCTTTACCAACGGCGAGCCGATGACCGGCGACTACCACTACGATGGCTACGAGATTCTAAATTACGAAGCCGGCAACCGAGGTGTTCGCTTCATCTTCGAACTCGCAGAAGAAGCCGATGACGAACTCCCCCGCTACCTTCAGTTCAGCGACCACAGCATCTATCCGACGGCTGCACACCACTACCACCTGTACTGGGGAGATGATCGTGAGGCGCTGTTGGAGGAAGTGACCAACTGGCCAACCTACTACGCTTCATCGCTCAGTGGTGAAGAGATTGTCGATGAGATGCTGTCTCACTAATCTCACTCATTTTTTCCATGAGATACCCCTCCTTGAGCGCTGGCGGCCCCCGCCAGCGCTCTCATTTTATCCCCACCGTTTGCTACGCGCCGCGGCATGATGAGCGTGCAAGCTTTCAATGTGCTCCACTTTCATCTTGCTCCACTTTCATCTTGCTTCTGCCGAGAAAGCCCGTGAGTAGACGAATAGAAAGGAACGCTGAATCCTGCATACATCCAGCCCCCATCTAGCTTGGCACTCATGGTGCTCGTATTTTCCTGGCACTCTTCGCTTCGTTATAGCGCCTGGCAGTGGGCTTTCATATCCGCCTGCCAAGCTCATGGCTTACCGATCCTCTCACCGTCGTCAAGAGACTTACGCGGGATCGATGCTCATTAGCAGGCGTTTATGGCCATTTTCGAGTGCAGGGCTTCTATGCACCAACCCACGCTCTTCGCTGCCAACCCAGCCGCTGCCCTTGATCAAACCAATATCGCCGGGCGCAAGGCGTTGGATGGCGGCAGTGTCAGTGGCAATCTCGGGTTTATCGGGGTGCGGCGCCCCCAGCCCTGTACGATTGATGGCGTACTCCGGTAACCATTCGCTACCGGGCCCAACATAGGTCGTAACGAGGCGCACCGGCAGGTTGTCGCAGTGAAAGCGCGGGCACATGGCACTGTTAAGCAGGCGTAAGCGAAGACCGACGGTACGCGTCTCGAATAAAAAGGCCACCGCGTCGGCGATATAAGCGCTAGCGCGTGGCGACGAGCCGCCCCAAAGGCCCGCTGTCCGCCCGACTGATTTAGCGCATGGGAACCTTGTAAGTCTCTGGTGCAAGGCGCTGACGAAAAACGCGCCAAACGTGAGACGTCAGCGTTGCCAATGTGAATAGCAGGGCAGCCAGGGAGACGATGGTCGGGCCGGTGGGGGTATCCAGCAGGTAGGCGCTTTTGAGCCCTGTCACGACCGCCAGCATGGCGACCCCAACGGCTACCATCGCCATGGCTTCGGGCGTCCGGCAAAACGGGCGTGCGGTCGCGGCGGGGATGATCAATAGCGCGGCGATCAGCAAGACGCCCACGACTTTCAGCGCGACGGCCACCACCACGGCCAGTGCCAGGGTGAGCACTAACTGTTCACGACGCGGCTGAATGCCACTGGCGTAAGCCAGCTCCTCGCTGAGCGTCGCCGCCAGCAAAGGCGACCAGCGCCAGTACAGCAGTAGCAACACCAGCGCCACGCCACCGCTGATGACCCAAAGATCCTGTTTGCCAACGGCCAAAATATCGCCGAACAGATATGCGTGAAGGTCGATACGCACCCCGGTGAGAAACGACACGGCCACCAGCCCCACTGCCAGCGCCGAGTGAGCCATCACGCCGAGCAGCGTATCCATGGCGTAGCCACGACCGCTCAGTAAAGAGACACAGGTCGCCATCAGCAGTGCTACCGTCAGCACACCGAGGAAAATCGAGATATTCATCAACAGCGACAGCGCAACGCCCAGGATGGCCGCATGGGCCGTCGCGTCGCCAAAATACGCCATGCGTCGCCACACCACGAAGCAACCCAGCGGTGCGGCCGCCATGGCCACGAGCATGCCCGCCAACAGGGCGCGCCACATAAAATCATCCAGCATAGGCGGCCTCCTGAGACTGCTGATGATAGAGCGCCAGCGTTTGTGCGGCTTGATCACCGAACAGCGAGCGATAATCCTGCGTCGAGGCCACGTGCTCAGGCTTACCCTGGCAACAGACACAGCGATTGAGACAAAGCACGTGATCGGCGGTCTGCATCACCACGTGCAGGTCGTGACTGACCATCAGCACGGCGCAGCCGTAGGTGTGGCGAACGCGTTCGATATGGCGATAAAACGCCGCCGTTCCTCGGTGGTCGAGACCTTGCGTCGCCTCATCGAGAATCAAGATGTCGGGCTTGACCAGGAGCGCTCGCGCCAGCAGCACGCGCTGCAACTGCCCGCCAGACAAATCGCTCATATTGGCCTGCAAAAGCGCCTCGGCCCCGGCGTCTTTTAGCGCGCCGTCGATCTCTTGACGAGAATGGCGGCGCGGCAAGTTGATGAAGCGCTGGACCGTCATCGGCAGCGTCACATCCAAATGGAGCCGCTGGGGTACGTACCCAATGCGCTGTTGTGGAGCGAGGGTGACACTGCCCGAGGTGGGCTTCACCGCACCGATCAAGGTTTTCACCAGCGTCGATTTGCCCGAACCGTTAGGGCCGATTAACGTGAGCACCTGCTCACGAAACAGATCGAAGTGAATATTCTCGAGAATCTGCTGCCCACCGAAGCGAACGTTCAACTGACGAACGCTAAGTACCGCTTCACGATGGGGGGAAGATGCAAGTGACATCATAGCCATCCGCTCTTGACGTATTTGTTATGTTATAACATAAATATAAAGACAAGCGATACTCGAATGTCCCTCCTTGTCTCGTTCACTCACCCCCGTTTCATCAGGAGCTCCCATGCCATACCGCTTAACGTACTTCGCGCTGCCATTACTGACGGCCTTTCCCCTAGCAGCCTCGGCGGAAGTGCCTCGCGTCGCGGTAGATATTCCCCCGGTGTACTCGTTGGTGGCGACCGTCATGGGCGACGTGGGCACGCCCGAGCTGTTCATTCAGCCTGGCGCCTCTCCCCACGGCTATTCGCTGCGCCCCTCGGAAGCCAGCGCGCTGGACAGTGCGGATCTGGTGATATGGGTCAGCGATTCGCTCACCCCTTGGCTGGAAGGACCGGTAGAACATTTAGCGGGAGACGCACACCACCTAGAGCTGATGGACGTGCCCGGCATCACCACACTGGCATACCGCGAAGAAGCGACATTCACGCTGGATGAGGGGCAAGCTCACGAGCATAAGCATGACCATGAACATCCGCATGCCAAGTCTCATGACCACCACGATCACCAAGATCACCAAGATCACCAAGATCACCAAGATCACCACGGCCATCATCACAGCCATACCGGCACGAACCCGCACGCTTGGCTATCACCCTCGAACGCGCGCCAGTGGCTCACGGCGATCGCCGACCAGCTAAGCGACCTCGACCCGGATAACGCTGCCGCCTACCGTGACAATGCTGCACAAGGACAAGACGCGCTGATCGCGCTGGAACAAAAGCTTCAGGAGCGCCTCGCCCACAGCGCCGACACCCGCTTCATCGTGTTCCACGATGCCTACCAGTATTTCGAGGAAGCCTTTAACGTTCAGGCCGCGGGGGCCATTTCCATCGGCGACGCGTCTGCACCCAGCCCAGCACGCATCGAGGCGTTACAAACGCTGGTCAATGAAGAGAATATTCAGTGTGTCTTCAGCGAACCGCAGTTCAACCCGCAGATGGTCAACAACGTGTTTGGCGATACGTCAGCATACTTGGGCGTGATGGACCCTCTTGGCGTGGGCTTGACGCTGGATGCGGGACTGTATGCGGCGTTACTGGAGCAGCTAGCCGATGAGATAACGCGCTGCACGCGTGCTGAAAGTGCGTAATACTCGTCTCGTAAGTGATCAAAACGTAGCGCTGCGAATGGCGTGCTGCGCGCAGCGTTACGTTAGTCAGTAGGGGAAAGAAGTCGGGCTGGCATGGCTGACCAAGGAAAAAGCGTACATATGAAAAAAGCGGTTCTCGTCGCGTTTGGGATAGCGCTGCTCGCCCTCTTCGGCCTCGGTACAAGCCTTTACAGCACCCTGCAGGCGCCTGCCAGCGTCTCGGTGGTTAGCCCGATGGGCGGTTACGTCATCGAATCCGTGAGGGTAACCGGGCTGCTTGCTCCGTTGGGCGGCGTCGCTTACCTGCGCATCATCGACCGGCAAACGCCCTCGACCGTTTACCGCACGCCGCTTTTCGCCACGCAGCACATCGACTTCTCGAAAACATCGGAGGATAGCCGCTACCTGGACGCCATCGTTTGGGTGCGCTTCGATAAACAGGCGCAGCGTTTCTCCATCGGTATGCCGCAGTGGCGCGCTGATTGGCGCAACCGCTTCATCAGCAACACGCCCTTCGAGGCAGGTGGCAACGGCTAGGCTGGGTTGGATGACGTTAGGCCAGCCATGGAGGGATTTACCGGGGCCGCCGGTCACCCTCTAAAAAGTTAGCCGTAAACACGGCTTTGCCGTGGGTCTCGAACGACCATTTCATCACGTCGCTCAGTGCCGCCATTACCTCATCGAACTCGCCAAACACCTGGGTGCTCATTCGGTTGGGGTGAACTTCCAGCCCGGTGGCCTCTAAACGTTTGACCACCTCTTTCACCACGGGCTTGAAATCATCGGCCAGCGGGTAGTAGCTCAGCTGTACGGAAAGGTACATATCGTCTCCTTAATCGCCTCTATGGCTGCATTGCTTCTATGGCTGTACCGTTTGAAACTGCTGCCACGCGGCCAGTATCGCCGAGCGCGTCTCTTCTGGGTGCTCCATCGGGAACATGTGCGTGCCAGGCACCATACTCACCGGCAGCCCGCGTCGAGCGATGCGCTTGAGCCGTGAAGGTGTCATCAAGTGCGACTGCTGCCCCGCCACCAGTTGAATGGGTACGCCTACGCGCTGCGGCAAGTTGGAAAGGTGATCCGGCAGGTGGCGGAAAATCTCCAGCTCGATGCGCGGGTCAAAGGTCAGCTCGGCGCTACCGTCATCTAAAAGCCGCGTGCCTGCTTCAATGTAGTCGTTGAGCGCCTCAGGGGTAAAGCCACGAAACAAACCACGCCGCCGTAATGAGTTCGCCATCGCCTCACGGCTGGGCCACACGCTGCGCCGCCCTTTGGTTTTACCCGCCGGCGTAATGCGATCCATCAGCCCAAACCGCTTGGCCGCTTTCATCGCCCAGGCATCCGGCCCCAGCATCAGCGGCGGGTCGAGCATAATCACGCCACAAAAGCGCTCCGGCTGCTTGTCGGCGGCCATGGCCATCAGCGTGCCGCCCAGCGAATGCCCGACGCCCAGCAGCGGCGCGTCGGTATCGGGGAGGTAGCTAATCAGCTCCTCCACCAAGTTGCCCCAGTTGTGGTTCACCGGGTAATCCGGATGGTGGCCTAGCCGATCTAGCGGGTGTAAATCGAACGACTCTGCCAGCGGGTCTAACAGGCTGCGGTAGCTCAAACCGGGAAAGCCGTTGGCATGGGCAAACACTAAGCGGGGGCGTTGGGTGGCATCGGCAGGCATGGCAGGCTCGCGGTTAGGCTAACGGGAAGAAGCGCTATCTATCATACGTCTGTTTTAACGCGAGCACTGAAACCCGTCAATCCACCCAAGGATTAACAGGCTAATTAAAACAGCGAGAGCTGCTGGGCAGCGGTCTCTTCCGCCAAGCGGTAGCCCACCCCCAGCAGGCGCACGGGGCGCTCGCCCCTTGCCCATCCCACGTTCAGCAAGGTTTCGAACTGTTCCAAGTTGGGGGCGGGGTCGGCGTGTTCGACGGTGGTTTGAGTGAAGTCGTTGAATTTGATCTTCACCATTACTCCTCGCACGGCGGGTGCCGGGTCTAGGCGGGCGTAGCGGCGCTCTAAATCGCTAATCAGCTCGGGGAGCTGGCGGCGGCAGGCTTCCAGGGTGGGTAGGTCTTGGGAGTAGGTTAGCTCGGTGCTGATCGACTTGCGCTCGCGGTGGGTTTTAACGGGGCGCTCATCGCGCCCATGGCTGAGTTCATGCAGCCGATGGCCAAAGCGGCCAAAGCGCTCTACCAGCTCGGTAAGCGGCCGGGCGCGCAGATCCGCGCCGGTCTGAATGCCCAGCTCAGCCAGTTTTTCAGCGGTGCGCGGCCCTACCCCGTGGATTTTTTTCACCGGAAGCTGCTGCACGAAGGCGTCGATATCGTCTGGCGTGATGACAAATAGCCCATCGGGCTTGCGCCAGTCGCTGGCGATCTTGGCGAGAAACTTGTTGGGTGCCACGCCCGCCGAGACGGTAATGCCTACTTCCTGCTTCACCCGATGGCGAATGGCTTCAGCCATGCGGGTGGCGCTGCCGTGGTGAAGCGTGACCTCCGAGACATCCAGAAAGGCTTCATCCAGAGAGAGCGGCTCGATCAGTTCGGTGACATCGCGGTAGATAGCAAACACCTGGCGGGCAACATCTTTGTACTTCGCCATATCGCCACGAATCACCGTGAGGTGGGGGCAGCGTTTGAGCGCCTGAGCCATGGGCATGGCGGAGTGGATGCCGAACTTACGCGCCGGATAGTTGCAAGTAGCGACCACCCCGCGTTGCTCCACACTGCCGCCAATGGCAATGGGGATATCGGTTAACGCGGGGTTATCGCGCATCTCTACCGCCGCATAGAAGCAGTCACAGTCGCAGTGGATAATTTTGCGCACAGGCCGACCTTGCCTCCACCCTTAGCTGTAAAAAAGCACAGTTTATCACAGGGTGTGCAGCATTTACGTACCACAAAAGGTGCGCAACACCTGCTCGCTTTCCGTGGCCGGGGCGGCTAGGCGGCGCGCTTCTTCGGATTCATCAAAGGGCTGTGTGACCGCCGCGAGCAGCGTGTAAAAAGGCGCGAAATCACCCTCTACCGCCGCGTCGATGACCTCTTGAATGCGGTGGTTGCGGGGAATCACTACTGGATTGGCTTGGCGCATGGCCTCCAGGCGCTCACTCTGCTGGCTCGCTTGCTGGGCGTTTTCCCAGTCGGCCAGCCAAGCGGTCAGGCCGCCGGGCTGAGTGGTCAGCGCTAGCATCGCCTCTTTTTGGGAATGGGCTGACGAGTCCTTTCTCAGCGCTTGCGCATAGTGTGTTAGCGCGTCGAACGTCGCGGTCATGTCCATGCGGCCTTGATGCATCTGGATTTCCAGCGCTTCCATCAGCGGCGCGGCGCGGTCGCTTTCCGGGGCAAGGCCCAGCTTATTAGCGTGCAGGCGGCGCTGTTCGGCGCTAAAGCGCTGGGTGAAGCCACGAAGAACCTCGGTGGCCTGCTCTACCACGGCATCGCCCTCTTCACGCATGAGCGGCAGCAAGGTTTCGGCAAAGCGGGCCAGGTTCCACTGGGCAATGCCCGGCTGATTGTTGAAGGCGTAGCGCCTGCCCTGGTCAATGGAGCTGTATACCTTCTGTGGGTCGAACTGTTCCATAAACGCGCACGGGCCGTAATCGATGGTCTCACCGGCAATACTGCAGTTGTCGGTGTTCATCACCCCGTGAATAAAGCCCAAGCTCATCCAACGCGCCACCAGCGTCGCTTGGCGGGCGGTCACCGCCTCCAACAGCGCCAGGTACGGATCGTCAGCGTTAGCCGCCTTTGGGTAGTGGCGGGTAATCACATGGTCGGCCAGCGCTTTTAGCGCGTCTTCATCGCGGCGAACGGCGGCAAACTGGAACGTGCCCACGCGAATATGGCTGCTGGCTACGCGGGTCAGCACGGCCCCCGGCTCGGCCATTTGGCGCACCACGCGCTCACCGGTGGCGACGGCAGCCAGTGCGCGAGTGGTGGGTACGCCCACGGCGGCCATAAATTCACTCACCAGGTATTCCCGCAGCACCGGGCCAAGGGGTGAGCGGCCATCGCCACCGCGAGAAAACGGCGTGCGGCCGCTGCCTTTTAGCTGCACATCACGGCGTACTCCTTGCTGATCCACCACTTCGCCCAACAGCAGCGCGCGGCCATCGCCTAGCTGCGGCACGAAGTTACCGAACTGGTGCCCGGCGTAGCCCAGCGCTTTAGGCTCTGCACCCGGCGGCAGCTGGTTACCGCTGAACCACTGGGCCAGCGTGGCGTCGTCGGGCCGGGTTTGCATACCTAGCTGCGCGGCCAGGGCATCGTTGAACGCGATCAGGCTGGGCTGCGCCACGGGCGTAGGCTGGCAGGCCACCCATAGAGGCTCTGGCAGGGTGGCAAACTGGTGTTCAAAGGTCAGCACGGGCAACTCCGCTTTTCAATTAATGGCCTACAGAATACCCTAGCAGCTTACTCAAGTAATTGGCGATAGCATGCCGCAGAGAGACACGTTAACCCCTGTTAAGTTACCGATAGAGCAAGGGCCACTCACGCCCCTGCCCCAAACCTTCTACAACCGCGATACGCTGGAAGTCGCCCGAGACCTGCTGGGCTGCTGGCTAGTGCGCCAGCTCGATGGTGAGCTAATGGCCGCGCGCATTGTGGAAACCGAGGCCTACCGTGGTTCGGAAGATTCCGCTTGCCATGCCCACCGGCGCAGAACGCCACGCACCGAGGCGATGTTTGGCCCGCCCGGTCACGCCTACGTCTATTTGGTGTACGGCATGCACTGGCTGCTGAACGTGGTCACCCAGCCGGAAGGCAACCCCTGCGCGGTATTGATTCGAGCGGTAGAGCCGATGATCGGCGAGGCTGCCATGCGCGCATGGCGCAGCGTGGCGGGGCGTAATCTAAGCAACGGCCCCGGTAAACTGACTCTGGCACTGCGTATCGATAACGCCCTCTACGGCCACGATATGACGCAAAACGGCGATCAGGCGAACGGCCTGTGGATTACCTCCGGCGAGCCGCCCAGTACGATTGCCAGCGGCCCAAGAGTCGGCATCGATTACGCCCAACCCGCCGACCGCGACGCCCCCTGGCGGCTATGGAGCGAGGGCAACCCGTGGGTGTCGAAAGCGCGTTAAGCGCTCTTCAAGCACGCCACCGCTTGCTCCAACACCGGCGTTAGCGGCGCGCGCCATTGGTGAGTCAAAAACGCATCGGCACGGGTCACACCCAGCGAGAGCGATGCCACGGGCAGCCCCATGGCGTGGGCATCGCGGCAGAAGCGGTAGCCGGAATAGACCATCAACGACGTCCCCACTGCCAGCACCGCATCAGCTTGCTGCAGCGCCGCCTGGGCCGCCAACCGCCGCCCCGGGGGCACCACATCGCCGTAGTAGACCACCTGCGGTTTGAGGATGCCCTTGCAGCGGGGGCAGTCCAGCACTTTGAAGGTAGAGAAATCGGTTTCCAGATCCGCATCGCCATCCGGCGCGTGGCGGGCATCCAGCGCGGCAAAGGCAGGGTTCATGCGCGCCATTTCACTGTGCATGGCGTGACGCATCATTTGATAGCCGCACGCCATACAGGCCACCACGTCCGCCCTGCCGTGAAGATCGATCACCTTTTTCGAGCCCGCCCGCTGGTGCAGGCGATCCACGTTTTGAGTGACCAGCAACTCCACATGGCCCATGGCCTCCAGCTCTGCCAACGCCCGATGCGCCCCGCTCACTTGGGCTTCGCGCATGGCTTTGAAGCCCACCAGCGCCCGCGCCCAGTAGCGCTGGCGTACTGCAAAGGAGCTCATGAAATCACCGTGCTGCACCGGCGGCGGGCGCTTCCACTGGCCATCGGCATCGCGGTAATCGGGAATTCCGCTGTCGGTACTCACCCCTGCCCCGGTAATCACCCAGAGTTTGGGGTGGCGTTTGATGAAAGCGGCCAGTGCTTCCCCGGCCACCTGGCTGCTCTCGCGTTTTTCTGTACTTTCCACGGCCTGCGTCAATGGATCACCCTAGGCAATACTGCGACAAGTCAACGATACTGTATGACAATATAAGCACATGCAATGTGCCCTCGATAGCGGAGTAAGGAGCCTCTCATGCAGTGGGATCACGAGATTATTATTGTCGGTGGCGGCATGGTGGGCGCGGCCCTGGCGGCAAGGCTCGGCCAGGCGGGCATTTCCGTAGGACTCGTCGAGCGCGGCAGCGCCCCGAAACCCGCCAGCGGCGACTACGACCTGCGTATTTCATCGCTCAACGCCCGGTCGCTCGCGTTTGTGAAAGCCAGCGGCGCGATACTGCCCGGCGAGCGCTGCTGCCCGTTCCGGCATATCGATGTGGCGAATCAGGATGGCACCGGCCACTCCGTGTTCTCCGCCGAAGAGAGCGGCATGAACGACTTCGGTATTTTTATCGAAAACCGCGCTTTGCAGTACGCACTGTGGCAGCGCCTGGAAGAACTGCCCAGCGTGACCTGCTATACCCAGTGCGCCCCGCTGAGCACCATGGCAGCCACCACCGCCCGCATGCTAGAGCTGGATAACGGCAAAACCCTAAGCGCCCGGCTGATTGTAGGGGCCGACGGTGCGCGCTCTACGCTGCGCGAGCTGGCAGGCATTGGCGTGACCAGCCACGACTACCACCAGCGAGCGATGATTATTAACGTCGAGACCGAGCTGCCCCAGCAGGACGTTAGCTGGCAGTGTTTTACCCCCAAAGGGCCGATTGCCATGCTGCCGCTGCCCGGCCAGCGCGCCTCGCTGGTGTGGTACGACAGCAATGAAGCCACCAAAGCCCGCGAACAGCTCTCCGACAACGCGCTCCAGCACGCCATCGAAACCACCTTCCCCCAACGCCTGGGCAAGCTCACCCGTATTGTGGCGAGGGCCAGCTTCCCCATTAAGCGCCAGCACGCCAAGCGCTACATCGGCAAACGCCTCGCGCTGATTGGCGACGCCGCCCACGTAGTGCATCCGCTGGCCGGGCAAGGGTTGAACATCGGCCTACACGACGCCGACACCCTGGCCGAGCTGATCATCAAAGGCCGCGACCCCGGCGACCACATCAGCCTGCACCGCTTCGAATGCCAGCGCCGCCTGGCCAACCAAGCGATGATTGCCGCCACCGATAGCTTCCACCACCTGTTCACCGGCGCAAAACCGCTGCGCCAACTGGGCGATCTCAGCCTGCACTTGGCCGAGCGAGTGCCTTTTGCTAAACGTATGATGATGCAGCAAGCCAATGGGTTGAATCCGTTTAAGTTCGGCTAAAAGCAGCGGAGCGTTTTGCCGCTCCGCTGCTTTTAGCCATAACCCCACTTTTTGTAAGCGATCTCTTAAAATCTTGTAAGACATTGCTTACTTACCTGTAAGAGATAGTCACTTCTTACTGATCTGGGGTTGCCCTTCCTTACTCTCCCGTTATCCTCACTGTTTCTCATTAGCGGTTGATGATCCAAGGAGGATGGGCATGGCACTCAGCAACGGACTGCACTTTACCGTGACGCTACCCGGCATTGACGAGATCGCCGTGGTCGACTTCACCCACCGTGAAGCCCTCTCCCAGCCCTTCGAGCTGGCTCTGAATCTAGCCAGCCGCGACGGCAACCTG